>NZ_BOOU01000031.1 GCF_016863395.1 Sphaerisporangium rufum | reverse complement strand
CCGCTCGCGATGTCCAGGCACCGCCCCGAACCCACGCCCTTGATGGCGCCCGCCGGAGCCGGGGTGGGCGTCGTCGACGGCGAGGGCGACGGCGAGGTGCCGCTGCGCGGACCGGCGGCCGCCATCACCGCCTGGGCGCCCGAGGGCCACTGGCCGTTGGCCACCACCACGTTGTTGTTGACGACGTTGCCCCGGTCGTTGCCGATGTTGGTGGTGCCGCTGGTCGTCCAGTTGCCGGTCAGCGTGTATCCGCCCATCTCCGGCCGGGGGCCGTAGTTGGCGGTGGCCCAGGTCCCCGAGCCGTTGAACACGTTGCCGGTGGCGGAGTAGTACCGGGAGCCCTCGTCGAAGTAGAGCCCGAACCAGCCGTTGGGCCGCAGGCAGTGGTTCCCGCTGATCTGCGCGCCCGGGTTCGCCGACAGGGTGTAGATGCACCCGCCATCGGTCATCTGCTGCATGATGTCGTGCACGTAGTTGCCGGTGACCTTGTTGCCGGACGCGGTGGTGGCGGTGGTGTACCTCGGCTGGTAGTTGTACAAACCGCGGTTGGCGTAGTCGTTGCTGCCGCCGGCGTCGTTGGCGCCCCAGCCGTAGCCGACGTTGATGCCGGAGTACGGCAGGTTGTAGGCCTCGTTGTTGGCGATGGTGGCGTTGGTGACGTAGGTGGCCATGACCGAGACGTTGCCCCGGTACTCCACCGCCAGGTCGTGGATGCGGTTGTCGCTGATGGTGATGTTCCGGTTGACCATCCGCTGGTCGCTCGGGTGGTGGGCGTCGGCGCGCACCCCGCCGACGATCACACCGCCGGCCGAGACGCGGGCGATCTCCGACCTGGTGATCGTGATGTCACCGGCACCGAGGCCCACCCCGCTGGCGTGCGCGTTTGCGTCGTTGCCGATGCCGATGGCCGTCTGCCCGAGGTTGACGAACTGCGAGTCGCTGAAGGTGATGTTGTTGGCCGCGGAGATCTGCACGGCGGCCGGCATCTGGCTCCAGTTCGGCCGGGTGGCCTCGAACTGGGTGCAGCCGCTGGTGCACGAGCCGAACGAGGGCCAGTTCCAGTTGCCGGCGGCGTAGGCGCCGGTCTGCTGGTCGGCGAAGCCCTGGTTCCCGCTGGGCAGGAGCCAGCTGGTGCCGGTGAAGGTGATCCCGCTGAACGCGATGTGGTGCGCCGGCGCGTCATAGGTGCCGCCGACGTTCACCAGGGACTGCACCACCGGCAGCTCGATGCTGAGGTTGTTGATGTTCTGCCCGGCGGCCGGGATGTAGTAGAGCGCGCCGGTGCCGGTGTTCAGGTACCACTCCCCCGCCGCGTCCAGGAACTCGTAGGCGTTCTCCAGGTACAGCGGGCCCGCCCGGAACGGCGCGGTGAAGACGTCGTAGCCGAAGGTGTTGTTGCTCCACCCCGGCTGCTGCATCGTGATCAGGTTCCCGCTGATGCTCTGCACGGTCACGTACCGGTCGGTGAAGGAGTTGACGCTCTCCAGCTGGATCCGGTTCTGGCCGGCCAGGTTGTTCAGGTAGCTCAGCGCGGAGTTGGAGAACCGCAGTCCGGCGCTGGTCGGGGTGAAGTCGGCCCGGTTGACCTGGGTGCGGGCCCGGGTGGCGATGGCCCCGTTGACGTACAGCTGCCGGGACTCGATCCCGGTGCCGACGTCGGCCCGCCAGATGTTCTTGCCCGAGTCGGCGACCGTCCAGCCGGTGACCGCCCTGGACCCGCTGACCGCCGGGCGGGCGCCCGGCGCGGCCTGCCACCGGACGGTGTGGCCGCCGGTGCCCGAGTCGGCGGCGGTGAACCGCAGCGGCACGGTCTGCCGGTACACACCGTCGGCCAGCTGCACGACGATGTCATCGGACATCGACCCGGCCAGCGACCGGACCGCCGCCTGCGCACCGGACAACGAACACGGCTCGGCGGCCGAGCAGGTGCTGCCGCCGCCGTTCGGCGCCGCGTAGAGCGTCGTGACGGCGGCCCGCGCCGACGCGGCGGGCAGGACCACCGCCGCCACCGACGCCGCCACGGCGACCAGACCGGCCAGCATGGATCGCAACGTTACATGTGGTGAGAATGGGTGCACGAAGCTTCCTTCGGGGTTCGGGGCACGCCCTTCTGAGGCCGATCGCGCCGTCTCATGGCTGGCGCGGGCCGCGCGACGTCGCCGCGCCGGCGGCGTCATCGGCCCGCAGGCCCGGAAGGAGCCGTCCCCGAGACCTGATTACCCATTACGAGCGGGTCGCCGGGCGCCGTCAAGACGTTAAGCATGCTTATTTTTTCCGGCCGGCGCCTGGCGCGCCGGGCGCCGGTCGTCCTGCCGCGCGCGACCGGCCCCGATCCCGCCACCGGCCGCGCCGCACCCTGGTAACCGTCATGAACCTTTCACGGATTCGGCCCGGCGAGCCCGGCGATCGGCGGCCGGAGAATGACGACGGAGGGCCGATGAGTCATACTCATGCCATGCCACGGTCGGATCGGCGCCACGCCGCGGGCGGGCTAGCGGCGAAGCCGCGCCGGATCGCCCGGTCCGCCGCGGCGGACCAGCCACGCCTCGGTGATGTGGGTGAACATCGCCTCCGCCGCCCCGTCGGGGTCGTGCGCCGCGATGCGCTCGTAGACCCGCCGGTGGCCGAGGTTGGAGGCCACGCACAGGGCGCGCTCGGTGCGGCCGGTGTAGCGGGCGGTGTTGACGGCCTGCGCCTCCAAGGCCCGGACCACCCCGCGGGCGATGCGGTTCCCGGACGCCTGCATGATCGTGTCGTGGAA
The DNA here is from genome assembly GCF_016863395.1 of Sphaerisporangium rufum. GTDB lineage: Bacteria > Actinomycetota > Actinomycetes > Streptosporangiales > Streptosporangiaceae > Sphaerisporangium > Sphaerisporangium rufum. The sequence goes on along the minus strand of NZ_BOOU01000031.1, from coordinate 123,977 downwards.
GGCACGGTCGTGGTCGGCGTAGACGGCCGGGTCGTCGACGACCTCGTCCATCCGGTCCACCAGGGCCCGCAGCCGGTCGATGACCTCCTGGTCGGCCAGTTGTGCCGCGACGTGCGCCATGTCGGACTCCAGCACCCGCCGGGTGACGACGAGGTCGTCCAGCACGGTGAGGCCGTCGTCCTCGGCGATGGTGGCCGCGAGCACCAGCTCGTCCAGCATGTCCCACAGGGCCGGCGAGGTGACCATGGTGCCGGTGCCCTGGCGGACGTGCACCAGCCCTTTCTCCTGGAGGACCTTGACGGCCTCGCGGACGACGGTCCGGCTTACCGAGAAGGCCGCGCACAGCGCCGGCTCGGGCGGCAGCGGTGTCTCCGGCGGGTACACCCCGCGGACGATGCGCTCCACCAGCTCCGCCGTCACCGCTTGGGCGAGGTTGGCCGGGCGGCGCACCCAGGCGGGGGGCGCCGAGTCGCCCGCCGGCGATCGGTGTGATGCCGTCATCTCCCCCTCCAGCGGGCCGCCGGGGACGGCGCCACTCCTGCCTCACAGTATATGCCACGCAAATATTGACGATAGACGTCATACGAGTTACGTTTCGCCGAAGATGGCCGGGCGAGCCGGCGGTCCTTCGGAGAGTGAACAGCGCATGAGGCAGCGAACACTATGGCCGGCCCTGCTGGTGGCGGCCCTCACCTTGACCGGCTGCGGCAGCGCCACGCGGCCAGAGACGTCATCCTCCACCGGCGCCACCGGCGGCGCGTCCGGCGCGGCGCAGGGGAAGCTGGTCGTCTGGGACTGGAAGTCCGGGGACAAGGCGGCCGCCCCCTACATCGAGAAGGCGAAGGCCGACTTCGCCAAGCAGCACCCCGGCGTCACCGTCGAGTTCGTCGCCCAGCCGTTCGAGCAGTACTACACGCTGCTCGGCGCGGCCATCCAGGCCGGCAAGGGGCCCGACGTCATCCTGTTCAACGGCGGCGGGCAGATCCGCGACCGGGTGGACGCGCTCCTCCCGCTGGACGAGTACGTGTCCGGCGACCGGGAGCGGCTGGCCGGCTGGGACGCCTTCAGCAAGGACGGCAAGACCTACGCCGCGCCGGTGACCCTGCAGGGCCATCCGATCTACTACAACAGGTCGCTCTACCAGAAGGCCGGGCTCGACCCGACCAAGCCCGCCACGACGTGGGACAAGCTGGTCGGCGACTGCGCGGCGATCAAGAAGTCGACCGGGGCGGCGTGCTTCGCGGTCGGCAACAAGGAAGGCTTCGCCATCCAGTTCTTCATGTCCGGCCTGGGGTCGGGCATCCTCACCCCGCAGGAGTACGACGACTGGATCGCCGGCAAGCGCGACTGGTCCTCGGCCGGGGTGAAGCGGATCTTCCAGCTGTGGAAGGACACCGGCGAGTCGGGCCTGAACAACAAGGGCGCCAACTCGACCGCGATGTTCAACGACGCCTTCGCCGTCTTCCAGTCCGGCAAGGCCGCGCACGTCATCGGGCTGATGTCCGACGTCGGCCACTGGAAGGACTTCGCCGAGTTCCTCCCCGGCGACCAGCTGGGCGTCATGAAGGCCCCGGTCGTCCAGCCCGGCACCACCCCGAGCCTGGCCTACGACGGCGGCATCGGCTACGGGGTCGCCAAGTGGACCAAGGACCCCAAGCTCGCCGCCGACCTGGTCCGCTCGCTGTCGTCGACCGAGGCGCTCACCGCCTTCTACTCCTCGGCGGGCGCGATCGCGTCCGACACCACGATCGACGTGTCCCAGGCCGGACCGGCCGTCACCACGATCGTGTCCGACCTCAAGGGCGGCAAGCCGGCGCTGCACGTCGCGCTGTCCTCCAAGACCCTGGAGCTGATGGGCCGGCTGTCGCAGAAGCTGCTGGACGGCTCGGTCTCGGTCGATGAGGCGGTGCGACAGCTGGCGGCCTCCGACAAGACGGGCTGACCCGGTGCCGACCCGAAGTTCCTCGCCGCCCGCGCGCCCGGCCGCCCCCGAGCGGGCCGGGCGGGCGGGTGCCCGGTGGCGACCACCGCACGCGGGCACCGGGACGGCCGCCGGGCGGCCGTCCCGCGCGGCGCGTTCCGAGCGGCTGGCCCCCTTCGTCCTGGTGGCGCCGGCCGTGCTGATCCTGGTGTTCCTGCGGCTGTATCCGCTGGTGCTGGGGGTCAACTTCTCCTTCACCGGCGACGGTGACCGCAACGGCAGCCCGGTCGGCCTGGACAACTACGTGTACCTGTTCCAGGACCCGCTGTTCCGGGACGCGCTGGGCAACGTCGGGCTGCTGGTGCTGCTCCTGCCGGTGGCGGTGGCGATCCCCGGACTGCTGGCGACGTTCATCTACCTGCGCGTCCCCGGGCACCGGCTGTTCCGCAGCGTCTACTTCTTCCCCGCCGTGCTGTCCCCGGTGATCGTCGGCGCGATCTTCAACCTGCTGCTGGCCTACGACGGCCCGGCGAACGCCGTCCTCGGCGCGTTCGGGCTCGGTCCGGTCGACTGGCTGGGCGACCCCGCGGTGGCGATGATCACCGTGGTCGGCGTACACGTGTGGGCGACGTTCGGCATGGCGCTGGTGGTGTTCCTCGCCGGGTTCGCCACCCTGAACTCCTCGCTGCTGGACGCGGCCCGGGTGGACGGTGCGACACTCCCGCAGACGATCTGGCACGTGATCATTCCCGGCCTGTCGCGTACGATCCAGTTCGTCTTCGTGACCACGATGATCGGGATGCTCACGTCCATGTTCGGCCTGCTGTACGTCATGACCAGCGGCGGCCCGGGGGGTGCGACCTACCTGCCGGAGTTCTACATCTGGATCCAGCAGGGCAAGATGAACCGCCCCGCGCTCGCCTCCGCCGCCTCCACCGTGCTGTTCCTGGTCATGCTGGTGGTGGGGCTCGCGCAGATCGGCCTGCTGCGCCGCTCGGGACGGGAGGACTGATGCGCGGCGCGCGCCTCGGCCGGTGGGCGGCCGCGGTCCCCATGGCCCTGCTGGCCCTGGCCACGGTCTATCCCCTGCTGTTCACCGGCAACGTCGCGATGAAGACCCGGCGGGACTACATCCTCGACCGGTTCGCGCCGGCCGACTCGCTGAACGCCGACAACGTGGTGACGGCCTGGACGAGCGTCGGGATGGGCCGGTACTTCGCCAACTCGCTCATCGTGGTGACGGCCTCGGTCGTCATGCTGCTGCTGATCGGCTCGATGGCGGGCTTCGCGCTGAGCCGGCTGCGGTTCCGCGGCTCGTCGGTGGTCTTCCTGGGCTGCCTGGCCGCGCTGTTCGTGCCGTTCCAGGTGATCATGGTGCCGCTCGCGCGGGTCATGGCGGACAGCGGGCTCATCGACACCTATCCAGGGCTGGTCCTGGCCTACGTCGCCCAGTTCCTGCCGTTCACCGTCTTCCTGATGACCAGTTACTACGCCACGATCCCGATGGAGATCGTGGACGCGGCCCGCATCGACGGGAACACCATCTACGGCGTCTACCGGCGGATCATGCTGCCGCTGGGCGCCCCGGCACTGCTGTCGGTCGGCATCCTGGACGCGCTGTTCTGCTGGAACGACGTGCTCATCGCGCTGCTCATGATGCCGTCGGCCGAACACCGCACCCTGATGGTCGGGGTCACCTCGCTGCAGGGTCAGTACTCCGACGACATCCCGACCTTCGGCGCCGGGGTCCTCATCGCGGCCGTGCCGGTGCTGATGATCTACCTCTTCCTCCAGCGCCAGATCGCCGACGGGGTCACCGCCGGCTCCACGAAGGGCTGACATGCGGATCACCGGTTACCGGACGCTGACGACCGTGCAGGATTGGGGTCGCCCGGTCGGCGACGCCAACGGCGTCTTCGCCGACGGCTGCGTCCCGATCGGGATCGTCCTGGTGGACACCGACGAGGGCGTCACCGGGGTCGGCCTCGGGCCGCACGCGGGGCTGGAGACGGTGTTCGCCGCGATCGAGGGGGAAGACCCCCGCGGGGTGGCCGCGTTGTACGACCGCATGCTGCGGCGGGTCTTCAAGGCCGGGCACGCGGGTTCGGTGTTCGGCACGATCGGCACGCTGGACACCGCGCTGTGGGACATCAAGGCCCGGCTGGCGGGTGAACCGCTGTGGCGCCTGCTGGGCGGGAGCGACCGGCGGGTGCCCGCCTACGCCTCCGGCCTGGACATCGGCCTCACCGACGACGAGCTGGTGTCCTACTACGAGCTGCACACCCGGTACGGGCTGCGGGCGGCCAAGATCAAGGGCGGGCTGGACATCGACCGGGACCGCCACCGCCTGACGCTGGTGCGCGATGTGCTGACCGAGGCCGCGCACGGAGCCCGGCCGGCGCTGATGCTGGACGTGAACGAGGCGTGGACCCGCAAGCAGGCGGTCCGGCACGTCTGCGAGCTGGAGCGCACCCTCGACCTGACCTGGATCGAGGAGCCGGTCCGCCGCTGGGACGCCCAGGGGCTGGCGGTGGTGGGCCGGGGCGTGCGCGCCTCGGTCGCCGGCGGGGAGAACCTCACCGGGCTGGAGCAGTTCGTCCCGCTGATCGCGGCCGGCGGGCTCGACATCGTCCAGACCGCCGCGGTGTGGGGGGTGACCCATTTCATGCGGGTCGCCAGCCTGGCCCACGCCCACGATCTGCCGGTCAGCCCGATCGGCACCAATCCGGTCGGGCTGCTGCACGCGGCGACGGCGGTGCCGAACCACATGGTCAGCGAGCTGCAGAACCTGCGGCCGCCGCTCGGGCTCACCTTCGACCTGCACGTGTCGGAGGGCGCGTTCGTGCTCGGCGACTCCCCGGGGCTGGGCATCACGGTCGACCAGGACATGATCGCCGCCCGCCCCGTCCTGCCGGGCGGTGTGCCCGCCGACGGCCCGGAGGTCCGGCCGGAACGGGCCGGGCGCCGCCTGTTCCCGGTGACCGAGCGCGGCCCGGTCGCGCCCCGGCACCACGTGGGTCATCGAGACCGCGGTCCGGTGCGGCCGGACGACGAGGTCACCGTGGTGCGCTGAGCGTCCGCGCGCCGCCGGACCGGGACCGGCCGGGCCGGACCCGCGCGGTCCCCTCCCCTAAACTGCTGGAGATCCGCGGGCCGGTGGGCCCGCCGGAGAACAGTGGAGGTGGCTCCGTGGCGCTCACGGACGCGGCGATCGACAAGATCAAGCAGATGATCATGTCGGGTGAGCTCGCCCCCGGTGACCGGCTGCCCCGGGAGACCGACCTGGCCGAACGGCTCGGCCTGTCCCGCAACTCGCTGCGGGAGGCGGTGCGCGCGCTCGCGCTGATCAACGTGCTGGACGTCCGGCAGGGCGACGGCACCTTCGTCACCAGCCTGCAGCCGCATCTGCTGCTGGAGGCGATGTCGTTCGTCGTCGACTTCCACCGGGACGACACCGTGCTGCAGTTCCTGGAGGTGCGGCGGGTCCTGGAGCCGGCCGCCACCGCGATGGCCGCGGTGCACATGTCCGAGGCGGAGGTCGCCGAGCTGCGGTTGATCCTCGACGACCTGCCCGACGGGCCGAGCGTGACCGAGCTGGTCGCCAACGACCTGCGCTTCCACAAGCACATCGCCGCCGGCTCGGGCAACCCGGTGCTGTGCTCGCTCATCGACAGCCTGTCCGGCCCGACGACCCGGGCCCGGGTGTGGCGCGGCCTCACCCAGGAGGGGGCGCTGGAGAAGACCCGGGAGCAGCACGTGGCGATCTGCGACGCGATCGCCGCCCGCAACCCCGAGGTCGCCCGGGCGTGGGCGACCGTGCACGTGGCGGGCGTCGAGGAGTGGCTGCGCCGCACGCTCTGACGGCCGGCCGGGGGCCGGAGTGACCGCCGAAATCAGTCACTCGCCATTCGGATATCGCACCAGATATCTACCCTGCCGGAATCGTGAATCATTCGATGACCCCCGGCCGCCGACCTGCGAGTCCATTCGTTTCCCGGCCGGCGGACCGGGCTAAAACCATTCGCTCGGTCCACGCCTCCTTCGGCACCATTGATTCATGGCGACGAGGTGAGGGGGCCTTTTCATGCGGAAATCGAATGATCCACCCGGCGACGATCCACCGGCCCGGCGGTCGGCGGTGCTGCTGGCGCTGCACTACTACTTCGGAGAACTGCGCCGGCAGTGGCGCATCGCGGTCCCGGCACTGACCCTGCCGGCCCTGGGCAACATCTGCCTGCTCTACCTGGCGCCGCTGATGGTCGCGGCGATCGTCGGCCGGCTGGCGGCCGGCGGCGGCGGCACGACCGTCGCGCCGCTGCTGCCGTACGTGCTCGGCTTCGGTGGACTGCTGCTCGCCGGCGAGGCGCTGTGGCGGGCCGGCATTCACTTCCTGAACCGGACCGACGCCCGGGGAATCGAGCGGCTGTGCACGTTCGGCATGGACCGGCTGCTGGAGAAGGACACCGCGTTCTTCCACGACAACTTCGCCGGCTCGCTGACCAAACGGGTGCTGAGTTTCGCCGGCGGTTTCGAGCCGTTCGTGGACACGCTGACCTTCGCGGTCTTCGCCAAGCTGGCACCGTTGCTGTTCGCCTCGGTGGTGCTGTGGGGCTACCACCCGCTGCTGGTGGTCGTGCTCATGGGCCTGATCATCCTCACCGGCCTGGTGATCGCCCCGCTCATCCGCCGCCGGCAGCGGCTGGTCGACCGGCGCGAGGCCGCCAAGGTCCTGGTGTCCGGGCACGTCGCCGACGTGCTGGCCAACATGGACACCGTGCGCGCCTTCGCCGCCGAGGACCGCGAGGCCGCCGAGTACCGCTCCCGGCTGGCCGAGCAGCGCCGGCTGACGCTCCGCGCCTGGGACTACGGCAACCTGCGGGTGGACACCGTCGTGGCACCGCTGGCGGTGATCACCAGCACCGCCGGCCTGCTGATCGCGGTCGGTCTGCGCGGCGGCCTCGGCGTGGAGGCCATCGTGGTGACCTTCAGCTACTACACCAGCGCGGTCGGCATCATGTTCGACTTCAACCAGATCTACCGGCGGATGGAGAGCACCCTCACCGAGTCCGCCCAGTTCACCGAGCTGCTCCTCACCCCGCCCAAGGTGACCGACCCCGGCGACCCGCAGCCGCTGGGCCCCGCCGACGCCGGCGTCCGGTTCGAGCGGGTGGCGTTCGCGCACGCCGGGCAGCCGCCGCTGTTCGACGGCCTGGACCTGGACATCCCGGCCGGCACCAAGGTCGGCCTGGTCGGCCGCTCCGGCGGCGGCAAGACCACGCTCACCCGGCTGCTGCTGCGGCTGATGGACATCGACGGCGGCCGCATCCTGATCGGCGGCCAGGACATCGGCCGGCTGCGCCAGGCCGACCTGCGCGGCCTGATCGCCTACGTCCCGCAGGAGCCCGCCATGTTCCACCGGTCGTTGCGCGACAACATCGCGTTCGCCCGGCCGGGCGCGAGCGACGCCGAGATCCGCCAGGCCGCGGTGGCCGCGCACGTCACCGAGTTCGCCGACGCCCTGCCGGACGGATTCGGCACCCTGGTCGGCGAGCGCGGGGTCAAGCTCTCCGGCGGTCAGCGGCAGCGGGTCGCCCTGGCCCGCGCCATCCTGCGCGACGCGCCGATCCTGCTGCTGGACGAGGCGACCAGCGCGCTGGATTCCGAGAGCGAGATCCTCATCCAGGAGGCGCTGTGGCGGCTGATGCGCGACCGCACCGCCATCGTGGTCGCGCACCGGCTGAGCACCGTGGTGCGGATGGACCGGCTGGTCGTGCTGGACCAGGGCCGCATCGTGGAACAGGGCGGCCACCACGAGCTCGTCCAGGCCGGCGGTGCCTACGCCCGGCTGTGGCACCACCAGTCCGGCGGCTTCCTGGTGACCGATGAGGCCGGCGACGCCGCGGACGCGGTGTCCCGCTGACCGGCCGGCGCGGACCGGGCGTCCGGTGGGGCCGGGTCACCGGCCCCACCGGACCGATATCAGCCCGCCGTGCAGGTGAGCGCGGACGGCGCTCCGTCGACGCCGCCGGAGGTGGCGGTGAAACCGGCCGTCGTGGCCGCCCCGGGCGCCAGCGCGCGGGCTCGGCGACGGGCTCGGGCTGGTGACGCCTCGGCGGTGCTCCGTGGCCGGTCCGCCCCGACCTGGGGGTCCGTGCATCCCCCGGGCCACGCCTGCGGCCGGATCGCGGAAACTTTCACCGGCGGCGCCGTCCCCGGCGCGTCCGCCGGGCGGCCACCGGGCAGGACCGACAAGGGTGGCGGGATGGGGGGCCGATGAAAGGTTATGACTTCCAGGGACCGGCGGTGGAGCTCGGAGCCCTGGTGCGCGAGGACGGCACCGCCGACGCCGCGGAGCAGATCCGGATCCCGCTGGCCATGCTGAACCGGCACGGCCTGGTGGCCGGGGCCACCGGGACCGGGAAGACCAAGACGCTGCAGGTCCTGGCCGAGCAGCTGTCGGCGCAGGGCGTGCCGGTGTTCCTGGCCGACGTCAAGGGCGACCTGTCCGGGCTGGCCGCGCCGGGCGAGCCCTCCGACCGGGTCACCGCGCGCGCCGCCCAGGTGGGCCAGGCGTGGCGGCCGGCGGCCTGCCCGGTGGAGTTCCTGTCCCTGGGCGGCCAGGGGGCGGGGGTACCGGTCCGCGCCACCATGACCGCCTTCGGCCCGGTGCTGCTGGCCAAGGTCCTCGACCTCAACGAGACCCAGGAGTCCTCCCTCGGGCTGGTCTTCCACTTCGCCGACCACAACGGCATGCCGCTGCTGGACCTGAAGGACCTGATCGCGGTCATCCGGTACCTGACGGCCACCCCGGAGGCGCTGCGCGGGATCGGCGGGCTGTCGGCGGCGACGGCCGGGGTCATCCTGCGCGCGCTGACCGGCTTCGAGGCGCAGGGCGCCGAGGCGTTCTTCGGCGAGCCGGAGTTCGACGTGCGCGACCTGCTGCGGGTGACCGGGGACGGCCAAGGCGTCGTCTCGGTGCTGGAGCTGCCCGCCGTGCGGGACCGGCCGCTGCTGTTCTCCACCTTTCTGATGTGGTTGCTCGCCGACCTGTTCCAGGTGCTCCCCGAGGTCGGCGACCCCGACCGGCCCACCCTGGTGTTCTTCTTCGACGAGGCGCACCTGCTGTTCGACGGCGCCTCCGCCGAGTTCCGCCGGTCGATCGTGCAGACCGTGCGGCTGATCCGGTCCAAGGGCGTGGGTGTCTTCTTCGTGACCCAGACGCCCGATGACGTGCCCGCCGAGGTGCTGGCCCAGCTCGGCGCGCGGGTGCAGCACGCGCTGCGCGCCTTCACCCCCCGGGACGCCAAGGCGCTCAAGGCCACCGTGTCGACCTTCCCCCGGTCCGGGTACGACCTGGCGCGGCTGCTCGCCGAGCTCGCCATCGGCGACGCGGTGGTCACGGTGCTGTCGGAGACCGGCGTGCCGACCCCGGTGGCCTGGACGCGGCTGCGCGCCCCGCGGACGCTCATGGCGGCGGCCGCCCCGGAGGTGGTCGCGGGCGTCGTCGCCGCCTCGCCGCTGTCGCGCAAGTACGGCACGGCGGTCGACCGCCGGTCGGCCTACGAGATCCTGGCGGCCCGGCTGGCCGAGCAGCAGCCGGCCGCCCCGCCCGCGCGTCCCGCTCCCGAAGCCCGGAGCGGGCGGGCCGGAACCGAACCGGAGGGCCGGCGGTCGGTGCTGGACAACGTGCTGGAGTCCAAGGAGTTCCGCTCGCTGGCCCGCTCGGCCGCGTCCGCGCTCGGCCGGGAGATCACCAGGTCGATCTTCGGCACCGCCCGCCGCGGCCGCCGCTGACCCGCCGGACGTTCTTCCGGCGGGCGTGCCGCGGGCCCGGCCGCGAGATGCGGCCGGGCCCGCAGGGTCAGGTCACGCGTACGGGTTCTGGGCGAGCAGGTGGGCGCGGAACCCCTCGCCGAACGTCTTGGTCGGGGTGCCGTTCCAGTCGGTGATGAGGATGTTGCCGGAGCTGTCGCACCCGCCCCACGGGTTCCAGGTCCAGGCCAGGTAGCCGACCCCGTTGGCGTCGGCCCAGTTCATCACCCTGTCGATGTAGTCGTGCCCGCAGGTGTTCTGCCCGATCTCCCCGGCGACCACCGGCACCTTGGCGGCCAGCGTGCCGATGGTGTTGTTCCAGCAGGTGACGTCGACGCACCCGTTGAAGTTGTAGGTGTGCCAGGCGGCCATCAGGTTGCCGGTCGGGTCGTTCGGCTGGTAGGTCAGCCACTGGCTCATGTCGTTGGTCCAGGTCAGGCCGGCGCTCATGATGACGTTGGTGGCGCCGGTGGCGCGGACCGCGTCCACCAGGTCCTGCATGCCGGCCACCTCGTAGCCGATGCCGGTGCAGGTGCCGCCGTCCCGCAGGCAGGTCCAGGCCGCCGTGGCGTCGGTCCAGTTGTTCGCCGCGTCCGGGTAGGGCTCGTTGAACAGGTCGAAGACGACGGCGTTGTCGCCCTTGAAGGTGTTGGCGACCTGGGTCCAGAACGTCGGGGCGTACTTGGCGTCGGGCATGGGCTTCTGGCAGGTCGCCGCGGCGTCCGAGCAGGCGGTGGCGGGACCGGTGTACTGCCCGTAGGACCAGTGCATCTCGACGATCGGGGTGATCCCGCTCGCCACCAGCAGGTTCACGTAGCTCTTGACCGCCTGCTGGTAGGTCGCGGCGCTCGGCCCGCCCGCGGGGACGCCGGAGGTGCCGAGCCAGCACTCCTCGTTCAGCGGGATCCGCACCACGTGGATGTTCCAGGTCTTCATCGCGTCGATGGACGCCTGGTCCACCGGCCCGCCGTCCCAGACCCCCTTGCCCTGCACGCAGGCGAACTCGCCGCTGGAGCGGTTGACGCCCAGCAGCCGGTAGGTCCGGCCCGCCGAGGTCACCAGCTTGTTGCCCGACACGCGCAGCGCGGGAGCCGCGCCGCCCGGCTGCGGGCTCGGCGACGGGGACGGGGACGGGGAGGGCGACGGGCTGCCGCTGGGGCTCGGGGACGGGCTGGGCGACGTGCCGCCACCGCAGGTCACCCCGTTCACCTTGAAGGCGGTGGGGACCGGGTTGGCGCCGCTCCACTTGCCGACGAACCCGATCGACACCGTGCCGCCTGCGGCGACGCCACCGTTCCAGGCCAGATTCCTGGCCGTGACGTGCGCGCCGGACTGCGACCAGTCGGCACTCCAGCCGTTGGTCACGGCCTGGCCGGCGGCCGGGAAGTCGAACTCCAGCGTCCAGCCGGACAGCGGGTCGCCGAGGTTGGTGATCGCCACGTCCCCCTGGAAGCCGCCCTGCCACTGGCCGGTCACGTTGTACTTGACCGAGCAGCCGGCGGGGGCCGCCGCGGCGGGGAAGGCCGCCACCGACAGGCCGGCGGTGGCCAGTATCCCGGCGGCGAGCGCCGCGAGTTTCCTACGTAGTCGCATTCAAGACTCCTCGCTATGACGGGATGACCATCGATGGCGGTGCCGTGGCTGAACCGTGCGGCACTTAAGGGTTTAAGTCAACTTCGCCGGATCGCGCCCCGCCGCCCGGCCGCCCGATGCAGCCGATCACTTCGGGCACCGGTCCGGTCACTCGGTGACACACCCCGATCTAAACGGCCGTCCCGGCAAGCCCGGCCCGCCCGATGAAGCCATCGCCGGTAGGTCCACCCGCTCGCCGGAGATCCGCCGGGCGCGGGAATGTTTCAGCCGGCCCCCGGAGCCCGGCCGGCCGGGAATCACCTGCGCGCCGACGCCACCATGACCCGGCCGCGTCGCCCTCTTAAGCGTTTAATAATGGCGTCGTTCACCGTGCCGTTCCGGCGGACCCGCGGCGGCGCCGCCGGAACGGCACGTGCGAGAATGATCATCGATCGCCCGGCGCGCACCGCCACGCGCGCCGGCGGGCCGGCCCCGGGTGCGGCGGCGGGGTGGCCCGGCCGTCGACCGGCTCGTCCGCACCGGCCGGTAGGTTCTGAACGCGAGAAGGGAACGGGATCACCCGAGATGGGAGATGACGCGGTGAAGCGGCCGACCATCGCCGAGATCGCGGCCCGGGCCGGCGTCTCGATCGGTGCCGTGTCGTACGCCCTCAACGGCCGGCCGGGGGTCTCCGCCAAGACCCGCAAGCTCATCCTCGACATCGCCGACGAGATCGGCTGGCGGCCGAACGCGGCCGCCAGGTCCCTGTCCGGCTCCCGGGCGCACAGCGTCGGCCTGGTCATCGCCCGGCCGGCGGACACCCTTGGGGTCGAGCCGTTCTTCATGCGGTTCATCGCCGGGCTGGAACGCGAGCTGTCCGGGCGGCGCACCGCGCTGCTGCTGCAGGTGGTGGAGGACCACCGGGCCGCGATCGAGGCCATGCGCCTGTGCTGGGCCGAACGGCGCGTCGACGGCATGGTCGTCACCGACCTGTGGACCGACGACGCGCGGCTCCCGGTGCTGGCGGAGCTGCGGATCCCGGCCGTCCTGGTCGGCCGGCCCCGTGCGGGCACCGACCTGCCGGCGGTGTGGACCGACGACGCGGCGGCCGCGGTCGCGGCGGTCGACTATCTGGTGGCCCTCGGGCATCGCCGCATCGCCCGGGTCGCCGGGCTGCCCGCCCTGGAGCACACCCAGGTGCGCGTGGCGGCCTTCCGCCGGGCGGTGGCCGGTCACGGCCTCGGCGAGCCGCGGGTGCTCGAGACCGACTACACCTGGGAGGAGGGGGTGCGCGCCACCCGGACGCTGCTGTCCGGCCGCGACCGCCCGACCGCGATCACCTACGACAACGACGTGATGGCCACCGCCGCGCTCAACGTCGCCCAGGAGATGGGCATCGCCGTACCCGGCGAGCTGTCGATCGTGGCCGGCGACGACTCGCAGCTCTGCGTGATGGTGCGGCCGGCGCTGACCGCGCTGTCGTGGGACATCCAGGCGTACGGCGTGCACACCGCACGGGTGTTGATGGACCGGATCGACGGACGCTCGCCCGGCTCGCTGCAGGTCGCCACGGCCACGCTGGCCGTCCGATCGAGCACCGCCGCGCCACCGGCCTGACCCGCTGCGGGCGCCCGGACGCGAGCGGCGATCGCCGGCCCGGTGCCCTGCGCGCGACCGGCGGATCCGCCCGGCGGCGCCGGGCCCGGGCGGTCAGTCCGGGAGGCGGGCGGCGACGCGATCCCAGGCCGCCTCCTGCCGCGGGTGGAAGGTCCGCAGCGGCTCGCCGCGCCGGACGACCTCCCGGATGTCGTCGATCTCGCCGCGGGCGCGGGCCTGCACCAGCCCGTTGCCGAGGGCGGCCGCCTCGACCGGCCCGGCGATCACCGGCAGGCCGGTGGCGTCGGCGGTCATCTGGCACAGCAGGGTGTTGCGGGCGCCGCCGCCGACCAGGTGGACGACCTCGGCGTCCCGCCCGCTGAGCCGGACGGCCGCGCGCAGCGTGCGGCGGTAGGCCAGGGCGAGGCTCTCCAGCACGCACCGGACGGTCGCGGCCCGCCCGTCCGGCGGGCGCTGGCCGGTACGGCGGCAGTACGCGGCGATCCGGGCGGGCATGTCGCCCGGCGGGAGGAACGCCGGATCGTCCGGGTCGATCAGCGCGGCGAACGGCGGCGCCTGCCCGGCGGCGGCCAGCAGCCCGGGCAGCCGGGACGGCTCGTCCTCCCCCCAGGCGCGCAGGCACTCCTGCAGGATCCACAGGCCCATGACGTTGCGCAGGTAGCGGATGGTGCCGTCCAGCCCGCCCTCGTTGGTGAAGTTGGCCAGCCGGCTCTCCTCGGTGAGCACCGGCCCTGGCAGCTCCAGGCCGACCAGCGACCAGGTGCCGGAGGAGATGTAGGCGAACCGGTCACCGGTCGCGGGTACCGCCGCCACCGCCGAGGCGGTGTCGTGCGAGGCGACCGCGGTCACCTCGACGCCGCCGGGCAGCCCGGCCTCCTCGGCCACCTCGGCCCGCAGCGTCCCGGCCGGCGTGCCCGGCTCGCGGAGCGGCGGCAGGATGGCCGGCGGCAGGTCCAGCCGCCGGGCCAGCTCGTGCGACCAGGCGCGGGCACGCACGTCGTACAGGCCGGTGGTGGAGGCGTTGGTCGCCTCGGCGCCGATGGCCCCGGTCAGCCAGAAGGCCAGCAGGTCGGGGATCAGCAGCATGGCGTGCGCCCGGTCCAGGGCGGGCTCGGCGAGCAGCTGGTACACGGTGTTGAACGGCAGGAACTGCAGGCCGCCGATCCGGTAGAGCGTGGCCGCGCCGATCCGGGCGGAGACGGCCTCCATGATCCCGGCGGTCCGGGCGTCGCGGTAGTGCACCGGGTTGCCGATGAGCCGCCCGTCGCCGTCCAGCAGGCCGTAGTCGACCGCCCAGGAGTCGATGCCCACCGAGTCGACCGGGCCCGCGGCCCGCAGGCCGGTGAGGACGCCCTGGTAGAGGGCGAGCACGTCCCAGTGCAGGGTGCCGTTCACCCGCACCGGCCGGTTGGCGAACCGGTGCGCCTCGGCCAGCGTGGCCCGCCCGCCGGCCACCCGCACGAGCATGACCCGGCCGCTGGACGCGCCGAGGTCCACCGCGGCGTGGACGCTCACGCGTCGTCCCGGCCGGCGAGGGCGCGGCCAGTGGTGGACTCCCGGACCACGAGTTCGGGCTGGAACATAACCTGCTGGTGCACGTGGGTGTCGGGATGGTCGCACTCGTCGAGCAGCAGCTCGGTGGCGATCCGGCCCAGCCGGTGGGTCGGCTGGCGGACCGAGCTCAGCGACACGGCCGACGCCGCGGCGAAGTCGATGTCGTCGTAGCCGATGAGCGCGACGTCGCGCGGGACGCGCACGCCCGCGCGCAGCAGCTCGCGCAGGAAGCCCAGGGCCAGCAGGTCGTTGGCGCAGAACACCGCGCCGGGCAGGCCGGCGGCCAGCAGCGCCGCGGCGGCCCGCTGCCCGTCCCGCGCCGTCATGGCGGGCGTCTCGACGACCTCGATCGCCTCGTCCGGGTCCAGCCCGGCGGCGGCCACCGCCTGCTCGACACCGCGCCGCCGCTCCACGCACTGCCGGATGGAGCCGGGGCCGCTGACGTAGCCGATCCGGGTGGCACCGAGCGACAGCAGGTGGGCGGCGGCCATCTGCCCGCCGGAGAAGTCGTTCACGGCCACCGAGCACTGGTCGGGCCGGTGCGCGGGATGGTCCACCAGCACGACGTGGATGCCGCGCTCGCGCAGCGCGTCCAGCCGCGCCGGGTCGTCGTCGGACGGGGTGATCAGCACGCCGCGCACCCGCTGCTCGGCGAGCACCAGCAGGTTGCGCTCCTCCTTGTCGCGCGCGCCGGCCGAGTTGCCGAGGATCACCGCGTAGCCGAGGTCGCTGGCCACCTCCTCCACGCCCGCGGCGACGTCGGTGAAGAAGGGATTGCCGATGTCGATGACCGACAGGCCGATCGTCCGGCTGTGCCCGGCGCGCAGCGTCGAGGCCGATCCGTGCCGGACGAACCCCAGCTCCTGGATCGCGCGCATCACCCGCTCGCGCGTCTGCGGCGCCACCCGCTCCGGCCGGTTGAGCACGTTGGAGATGGTGCCGGGAGAGACGCCGGCGCGGGCGGCGACCTCCCGGATGCTCACGCTGCCCACGGCCCTCCTCGGCGGTGTCCAGGTCGGCTCGGCGTCCACTGTATTAAAACGTCTTATCACCCGCTGGCCCGACCCTACCCCAGCAGCACCCGGGCAGCCGCCCGCCACCCGGCGACCCGGTGCGGACCGGCGGGTCCGGACCCATTGACAAGCCTCGGCCGTGCCACGTAACGTCCCGGGCAGCTCCTACTAAAACGTTTCGATCAGTCCGTCGCGGTCGTGGCGCGGCGTGCGCACCGGCTTGGCGCACGCCGCGTCCGCGGGGAGGAGCGTGACCATGGAGCGTGTCTGCTTCCTGCTGCGGGTGCGGCCCGACCGGCTCGCCGAGTACCGGGAGCGGCACCGCGAGGTGTGGCCGGAGATGCGGGCGGCGCTGCGCGAGACCGGCTGGCGCAACTACTCGCTCTTCCTGCGGGACGACGGGCTGCTGGTGGGCTACCTGGAGACCGACGACTTCGCGGCGGCCCGGGCGGCGATGGCCGGACGCGAGGTCAACGCCCGCTGGCAGGCCGAGATGGCGCCGTTCTTCGAGGATCTCGACGGCCGTCCCGACGAGGGCATGGCCGCACTGCGCGAGGTCTTCCACCTTGACTGAGGCGAAGGGTCCGATGAGGGACGACATCCGGGCGGTGCTGCGCGGGCAGCGGATCGAGACGCCGTCGTGGGCGTACGGCAACAGCGGCACCAGGTTCAAGGTGTTCGCCCAGCAGGGCGTGCCCCGCGACCCCTACGAGAAGCTCGCCGACGCCGCCCAGGTGCACGCCTTCACCGGTGTCGCGCCGGCCGTCGCGCTGCACATCCCCTGGGACCGGGTCGACGACTACGCCGGGCTGGCCCGGTACGCGGCCGGCCTCGGGGTGGAGATCGGCGCGATCAACTCCAACGTCTTCCAGGACGACGACTACCGGCTGGGCAGCGTCACCAACCCCGACCCGGCGGTGCGGCGCAAGGCGCTCGGCCACCTGCTGGAGTGCGTGGACATCATGGACGCCACCGGGTCGGCCACGTTGAAGCTGTGGTTCTCCGACGGCACCAACTACCCCGGGCAGGACGACATCCGCGCCCGGCAGGACCGGCTCGCCGAGGCGCTGGCCGCCGTGTACGCCCGGCTGGGCGACGGGCAGCGGCTGCTGCTGGAGTACAAGCTCTTCGAGCCCGCCTTCTACCTGACCGACGTGCCCGACTGGGGGACGGCGTACGCGCACTGCCTCAAGCTGGGCGACAAGGCGCGAGTCGTGGTGGACACCGGTCACCACGCGCCCGGCACGAACATCGAGTTCATCGTGGCCTTCCTGCTGCGTGAGGGCAGGCTCGGCGGCTTCGACTTCAACTCCCGCTTCTACGCCGACGACGACCTGATGGTGGGCGCCGCCGACCCGTTCCAGCTCTTCCGGATCATGTACGAGGTGGTGCGCGGCGGCGGGCTCGGCCCGCACGTCGCGTTCATGCTCGACCAGTGCCACAACATCGAACCGAAGATCGCCGGGCAGATCCGCTCGGTGATGAACGTGCAGGAGGCCACCGCCAAGGCGCTGCTGGTGGACGTCGGCGCGCTGGCCGCCGCGCAGGCGGCGGGCGACGTGCTCGGCGCCAACGCCGTGCTGATGGACGCCTACGACACCGACGTCCGCCCGCTGCTGGCCGAGGTGCGCGCGGAGATGGGCCTGGACCCCGACCCGATGGCGGCCTACGCCCGGTCCGGCTACTTCGAGAAGATCCGCGCCGACCGGGTCGGCGGCACCCAGGCCGGCTGGGGCGCCTGACCCGCCCCGGCCCCGGCCCGTCCGCCATCGTTCCCGCCGGTCCCCGCACCACCCGTAGGGAGATCTCATGACCACGCCGGTCGAGCCGCTGCTGGAGCGCGCGCACCTGCTCGGGGCCGATCCACGCAACACCAACTACGCCGGCGGCAACGCCTCGGCCAAGGGCACCGCGGTGGACCCGGTGACCGGGGCGCCGGTGGAGGTCATGTGGGTGAAGGGCTCGGGCGGTGACCTCGGCACGCTCACCGAGGCCGGCCTTTCCGTGCTGCGCCTGGACCGGCTGCGCGCGCTGCCCGGCGTGTACCCGGGCGTCGAGCGCGAGGACGAGATGGTCGCCGCGCTCGACCACTGCGCCTTCGGCAAGGGCGGCGCGGCGCCGTCGATCGACACCGCGATGCACGGCCTGCTCGACGCGGCTCACGTCGACCACCTTCACCCCGACGCCGGGATCGCCATCGCCACCGCCGCCGGCGGCGCGGAGCTGACCCGGCGCGTCTACGGCGACCGGGTGGTGTGGGTGCCCTGGCGGCGGCCCGGCTTCCAGCTCGGCCTGGACATCGCCGCGATCAAGGACGCGCACCCGGCGGCCGTCGGCTGCGTCCTGGGCGGGCACGGCATCACCGCCTGGGGCGCCACCTCCGCCGAATGCGCCGACAACTCGCTGTGGATGATCCGCACCGCCGAGGCGTACATCGCCGAGCACGGCCGGGCCGACCCGTTCGGGCCGGTGCGGCCGGGGTACGAGCCGCTGCCCGAGGCGGCCAGGCACGAGCGGGCGGCGGCGCTGTTCCCGGTGCTGCGCGGCCTGTGCTCCACCGACGCCCGGCGGGTCGGCCACTACACCGCCACCCTCGAGGTGCTCGACTTCCTGTCCCGCGAGCGGCACCCGGAGCTGGCCGCCCGCGGCACCTCCTGCCCCGACCACTTCCTGCGCACCAAGGTCACCCCGCTGGTGGCCGATCTGCCGGCCGGCGCGCCGCTCGGCGAGCTGGCCGACCGGTTGGGCGAGCTGCACGCCGCCTACCGCGAGGACTACCGGGCCTACTACGAGCGGCACGCCACCGCCGCCTCCCCGCCGATGCGCGGCGCCGACCCGGCGATCGTGCTGGTGCCCGGGGTCGGCATGTTCTCCTTCGGCGCGGACGCCCAGACCGCGCGGGTCGCCGGCGAGTTCTACCTCAACGCGATCAACGTGATGCGCGGCGCCGAGGCGCTGTCGGCGTACGCGCCGATCGCGGAGGCCGAGAAGTTCCGCATCGAATACTGGGAGCTGGAGGAGGCCAAGCTGCGGCGGAGGCCGGCACCCAGGCCGCTGGCCACCCGGGTCGCGCTGGTCACCGGGGCGGGTTCGGGCATCGGCGCGGCCACCGCGCGGCGGCTGGCCGCCGAAGGCGCGTGCGTGGTGGCCGCCGACCGCGACCTGGCCGCCGCCGAGAAGGTCGCCGCCGAGATCGGGGCGGGTGCGCACCGCCCGGCCGACGCCGCGGTGGCCGTGCGGGCCGACGTCACCGACGAGGGGCAGGTCGCCGCGGCGGTGCGGCAGGCGGTGCTGGCCTTCGGCGGGGTCGACCTGGTGGTCAACAACGCCGGGCTGTCGCTGTCGCGCCCGCTGCTCTCGACCACGGCGGCCGACTGGGACCGCCAGCACGACGTGATGGCCCGCGGCTCGTTCCTGGTCTCCCGCGAGACGGCCCGGATCATGATCGCGCAGGCGATGGGCGGCGACATCGTCTACATCTGCTCCAAGAACGCGGTGTTCGCCGGCCCGGACAACGTGGCCTACGGCGCGGCCAAGGCCGGCCAGGCCCACCAGGTGCGCCTGCTCGCGGCCGAACTCGGCGAGCACGGCATCCGCGTCAACGGGATCAACCCCGACGGGGTGGTCCGGGGCTCGGGCATCTTCGCCGGCGGCTGGGGCGCCGACCGGGCCGCGGTGTACGGCGTGCCGGAGGAGGAGCTGGGCGCGTTCTACGCCCGGCGCACGCTGCTGGGACGCGAGGTGCTACCTGAGCACGTGGCGGCGGCTGTCTACGTCCTCACCTGCGACGAGCTGTCGCGCACCACCGGGACGCACCTCCCGGTGGACGCCGGGGTGGCCGCCGCCTTCCTGCGCTGAACCGGCCGGCCGTCCCGGCGCCGGATCCGCCCGGACCGGCCGGCCGGGCGACGTTTCCGCCGGGACGACGGCCGGGTGCCGGGACGACCGCGGGGTCAGCCGGCGAGCCGGGTGCCGGCGGCGGTGAGCCGGACGGGCCGGCCGGTGGTGGCCGAGGTGTCGGCGGCGACGCCGAGCAGGACACCGCGGATGCCGTCCAGGTACCCCGCCTGGCGGGCGAGCGGGTCGTCGCCGGGACCGCGGAACACGTCGTCCAGCAGCAGGGCGTCCCCGCCGCCGTGCGCGGCGCCGGCCGCCGGGATCGGGACGTCCTCCGGCTCGCGCCAGTGCCGGCGCAGGGTGAGCCGTTCCCACGAGCCGGCCGGGTGCTCGCCCGCGGTGGGGTCGATGGCGGCGTGCGGCGGGGTCCACGCCCGCTCCACCACCTCCAGGTCGATTCGCCCGCCCGTGCCGTTCAGCGCCACCCGGTACCCCTCGACCGGGGCGTGCGCGTTGAGGGAGTAGGTCAGCTGGGCGCCGCGGGTGTAGGTGGCCAGCACCGCCATGTTGTCCTCGATGGTGATGCCCTCGCCGAAGACGTCCCGGTCCCGCAGGTAGCCGTCCTCGTGCTCGGCGTCGAGGTACAGCCGCCGCAGCCGGGGGTCGGCCGCGATGTCCAGCAGGAAGGGGTCGGTGCCCAGGCCGGGGGCGCCCGCCGCGCGCTCGGGCCGGCCGGCCAGCCCGCGGGCCCGCGCGTTGCCGGCGCCGTAGAAGCGCAGGGCGGCCTGGGCGAAGACGGTCCGCGGGGCGTCGGCGAGCCACCAGCCGACCAGGTCGAAGTGGTGGGTCGACTTGTGCACGAGCAGGCCGCCGGAGTGGGACTTGCGCCGGTGCCACCGCCGGAAGTAGTCGGCGCCGTGGATGGTGTCGAGCGTCCATTCGAAGTGCACCGACGTCACCTCGCCGATCGCCCCGTCCATGACCAGCCGGCGCACCGTGGAGTTGCGCGGCGCGTACCGGTAGTTGAAGGCGACGACGAGCCGGCCGGTGCCGCGCTCGGCGGCGGCGGCGATCGCCGCGCAGTCGGCGGCGGTGGTGGCCAGCGGCTTCTCCACCACGACGTCGCGCCCGGCGTCCAGCGCGGCGCACACGTAGCGGGCGTGCGTGGCGTCCACGGTGGTGACGATGACGGTGTCGGCGAGTTCGAGCAGCCTGCCGAACTCCTCCGGGGCGAACCGGGGAACGTCCCGGCCGATCCGTTCGGCGTGGTAGTCCATCCGGGTCCGGTTGACGTCGCACAGCGCGACGATCTCCCCGGCGTCCCGCCATCCGCCGAGTAGCGCGTCGACGTACAGCTGCGCGCGATGCCCGAGTCCGACGAACCCGTACCTCATCCGCCCCTCCCGTCCGGTGCGGCGCCGGCCGCGCCGGTCGCCCGACCTCGCGCGCGGGTCACGCCAGGGCGCCGCCGGCCGCGGCGCGAACCGCCCGGCCGGCGACTGAAACGTTTCTGCGACCAGGACACCGCACCGCTGTACCGGTAACCGCGCCCAGCCGGACATCGTCGCGCTGAGCTGTCCACGGCGAGATCCCGCGTGCGTTGGGTCTTGTGAAAGTACCACAAGAACGTTTTAATCCCCGTAACGCGCGGTTCACATCGGCGACGATGCCTGACCGCGCGGCCGCGCCACCGACCGTTCCCACCGCGCCCCGACGGCAGGAAGAGACCCGGTGAAACCACACGCTCGCCCGGACATCCCCGGCCAGGACGGCGGGGCGCGATGACCGGCTGGTCGATCCGGCTCCATCTGTGCTGCGACGAGCTGCTGTGGGCGGCCCGGCTGAACCTGATGTGGCTGGTGTTCACCCTGCTCGGCGGCATCGTGCTCGGCGTCGGACCGGCCACGGTCGCGGCGTACACGCTGGCCAGGCGGCACGCGATGGGCGAGACGGTCCGTGCCTGGCCGGAGTTCGCGGCGGCCTACCGCCGGGAGTTCGCCCGCGGCTCGCTGCTGGTGCTGCCGCCGGCCGCGGCCGGCCTGATCCTGGCCGCCGACTACGTGTACTTCACGGCCACCGGGACGCAGGGACTCCGGCTGGTGACCTACCTGGCGCTCGTCGTGCTGGTCGTGGTGGCCGCCTACCTGCTGCCGATGTACGTGCACTACGACCTGCGGCCGCTGGCCTGCCTGCCCAGGGCGTCGTTGTTCGCGCTCACCCGGCCGGCCGGCTCGATCCTGCTGCTGTTCTGCCTGGCCGCGGTGACGGTGGCGGCGGTGTCGTTCCCGGTCCTGTTGCCCACGGTCGCCGTGGGCGGCTGGATCCAGCTGAATACCTGGCTCTGCCTGCGCTTCTTCGCCGAGAACGAGGCCCGCCTGCTCCTGAAAGGCAACCGATGAACCTTACCTCCCGCCGGCTGCTGGCCGGACTGCTCGCGATATCGACCGCGACCGCCGCGACCGCCTGTTCCTCCGGTGACGAGCCGGGCGCGACCAACGAGCTGACCATGATGGTCCCGCTCTTCGGCACCGCCCCCGACCCGGCGGGCGAGATGCAGAAGGCGGTCGAGAAGCTGGCCGGCAAGAAGCTCCGGATCACCTGGGTGCCGAATGCCGAGTACGGCGACAAGACCAACGTCACGCTGGCCTCCGACAAGCTCCCCGACCTGATGGTGGTCCAGGACCAGAAGGGCCCGTCCTTCGTGAAGGCCGCCGAGGCCGGCGCGTTCTGGGATCTCACCGGCAAGCTCGACAAGTACCCGAACCTGAAGCCCCGGAACGAGCAGACCCGGCTCAACTCCTCGGTCAACGGCCGCACCTTCGGCGTGTACCGGGTCCGCCCGCTGCTCCGCTCGGCCGTCCTGCTGCGCAAGGACTGGCTGGACAAGCTGGGCCTGCGACCACCGAAGACCACCGACGACCTGTACGAGATCGCCAAGGCGTTCACCGAGAAGGACCCCGACGGCAACGGCAAGAAGGACACCTACGGCCTCATCATTCCCAAGTGGCCGACCCCGGTGTTCAACAGCTCCAACCCGTACAACGCCATCGACGTGTGGTTCGGCGCCCCGAACGGCTTCGGCATGCGGGGTGGCCGGCTCGTCCCGGAGTTCGACACCCCCGAGTTCTTCGCGGCCAACCGCTACATCAAGAAGATGATCGACGAAGGGCTGGTCAACCGCGACTTCGCCACCCTCGACACCGGCAAGTGGAACGACCCGTTCGTGCAGGGCAAGGGCGGCATCATCATCGACGTCAACGTCCGGGCCACCCAGCTGTACGGGCTGCTCAAGGAGAAGGATCCCGACCGGTACACCGACATGCTCGCGATGACCGGCAACCTCGCCCGCCCGGACGGGCAGAAGTTCTCGCTGCCCTTCACCGGCTACAACGGCGTCCTGGCCATCTCCAAGCAGACGATCCGCACCGACGCGCAGCTGGACGAGGTGCTCAAGGTCCTGGACCGGCTGGCGTCCAAGGAAGGCGCGGTGCTGCTCACCAACGGCATCGAGGGCCGCAACTTCCGGGTGGAGGACGGCTACGCCGTGCACATCAACGAGGACGACCCGGCCGTCAAGACCATGAACAACGACGTCGACTACGCCTTCATCCAGCTGGGCACGACCGCCAGCGTCGGCGTCGGCGGCGACGCCTACGCGTGGAAGCCCGCCAGCAAGGCCGAGCAGGACAACCTGCGGCTGCGCGCGGAGCTGGAGAAGCTCGACCTGCAGACCGCGGTGCACGATCCGACCCTGCCCTACATCTCCCCCGCGTTGACCGCCAAGGGCGCGACCCTGAACCCGATCGTCACCGACGCCCGGGTCAAGTACCTGGCGGGTGAGATCACCGAGGAGCAGTTGAAGGCGGAGATCAAGCGCTGGTACGACAGCGGCGGCAGCCAGGCGGTCACCGAGTTCCAGGACCTGATCGCCAAGGGCGGCAACTGATCGTGGGACCCCGGGCGGCGTCCCGGACCCGCACCGGAAAGGAGGCCGCTGTGGCCACCGACCTGGCGCCGCCCGAGGTGAAGGCGGTCCCCGCGCCGGTGCGCCGGACGCGGATGTCGCCACGCACCGCGCTGCTGCGCTACCGATGGCTCTACCTGATGGTGCTGCCCGGTCTGGCGTACTTCCTGGTCTTCAAGTACCTGCCGATGCGCGGGCTGACCATCGCCTTCCAGGACTTCGTCCCGTTCCTCGGCTACGAGGGCAGCCAGTGGGTGGGCCTCAAGCACTTCGAGGAGCTGTTCACCGGGCCGGACTTCGGCCGGCTGCTCGGCAACACGCTGATCCTGGCGGCGCTGACCATCGTGTTCGCCTTCCCGGCGCCCATCGTCGTCGCGCTGCTGCTGAACGAGTTGCGGCTGGGCGTCCTCAAGCGCGCGGTCCAGTCGCTGATCTACATCCCGCACTTCCTGTCCTGGACGATCGTCGCGTCGCTGACGTACCTGCTGTTCTCGGTGGACTACGGGGTGATCGCCGGCCTGGTGCACGGCGTCGTCGGCGGCACCCGGGTCGACTACGTCGCCCAGGCCGAGTGGTTCCGGCCCGTCATCGTGCTGCAGACGCTGTGGAAGTCCACCGGCTGGGGCACCATCATCTACCTGGCGGCGCTCGCCGGGGTCAACGCCGACCTGTACGAGGCCGCCCGCATCGACGGCGCCGGGCGGTGGCGGCAGTTCTGGCACGTCACGCTGCCGGCGATCCGGCCCACCATCGTGGTCATGGCCATCCTCACCTCTGGCCACCTGCTGGACAACAGCTTCGAGCAGATCTGGCTGATGACCAATTCGCTGAACCGCTCGGTGGCCGACGTCTTCGACACCTACGTCTATTACGTCGGCATCACCCAGGGCGGCTACAGCTACGCCACGGCGGTGGGCCTGTTCAAGGGGGTGGCCGGCGTGCTGCTGATCTTCGGCTGTAACTGGCTGGCCAAGCGCCTCGGCCAGCGCGGACTGTTCTAGGCAGGAGACCCATGTCCCTCAGGCGCCCGCCCGGCGAGTACCGGTCGCCCGGCAGCAGACTCTTCGACATCCTCAATGTCGCGCTGCTGCTGGGCCTG
The DNA here is from genome assembly GCF_016863395.1 of Sphaerisporangium rufum. Taxonomy (GTDB): domain Bacteria; phylum Actinomycetota; class Actinomycetes; order Streptosporangiales; family Streptosporangiaceae; genus Sphaerisporangium; species Sphaerisporangium rufum. The sequence goes on along the minus strand of NZ_BOOU01000031.1, from coordinate 99,588 downwards.
GCGCTGGTCACCGTGCTGCCGCTGCTCTACGTGCTGGCGGCGTCGTTCGCCACCGAGTCGGAGATCGCCTCCCGGCCGTTCTTCCTGTGGCCGCGGCGCTTCATCACCTCGACCTACGAGTACATCTTCGAGACCGGCACCTTCGTCCGGGCGCTCATCACGACCATCTGTGTGACGGCGGCCGGCATGGTGATCCAGGTGCTGCTGACCTTCACGATGGCCTACCCGCTGGCCAAGCGGTACCTGCCCGGCCGCGCGCTGGTGCTCAACCTGGTCATCTTCACCATCGTCTTCAGCGGCGGGCTGATCCCCACCTACCTGGTCGTCCGTGACCTCGGGCTGCTCGACACCTACTGGGCGCTGATCCTGCCGCTGGCGATCAACCCGTTCTACCTGATCATCGTGAAGAGTTTCTTCCAGGAGCTGCCCCAGACGCTGGAGGAGGCGGCCCGGATCGACGGCTGCAGCGAGTTCGGCGTCTTCTGGCGGATCGTCCTGCCGCTGTCCAAACCGATCATCGCGACGTTCTCGCTGTTCTACGCGGTGGCGATCTGGAACGACTACATGTCGCCGCTGCTGTACATCGACGACACCCGCAAGTGGACGCTCCAGGTGATCGTCCGGCAGCTGACCGGCGCCGACGCGGAGAACGCCCTGTCACGGCTCGACTCGGTGCTGTTCCCGGTCGAGGGCATGAAGTTCGCGGTCGTCGTCATCGCCACCCTGCCGATCCTGTTCTTCTACCCGTTCCTGCAGAAGCACTTCGCCAAGGGCGTCCTGATCGGCTCGGTCAAGGAGTGACTCAGGCCGCCCCCACCGATGGAGGTTCGACGCATGGAAGTAACCCGGCGCGAGGTCCTGGCGGGCATCGCCGGCGTCCCGCTGTTCGCCAGGTCCGAGGGCGGCGGACCCGGCGGTGCCGCACCCGGCGGTCCGCGACCCGGCGACCGCCGGCCCGGCGCCGAGGGCGCCGCGGCGGCCGCCGTGCCGGAGGTGCGGCTGACCTGGCTGGAGGGCAGGCCGGGCACCGCCGCCGCCTCCACCTGGGGCACCCCGTGGCCCAAAGGGGTCGTGGCCAAGGGCCAGACCTTCTCGATCGCCGACGGCACCCCGGTGCAGAGCTGGCCGCTGGCCTACTGGCCGGACGGCTCGCTGAAGTGGACCGCGCACGCGATCGCCGCGGCCGCCCCCGCCGAGTCCTATACCCTGCGCGCGGGCACCCCGGCCGCGCCCGCCACGCCGGTCACCGTCCGGGACCAGAAGAACCACGTGGACGTGGACACCGGCGTGATCCGGGCGCGCATCCGCAAGAGCGGCACCGACCTGATCAGCCGGATCTGGCGGGGAGATGTGGAGATCGCCGGTAAGGGGCGGCTGGTCAACCTCAAGCAGGAGAAGATCGACGAGCACGATGACCGGACGACCGTCCTGGACCGCTACGAGAGCGACATCAAGCAGGTCGTCGTCGAGCAGGCCGGACCGGTGCGCGCCGTCATCCGGATCGAGGGCGGCTACGCCGGCAAGAAGGGCAAGTCCTGGCTGCCGTTCACCGTCCGGCTCTACTTCTACGCCGGCGCCGAGTCGATCCGCATGCTGCACACCTTCGTCTACGACCGGGATGGACGGCAGGACTTCATCGCCGGGCTCGGCGTCCGGTTCGCGGTGCCGATGCGGGACGCCGCCTACGACCGGCACGTCCGTTTCGTCGGCGAGGGGCACGGCATGCTCGCCGAGGCGGTGCAGGGGATCACCGGCCTCCGCCGCGACCCCGGAGCGGCGGTGCGGGCCGCGCAGATCGCGGGCAGCAAATTGCCCGATCCCGCCACCTGGGACCAGCGGGTCACCACCCGCCTGCAGTACATCCCCACGTGGGGCGACTACTCGCTCGGCCAGCCGTCGGCGCGGGGCTTCACCCTGAAGAAGCGCACCAAGAAGGGCTACGGCTGGGTCGCCGTCGACCAGGGCGGGCAGGCCTCCGGGCTCGGCTACGTGGGCGGCGTCAGCGGAGGCCTGGCATTCGGGCTGCGCGACTTCTGGCAGCGCCACCCCGCGCAGCTCGACGTCCGCGACGCGCACACCGGCGAGGCCGAGGTCACCGTCTGGCTCTGGTCACCCGAGGCCGGGCCGATGGACATGCGGTTCTACCACGACGGCATGGGCCAGGACACCTTCCCCGAGCAGCTCGAAGGGCTCAATATCACCTACGAGGACTACGAGGCCGGCTTCGGCACCCCCTACGGCGTCGCCCGCACTCACGAGCTGATGTTCTGGGCGCTGCCCGCGACCCCGCCGGCCGAGCGGCTCGGGGCCATGGCCGACCAGCTCCGCACTCCCCCGCAGTTGGCCAACCCGGTCGCGCACCTGGTGTCGGCCCGGGTGTTCGGCGGGCTGTTCGCGCCGGTGGACCGCTCGACCCCGGCCCGCGCCGCCGTCGAGGACCACCTGGACTTCCTGTTCGACTTCTACCGGGGGCAGGTCGAGCAGCGCCACTGGTACGGCTTCTGGAACCACGGCGACATCATGCACACCTTCGACGAGGACCGGAAGGTGTGGCGGTACGACGTCGGCGGCTACGCGTGGGACAACTCCGAGCTGTCCCCGGACCTGTGGCTGTGGTACGCCTACCTGCGGTCCGGACGTGCCGACGTGTTCCGCTTCGCCGAGGCCATGACCCGGCACACCAGCGAGGTGGACGTCTACCACCTGGGCGAGTGGGCTGGCCTGGGCACCCGGCACGGCGTGCAGCACTGGGCCGACAGCGCCAAGCAGCAGCGCATCTCCACCGCGATCTACCGCCGCTTCTACTACTACCTCACCGCCGACGAGCGCACCGGCGACCTCATGCGGTCGCTGGTCGACTCCGACGAGACGTTCCTGGCGCTCGACCCGCTGCGGAAGATCCGCACCGAGCCGTACACGCCGGACCCGCACGCGCTGGCCATCGGCCTGGGCACCGACTGGAGCGGCCTGGCCGCCGCCTGGCTGACCGAGTGGGAGCGCGGCGGCGACCCGGTGGCGGAGACAAAGCTCAAGGCGACGATGCGGACGATCGCCGCGATGCCCAACGGCTTCGTCACCGGCGAAGGGCTGTACGACCTTTCCACCGGCGAGTTCGCGCCGGCCGCCAAGAAGGTCGCGGTCTCCCACCTGTCGGCGATGTTCGGCCAGGTCGAGGTGTGCGCCGAGCTCATCGACCTGGTGGACATGCCGGAGTTCGAGAAGGCGTGGCTGCAGTACTGCCGGCTGTTCAACGCCACCACCGCCGAGCAGACCGCCGAGACCGGCGCGGGGTTCGGCAACCTCATCCTGCGGCAGGGCCACTCCCGGCTCACCGCCTACGCCGCGGCCCGGCTGAAGCGCGACGACCTGGCCGACCGGGCGTGGCGGGAGTTCTACACCGGCGACGGCTACGCGCCGAACCTGCCGTGGCGGGCGGAGAAGGTCACCTCGACGCTCAACCCGACCGAGCAGGCCCCGTGGGTGTCCACCAACACCACCGCGCTGTACGGCCTGGCCGCCATCCAGAACCTCGCCCTGGTCGGCCCGCGCATCCCCAACCCCTGATCATTGGCGGCGGCGACATCCCCGGCCGGCGCCGCGCGTGCCGGCGGCCCGGAGGAGGCATGCCGGCCGGCCGCTCCGGATCCGGGGGCCGCCGGTGTGAACCCTTCGCGGCGACTGGGCCACGATCACCGCGCTGGGGGATGGCCCGCCACGAGGCCGCGCCGGTGGTCACTCGATGTCCGGACCACCAGCTCCGGCTGGAAGACGACGTGCCGGTGCCCGTGCCGGTCGCCCTCCAGCGCCTCCTCCAGCAGCAGTTCCGCGGCCGTGCGACCGAGAAGGGCGCGAGGCTGGCGCACGGAGCTGAGCGGAATGGCGGCGGCCGCCGCGAAGTCGATGTCGTCGTAGCCGACCAGCGCGACGTCCTCCGGCACCCGGATACCGTGCACGGTGAGTCCCTGCAGCACGCCGAGCGCCAGCAGGTCGTTGGCGCAGAACACCGCCGTCGGGCGCTCGCCCTCCGGCCGCGCCGCCAGGTCATCGGCGGCCTGCCGGCCCGCCGCGACCGACAGGCCGGCCGTCTCGTACGTCTCCAGCCTCGCCCGCGGAGCCCGCTCGGCCAGTGCCGCGGTCGCGCCGGCCCGGCGGTCGGCCACCTGCCGGATCGACAGCGGTCCACCGACGTACATGATCCGCTCGTGGCCGTGGCCGACGAGATGCTCGGCCGCCAGGCGGCCTCCGGCGATGTCGTCCACGGCGACGGAACAGCGGTTCGGATGACCGGAACCCCGGTCGACCAGCACGACGGGAATACCGTGCGCGATGAGCGCGTCCAGACGCTCGTGCCTGCCGTCGGACATCGGGGTGATGAGCAGCCCCTGAACCCGCTGCTCCTCGAGCATGTCGAGATGCCGGTCCTCCCGCCGGGCGTTCTCGCCGCTGTTGCAGACCACCAACATCCCGCCGGAGCTCTCGACGACCTGCTCGGCCCCCTGGATCACATCGGTGAAGAAGGGATTGGACACGTCCAGGACCACGATGGCGATGGTCCGGCTGCGGCCGGCGCGCAGCTGCCGGGCGGAGTCGTTCCGCACGTACCCCAGCTTGTGGATGGCGTCCAGCACCCGCTGGCGCGTGGTCGACGCCACCACCTCGGGCCGGTTGAGCACGTTGCTGACGGTGCCGAGTGACACCCCCGCGTACCGCGCCACTTCCTTGATATTGGCGGATGCCATGCTCAGCCCACCCCGTGATCGTTGATCCGCGCGTCGCCGGCGGCCGCGCCGGCTGATCAACCCCCGGTGGCCCGGCGGCGCCCACTCCGATCCTCCGCCCGACCCGGTGACGCGGCAAAGCCCGCGGCATTGGCTGACGAACGCGAATCATGTCCCGCTTCGCGGCAACACCACACCACTTCTGTCACTATATCCAGGCAGTGAAAGGATTCAACTCAGCCAACGAACGCCGGTTGATATTCCATCCGTGCGGTGGTCGGTGGCGTCCGCACCGGCAGCCACCGCGGCACCGCCGACCTGGATGCAGCGGGCGAACCGGGCCGGCCGGGGGCGTTCCCGGCCGGCCCGCGGGGCCTGCTCAGGGACTGGTGCAGGTCGCGGTGGGGGTGGCGGCGGTGCCGTTGGCGGTGAAGCCGAAGGTGGTGGAGCCGCCGGCCGGCACCGAGCCGTTGTAGGCGGCGTTCTTCACCGTCACGGCGGACCCGGAGACGGTCTGGATGCCGTTCCACAGGCTGCTGATGGACTGGCCGCCCGGCCAGCTCCACTTCACCGTCCAGCCGTTGACCGCCGAACTACCGGCCCGGACGGTGACCTCGGACTGGAACCCGCCGCCCCAGCTGTTCACCGTCGAGATCGTCGCCGAACACGCCCCACCGGGACCCGGCGACGGCGACGGGCTCGGCGACGGGCTCGGCGAAGGGGACGGGGACGGGGACGGCGAGGAGGTGCCGCTGTTCAGCGCGTTGAGGGCCGCGGTGTAGGCGGGTTTGGGCTGGTAGCTCGCGTCCCACATCATCGGCGCGCCGTAGCCGGGGAACGTCCCGGGTATCCAGGAGTGGCCGTCGTCCACGCCCCACTGGCTGATGCCGACGCAGCGGGCGACCGCCAGGCAGGAATTCACGATCCTGCCGTAGTCGGTGCCCTGCTGCTGCAGCTCGGAGCTGTCGGCCGGCATCTGGATGCGGTCGTCCAGCTCGGTGATGGCGACGTCCAGGCCGAGGTCGGCGAAGCGCTGCAGGTTGGCCTGCAGCGTCGAGGGGACCTGGCCGACGATGAAGTGGGCCTGCACCCCGATGCCGTCCAGCGGGGCGCCCTGCGACTTCAGCGACCGGGCCAGCGCGTACAGCGCGTCGCTCTTGGCGTTGACGCCCTCGACGTTGTAGTCGTTGATGTACAGCCTGGCGTTCGGGTCGGCGGCGCGGGCGGCCCGCAGCGCGACGGCGAAGTAACCGGTGCCCATCGCCTTGTAGAACGCGTCGTTGCGGTAGCTGCCGTCCTCGTTGAACGGCTCGTTGACGACGTCCCAGGCGTAGATCTTGCCCTTGTAGTGGCCGGCCACGTTGGCGATGTGGTTCTCCATCGCGCTCTGCACCTGGTTCAGCGGCAGCGCGCTGACCCATGACGGCAGCTGGTTGTGCCACACCAGGGTGTGCCCGCGCACCCGCATGCCGCGTGCCTGGGCGAAGGAGACGATCTGGTCGCCCCCGGAGTAGTTGAACGATCCCCGGGACGGCTCGGTGGCGTCCCACTTCATCTCGTTGCCCGGCGTCACCATGTCGAACTGGGCGGCAGCCAGGGTGGTCAGGCTGGTGTTACTCAGATCTCCCCTGGTCAGCGCGGTGCCGAAATAGCGTCCTTTGGCCTCGGCCGCGGCCTTCAGCGTGGACGCCGCCTGGGCGGGCATCGCCAGGCCCACCGCGACGGCGGTCACCACCGAAATGACCGCGGCCAGCGTGGCGGCCGCCCCGCGGGCCCTGGACGGTCGCGCCACGGTATCGGACGGTCTCATGTGTCCTCCAGCGGAGATCCGATGCTGAACTGCGGCCGTGCCGCCGTGCCGGCGTCCGGCGCTCGAACGTGCGGGCCAGGCCGCCGGCCTGGATCAGCGATCGTCGGCGGGAGCGGACGGCGCGTCCGCGGCGGGCCGTCCGGTGGTCCGCAGAGCCGGCCGTCCCGACCACCGGCAGTCCCCGCACGCCGGGGACCGTACCGCCGCCCTCCCGGATCAGGCCACCCGTGGCCCCGGCGGGCCGGCGTTCCCGCACGTTAATCGCGTGCGGTCCTGAAAGTTTCGCGCTCCGCGGGTGTTCCGTCTCCCGGCCCGACCACGCCGGCCGCGGCGGGCGAACGGCCGTGACCTTCGGCGGCCGTCCGGTCACCTGCTGACCCGCCCCGCCTCCCCGGCCGGGGAGGCGGGTAGGTTCTGATCGGCTGACCTCCCCCCGACCGCCGTGGAGTGCCGGTGATCGTACTTTCCGCGGACGGCGTCGCGCTGATGCTCGACGTCGCCGGCCCGCGCCTGCCCCGGGTGCTGTACTGGGGCGCCTGCCCGGGACCTCAGGGCGACCCGGCCGAGCCGCCGCCCGGCCCGGCGCTGGATCTGGTGCCCGCCCAGGGCGACGACTGGTTCGGCCGGCCGGCGCTGGCCGGTCACCGTGACGGCGCCTGGCGGCCGCACCGCTTCACCCTGGCCGAACCGGTGAAGGTGGACGGCAGCCGCGTGCACGCCCGCGCCGCCGACCCCGGTGCCGGGCTGGAGCTGCGGGCCGAGATCGAGCTGACCTCGCACGGCGTGGCGCGGATGCGCTACGAGCTGGTCAACACCGCCGTCGACCCGTACACGCTGGACCGGCTGGCCTGCCTGCTGCCGCTGCCCGCGCAGGCCGGCGAGGTGCTCGACTTCGCCGGCCGGTGGGCGCGCGAGCGCGTCCCGCAGCGGGCGCCGCTGGGGCAGGGGGTGTGGTCGCGGGAGAGCCGCCGCGGCCGCACCGGGTTCGACGCCGGCCCGCTGGTCGCGGGCACCCCCGGCTTCGGGTTCCGGAGCGGCGAGGTGTGGGCGGTGCACGTCGCCTGGAGCGGCAACCACGTCCACTACGCCGAGCGGCTCCCCGACGGCACCACCGTGCTGGCCGGCGGCGAGCTGCTGGAGCCGGGCGAGATCCGGCTCGGCCAGGGCGAGACCTACCGCACCCCGTGGGTGTACTTCGCGAGCTCCGGCACCGGGCTGGACGGGCTGAGCCGCCGGTTCCACCAGATGGTGCGCGCCCGGGACGGCCACCCGCGCACCGCGCGCCCGGTGACGATGAACACCTGGGAGGCCGTCTACTTCGACCACCGAGAGGACCGGCTGCTGGCGCTGGCCGATGCCGCCGCCGAGGCGGGCGCCGAGCGGTTCGTCGTGGACGACGGCTGGTTCCGGCACCGCCGGAGCGACAACGCCGGCCTGGGCGACTGGTACGTGGACGAGGCCGTCTGGCCCGGCGGGCTGCACGCGCTGGTGCGCCGGGTGCGCGAGCACGGCATGCAGTTCGGGCTGTGGTTCGAACCCGAGATGGCCAACCCCGACTCCGACCTGGTGCGCGCGCACCCCGACTGGCTGCTCGCCGACCCCGAACGGCTGCCGTTCCCCCAGCGCGACCAGCACACCCTGGACCTGGCCCGGCCCGAGGTGTACGCCTACCTGCTGGAACGCATCGGCGCCCTGGTCGCCGAGTACGGCATCGACTACATCAAGTGGGACCACAACCGCGACCTGGCCGACCCGGTGCACCAGGGCGTCCCTGGCACGCACGCGCAGACCAGGGCCGTCTACCGGCTGCTGGACGAGCTGCGGGCCCGCTTCCCCGGCCTGGAGATCGAGTCCTGCTCCTCCGGCGGTGCCCGCGCCGACCTCGGCATCCTTGCGCGCACCGACCGGATCTGGGGCTCGGACAACATCGACCCGTTCGAACGCCAGCACATCCAGCGCTGGACCGGCCTGCTGCTGCCGTACGAGCTGATCGGCAGCCACGTCGGCTCGGCCCGCGCGCACATCAGCCACCGGACCACGAGCATCGGGTTCCGCGCGGCCACCGCCCTGTTCGGCCACGCGGGCATCGAGTCCGACATCACCGCCTGGCCCGCCGAGGACCGGGCCGCGCTGGCCGAGTGGATCACCCTGTACAAGGAGCTGCGGCCGCTGCTGCACACCGGCGAGGTGGTCCGCGCCGACCATCCCGACCCGGCGGCCTGGGTGCACGGCGTCGTCGCCGCCGACCGGAGCCAGGCGGTGTTCGCCTACGTCCAGCTGGCGACCTCGGTCACCGAACGCCCCGCGCCCATCCGGCCGCCCGGCCTGGACCCCGACGCCGAGTACACCGTCCAGGCGATCCCCGGCGCGGTGTCCGGCCCGGCCGGCCACTGGCCCGAGTGGGCCGCCCGCCGGCCTCGGCTCACCGGCCGCGCCCTGGCCACCGTCGGCCTGGCCGCCCCCCGCTACGCCGACCGCCCCGGCACCGCCTTCCTGTTCCGCCTCACCCGTACCTGAACCCGCCGCCGGGTGGCGGGTGTCACCGGTGGACACCGGCCGGACCTGGTGGCACCCGTGCGCCTGGTGACGCCGGTCCGGTGACCGGGATCGGCCCCGGTCACCGTCCGGGCGACGCCGGTCGATCAGTCGACGTAGTCGCTTGTGAGGCGCGCCCGGCTCCACACGGCCGTCCTGTACTGATCTTCACCGGCCACCGGGCGGGCCGATGAGCAGCGCCAGACCGGCGTCGGCCAGGACGCGACGGAGCGCGGAGGCCCGCCTGCCGGGTCCGGTGGCGCGTCCGCCGCCCGCGTGTCAGTCACCGGCCCGGCGTACGAAGCCGCGCCCTGCCCGCCAATCCATCGATCGGCAGAGATGCGACTCGATTCCCGGTGGACGCGCGGGGACGGAGACCTGCGCGAGCCTGGCCGACTGGCCCGCCACCTTGGCTCTAGGACCTGATCGGCGGGGCGATGACCAGCTCGGCGGCCGGGTCATGGTCGATCTGCCGGGAGCCGGCGATGATCATCGTGGCGCTGGCCCAGGGCTGTTCTCGCAAGAGGAACGGCAGTTCTTCCAGCAGCCAGTTCGCCACGTGTTCCTGCTGCTCGGGGGAGTCACCGTCCCGGGCGACCAGGAGGCGCTCCTGCTCATCGAGGTCGCCCTGGATCCACACCGAGGCGTCCAGCCACGGAGCGAGCTCCTGCCGGATGATGCCGGTGCCCTCGACCCAGACATACTCGGTACCGGCCGGGATGGTGATCGATCCGGGCCGGTCCTTGGCGATCCAGGCCTCGGGCCGGAAGTCCACCGCCTCCCCCCGGTGCAGGGGAAGCAGGATGTTCTCCAGGAGCACGGTGCCCCAGTCGAAATAGGCGTGGTTCCAGGCGATGTCGTCGGAGTGCACGACGGCGGAGCCGGGCACCACCTCGCGCAACCGCCTGGCCAGGGTCGTCTTGCCGGCCCCGCCCCGGCCGTCGATCGCGATCACCCGGGGCCGCCCGGTGACGCCGGGTGCCGCGCCGTTCAGTCGCCGGACGGCGTCGAGCAGCGGCATCACCTGCCAGCCGGAGGCCTCGGGCTCACCTGGGTACAGACGCATTCGACCTCTCTTCGGAGATGGACGACATGGAGGCGATCCCCGGCGGAATGCCGGTACGCCGACCCTATCGAGATGATCAACGCCCGCTGCCGGGGTGTCCAGGATGAGCCGCAGGAACGCGACGGGCCGGGTGGCCTTCTCGTACCGGGCCCAAAATCCTATGATCCGCACCATGACGGATGACGTGCTCTACTACTCGTTACCCGGCCCGCTCACGGGTCTCGATCCCGCCCAGCTCCGGCTCGCCGAGGGGTTGCCCGATGACCCCGTCGGCATCTGCGCCGTAGCGCAGGGCCTGGTCATCCACATCGCCAACGTCGGCCCGCTGAACCTTCCCGAAGACCGCCTCGCCGAAAAGGACATCAGGCCGGTCAGCGCCCTGATCACCGCGCTGACCACGCTCGACCCGTCCCCTCTCCACCAGGCCCGACCTCCCGAGAGGCGCGTCGTCGGCACCTGCCGGGACTTCGCCACGCTCGCCTGCGCCCTGCTGCGGCTACGAGGCATCCCCGCACGCGCGAGATGCGGGTTCGGCATGTACTTCGAGGAGGGCTACGGCCTCGACCACTGGATCACCGAATACCGGCACGACGGGGAAGACCGCTGGGTGCGGGTCGACACCGAGCACCTCGGCCGCGGCTTCGTCGCCCGCCCCGACGACCTGGCCGAAGGCGAGTTCCTGACCGGAGGCGAAGCCTGGACCCGCTATCGCCAGGGCCACATCGACGGCCACCGTTTCGGCGTTCCCCGCACGGACCACGCCTGGGGACCGTCCGAGATCCGCGGCAACGCGGTTCGCGACCTCGCCGCACTCTGTAAAAAAGAGATGCTGCCCTGGGACGAATGGGGCCGGATGGCCGACGCCTACGCCGGCAGGACGGGCCCAGACTACGACGTTCTTCTCGACGCCCTGGCCGACACCTGCGCCGCCGCTCGTCCCCCCGCCCTCTCCGGCCTTTCCAACCACCCCGACCTCGCCGTTCCCGCCCACCTGCTCGACTGATGGTCGGCTTCGGCCTGGGGTGACATCCGGCGCTCCCGGATCACCGCGCGATCCACGGTCTGCTCCAGCGTGGTCGACACGAAGATGCGCAGCCCTCATCGTTCGACCAGTTCCGGGCGCATGAGGAAGACACCGTCGAAGAGCAGCACAGCGCCGGCGGAGGCAACCGTGACCGGTGAGGGCAACGCGGTATCCGTCGTGCGATCGTAGACCGCGTGTTGGAAGCGTCGATCTCCATCCGGACCGAGCGGATCGAGTAGGACCCGGTTCAGCGCGTCATAGTCGTGGGTGTCGCGAGTGTCCGCCGCAGCGGCTCATCCGGCGGCGCCGTGCGGCCGGTACCGGTGAGGGGGCCGCCGGCCGGAACGTCCGGTCCGGTCGAACCCCCGTACGTGGCGATCTTGTATTCGACCGCCGTGAGGGAGAGCGTCAGCTCGCGGATGCGGCGGCGGATGGTGTCGCGATGTTCGACCAGCACGTCGAGCCGCTCCGGCACCGTGTGCCCGCCGGCATCGACGAGCGAGACGTAGTGCCGCAGGTCGCGCATCGGCATGCCGGACAGCCGCATCCGGGTGAGGAACACCAGGCGCCGAACGGCTCCGGCGTCGTAGACGCGATGACCGTTACCGTCGCGGGCCACCTCGACCAGCCCGGCCCGCTCGTAATAGCGCAGCGTGTGAGGTGAGATGTCGAGGAGGCCGGCGACATCGGCGATCGTCATCGTCGCCGGCAGATCGGCCAGGCCGGCCGGACCGGCGAGGCGGTGGATCGCCTCGGCCGACAGCGGACCGTCGTCCCCGAGCGCCTCGAGCGCCCTGGTCATCAGATCGTCGGTGGCCATGCCTGCGAGCCTAGACGGGCCGTACCGATGCGGGGAGGCCCGCGAAGTCGGCGCCGCGGGCCGTCTCGGCCCACCGCTCGACCTCGGCCAGGCCCCGCCGGTAGGCAGCCGAGATCCGCTCGACCGCCTCGCGCCCGAGCGGCAGCCGCAGCGGCACCTCGTCGCCGTGCACGAGGGACACGATGATCTCGGCCGCCCGCGCGGGGTCGCCTTCCTGGCGGCCGTCGGCCCCGGCCATGTCCGCCCGCACGCCGGCCAGCAGGTCACGGTAGGGCGCGGACGGCTCGGCGAACTCGAGCACGTCGCCCCCGTTGAAGCCGGTCCGGAACCGGCTGGGCTCGACGAGCATCACCCGGATCCCGAACGGCGCGACCTCCCCGGCCAGCGCCTCCGACCAGCCTTCGAGGGCGAACTTCGACGCGGAGTAGGCCGACACGCCGGGGAACGACGTCCGCCCGCCCTGGCTGCTCATCTGCACGATCGTCCCGGTGCCCTGCTCGCGCATCGCGGGCAGCGCCGCCCGGACGAGCGCGGCGGGGCCGAACAGGTGCAGATCCATCAGCTCGCGCAGCTGCGCGTCGCCGACCTCCTCGGCCGCTCCGACCACGGCCCGGCCCGCGTTGTTGACCAGCACGTCGAGCCGGCCGAAGCGGTCGATGGTGTCGCGCACCAGCCCCGGGGCCGCGGCGACGTCCCGGACGTCGAACGTCGCGAGCAGGCAGTCGTCCGGGTACCCGGCCGCCAGATCGGCCACGCTCTCGGGCCGGCGCACCGCCGCCACCACGTGGTCGCCCGCCGCGAGCGCCGACTCCGCCAGCGCGCGTCCGAACCCCCGCGACGCGCCGGTGATGATCCAGCTCTGTGTCGTCATGGCGGGGACGCTATGCCTTCGAGCGCGCTCGAACGCAAACCGACGTGACCACCAGAACGGGAGATCGTGACCGCCAGCCGGTCGGGGGCAGGTTCGGGCGGAGCCGGACACATAGGTTGTCGGCGCGGCAGCGCAAGGTGCGGCGCCGCCGCTCGGGCGAGGTGATCAGGAGTTACCTCAGGTCGTCGAAGTCGCCGTCCTTGACGCCGCCGACAAAGGCAGCCCATTCGGATGGCGTGAATGCGAGAATCGGACCTTCCGGATCCTTCGAGTCGCGAAACAGGAACAATCGATCGGCATCCGCCTTATGCGCGACGCCCGCCTCTGTCGGATCGGCGACGGCGACCTCGACGCAGTTCGAGCCATTGCCGCTGCGACGGCTCTTCCGCCACGTGACACGGGACAGGTTCATGGACGACCTCCTGACTTCTTCGGCATCCGCCTTCTGCCGGACGCGCGCCTTGCTGGGGTCGGCGACGGCGACCTCGACGCAGTCCGAGCCGGTGCCACTGCGACGACTCTTCCGCCACATGACGTGGAACCGGTCCATGGGCGCCCCTCTGCCTTCTACTCGCAGGACTGCTTCACCGGGTCTGCTCGACTAGTCGCGCGATGAGCGACCTTGACGCCTCGGGGTCGAGCGCCATCGCGCGGAGGTGATCGAAAGCGAGCGAATACCGATATATTTCGGCGTCGCGCTCTACATACAGATTACTTGTCATGCTTTCGATATACACCACGTCCGGCTCGTAGGCCTCCCGGAATTCGAGGAGTGCGAAAGTCCCGGCCGTCGTCGGGTGCGCGCCCTTGTCGAAGGGCAGCACCTGGATGGTGATGTTGTCGCGCTCGGCGAACTCCAGCAGCCTCGCGTACTGCTTGCGCATTATCGCCTCGGAGCCGACCCGCCGGGTGAGCGCGGCCTCGTCCAGGACCGTCCAGAACCGCAGCGGGTTCTCGTCCCGGAGCAGCAGCCGCTGCCGGGTCATCCGCACGTCGACCCGCCGCTCGATCTCGGCCGGGCTGGACATGCCCATCAGCGCGGCCCGGATGACCTCGCGGGCGTACTCGTCGGCCTGCAGCAGCCCGTGCACGACCATGCCGTCGTAGCTGCGGATGAACGCCGCGTCGGCTTCGAGCTCGATGTAGGCCGCGTAGTCGCTGGGCAGCGAGTCGGTGTAGGCGTCCCACCAGCCGCGGGTGCGCGCGTTCCGGGCCAGCGCGTGCAGCGCGGCCCGCCGATCGTCGGCCAGCTCGTACAGGTCGAGCATGCGGGTGAGGTCCGGCGCGATCAGCCCGACGCGGGCCGTCTCGATCCGGGACAGCTTCGCCGCCGACCAGCCCAGCTGCTCGGCGGCCTCCTCCAGGGTCAGCTCTTTGCGGTCGCGCAGCCTGCGCAGCTCGCCGGCCAGCCGCCTGCGCCGCACCGTAGGTCCACGTCCAGTCGTCACGGAAACCTCCCGCTTGGTTACGCACAGTGTGCCATCGCGACAGAGACCGTACCGGCGGAATGCCAAAGAAGCATCTCCAGGAAAATTTGCAGTTTCGCTTGCCGACCAGGGCCGGAATCAGTGACCATCGGACGCACATTCACGGTGAGTGATTGATCGATCACATGAAGTCCGCAGATGGCGATCAGGCCGGCGAAAGGGGTCCAAAGATGCATACGGGCGACCAAGGACAGCGGGCCGAGGCACCGGCCGCGTTCCTGCCGCCGCCGGGCGGGTGGCTGACGCCCGAGCTGCGGATCGACGCCGGCCGCACCGGCCCGGCCGGCCGCCCGCCGCAGGACATCCGGCTGCTCGGGCAGATCGACCTGCCCGGTGAACCGGCGTCGGCGGCCAAGGCGCGCGGCTACCTGCGGGTGGTGCTGGCCGGCCTCGGTCACCCCCGGGCCGACGACGCGGTGCTGCTGGTCAGCGAGCTGGTCGCCAACTCGGCCCGGCACTCCGACTCCCGGCTGCCCGGCGGCAAGGTGACGGTGGCCGTCGCCCAGCACGGCGGCACGCTGCACATCGACGTCATCGACGCCGGATCGGCCACCAGCGTCCCCTGGGTGCGTACCGACACCGACGCGGAGAGCTGCACCGGCCGCGGCCTGTGGCTGGTCCAGGCGCTCGCCTCCGCCTGGGGCTGGGTGGAGTGCGACGCCGGCCGAGTGGTCTGGTTCCAGTGCGCAGGCGGCTGACGGGCGGCGGCGACATCGACGGGCCGGTAACGGTGTCTGGAGACAGACCGATCAGGTACTGGGGCCCGGCGCCTGCCTCAAGGGGACCCTGACAGCGTAGGGCGAAGCGCGTTCTGGAACAGGGCCACGGTCCGGGTGCCGATCTTGAAAGTGGTGCGCGGGCGCAGCCCGTCGTCCAGCGGGATCGTCCGGCCCCGGGCCGCCACGGCGATGACGGTGTCCTCGGCGAGTGTCGACGCCAGCGTGCGTACCATGCCGGAGATCCCGGTCTTCGCGCCCGGCCCGCGCCAGGAGGTCTGCTCGCCGTAGGGCACATCCGTGATCACGATGTCCGGCCGGGCGCCGCCGAGCATCTCCAGTACGTCCGGGTCGAACACGTCGGCGTGGCGCACCGCAGTGGGGACGTCGCCCCCGTCGGCCGACAGCCTGCGCCTGAGGCGTCCGGCCGCCTGGGCCGCCGCGGCGTACGACGGCTTGCCCCACCGTTCGGCCAGTCCGTCGAGATGATCGGCTCGGGCCGTCAGGCCGGTCCGGCTCAACAGGCCGAGGTTCTGTTCCGCCAACCGCAGCGCCTCCGGAGCGATGTCCGAGGCCAGTACCGCCTTGATCTGGCGCCGGTGTAGCAACGCGATGACCGTCACCAGGTAGCCGCTGCCGCAGCAGGGGTCCCAGACCGTCACCGGCTCCTTGCCGCGCAGTTCGAGAGCGCGCTGGAACACCTCGCTGGCCAGCCTGACCGGGAAGGCGGGGAACCCGGCGGCGGAGTGGAGCACCGCACCACTGGCGAGGTCCTGGTGGTTCTCCCGTACGGTCGCGTGACGGTAGGTCATGCTCGCGGCTCGCCTCCGAAATCATGGGTCACTGTGGTGGGCGGTCTCCTACAGTGCCATGTGTCCGGCAGCGCGCAGGTCGGCGGCGGCAACGTGGCCGGCGGATCTGGATCGGTGGTAGCGCGAACATGAACCGCCGGCCGAGAAGGGCGGCCGTCAGCCGAGCCGCAGGTCCAGGACCCGGATGGCGGACGGCGTATTGCCCGACGACTTCTGCTGGTACAGCACCGACAGCACCCCGTCGGCGGTGAGCCGCTCGTAGTCGACCAGCACCTCGCCGAACGCGTTCAGCCCGCTGCCGTCGAAGAGCACCCGCCAGTCGGTCCAGCCGGTCGCCTTGCTCGCCGCGACCACCCGGCCGTAGGGCATGACGACGTAGGCGTCGCCGGACGCGCCGAACACGATGCGGGAGCGGCCGACCGCCTGCAAGGGCACCGGGATCTCCACCTTGTGCCAGCCCGAACCGTCCTGGTAGAGGTGGAAGGCCCGGCCGTTGGCCGTGCGTCCGGCGGCGTAGTTCGCCACGCACTGGCCGAACCGGCCCGGGACGTAGCTGATGATCGCGTGCGGGTACCCGGCGGAGTCGACGGCCTGGCTCTCCTGGTTCATCAGCGCGTGATCGGCGTTGAGCGGGTCGACGACCAGGCCCGGCGACGACACCGACACCGGCGTCCCGCCGGTCGTGCCGACCTGCCGGCCGGCGCCGTCGCGCCAGGTGCGGCCGCGGTCGTCGCTGTAGATGTATCCGGTGTCGTGGTTGGCCAGGCCGCCGGAGGCGCACATGACCGCGCCGTTGCCCTCGCGCCAGGTGAAGGTGGCGTGCAGCCGGCCGTTCGGCCCGTAGGTCAGGCCGTGCACGTACATGCTGCGCGTGGTGCTGGTGGCGCCGTGCTGGCTCCACGAACCCGTGTTGGAGGAGAACCTGCCGAGCCTGCGCCAGGTCGAGCCGTCGTACTCCGCCAGCTCCATCGTGCCGTTGCCCGCGCCGCCGGTGCGGTAGGCGAACTGGAGCCTGCCCTCCGGGGTGGGGACGAACTGCGGGTAGCTGATATCGCCGAGGTTCACCCCGTCCAGCGTGCGCTGTACGGCGCCGAACCGGGCGGCGGTCCAGCTCCGCGACCCGGGGTCGGTGGCCAGGCCGGCCTCCGACTTCAGGTAGTAGATCTGCGTGTTGTGCACGTCCATGCCGACGTGGATCCGCCCGTCGGACGGCGAGAC
The DNA here is from genome assembly GCF_016863395.1 of Sphaerisporangium rufum. Lineage (GTDB taxonomy): Bacteria > Actinomycetota > Actinomycetes > Streptosporangiales > Streptosporangiaceae > Sphaerisporangium > Sphaerisporangium rufum. The sequence goes on along the minus strand of NZ_BOOU01000031.1, from coordinate 82,511 downwards.
GCCGAGGGAGATGACGTTGTGGGAGTCGTTGGTGCTGAGCGTGTGCGGCAGCCGCAGCGTCTGCCACGGGCCGCCCGGCAACGCGCGGCGGGCGACGACGACGGTCCGGTCGGCCGTGTACCACGCCGCGTACTGGTACCCGGCGTAGCTGATGATGCCGCTGCGCTGGAACGACCCGTTGTTGACCAGGCCGTCGTAGGAGACGAAGTACAGCGCGGACGCATCGAGGAGAGTGTCGCCGATCCTGGTCAGGGCCGGTCCGCTCGCGGCGGAGGCCGGTGACGCGACCGCCACGCCCGCCAGGACGAGCGCCGCCGCGAGGAGACGGGCGGCGCGGACCGACCCGCTGAGGCCCGGGCGGAGGACAGGGATGAGTGGCATGCGCAGCAGCCTTTCGAGGAGCCGGTCGACGGGCCCGGCACGCACCGCGTAGGCCGGCCCGAACACGAACATCGCCGCGCCGCCGCTCTCCAGGCCGATCGGGAGGTTCTGCGGCATGAGCACCTTCCGGAACGGCCGGTCGTCTGTGATCGATCGCACGGTAGGAATCGCCCTCCGCACCGTCAAGGACGCCGACGCGCCGGGACGTCTCGCCGGCGTGGCCGGCCGGCCCCGCGGGCCGGAGCCGGCCCGTGCAGAGGCGGCCGGTGCCTGGGCACATGACGGCGGAACCGGATGACACGCGGCCGGCGGGGCGTCCGGCCTCATTGGACGGGCGGTGAAATTTTCAGCCTTTCCGGGTCCAGGATCAGCACGCGTGCCGCCGGCGCGGGCGCGGCGGGCCGGTCAGCCGGTCAGCAGCCGGGCGAGGATCCGGGTCCCGGCGCGGATCGCGGATTCGCCGACGTTGCCGAAGCCGACGACCAACGCGGGGTCGTGCGGGCGGGCGGGACGCCGGTCCGGGGTGGCCGCCGGCACGCGGTAGCGGCCGAGCCCGTAAACCCGGACGCCGCGCGCCGCGGCGCCCGCCACCACGGCCTCCTCCGCCAGCGCGCGCGGCAGGGGCAGCAGCGCGTGGCAGCCGGCGTCCAGCCCGCCGCACCTGGGGCGCGTGCCGGGCGAACTCCGCCTCCAGGGCGCGCCGGCGGGTGGCGTAGACGTCGCGCATCTTGCGGATGTGCCGGTCGAACCGGCCGGATTCGATCATCACCGCGAGAGCGAGCTGGTCCAGCGCCGGTATGCCGCGACCGGCCAGCAGCTTCTCCCGGGTGAGCGGCCCGAGCAGCGGTGGCGGCGCGAGCAGCCAGCCGATCCGCAGGCCGGGCGCCAGGGTCTTGCTCACCGAGCCGAGCGCCACGACCCGGCCGGGCGCCAGGCCCTGCAATGACCCCACCGGCCGGCGGTCGTAGCGGAACTCGGCGTCGTAGTCGTCCTCCAGGACGAACCCGTCGGTCTCCTCCGCCCAGCCGATCAGGTCGTGGCGGCGGCGGGCGGTGTTCCGGTTCTTCGTCGAGCCGGACGCGTTCGCCCGGTGGTTCGTCGTCCCGGGCTTCCGCACCCCTGCCGGCACCGTTCGGGTGGACGCCCGACCCGGCGGCGGAGTGTCGGCCACCATGGTCTCCGACGACGGCGCCACCCGGCTGCCCTTCACCGTCGGCTTCGGCGAGCTGGACCCTCCCCGGCGGATCGTGTTCCACCCGGGCGATGGCGAGCGGGTCATCGTCACCCTGACCCCGTCCGCCGGGGGGACCGAGCTGGTCTACGCCTACGACGGCCCGGCGGCCGGCGCCGGCGACATCGCCGCGGTCGAGGCGATGCTGGATCGGATCGCCGCGAACCTGTGAGCCCGGCCATTCGGCCACGTCCCCGCGTGCCGCCGGCAGGCATGCGGGCGCCCGCGCGCCGGGGATGCCAGGGCGGGGTTGACGCCTTCTCTTCGGGACCGGATACTGCCAGGGACCCACATCTCTATTCCTTACCGAATAGGGATTTAGAAAAGGAGACGCCGTGTCCCCTCCCGGCCCATCCGCTTCCCGGCACCGGTACCGCGTGCGCGTGTTGACCTGCGGCGTCCTTGCCCTGCACGGTGTCATCACGATGACCAGCACACCGCCCGCCGCGGCCGAACCCGCCCGGTCCTCCCAGCACGCGAACCGGCCGCGCACGGTCGTCACCACCGACATGGAGAGCGACGACCTCGCCTCGCTCATCCGGTACCTGCTCTACACCAACGAGCTCGACACCCAGGGCATCGTCTACACCAGCAGCAGGTACCACTGGGCCGGGGACGGCAAGGGCACCCGGTTCTTCCTGCCCGGCCGGGAGTACCAGACGCCGCAGACGTCGTGGCGGTGGACCGGGACGCGCACCATCCAGGACCAGGTGCTGCGCGCGTACGCCGAGGTGTACCCCAACCTGCGCCGCCACGACCCGCGCTATCCCGCGCCCGGCGCGCTGCTGGCCACGGTCAAGGTCGGCAACATCGCGTTCGAGGGCGAGATGGCCACCGACACCGAAGGTTCCGACCTGATCCGCGACCTGCTGCTGGATGACGACCCCCGGCCGGTGTACCTGCAGGCCTGGGGCGGCACCGGCACCATCGCCCGCGCCCTGAAGTCCATCGAGGACCGGTTCGCCGGCACCGGGCGCTGGCCCCGGATCAAGGCCGCGGTCTCCGCCAAGGCGGTCATCCTGGCCAGCGGCTTCCAGGACGAGACCTATGCCGAGTACATAGCCCCGTCCTGGCCGGACGTCCGGGTGCAGAACCTGGAGGGCGGCTACGCCACCTGGGGCTTCAACTGCGAGTGGGGACAGGGCAACGTCCGGGGGCTGCCCGCCGACCGTGTCTACTTCAGCGGTGCGTGGACCAGGGAGAACATCCAGATCGGCCCGCTCGGCTCGCTGTACCGGTCCTGGCTGGACGGGCAGGCGATGCCGGGCGACCCGCTCGACATCTTCGGCGACGCCGAACGCGCGCCGAGCGGCTGGTGCAAGCCGCTGGACCCGTACGACTTCCTGTCCGAGGGCGACAACGTCGCCTTCAACCCGCTGCTGGACACCGGGATCCAGGCCCCGGACGATCCGGCGCTCGGCGGCTGGGGCGGCCGCTCGATCCGGCGGAGCACCACCCCGAACCTGTGGACCCTGGCACCGGCGGAGCAGGACGGCACCGGTGCCGAAGTGCAGAACTACACGACCCTGCGGTGGGCCGGGGCCGCGCAGAACGACTTCGCCGCCCGGATGCGCTGGACGCTGACCCCCGACTACCGCGCCGCCGACCACCCGCCCACCGTCCGGATCGACGGTGGCGGCACGGTCCGGGCCCGCCCCGGCTCGGTCGTCACGCTCACCGGCCGGGCCACCGACCCCGATCACGACCGCGTGACGCTGCGCTGGTGGCAGTACCGGGAGGAGGGCACCTACCCCGGCCGGGTCACGATCGCCGACCACGGCCACGGCCGGGCCTCGGTCACCGTCCCGGACGACGCGGCGGGGCAGAGCGTCTCGATCATCCTGCAGGGCACCGACGACGGCGAGTTCCCTCTCACCCGCTACGCGCGCGTGCTCATCCAGGTGATCTGACCGGCCGGTCGCCGCGGCCGGGAGACCATCCCGCCCCTTTCCCCGCACCCGTGAAGATCGAGGCGAGGGAGCGGTGACCGGTGCTTCACCGGCCCTGGACCCGCGCCGGCGGGTCCAGGGCCGGTCTCGTCGCCCGCGCCCCGGGCCCGGACCGGTGACGGCCGGGGACGGGGCACGACGCCGCAGCGGTGGCCGATCCCGCTCAGGCGTGGATGAGACGGACCGGTACGGCGCTCTCGCTGTTGTGCCGTTCGGTCCACGCGGTGAGCGCGGTACGGCAGGCGTGATCGAGATGCCGCAGTCCGGCGAGGTTCAGCTCGATCGGACGGTCCGTCGGCAGGGCCTCCAGCGTGTCGAGCATCTTCGGCAACCGCAGGAAGGTCGCGTTTCCGGTGAGGACGACCAGCACCGGGCCCTCGCCGCGGTCGTCGACCTCGACCTGGATGTGCGAGGTCTCCCAGGCGCATTTGATCACGGCGAGCGCCAGGCCGATCAGCACGCCCTCGAACATGCTGACGGCCACGATCGACAGCGCGGTGACCGCGACGATCAGCGCCTCCCCCCGGCTCGCCCGCCACAGCGGGACCAGCGTGCGGATCGGCAGCAGTTTGAACCCCGCGTGGATCAGCACCCCGGCGAGCGCCGCGACCGGCATCAGGCCGAGCACGGCGGGCAGCAGCGCGGCGAACAGTAGCAGCCACATGCCGTGCACCACCCGCGACATCTTGGTCTTCGCGCCGGCGTGCACGTTCGCGGCGCTGCGCATGATGACCCCCGTCATGGGGAGCGCGCCGAGCATCCCGCACAGGACGTTGCCCACGCCCTGCGCGAGGAGTTCCTTGTTGAAGTCGGTGCGCGGCCCGTCGTGCATCCGGTCCACCGCCGCCGCGCAGAACAGCGTCTCCGCCGAGGCGATGAGGGCGAACGCGGCAATGGTGGCCAGCACACCGGCGTCGCCCAGCAGCCCGAGCTGCGCCGGGCCGGGCGGCTGAATCGCCGCCGCCAGACCCTCCACCTGGATCCTGGCCACCGGCAGGCCGAGCAGCGCGGTGAGGCCCGAGGCGAGGGCGACGGCCGCCAGCGCGCCGGGGACGACGCGCACCCGGGCCGGCAGCCTGGACCACAGTGCGATCACCGCGATGGTGCCGGCGCCCAGCGCGAAGGCCGTCGCCGCCGGAGCCGATCCGGCCAGCACGCCGGCGAGACCGGGCAGTCCGAAGATCTTGCCGAGGCCGCTCGCCGGGGGCGGGGCGCCGGCCATGGCGTAAAGCTGGCCGGCGATGATGACCAGGCCGATTCCGGCGAGCATGCCCTCCACCACGGCGACGGAGATGGCCCGGAACCAGCGTCCGAGCCGGACGGCGCCGAGCAGGAGTTGCAGCAGCCCGGCGCCGAGCACGATGACTCCGAGCGCGCGCAGCCCGTAGGTGCCGACGGCCTCGGCCACCAGGACGGTGAGGCCGGCGGCGGGCCCGGACACCTGCATGCTGCTGCCGGGGAGCATGCCGACGACCAGGCCGCCGACGATGCCGGTGATCAGGCCCAGTTCGGCCGGCACGCCGGAGGCGACGGCCACGCCCACGCACAGTGGCAGGGCGACGAGGAAGACCACCATCGAGGCGGTCAGGTCGGTGCGCAGGGCACGGCGGAGCGTTGAGTTGACGACGGACAACGGAGGTCCTTCCACGACAGGGGAATGGCGGCTTGCCGGATCGGATACGGCGCGAGGCCGCCACCGGGCGGTCACAGCGGGTCGAAGGCGCCCGTGTCGGGCCGGTGGGCGAACACCCGGCCCGTGTCGATCGTGTAGAACCAGGCGTGCAGGCGCAGCCGCCCTTCGGCGAGGCGCCGGGCGACACAGGGATAGGTCGTCAGGTGCCCCAGCTGGGTCAGCAGATGGCGCCTGGCCACCGCCTCGTGGTCGGGGTCCGGTAACAGGTCGTGCTCGGCCGGCGAGTCGGGAGCGTGACCGGCCCGGGTGATCCAGCGCTCCACCAGTGGCATGTCCCGGACGCTCCGCCGGTTGATCAGGGCCCGCACGGCACCACAGTGGGAATGCCCGCAGACCACGATCTCGGGCACCTGCAGTGCCTCGACGGCGAACTCGAGCGTCCCGGCCACAGCGCAGGCGGCCGGCCAGCCGTACCGGGGCACGATGTTGCCGGCGGTGCGCAGCTCGAAGATCTCTCCGGGACGCGCGCCGGTGAACAGCGCCGGCACCACCCGGGAGTCGGAGCAGGAGATGAACAACGCCTGCGGCCGCTGGCCGTGCGCCAGTTCGGCGAACTCGTCCCGCCTGTCCTCGATCTGCTGCGGGAACATGCGGGCATGGTCGATGAGAGCTTTCATGATGACCTCGTGATCTTCCAGACGACCGGGACTCGGCATGCGGCGTCCGGGTCCCGCGGCCCGCGCCCGGCCCGGCGGACCGGACCCACCGGGCGAACGACGGTTCGGCGGTACACCCGAACGCGCCGCCGATCAGCAGCGGAAGACCTGGAGGGAGGCAGGCGTCAGACGCCACCTCTCACCGGCGGGGAATCTGTCACCCATGGTGAAAGGAGCCGGCCCGGTGGCGAGGACCGGAAGAACGGCGAGCCGGCGAGGCTGCCGGCGGGGCGGGTGGGCGGAGGTGTGCCGGTGGCCGAGGGCCTGGAGCACGACCTGGTCGGCCGGGTCACCGTCGGGCGGGTCCCCGTGGTCGTCCGGCCGGTCGGGTGGGGTCTCCGGGCCCCCGGCCGGGACCTGGGACGAGGTGACGATCGGCGCCTCTGCCGCGGCCGGATCGGCCCCCTGCTCGGCGAGCATGACGACCAGGACGATCACCGACAGCAGGAAGGTGACCAGAACCGCCACTCTGCGCACCGGGCGCCTCCTCGCGTAGCACGAATTCCACTGGAAATCACGTAATCCGAGCAGGCGTACCGAGTTCGCGGACAATGGAACTCAACGGGCCTGTCGTTCATCGCCCGGCCTGCCGAAAATCGCGGCCGGATCGGAAGAAGCATCTGCTTCTTCCCTTTCCCATGGATCTGTTCGCGCTGCCGGACCGACCTCGATGTCAGCCGGACTTCACCCACGCATTCCCATGAACCGCCAGGTGATAGCGGCCGCTCATCATGATACGAACGGGACGGTAGAACCTTCTGATCTCCTGCTAGGCCATCGGCCGCGCATCCATCGACGGAGCGCCGTTCTCGCACTGCCGGAACCGAGCTTCACCAGGGCGTACCGTGCAGAGCCGGCATCGGGCCTCATGCGGCCTACTCCTTTCCCGTCGACACCACGGCAGATGCGTACACCGCTTTTCCCTCACTGAACGTTCCGCGGCGAGCCCGCGTCGATCGACGGGTGAACCGCCCGTTCGCCGCGATTGATGTCGCCTTGACGCCCGGTCGAGAACGGGGTTCACCCGCTCCTGCGCGATCGACCGTCATCATCACATGAAATCGAACTTACCTCAAGCCACATTCACCAATGAATATATATACTCTAGCGTGATATGAATGGGCCGGCCCTCCAATCAATCATGCAGGCCCCCAGACCATGTGGACTCAGGACGAACCCACAGGACAGGCACCGGCCGCCGGACCTCCGACCGGAATGCCGGCTCGGCCGCCGCCGACCCCGGCGGCGGTGGCCGGCAGAGTGGAGCGCGCCAGGCCGTGCAACTTTCAGCCGCCGGACCGCGCGCCGGGCACCGATGAGTTTCCGGTGGCGATCAGGTCTGTCTCACCGGCGGCGGGCCGCCGGCGATGCGACCGGCCGGCCGGTACGGCCCAAGATCGGCGCGTTCCCTGGTGAACCCGGCCGTGGACCACCTCGAACAAGGAGTTCTGACCATGCGGACGATGATCGCGACGGCGTTCAACCTGTCGATCGACGGCCTGCTCGCCGACGAGGACACCGATTTCTGGAAGTTCTGCTTCGACGTGCCGGAGAACAAGGTCCCCGACGACCCGGCGCACCTGGACTTCCTGCGGAGCGCGCACGCGCACGTCATGGGGCGCACCGCCTACGAAGGCATGTCCAGGGCCATGACGACGTCCACCGGCCATCCCTTCGCCGCCATCTTGAACCCGGCCCGCAAGGTCGTCTTCTCCCGGACGATGCGGACGGCCGGGTGGGCGGGCACCACCATCGCCGCCGGCGACACGGGTGAGGAGATCGACCGGCTGCGGCGCGGCGGCGACGGCCACATCGTGGTCTGGGGCGGCGTCCGGCTGTGGCGGTCACTGATGCGGCTCGACCTGATCGACGAGTGGCGTCTGAGCCTGTTCTCCTACGTCGCGGGCGAGGGCACCCGGCTGTTCGACGACGTCCCGCCGTCCTACCGGCTCGACCTGGTGTCCAGCACCGCCGTCGGCGGCGAGCTGCTGGAGCTGCGCTACCGCCGCCCCCGCTGACCTGCACCCGCCCGACCTGGGGGCCGATCCGCGAGATGCACCGCGCGTGGTCCGCGAGCCGGAGGTAGCGTGTGACACCCACCGGCGACCCGTGCTCTTCAGCGGAACACATTCTGTGACCAGTTACATGGGATCTCTCACGGCTCCGCGCGTGTCAAGTGAGCCGGCCGGCAAAGGGCGAGGGCGACTCGCGCGCGCCCTCCGTAGGCTTGAATCTTTCACGCGCCGGGTCCATGCCGATCCCGGAAGGTGCTGGTGGGCCGCTGCGGGCGGAGCACCCGGGACTCCGGCACTTGACGCCCCGATGCTCCTCTTCAATCGTTTCAGTCCATCGAGGCGAAGCACCCGTCGGGCCGCCGAACCGCGATCCGGCCCCGGCGATGCCGGCGATGAAGGGCAGGCCGCTCCCCGGACGGCTCGTCGTAGTGCGGGTACACCGGCGGACGCGGGCGCCGACCGCGTCGGGCGGCCGTGCACGACGGTATCGACAGGTTGACGGGAGAGACGATGACCCCCGCTGTTCCCATCGTGCGCGTTCGCCGGGCGATCGCCGCGCTGATCCTGCTCGCCGCCGCGATCGCCGCTCCCGCCGGGACGGCGCACGCGGCAGCGGTGACCGTGACCAACGGCACCCAGTTCCTCGACACCGGCGGGGCCGTGGTGCACGCTCATGGCGGCGGCGTCCTGAAGGTGGGGGACTATTACTACTGGTTCGGGGAGAACCGCAATCCGGACAACACCTTCCGGGCGGTGTCGGTCTACCGGTCGACCGACCTCAGCCGCTGGGAGTTCCGCCGGGACGTGCTGACCCGCTCGTCGGCGGCCGAGCTCAACGTGGCCAACATCGAGCGGCCGAAGGTCATCTACAACGCCGCCACCGGCAGATACGTCATGTGGATGCACAAGGAGAACGGGTCCGACTACGGCCAGGCCCGCGCCGCGGTCGCCTCCTCGGCGACCGTGGACGGCGACTACACCTACCACGGCAGCTTCCGCCCGCTCGGCCAGTACATGTCGCGGGACATCACCCTCTACAACGACAACGGCACCGCCTACATGATCTCCGCGGCCGACGAGAACCGCGACCTGCTCATCTACCGCCTCACCTCCGACTACCTGAACGTCAGCACGCTGGTGGGCAACTTCTGGAACGACGCCGTTCGCGAGGCTCCGGCCATGTTCAAACGGGGGAACACCTACTTCCTGCTGACCTCGGCGGCGACCGGCTGGAACCCCAACCAGGCGCGGTACGCGACCGCGCCGAGCATCTCCGGACCCTGGACCGGCTGGACCAACGTGGGCGACGGCACCACCTTCAACTCCCAGCCGGCGTACGTGCTGCCCGTGCAGGGCTCGTCGACGACCAGCTACCTGTACCTGGGCGACCGCTGGGCCGGCGCCTGGGGCGGGCGGGTGAACGACTCCCAGTACGTCTGGCTGCCGATCACCTTCCCGTCCGAGACCAGCATGAGCCTGACCTGGTACCCGCAGATCACCATCGACACCGCCACCGGCGTCGTCGCCGGCGCCGGGTCCACCTCCCCCTACCATCGGATCACCGCCCGGCACAGCGGCAAGGTGATCGACGTGGTCAACGCCTCGACGGCGAACAACGCCGAGGTGAAGCAGTATCCGTGGAACGGCGGCGGCAACCAGAAGTGGCAGTTCCAGGACGCCGGCGGCGGCTACTACCGGCTGGTGAGCCAGAACAGCGGCAAGTGCCTGGACGTGGCGAACGGGTCCACCGCCGACGGGGCGAACATCATCCAGTACACCTGCGGCGGCGGCGCCAACCAGCAGTGGCAGTGGGTCGCGACCGGCGGCTACTACCAGCTCAGGGCCCGGCACAGCGGCAAGTGCCTGGACGTCGTCGACGCCTCCACCGCCGACGGCGCCGACATCACCCAGTACACCTGCAACGGCGGCACCAACCAGCAGTGGACCCGCACCGAATCATGAGGTACCGGGCCCGGCCGATGCGCGGCCGGGCCCACGACGGCGATGTCGGGAGGTGAACACCGGCACTCGCGCCAGGACCGCAGCCTGCCCCGGTCCGGCCCCCGATCACCCGAACCGGCACGCCGGCCGTCCGGTCTCATCGCCTCCTCGGCTCCTCGGCTCCCGTCGTGCCGGGGGCGGCCCTCAGCCGGATCATCGCCGGCATCGGCCTGACGGCACGATTCCGGCCGATGCCGGCGCACCGCCTGGTCGTGGTCGCGGCCATCTGATCGATCGACCACGGTCATAGGTGCGTCTTCAGCGCCGCCCGTGGTCGTCGCATCACCTTCGATCAACTTCGATCGCTAAACTGGGGCCGGCGAGGAGGGCGATGACTGGAACCAGCACCGGCTCCGGCGACGGACCTATGACGGTGTCCGACCCGGCCGCACCGCTTCCGGACGAGCGACGGGCCCAGGCCGTCGAGTTGCTCCGGCGGCGCGGCGTGCTGCGGGTGAGCGAGCTGGCCGCCGAGCTGGACGTCTCGGCCATCACCGTCCGCCGCGACATCGCCCTGCTCGCCTCCCAGGGGCTCATCCGCCGCGTCCGCGGCGGAGCCGCCCCCCTCGCCCGCCCGGCCCCGGCGGAACCGCCGATCGGCCAGGCCGCGCCGCAGCCGGTGCCGCAGGCCCTGCCGCAAACGGTGCCGCAGAATGTGCCGGGCACCGCCCACCACCCCGGGTCCCGGCTCACGATCGGCATGGTGGTCCCGTCGCTGGACTACTACTGGCCCGACGTGATCCGCGGGGTGCGCGAGGCCGCGGCCGCCGCCGGCACGCGCGTCGTCCTGCGGGGGGCGACCTACCAGGCCGCCGACGAACGGCGTCAGCTCTCCTGGCTCGTCGACTCCATGGGAGTCGACGGCCTGCTGGTCGCGCCGACCACCACCGGACAGGATGGGGAGGCGCTGGTGCGCTGGCTCCAGCACGCCGAGGTGCCGGTGGTCCTGGTGGAGCGGGCCGCCGCCGTCGGGCCCTACCAGGAGGCGATGGAGTCGGTGGTCAGCGACCACGTGTTCGGGGCCGCCATGGCGGTGCGGCACCTGGCCGCGCTGGGCCACCGGCGGATCGGCGTGGTCACCACCATGGCGAGCCCGACCAGTCCGCACGTGCGGCGCGGGTGGCGGCGCGCCTGCGAGGAGCTCGGCCTGCCGGCGGACGGCGTGCTGGACGCCGACACGGTCGACCGTAGAGATCGCGAGTGGTCCCGGGTGCTGGACGGCCTGCTCGACGAGTGCGTCGCGTCCCGGACGACCGCGCTGCTCGTCCACTCCGACCCCGAGGCCATCTCCCTGGTGGAACGCGTGCAGGAGCGCGGCGTCCGGGTACCCGCGGATCTCGCCGTCGTCACCTACGACGACGAGGTGGCGGAGCTCTGCGACCCGCCGCTGACCGCGGTGCGTCCGCCCAAGGCGGCCATCGGGCGGGCGGCCTTCGCGCTCCTGGCGGACCGCATCGCCGATCGGGACGCGCACCGCCCCGTGCATCGGGTGGTCATCGAACCTCGCCTGATCGTCCGGTCGTCCTCGTCATGAACCGGGGTTCCAGCTCGTCGGTGCTCCCGTCCGGCCAGCCGACGACGGTGGCCGGGCCGTTCCGGTGGACGGCCGGCGGCTCGCCCGGTTCGCGGCCGCCGAGGTAGACCGCGGCGTGGTACCAGGTGCCGGCCCGGGCCGGTCCGGTCGTGGCGCACCACGGGACGAGGACCCGGGAGGCGAGCGGCGAGGCGTCCTCGGCGGACACCAGGCCGCACAGCTCCAGTCCCGCTCCGCCGGCCACCAGCGAGTGCCCGGTGTCGTGCGACACCGTCGCCGTCGCCGTCGCCTCGCGGACCTCTCCGGTACCCGGCAGCGGCCAGCCGCCGACGCGGAGCGAGCCCGGCCCGTCCCCCGCGTCGCCGACCTGGATCAGGCGCACCTCCCAGGCGCCGCGCACGATCGAGACCGTGTGCAGCCACGGGCCGAGACGCACCCGCCCGCCGCGTCCGTATCCATGGTCGGGGGCGTGGCCGTCGGGGGTGACCCAGTGAGCCTGCCATCGGGACGCGCCGACCAGCGCCCCCGAGGGCAGGCGGCCGATGACCAGGGTCTCGAATCCGGTGCGATGGCTGGGCTCGCCGTCGGCCGCGAGGATCACGACCGACTGGTCCACCGGCCGGGTCGCGTGCTCCCCGGCGAGGATGGGCGAGGTGGCCGTCGAGTATCCGAGGCGGGCGTACAGCGGGGAGTCGGTCAGCCGGGACCCGGGGCGGGAGTGGTCGGTGCCGTGGTTGATCACCCGCACCATGCCGTCTCCGCGCGTCCCGCTGACGAGCCACCCGGGCGCGGCGACGGCAAGGTGGAAATCGCGGGACTCGACCGGCAGCGGCTCCTCCGTCGCCGTCCACACCGGGTGATCCGCGGGAAGGGACAGTCCGAGGAAGCCCTTGGCCGCCCAGTACGGCGACCCGGGTCCGGAGTAGGACTGGGCGATCGGCCGCCACGCCCGGTGCCAGCCCAGCGTCAGCAGGCCGTCCTCGTCGGGTGCCCCGTGGTCGGCGAAGTGCCGGGCGATGCCGGAGGCGGCGCGGCGCAGCAGGCCGGGCGCGGGCGTCGCGACGCCCGAGCGCGCGCCCAGCCAGAACTGGGCCGCCGCGGCGAAGCGGTAGGTGAGGCTGCGGCCCTGGATGAGGGGCGAGCCGTCGGCGCCCACCAGGTGGACGGCGTCGTGGAGGTAGCGTTCGAGCCGGCGCAGGTAGCCGGGCCGCCGCGCGTCCGCGTCCGGGTCTCCGGCGGCCATCTCGGTCCAGATGAGCGGGTAGAAGTGCAGGGCCCATCCGACGTAGTGGTCGTAGGCGCGGTCCGCGCCGTCGGCGTACCAGCCGTTCTCCCGGGCGAAGCCGTCCGTCAGGGCCAGCCCCGCCTCGATGTCCGCACGTTCGAAGGGGCCGCCGACGGAGGCGAGGAACTGCTCGACCACGATCTGGAACCAGATCCAGTTGATCGGCGGATAGGTCGCGCCGATCGCCGGCGCGAGGTACTCGACGACCCGCTCCCGCACCCGCGGGCCGAGCCGGTCCCACAACCACGGCCGGGTGAGGTGCAGGACCAACGCGATCGACGCGGCCTCGACCTTGGCCTGGTCGTGCTCGTCCAGCCGCACCCAGCGCTCCGGCGACGCGGGGTCGGTGCCCGCGGCCAGGCCCTCGGCGTACCACTCCATGAGGTTCAGCGGGTCGCGCCCGTGCTCCCCCGCCACCCGGAAGCCCGCGGCGAGGAACGTCCGCGCGAAGCCCTCCAGCCCGTCGACGTCCGTGCCGTACCCGCCGGGAGCTCCGGGCAATGTGATGCGGGCGTGCGACGCCGACGCGTGCGGGCGCACCGCCAGCAGCAGCCGATCGGCGAGGGCCGCCCAGTGCGCCCTGGTCCACCCGGTGAACGGTGACAGCCGCAGGTCATCGAATTCGCCCGGCATCCCGCACGTCCCTTCGGATGGGCGGTGCCGGCCGGCACCGCCGTCCACCATGGCAGGTTCAGGTGATCAGGTGGCCACTGATCAATGCTGAGCATATTGAGCGAAAACTTCGATTAATACGTTATTGACCTGATTGAAATGATCAGGGATGATCGGCGGACCGGTAAGCGCTTTCCCTAAGGATCGTGCGTGACGAACGAACATCCGCCCCACGCCCTGCTGGTCATGGACCCCGCGAAGTTCGCCGTGCAGTTCCAGGAGCCGCAGCTGCGCCGGCTGCGCGGCCTGGTCGAGCTCGGCGAGCCACTGGTGACCGGCGACCTCGACGCGCCGCACGTGCGACGCCGGCTGCGCGAGGTCGAGGTGCTCGTCACCTCCTGGGGCTGCCCGCCGCTGACGGCCGAGCGGCTGGCGGACGCGCCCCGGCTCCGGGCGATCTTCCACTGCGCGGGCACGGTGCGCGGCTTCGTCACCGACGAGATCTGGCGCCGCGGGATCCTGGTCACCAACGCCGCCGACGAGAACGCCGTCCCGGTCGCCGAGTTCACCCTCGCCGCGATCATCTTCGCCGGGAAGAAGGCCCCGTTCCTGGCCCAGGACGCGCGCAGGCACCGGCAGAACTGGTCGTACGCGGCGCGCCGCGGCGAGCTGTCCAACCGCGGGCGGACGATCGGCGTGGTCGGCTTCTCCCGGGTGGGACGCCGGGTGGTCGACCGGCTGCGTGGCCTGGAGGTGGAGATCCTCGTCGCCGACCCGTACGCGGACCCGGCCGGAGTGAGCGACGCGGGCGCCCGCCTGGTGCCGCTGCCCGAGTTGCTGCCGCGCTCCGATGTGCTGACGCTGCACGTGCCCGCGCTTCCGGCCACCCGCCACCTCATCGGGGCGGCCGAGCTGGCGCTGCTGCCGGACGGGGCCACCGTGATCAACACCGCGCGCGGCGCGGTCCTGGACACCGCCGCGCTGGAGCGCGAGTGCGCCCGGGGCCGGCTGGACGCGATCCTCGACGTGACCGACCCCGAGCCGCTCCCGGCCACCTCGCCGCTGTACGACCTGCCCAATGTCATGATCACCCCGCATGTCGCCGGCTCCCTCGGCTCGGAGACCAGGCGGATGAGCGAGAGCGCCCTCGACGAGCTCGAGCGCTATCTGTCCGGTCGGCCGCCGCGCGCGGCCGTGACCGCCGACGAGTTCAAGGTCAGCGCCTGACGGGCGCCGGAAAGGAGACCGGACGATGATCGCTTCGAAGGCGGGAAAGCGCCGCCGCTTCGTCAGGTGCACCGGAGTGGCGGCCGCGCTCGCGCTGGCGGTGACCGCGTGCGGCGGTGGCGGCGGTTCCGGCGAGCAGGCGAGCGGCGGGAAGACCACCCTGACCGTCACGGTGTGGAACCTCGCCAAGACCCCCGAGTTCACCGCGCTGTTCGACGCCTTCCAGCGCGCGAACCCCGACATCACGATCAAGCCGGTGGACATCCTCGCCGACGACTATCCCGAGAAGGTCACGACCATGCTCGCGGGCGGTGACCGGACCGACGTCATCACGATGAAGAACGTCACGGACTACTCCCGCTACTCCAGCCGCGGGCAGCTGGTGGACATCACCGACCTCGCCACCTCGGCGGACGGCGCCAAGCTGGCCGGGCTTCCCGCCTTCAACGTGCAGGGCAAGTACTACGCGCTGCCCTACCGGCAGGACTTCTGGCTGCTGTACTACAACAAGAAGTACTTCGAGCAGGCGGGCGTGAAGATGACCGACCACCTGACCTGGGACGAGTACGCGAAGCTCGCCCGGACCCTCACCAAGGAGAAGGGCGGCAAGAAGGTCTACGGCGCCTACCACCACACCTGGCGGTCGGTGGTGCAGGCCATCGCCGCCGCGCAGACCGGCGGCGACCAGCTCGGCGGCGACTACTCGTTCTTCCGCGACCAGTACCAGCTGGCGCTCGGGCTGCAGAAGGACGGCGCGACCCTCGACTTCGGCACGGCCAAGGCACAGAAGTCCGACTACAAGACGATGTTCGAGAGCGGTGCCACCGCGATGCTGCCGATGGGCACCTGGTACATCGCCGGAATCCTGTCGGCGAAGGAGAAGGGCGCCACCGACGTCGACTGGGCCCTGGCACCGATGCCGCAACGGCCGGGAGCCACCGGCGCGACCACGTTCGGCTCGCCGACCGCCTTCGCGGTGAACAGGCGGACCGAGCACGCGGACGCGGCCAAGAAGTTCGTGAGGTTCGCCGCCGGCCCGGCCGGCGCGGAGGCGATCGGCAAGGTGGGCGTCGTGCCGGCGCTGCAGAGCCCCGAGATCACCAAGGCGTACTTCTCCCTCAAGGGGATGCCGGCCGACGAGATCTCCAAGAAGGCCTTCCAGCCCGGCAAGGTGGTGCTGGAGATGCCGGTCAGCGAGCACACCTCCGACATCGACACGATCCTCAACGAGGAGCACGAGCTCATCATGGTCGGCGACAAGTCGATCGACGAGGGCATCGGCTCGATGGGGGACCGCGTCAAGAGCGAAGTGCTCGACTAGCGGAGCCGGCAGGCGCCGGCCGCGCCGGCGGCGGAGCGGGAAGACACCAAGGACGGCCATGGCTCAAGTGATAACGCAACCGGCGCCGGAGACTCCGCCGCGAAAGCGGCGCGCCTGGCGCGGCGTCCTGGTCGGATGGAGCTTCATCCTCCCGAACTTCCTCGGCTTCGCGTTGTTCACCCTGGTCCCGATGCTCGCGGCGTTCGCGCTGGCGTTCGTCGACTGGGACTCCTACCGCACCCCGGAGTGGGTGGGCCTGGACAACTTCCAGCGGCTGCTGCGGGACGAGACCTTCTTCGTCGCGCTGCGCAACACCCTCTACTACGCGGCCGGCCACATCCCGCTCACGCTGGCCGCGGCGCTCGGCCTGGCGCTCGCCCTGAACCGCCGGCTGCGCGGGGTGGGGTTCTTCCGCACCGCGGCCTTCTTCCCGTACATCACCTCGCTGGTCGCGGTGGCCGTCGTGTGGAACATGCTGTTCAACCCGACGGCCGGACCGGTCAACCAGATCCTCCAGGCGCTCGGCGTCGACGACCCGCCCCGGTGGGCCGCCAGTACGGACTGGGCGATGCCCGCCGTGATCATCACCAGCGTGTGGCGGGACATGGGGTACTACATGGTGCTGTTCCTCGCCGGCCTGCAGGCGATCCCGAAGGAGTACCACGAGGCCGCCCGGGTGGACGGCGCGAACGCCTGGCATCGCTTCCGGCGGATAACCTTGCCGTGCCTGCGCCCCACGACGTTCTTCGTCGTGGTCATGCTGACGATCCAGAGCTTCAAGGTGCTCGACCTGATCGTGGTCATGACCGACGGTGGTCCGGGCCGCAGCACCCTGGTCCTGGCCCAGCTCGTCTACCGGGAGGGCATCACCGAGGGACGGTTCGGTTACTCCTCGGCCATCGCCCTGGTGCTCTTCGTCATCGTGCTCACCGTGACCGTCGTCCAGTTCCGCCTCAACGAACGCAGGAGCGACCGATGACCGCACTGCCCGACGCTCCGGCGGTCGTCGCCCCGCCCTCGCCGCCCGGCCGGCCAGCAGGCCCCCGCTCTCGACGGCCACGCCCGCTCAGGACGGCACTGGCGTACGCGTCCCTCCTCGCCGTCGCCCTGCTCGTGCTGGTGCCCTTCGGGTGGATGGTGTCGTCCTCCCTCAAGCGGGACAACCAGGTCCTCACCGTGCCCATCGAGTGGATCCCCCGGGAGTTCCGCTGGTCGAACTTCGTCGAGATCTGGGACCGGATCCCGATGCTCACCTACCTGGGCAACTCGGCCTTCCTGTCGGCCGCCATCACCGTCCTGCAGGTGCTGACCGGCAGCTTCGCCGCCTACGGGTTCGCCAAGGTGCGCTTTCCCGGCCGGGACGCGTTGTTCCTGGCCTATATCGCCACCATCGCGGTGCCCTGGCAGGCGTACATGGTGCCGCAGTACATCATGATGCAGCGCGCGGAGCTCACCGACACGTACTGGTCGATCATCCTGCTGCAGGCGTTCGGCGCGTTCGGCGTGTTCCTCATGCGGCAGTACTACCTGTCGATCCCCGACGACCTGTGCGAGGCCGCCCGGATCGACGGCCTGAGCGAGTACGGCATCTACCGGCGCATCATGCTGCCGCTGTCGAAACCGGCGCTGGCCAGCCTCGCCATGCTCACGTTCGTGAACACCTGGAACGACTACATGGGGCCGTTCATCTACCTGACGAGCAACGATCTGTGGACCGTCCAGCTCGGCCTGCGCTCGTTCGTCGGCCAGTACGACGCCGAGTACGCGATGATCATGACGGGCGCGGTGCTGTCGGTACTGCCGATCCTGGTCGTCTTCTTGTTCGGGCAGCGGTATTTCATCCGCGGCATCGCGACGAGCGGGCTCAAGGGATGAGCGCCCGCGGCGACCGGCGAACACCGCGCCTGCTCAGACCGGCCCGGCAGGAGACCTACGAGCTGCTGTTCGCCACCGTCTACGCCGGGCTCATGACCAACGTCCTGCTCGCGCTGACGTGCGCGCCGCTGCTCGCCGCGCTCGCGATCGTGGGCGACGCCTCGTGGCCCTTCCTCGCCGTGCTCTCGCTGCCGTGCGGGCCGGCCCTGGCGGGTGCGTTCGGGGGCTTCGCCGCGCTCGGGGACGGGTCGGCGGACGTGGCGCGCTCGTTCTGGCGCGGCTACCGGCGTGCGGCACCGCGGGCGCTGCTGCTGTGGTCGGGTGGCGCGGCGGCCGTGGGCGTGCTCGCCGTGGACGTCGCCGCCGTCGCGCCCACCGCGTGGGGACCGGCGCTGGTTCCGTTCTTCCTCGTGATGTCGGCACTGGTCGTGACGGTGGTGTTCGCGCTCCTGGTGCTGGTGGCCGGCGCGGCGGAGCCGGTGCGGCTGCGCCCTCTCATCCTCCCCTGCCTCTATCTGGTCGTCCGGCGCTGGTACCTGCCGGCGTTCGGCCTCGCCGTGCTCGGCCTCGCCGTGGCCGCCGTCCTGCTGAAGCCGGTGGCGGGCATCTTTCTGACGGCCTCCCCCCTGCTGTACGTCGCCTGGGCCACCACCCGGTTCGCTCTCGCCCCGCTACTCCCCCCGCACCCGGCACGCTGACCGGCCGGATGGTCATCCCGCGCCGCCAGAGTTCGAATATCGGGACCAATGCCAGAATATCGGAACCGACGCATCGGCGAGAAAAACTCACGTGCCGCCGAATCGGCCGGGACGGACCGGACGTCTCCTCATCCCAATCGTCATCCCTGGATAACCATGGCCGGAATCTGTCAATCCCGCCGGCGACAGAGGCCTTGCGTATCTCCCGCAATCAATGATTAGGTCGGTCACATGACAGGCGTGCGGACCGATATGACAGGCGAAATCAATGTGAGTTGACCGCGGTCCGCCCGCGACGGCACCGTTCGCGGCCCGAGCGCCGGCGAGACCTCGCCCCGGACCTCCCGACCGCTCGACAAGGGCGTGAGCAGGGGACATTACATCCCCCGCGCCGTCTCACGCCGGTATCGATCGATGTTCCATCCATCACTGGACCGTTCCCACCGCGCCAGGGCGGCCCGGCCATCACCTCACCTCGCGCTTCCGCCGGCCGAGGGTTGTTTTCTCGCTCGACGCAACGGCAAAAGATCAGGAATCAGCCCGCGAGAACCATTCATGTGACCGCCGTCCGGCGTGATTCGTCGTCTGTGAATTCACGCCCGGTCGCGGCCATAAAGATGTCCCGACGCCGGACCGGTTGGAGTATTCTTCGTGACGAGTTCGCTTTCCGATGTCCACGGTTCCCCGCCAGAGCCCACCGCCGAAGGTCCCCCGGCGCCCACGCCGGGCCTCACCGCGGCCTTCGACCCCGAGCGTTTCCACGACGGCGCCGTCGAGATCGCCGGCCGCCTGACGAGCCACCTGCGCGACCGGTCGGTCCGGGGGCTCGACCTGCTGGACCCGGCGGTGCTGCTGAAGGCCGCCCGGGACCTGATGACCCCCGAGCGGCGGCGCGTCGCCGACTTCGACGCCGACCGGGTGAACCGGATCGTCGACCTGTACACCGGGACCGGCATCCCGGTCCACTCGCCCGGCTACATGGGGCGGCAGTTCTCCGGCGTGGTGCCGCTGGCCGGTCTCATCGACATGGTCGGCTCGGTGGTCAACCAGCCCTCCTCCTTCTACGAGGCCGGGCAGCTCCCTAACGTCGCCGAGCGGCTGATGGCCGAGGAGCTCAACCGGTTCATCGGCTGGGACCGCGACCGGTTCGCCATGGTGACGACCTCGGGCGGCTCGCTGGCCAACCTGACCGCGCTGCTCGCCGCCCGCGACCGCGCCTTCCCGCAGATCTGGACGCGCGGCGCCGCCGGCCTGCCGGGACCGCCGGCCATCGCGGTCAGCGAGGAGGCCCACTACAGCGTCACCCGGGCGGCCGGAGTGCTCGGCATCGGGGAACGGCAGATCGTCCGGCTCCCGGTCGACCATGCCGGGCGGATCCGCGCCGACCTGGCGGGCAAGGTGCTTCAGGAGGCGACCCGGCGCGGCCTGCGGCTGTTCTGCCTGGTGGCCTCGGCGGGCACCACCTCGATGGGCGCCTTCGACCCGCTGGAGGACCTCGCGGCCGTCGCACACCGGCACGGGCTGTGGCTGCACGTGGACGGGGCGCACGGGGCGAGCCTGCTGCTGTCGGACCGGCACCGCGACCGGCTGCGCGGCATCGAGCGGGCCGACTCGCTGACCTGGGACGCGCACAAGATGCTGTTCATGCCGGCGCCGTGCACGCTGCTGTTCTATCGTGACGGCGCGGCGGCCCGCGGCGCGTTCCGGCAGCGCGCCAGCTACGTCTTCGACGAGGAGCCGGACATCTACCGCGCCTACGACAGCGCGGACAAGACCCTCGAATGCACGAAACGCCCGATGATCATGCCGCTCTGGACGGTGTGGTCGGTCTACGGCCCGGCGCTGTTCGCCCAGAAGATCGACCGGCTGTGCGCGGTGGCCCGGCAGGCGTACCGCATGATCGACGCCGAGCCGGACTTCGCGGTGGCGCACGAGCCGGAGTCCAACATCCTGTGCTTCCGCTACCTGCCGGACGGCCTGGAACCGGCGACCACGCACCGGCTCCAGCTGGAGATCCGCAACCGGATCCGCAGCGGCGGGCGCTTCTTCATCTCCAAGGTCGACATCGACGGGGTGGCGGCGCTGCGGGTGGTCGTGATGAACCACCTGATCGACGCCGGCCACCTGGCCATGCTCATCACCGAGATCAGGGACGTCGGGCGGCGGGTGCTGGGCGCGAGCGCCACGGCCCGGCCCGGCCACCGGAACGGGAGTCCTTCATGACCATGACGAATCCGGGCGTCGCCGCCGCGGCGGAGCCGGCGGCACGCCTGATCACCGACGAGGAGCTACGGCCCCGCTCGGTGGACGAGGTCACCCGGCTGCCGTCGTTCGCGGGGAAGCTGGAAGAGTACGGGCGGCGCACCGGCGTCCCGTACTGCCAGGCCCCCCTCGAGGTGCAGAACGCGCTGGTGTTCCGCCGGTTGCGGCAGCTGGTCGGGATCGCGCTGCTCAACCCGCTGTGGCGTGAGCGGCTGCACTACTTCGGGATCCGCGACGCCCCCGCCGACCTGGCCGAGTGGGAGCGGATCCCGCTGTCGGACAAGGCCGTGCAGCGGGACATGTTCATGGGTACGCGGGCCGGCATGGTCGTGCCGATCGACCGCGGCGGGTTCGAGGTGGTGGCCAGCGGCGGCACCGGGGACGGCATGCCCCTGGAGATCGTGTACTCGCTGCGGGAGCTGCGCGACACCTACCGCATCGCCGGGGCGTTCATGGGCGCCTACCAGCTCGGCCGCTACCTGCGCGGCCCCGCGCCGCGCTGGCTGTTCACCACCCTGGCCGACTACCAGATGTGGAGCAGCGGGACCATGGTCGGCGGCGTCCTGTCGCACGTCCCGGGGGTCAACTACATCGGCGCCGGGCCGGTGAGCGCGCCGGTGCTGGAGCACATGTTCTCCTACCCGGGCCCGAAGGCGCTGATGGGCATCACCGCCGGCATCGCGCTGCTTCCCGAGCTGGGCGCGGGCCTGTCCCCGCAGGCCAGGGCGAGCTTCCGGGTCGCGATGTACGGCAGCGGCTCGCTGCCGCGGCGCAAGCGCGACGAGCTGCGGGAGTTCTTCCCCAACGTGTCGATCCTCAGCTACTTCGCCGCGACGCAGGCCGAGTGCGTCGGTCTGCAGCTCGACCACACCTCGCAGGCGCTGTCCGCCGTGCCGGGACTGCACCTGGTGGAGATCGTGGACGAGCACGGCCGCGCCGTCGCCGAGGGCGAGGAAGGCGAGCTGGTCGTCACCCGGCTGCACGCCGACGAGACGCCGCTGCTGCGGCTCAAGCTCGGCGACCGCATGATCCGCCGTCCGGCGCTGGACGGGCCCGGGCTGCGCACCGAGCGGTTCGAGTTCGCCGGCCGCACCGCCGACGTGCTGCACCTCAACGACAGCCAGTACTCGGCGACGCTGGCCTACGCGGCGCTGCGCGGCCGGCTGCGCGCGGCGACCGGCGTCGACCTGGACGTGGCGGCGCACGAGGTCCAGTTCCACAACCACCGCGAGGACCGGACGCTCACCCTGCTGGCGGCGGTGGACGACGCCGAGGGCACGACGGCGGCCGTCGAGCAGGCCCTCGGCCAGGGCGGGACGCGCGAGCTGTTCACCAAGGCGCTGCCGGACTCCCTGTCGCTCTTCAACGACCGGGAGGCCAACGCCGCGTCCATCGAGCAGACCGGATACGGGTTCCGGCTGGTGTTCGTCCCCCGTTCCTCACCGCGGATCGAGCGGACCGCCGTCGGCAAGACGCCGCTGGTCCGGGACCGGGGCTGAACACGCGGAACGTCCGATTGACCTTCGACAAGGAGGAGGATCGATGTCAGACAGGATCAGCATCGTCGTGATGGTCGACGCCGTGGGGGCGTTGTCCGACCGCACGTTGCACAACGGGAACCTCTCGCTGGTCGACGACGGCCCGGCGAGCCGGCACCAGGGCACCCCCGACCTCGTCACGGTGGTGTCCCCGGGGCAGATCGTCCAGTGGACCCCCATCCACGTGGACGTGCAGACCCCGGTCGAGATCCAGGCCATCGAGTTCCTGCCCGCCGGGGCCGTCCCCGCGCCGGCCGGGCCGGACGCGGCGCCCGGGACGGCGGCGCCCGCCGCCGTCCCGGCGCCGACGGTCGACGCCACCGACTCCGGCGGGCACGAGAACTACGACCTGCTGGTCTGGGAGGGCGTCGTCCCCTACGGCATGACACCCGGCGTCCCCTACCGGTACCGGCTTTCGGTCCGGCTCCACGAAGGACCCAACGCCGTGCTGCACGTCGACTCCCCCGCGCTGCTGCGGGTGTGAGCCACCTCTCCGGAAAGGCGGTTCCATGGCCCAGCAACACGGGATCATCGTGCTCTTCGACGTCGAGAACGCGCTCAAGGAGCGCACGCTCGCCGGGAACACGTACTGGTTCGACAACATGAAGCTGTTCGGCTCCGCCGGGGTCGGCACCGAGAAGCTGGTGACGATCGTGCCCGGCACCTACTTCTCCGACGGATCGCAGGCGACCGAGCAGGTGCTCAACTGGCTGCCCGCGGCCCTCGGGGCGATCCCCCCGACGGTGCCGCGCAACTACCTGGCCGAGCAGGAGCGCGCCGACGACCGGCGCACGCTGGACGAGCTGGCCTCGCTCGACGCCGAGGGCGGCGTCGAGGAGGCCGACGTCAAGCGGTTGCAGCGCCGGGTCGGCAAGCGGGCCCGCCCGGGCACCGGGCGCGGACTCACCGAGGGCAAGCTGCTGGACGTCACCGGCAGGACCACCGGCAGCGCCGCCGCGTACAACTACCCGGCCCCGGTGATCACCGACATCACCGGCCAGGCGGTCGTCGAGAAGATCATGTACCCGGCCCAGTACGGGTCGCCCGACATGATCTACGACGGCTGGTACTGGGCGGCGACCGTGGACACCAGCCGGCCCGGGGTCTACCCGTACACGATGCACGTCCAGCTGCACGAGCTGGTCGAGCAGGGCGGCGAGATGGTGTGGCGGTCGGTGGACCTGACCTGCGAGTCCAGCCTCAAGATCATCAGCGATCCGAAGCGCAACGGGTTCACCGGTGCCGGGCTGGGCGAGCTCCCGCTGCCCGCCGTCCCGGCCGCCGGCTGACCCGGCGGATCCGTTCACCGTCCAACCCGGAGCACCTTCGAGCGGAGGAGCGGCATGCCCCCCAAGAGCAGGCAAGCAGAACGCCGGCCGGCCCGGCCCGTGACGATCACCGCGGTGGTCGACCCGGTGGCCGCGCTGGCGTCGGAGAACCTGGACGACAACCTCTACCTCTACGACACCAACCGCATCGCGGGGTCCAGCGGCTTCGGCACCCCCGCGCTGCACAGCCGGGTGCGCAAGGGCGACACCCTGCTGTGGAACGTGATCCCGCTGGAGTGCGAGACCTTCGTGGCGCTCGCCGACATCGAGATCGACCCGCGGATCGCCGAGCCCACCCGCAAGGTGTACCCCGGCACCGACATCGTGTTCTGGACCGCCGAGGTCAAGCAGGACCTCACCGAACCGGCCCTCTACCGGCTCTCGTTCCTGCTCGGCACGGTCGGCACCCCGTTCACCCCCAATGCGCGTCCGGCCCTGGCCGGCGCCGCCGGCGAAGGAAAGGAACGCCGATGACCGAGGCGTACGCGGCGACGGACTTCGCCGACCGTGGCCAGCTCAACTCCGTCCAGCTCAACGTGGTGACGCTGGTCGACATGGAGAAGGCCGCCGCGACCAAGTCCTTGGACGGCTGCCTCTACATGATGGACAACAGCGTCGGCGGGGTCGGGCAGGGCGCCGACCACCTGGAGACCATCTGCAAGCAGGGGCAGGTGATCAACTGGATCATCCGCCCGATCGACATGCACCGCCGCGCGGACGGCACCTGGCCGCCGATGCCGAAGATCAACAACCTGGTCTTCCTGGACATCGAGAAGGGCGACGAGGACGACGTCGCCGAACGCCGGATCATGACCGAGCTCAAGGTGTACGGCGCCCCCGACCGGATCCGTGACCAGTACACCGCCGTCTACTACTACTGGGCCGGGGCGGTGATGAGCGACGCCCGGCCGGGACTCTACCGCTACCGGATGGTGCTGGAACTGGAGAAGGAGCACGGCACCGACAAGCTGTACCTGAACTCGGTCCGCTACCCCGCACTGCGGGTGCTGCCCGTCTGACGGCCGCCTGACCCGGAGGCCATGGCCGCCCGCCGGCCATGGCCTCCTCCCGCCGGCGACCGGCCCACCACGGTCGGAACGGGGAACGCGGCAGGTGCCGGCCCCGTACGGCCGCGCCGGGTCCAGATGCTCCCGCGCTCGACCCGTCGCTTCCGGTGGTCCCGCACCCCGGCGTCTCGATGCTCCTGCGCCCCGCCCGGTGCGTCCCGCCGCTCCCGCGCCCCGCCGCGGCGTGTCCTGGTGCCCCGCGATCAGTTCGGTTAGCGTGATCTGGACGATCCGGACCGCGCACCGAACGGAGCCGCCCATGACGGCCACGATCACCGTGATCGGCGGTCCGACCGCCCTGCTGGAACTGGGCGGCCTGCGCATTCTCACCGACCCGACCTTCGACCCGCCGGGCGAGCACCCCGCCGGGCCGCTCACCCTCACCAAGACCACCGGCCCGGCGGTGCCCCCCGCGGGCGCCGGCCGGGTGGACCTGGTGCTGCTCAGCCACGACCAGCATCCCGACAACCTCGACGACCTCGGGCGCGAGGTGATGGCCGCCGCGCCGCTCACCCTGACCACGCCCGAGGCCGCCGCGCGTACCGGGGCGACCCCGCTGCGCCCGTGGCAGCACCACGACATCGGCCCGGTCCGCGTCACCGCCGTGCCCGCCCGGCACGGCCCGCCGGGATGCGAGCCCGTCGTCGGCCAGGTCACCGGCTTCGTGCTGACCGGCGCCGGGCTGCCCACCGTCTACATCAGCGGGGACAACGCCGCGCTGGAGCACGTGGAGGCGGTCGCCGCCCGGTTCCCGGCCGTCGACGTCGCGCTGCTGTTCGGCGGCGCCGCCCGGGCGCCGATGTTCGACGAGCCGCTCACCCTGGACGCCGCCGGCATGGCGGCCGCCGCCCGCCTGCTGAAGGCCGGAAAGGTGGTTCCGCTGCACGTCGAGGGCTGGGCCCACTTCACCGAGGGCCCGCCGGACGTCCACGCCGCCTTCGCCGAGGCGGGCCTGACCGACCTCCTGCTCTCCCCGCCCCCGGGCCGGCCGGTCACCCTGTAGCGACCGGCCCGCCCTCGCGGGAACCGCGCGGACCGGCCACCTTGATCTCTCACCTTCACCGGGTGCCCCATCGGCTTTCAAGGCGCGCGCCGGCACCGAGCGAGCGCGCCTTGGAGGCGCCGATGGCGCCGAAGTCCGGCTCACGTTCCGGGGACTCGCGAGCCGGCCCGGATGGTGCGGCCGCCGGTCAGCCGAGAGCGTGCTGCGCGGCGGCGACGATGACGTCGGCGACGGTACCGGCCCGCGTCGCGTACCGGGCGTGGCTCGCCGGGACCTCAGTGATCTTCGCACCGATGCGCTTGGCCATGTGCTGCAGCATCGCCTGGTCGAACGCCCTGTCCTCGGTCGCGATCACGGCCCAGCTCGGCTTGTCGCGCCCGGCCGCGTTCTTCACCGGCGCCGAGAAGACCGACAAGTTGATCGGCACCTACGGGAGCCGACGCCCTGGCCGTCGAGAACCGCCCCGACCTGACCGCCGGCGGGCGGAAGCACGAGAACTCGGTCACAGCTCCCGCAGCAAGGTGCACCAGGCCTCGTCCACCCGGCGGGCCGCCAGCGGGCCGTCGCGCTGCTCGCAGGTTTCGATGATCTGCTGGTGCCGGGCCACGGAGTGGCGCGCGGCGGGGGAGGCGAAGCGCTGGTGCTCCAGCCGGCGGACGACGGGGGTGAAGCGGCCGATCGTCGCCTCGATGGCCGAGTCGCCGCAGCGGTGCACCGCCACGGCGTGGAACCGGTCGTCCGCCGCCAGCGCCGCGACGGCGTCGTTCGCGTCGAGCGCCTGGATGAACGCCTCGTTCGCCGCGCGCATCGCGGCCAGGTCGTCGGCCGTCGTCTCCGGCGCGGCCAGGCGTGCGGCAAGCGTAGGACGTGGCCGAGCCTTCCACAAACCCGTCCTCCGCCGGCCGGTGGATCGCGGCGTTCGGGAACGCGTCCTGCCGACCCCGGGCCGGTCGGCGTCAGGACCGGCGCAGCGCGCTCTCAAGGGATTCCAGATGGGCGCGACTGAGGCGGCGCGCGGCGTCGGCGTCGCGCGCGGCGATCGCCTCCGCCAGATCGGCGTGCGCCGCCTGGTCTCGCTCTACGGAGAGGCTCCGGCCGATGCGGAGCATGTCGATCATCGCCTGGCGCAGCCTCGGCACGAAGGTGTCGAAGAGTTCCAGGAGGACGGGATTGCCGGCGGCGGCGACGATGGCGCGGTGGAAGGCCATGTCGGCGTCCACGTGGTCCTCCGTGCTGCCGCGTCGCTCCTGGCGATCGGCCAGCGCGCGGCGGATCGCGCGCAGCGCCTGCGGCGTACGTCGCGCGGCGGCGTGGGCGGCGGCCTCGGCCTCGATCGCGATACGCGCCTCGATCACCGAGATGATCCCGGCGCGCCGCATGACGGCGTTCCAGTCCTCGGTGACATCGAGCGCCGTGACGAACACACCCGCGCCCTGCCGTGACTCCAGGACTCCTCGGCCCGCGAGCTGCCGGATGGCCTCGCGCACGGTCGAGCGGCCGACGCCCAGCTGCGGGCCGAGGGTCGTCTCGCCGGGCAGCTTCGCCCCCAGGGGCCACTCGCCGGCGCGGATGCGCTCAAGGAGGGCCTCGGCCGCCTGGTCCGCGAGCGGCGCCCGTCTGATCTGCGCCATCGCTACCTCTCTACTTGTCTGAGGAATCGTGTACAGTCTATCCCATGTGCGGACGGCTACTTGTCTGCCGCAACAGGGCTTAGGCGCGTCGGCGCCCCTGTTGCGGAGCGGCTCTTCCCGCCGGTCTTCCCCATCCCTGTGCCGCCCCCTTCCGGTTGCACCATGCCGTCCATGCCGCGAGCCCTCGGGTGCGCGCTACGCGCGCGATCCCCGTCGAAAGGAATCCCGTTGAGCACGACCACCTCTCCCGCGCCCGGCAGGGCGGGCCTGTGGGCGCTGACCGCGACCCATGGCGCGAACGACTTCTACACCGGTGCCGTGGCGGCCCTGTTGCCGTTCTTCGTCCTGCACGCGCGCTACACCTACGCCGCCGTCGCCGGGGTCACCCTCGCCGCCACCGCGCTGTCCAGCGTCGCGCAGCCGATCTTCGGGCATCTCAGCGACAGGTTCGGGATGCCCTGGATGAGTCTGGCCGGCCTGCTGACCGCCGGCATCGGCGTGGCGCTGAGCGGCCTGGTGTCGGAGTCGTATCCGGCGGTGTGGATCGTGATCGCCGTCTCCGGCATCGGCGTGGCCGCGTACCACCCCGCCGCGACTATGGAAGCCCGCAGAGCCGGTGGTGGCACCAGCGGGGCGATGAGCCTGTTCTCCGTCGGCGGGAACCTCGGCGGCGCCCTCGCGCCGTCGGCGGTGATCCTCGTCGTTGGCCGGTTCGGTTTGAACGGCACCGCGCTGCTGGTGATACCCGCCGTAGTGTTCGGTCTCGTGTACGCCGCGGTGTCGTGGCGGCACCTGTTCTCCGCGACCGGCGCCACCGCGGCCATCGGGCGTGCGACCGCGACCCAGCACCAGGCCGGCGATGACTGGCGGGCGTTCGGCTGGCTCACGCTGGTGCTGGCGACATGGTCGATCACATTCGTCGGCACGTCGACGTTCGTATCGCTGTACGCCATTCAACGATTCGGCACGTCGCCGGAGTTCGCCTCGATCGCGCTGTCGGTCTTCCCGGCGGCAGGGGCGGCGGGCACGCTGGCCGGTGGATGGCTGGCCGACCGGTTCGGACGGTTGCGGGTCGTGCGCACCGGCTATCTACTGGCCGCGCTGTCCACCGGTGCGATCGTCCTCGCCCCGACTCCGGCGGTCGTGATCGTCGCGACCGCGGCACTCGGGGTGAGCCTGTTCGTCCCCTTCGCCGCGCAGATCACGCTGTCGCACTCCTACCTGCCAGGCCGCATCGGGGTCGCCTCGGGCATCACGCTCGGCCTGACGCTCTCGCTGGGCGGCGTCGTCAGCCCGCTGCTGGGCGAGATCGCCGACCACGGCGGCGTCCGGTGGGTGTTCGTCATCCTGGCCGTGCTGGTCACCGCCGGTTTCGCCCTGGCGTTCATCCTCAAAGAACGCCGCATCACGGCCCGCGCGGCCGTGGACCCCGACAGCGATGAGCTGAGCGAGAAGGCAGGCGCCTGACCGCCACCGAAGTCCCGCTGACGGATCACGCCGGCCTCCTCACCTGAGGGCACGCTCGCGCCGCCGATCTCGGACCGCCGGTGATCGGGGTCCCGGCCGACTGGTGGTCGCCTGACGCGCACTTCGTCACCCGCTCAACGCCCGGCCCGGCCTGGCGCGTCGCCCGGGCCGGGCGGCGCGGATTCCGGCTCGCCGCCGGCCGGCCTTAGGGCCGGGGGACGAACAATTCCTCGTCCACACGTGCCCGGGCCTGCTCGGCGGCGGCCGCCGCCGACTCGGCGTCCGCCCCGGCCACCAGGACGTACCCGAACCTGCCCAGCGACGAGGAGGCGGGCTCGACCTCGGCGCCCGGTCCCGGTACGGAGATCACGCCGCGCAGGAAGCCCGGCACCCCGATCGCCGCGTCCCGCGGCAGCACCTCGGCGACAGTGGCCGGGCCCGTGGGCGTCAGGAAGCGGATCGCGGCGGCCGCCGAGCGCGTGCCGATCGGCGGCTCGGCGCCGGCGGCGTCCCACAAAGACTCGGCCATGATGTCCCGCCCGGTGGCGAGGCGGACCAGCTCCCAGATGCGGTCGCCGCCCGGCCGCCGGTTGATCTCCACGATCGCCGGGCCCTCACCGGTGAGGATCAGCTCGACGTGGCACGGGCCGGTGCGGTGCCCGGTCGCGGCGACCGCACGCAGCGCCTCGGCGCCGAGCGTCTCGGCGACGCGCGCGGGCAGCCGGGCGGGCACCAGGTGACCGACCTCGACAAAGTGCGGCGCCCCGGTGGTCAGCTTCTCGGTCACCGCGACCACCTCGTGCCGTCCGCCGGCCGATCGCGTCTCCACGCTGTACTCGGGACCGGTCACCAGTTCCTCGGCCAGCACCGCCGCGCCGGCCGCCGCCGCGCTCGCGTGCCGCCACGCGTCGGCCAGCCCGGCGGCGTCCCGCACCGCGTGCACGCCGATGCTGCCCGCGCCCCCGGCCGGCTTGAGGATCAGCGGGAAGCCGGCCTCCGCGGCGAACCCGTGCACGTCCTGCTCGGTCCGGCACACCCGGTGCCGTACGACGCGGGCGGCGCCGTCCCGGATCAGGTCGCGCACCTCCGCCTTGTCCAGGCCGAGAGTGTCCACCGGTCCCGGCACGCTGGGCAGGTCCAGAGCCCGGGCGATCGCGGCGACCGCGGGCAGCGCGAACTCCCGGAAGCCCACCACGACGTCCACCGGGTCCTGGTGGTGGATCCGCTCCGCCACCGCGACGGCCGCGTCGACCTCGCCGTACTCGACCTCGACGTAGCGGTGCGCCCACTCCTGCTCCCGCCCGTCCACCGACTTGGGCTGCTGCAGCAGCGAAACCCGCGCGGGCAGCCCGACCAGCTGGTTCGCCAGCTCCGGCCACGCGCCGACCAGCAGCATGTGCATCTCACACTCCCCTTCCCACGTGCTCCAGCAGTGCGGGCACCGCCCGCAGATCCCCGACCCGCAGGACGCCCGGCGGGACCGCCCGGGTCCGCCCGGCCCGGTCGACGAGGACCGGCAGGAACCCCGCGCCGAGCGCGCCCCGCGCGTCCGCCGCGGGGTCGTCCCCGACGTGCACGACGTGGTCGACCCCCAGGCGGGCGCGCACCAGGCCGAACGCGGCCGGATCGGGCTTGGCCACCCCGGACTCGCCGGAGATCACGATGGCGTCGAACAGGCCGGTGAGGCCGACGACGTCCAGCCGCCGCCGCTGCCGCGGGCCGTCCGCGTTGGACAGCAGGGCCAGCGGCAGGCCCGCCTCGCGCAGGGCGGCCAGGCAGCCGGGCACGTCCGGATAGAGCCGCAGCCGCGACTCCGCCGCCGTCCTGCGCCGCCGTTCCAGCTCATCGAGCCCGGCGGCGCCTGGCACCGGGCGGCCCAGCGCGGTGAGCATGGCCGCCAGGCGCGTGCGCAGGTACGCCTCGTGCGTCAGCCCGCCGGCGAGGTAACGCGGGTACAGCGCGTCGATCAGCGCCTGCCACAGCCCGGGGTCGGCCTCGGGGCCGAACAGCTCGCGCAGGCTGTGCGGCACCGAGGCCGAGTAGTCGATGAGCGTGTCGTCGATGTCGAAACTCACCGCCCCTACGGCGGGCGGCGCGGTCACCCGGCCACGACCGGGTTCGCCAGCGCCCCGAGCCCGTCGACCTCCACCACGACCTCCTGGCCCGGGGCGAGTGGGCCGGTGCCCGCGGGCGTGCCGGACAGGATGACGTCACCCGGCTCCAGCGTCATGACCTCCGAGCACCAGGCCACCAGGGTGGGAATGTCGTGGATCATCGAGCTGCTGCGTTCCTTCTGCCGCACCACGCCGTCCAGCAGGGTGCGGACCTCGACGTCCGAGGCGTCGAATCCGGCGCGCACCCACGGGCCGAGCGGGCAGAAACTGTCGTAGCCCTTGGCCCGCGTCCACTGCCCGTCGGATCTCTGGTGCTCGCGCGAGGTGACGTCGTTGGCGATCGTGCAGCCGAAGACGACGTCCAGGGCCCGCTCCCGCGGTACCGAGCGGCACCGGACGCCGATCACCACGGCGATCTCGCCCTCGAAGTCGACCTGTCCCGCGCCGGCGGGCAGCACGATCGGCGCGCCGGGTCCGATCACGCTCGAGGGCGGCTTGCCGAACACCAGCGGCTCGCCGGGATCCGCCACGGCGGGCTCGGCCCCGGTGTGGTAATTCCGGCCGACTCCAATGATCTTGGTCGGTTCGACCGGGGCGAGTGGCCGCACCGAGTCGAGCGGCCAGGCCCGCCCGGTAGGCCGGACGCCGCCGAACGGCGCGCACTCGAGCTCGATCGCGGTCTGCTCGCGCACCTCGACGTAGCTCGTGCCGCCGGCGTGCACCACCCTGCCGAAACGCATGATCCCATCTCCTCCCACTCGTAGGGGCCGCCCCCAGGTTCGCGTTCAGGTACGGGCGGCGCCCGCCGCCGCGCGGGCGGTGACCGCGCGGCCGGCGACGGTGAACCACACGGCCGCGCCCAGCAGCAGCGCGGTGCTCACCGCCCAGAAGACGACCCGGCCGGGGCCTGAGCCGTCGAGCAGCGCGCCCGCCAGCACCCCGGCCAGCACCCCGCCGACCGCCCACGCGGTGGTGACGTAGCCGAGATACACCCCGGTCGAGCCCTCGGGCGCCAGGTGCACGGCGACGATGTCGGTCGCGGCGATCAGTGCGAGCTCGCCGAGCGTGATCACCACCATGCCGGCGTACAGCCAGGGCGTGCCGGCCGGCAGGCAGACCAGGCAGCCGGCCGCCATCGCCAACCCGCCCGCGCCGAGGAAACGCATGCGCCGCGGCAGGTCCCAGCCATCAGTGATCTTGCCGACCTTGGTGCCGAGGGCGACGACCACCAGCGCGTTCAGCGAGTTGATCACGCCGACGTCGACGTAGCCGAGGCCGCGGAGGTCCGCCTCGAGCGGCAGCGCGGACACCAGCAGCGAGATGCCGAACCACAGCGGCACCGTCATCGCGCAGTACACCACGAAGAGCCGATCGCCCAGCGGGCCGACCAGTGAACGCCACACACTGCCGCCCGCCGCCGTGACCGGCCTGCTCCGGTCCACCGTGCGGAACCGCCACAGCGCTCCGGCCGCGGCGCACGCGTAGGCCAGCGCGGACAGCAGCAGGGCGGCGCGCGGCGAGCCGTGCGCGCTCAGGGCCGCGGCGAGCAGCGGCCCGAGCAGTGCACCGACGTTCGTCGCCACATAAAAGCCCGCGAAGCTCGCGGCGCTGCCGCCCTCCTTCGACGCTTTCGCCAGCACCACCCGGCCGGCGGAGTTGTACGCGGCGCCGCCCGCGCCGTCGATCACCAGTGCCGCGAGCCAGACCGGGAAGGTGATCGACGAGGCGAGCAGGACATACCCCACCGCCTCGGCCACCAGACCCGCCACCAGCACCCGCTCGCCGCCCCACCGGTCGCACAGCACGCCCGTGGGCAGCGCCAGCCCACGGCGGAACAGCGCGTGCGCGGATACCAGCGCGCCGACCTCGACCGCGGACATCGAACCCGCCCTCAGCGCGATGACGCCGAGCAACGGGATGGTCAGGTAGTAACCCAGGCTGGTGACGACCCGGGTGACGGCGATGAACTTCCTGGTCGAGCGTTCGAGCATGAAGGGTCCCCACAGGTGAGGGGCCCGGGCGGGCACGTCCGTCCCGCCCGGGCCGTCGGGTCATTCGACTTCGAAGCGGATGGTCTTGGCGAGCCGGTCGAAGACGTCGCCGAGTTCGGCCTGCGTCCGGGCGGTGAAGATTGCGTGGCCATGCGCCTGCCACACGTGCGGCGGGACGTTCACCCCGTCGCCGACCTCGCGGTAGAGCAGCAGCTCCTGGACGTCCGGGTCGGCCAGCGCCTCGCCGACGCCGTGGATCGCCTTGATCCGCCCTGCCTTCTCGGCGAAGAACAGGGAGAACCCGGTGGGGGTCACCGGCCGCCGCGGGGTCAGGTCCGGCGCCCGGCCGAAGGCGACGTCGCACAGCGCCTCGACCATGTCGATACCCGTGCTGAGCAGCAGCGACTGGTAGATGGGGCCGCCCCCGAGCCGGGCCGCGGTCTCCAGGATCTTCGGCTCCTCGCCCTCCTGGACGCGGAACTCGGTGTGGGTGGCGCCCATCGTGATGCCCAGCGCCTCGTGCGCTCTGGCGGTGATCTCGTGCACCCGCGCGACGACCTCGGCCGGCAGCGAGGTCGGCGTGACGTAGTAGACCTCTTCGAAGAACGGGCCGTTCATCGGCAGCGGCTTGTCGTGGATCGCGACGACCTTGGTCACGCCGTCGACGACCATCGACTCGACGCTGATCTCCGCGCCCGGCAGGTAGCCCTCCAGCAGCAGCGCGCCCCGGTACTCGGCCATGGCGGAGGCGTACAGCGGGTCGTAGTCGAAACCGTCCCACGAGCCGCGGCGGATCGGCTCGAAGTGCTCGGTGAGCTCGTCGAGGTCGTTCACCCGGCGCACGTACATGCTGCCGCCGCCGATCAGCGGCTTCATCACCAGCGGGAAGCCGATGCGCCCGGCCGCCTCGCGGGCCTCGTCCAGGGTCCTGGCCAGACCGAAGCCCGGCTGCGGCAGCCCGGCCACCTCGAACGCCCGGCGCATCGCGTACTTGTCCCGGGCGATCTGCGCGGTACGGGGGCTGACGAAGGGCAGGCCCAGCTCCTCGGCGACGGCCGCGGCGGCGGGCACGCTGTGCTCCACGAACGCCACGACCGCGCGGATCGGCTCCTCCTCTTCGGCGGCGAGCCGCCGGGCGGCATCGACGGTGTCGGAGATGCTGGAGGTGTCCGCCGGCCACACCCGGTCGACGAAGTCGGTCTCCCAGGTGGGGTTCTTGACGATCAGCAGCAGGCGCTCGCCGTGCCGCCTGGCGTACTCCTGGACGCGGGCGAAGTGCCGGCGCCGGCTCGCGTTCTGCGTGTGCAGTACCAGAATGCTCATGCGTCCTCTTCTCCTCGCAGGGTCAGAACCAGGTCGGGGGCGCTCTCGTCGGCGGGCACGACGCACTCGACCAGGGTCGGGCGGGCGCCGTCGCACACGGTGTCCCAGACGGCGTCGAGCTCGCCGGCGTCGCGCACCCGCGCCGAGCGCCAGCCGAACGCGGAGGCGATCGCCTGCCAGTCGATCGAGGTGAACTCCGCGCTCACCGGACGGCCGCCGAGCAGGTCCACGGCGTGCCGGTCGATCAGGCCGAGCCGCTCGTTGTTCAGGAGGAAGTAGGTGACCGGCAGGTCAAGGCGGACCGCGGTCTCCATCTCGTGCATGGCGATCGACAGGCCGCCGTCGCCGCCGATGCCGAAGACCCGGGCGTGCGGGCGGGCGAGCTTCGCGCCGAGCGCGGCGGGCAGCGCGTAGCTGATGCTGCCGCTGCCGCGGGGCGTCAGCAGCCGCTGCCGGGCCCCGCGCATCCGCACCGCCGCGCCCGCCCAGCCGCTGGACACGCTGGCGTCGGCCACCACCACGTCGGCGTCGCCGAGGCCGGCGGTGAGCCTGCGGCAAAGGTGGTCGGTCAGCCCGGACGACCAGAACGGCGGTTCCGGCCGGAATACCGGTCCCTGGTAGCGGAAGCCGGACAGTTCCCCGGTCAGCGCCCGGCAGAACTCGCCCGCGTCGGCGAGCACGGGCAGGCTCGGGTGCCCGAACCGGTCGAGCTCACCGGCGTCGGAGTCGACGTGCACGAGCACCTGTCCCGCGTGAGGCCAGCGGTACTTGTCGGTGGACTTGTCACCGAGCTTGGTGCCGATGGCGACGATCACGTCGGCCTGGTGGATGTACCGGTTGGCGGCCAGGCCGCCCTTGGCCCCGGTGACGCCGAGGGCACTGGGCAGCCGCTCGTCCACCGCCGCCTTGCCGTTGAGGGTGGTCGCGACCGGCAGGCCGGTCCGCGCGATCAGCTCGCGCAGCGCGCCGGTCGCGTCCCCGGCGTGCACGCCGCCGCCCGCGACGACGACCGCCCGGCCGGCGTCCCGCAGTAGCTTGGCCACCCCGGCGACGACGTCGGCGGCCGGTGCCGCGCGCAACCGCCCGCGCGCGGGCGCGGCCGCGCCGGACGGCCCGCCGCCGGCGGGCAGGGTGAGGACGTCCGAAGGCACCTCGACGAACACCGGGCCGCCGCGCGGGGACGCCGCGGCGTGCACGGCGCTCGCCACCCGAGCGGCCGCACCGTCGGGGAGCTCCAGCCGGACGGTGCTCTTGGCCACCGCGCCGAACAGTTCCTGCTGGGCGCACTCGCCGGTGGTCCAACGGCCCCGCTTGTCCCGGGCGACCCCGCTGGCGACGAACACCAGCGGGGTCGAGCTGTTGTAGGCCTCCAGCAGCGCGGGCGTGGTGAACGGCGAGCCGATGCCGCCCGGCGCGTCGCACACGCCGACCTCGCCGGACACCCTCGCGTACGCTTCGGCCATGTAGCCGGCGCAGCGCGGGCAGCGGGCCATGACGTGCCGGACCGCGTCCTGGCGCTGCGCCGCGACGTACAGCGGCAGCGAGGTCTCGCCGGGGAACCCGACGACCGTCCTCACCCCGGCCTGCGCCAGGCCGGTGAACACGACGTCGGCCACGGTCGTGGTGGTCCGGACGTCCGCGGCGGCGGCCGGTCCCGGCTCCATCAAGTTCGTCACGCCACGTTCTCCGACCACTCGGTCAGCCGGGTCGGCACCGGCAGCGACGGCCGGTCGGTGCCGGTGAGGTTGACCAGCAGGACCGAGTCCTCGCCCAGCCGGCCCTCCCGCGCCATCTTGACCGCGCCCGCGAACGCGGTCGCGCTGGCATAGCAGGCCCGCACTCCGGCCACCTCGGCCAGCATGCGGTGGGCCTCGCGGATGCGCAGATCGGACGCCGCCTCGATGCCGCCCCTGCTCTGCAGGACCAGGTCGCGGACGTAGGGGTAGGTGGGGGTCGGGTCGCCGCGCAAGATGGCGTACGCCAGGCCCCTGGGGTTTTTGACGATGTGCCGTTCCCCGATGGTCTCGGCGCCCTCGGTGAACGCGTGCGCCATCGGCCCGCAGGACTCCTGCTGCACCGCGACGAACGACGGCAGCCGGGACAGCCGGCCCAGCTCGCGATATTCCAGCGCGCCCTTGTAGGCGCCGAGCAGGCCCATCCCGCTGCTGATCGCCTGGAACACGTGCGTCGGCTCGACGGGCATCGCGTCGAACGCCTCCAGGTAGGCGAGCTTGAGTCCCTCCCGCCTGGACAGGTTGAAGAAGCCGCCCTCCCAGGCGATGCCGTTCTCCCTGGCGTACCGCTGGGCGACCCCGCCGGCCGCCACGAACGGGCCGTCCACGACGTGCGTGTGGACCGCCGGGTGGTCGGTGTAGTTGAGCCGGTGCACGAAGTCGCGGCCGACGAAGATGTGGATCTGGAACCCGTCGACGAGTTGCGCGCCGCGGGCGTAGGCGGTGGAGCTGTTGCCCGTCGACGACAGCACGAGCCGGGTCACCCCGAGCTCGGTGAAGTGGGACAGGCCGACCGAGGCGATGCGGTCCTTGGTGGAGCGCGTCGGGTTGGCCGACTCGTCCTTGAAGAACAACCGGCCGACCCCCAGCTCGGCGGCGAGTGCGGGCACCTCGAAGCAGGGGGTGTTGCCCTCGCCGAGCCAGTGCACCGACTCGCGTTCCTTCAGCGGCAGCAGCGAGAAGTAGCGGAGCAGGGTGTTCGGCGTGGTGAGCGTCTCGGGCGCGACGAAGTTGTCCAGATCGTAGATGGCGTCGACCGCGCCGTTGCAGTCTGGGCACCGGTTGCGCCGGGGATCATCGATTTCCCGCTCGCATACGATGCAGGCGAATTTGATGAACTTTTCCGGGGATAAGGCGCCGGAGCGGTTCTTGCGAATAAGGCTCTCGTAGTTGATCGTCACTGCGGACAAGATGCGAAAACCCCCATCACGCGGTAGTCGTGCATCTGCCGGCGGCAGATGCCCGAGGTGTCGTCGATCGCGGTGGCCGACCGGTCAGGCGGACGCGCCCGGTGCCGGGCGGAAGGTGACTCCTTCGCCGAGCTCCAGGCCGATCTCGGCACCGGTGACCAGTTCTCCGGCGGCGATCAGGATGTTGTAGTGGTTCGGGAAATGGGTCTCGTCGAAGCCGTGGACGGTGCCGACGACCCGGCCCGACACCTGCACTTCGTCGCCGATCACGACCACGCCACCACGTACGATCTCGGCGAAGCCGAGGTAGGAGACGTCGTTCATCTCCGCCGCCCGGTCGGCGCCCGGCCGGCAGAGGATGAATTCATGGACGTCGCCGGAACGTATGCAACGGGTTTTCCACGCCGCCGGGACCATCTTGCGGTCGTCGCGCCGATGTTCCATCACGGCTACCCACCGCCCGAATACTTCCGAACGCTGGGTGAACATCTTCGCCGGTACAGACAAGTTCACCTCTCGCACCCAATAGTCGAGGCCAGGGCCGGTGCCCGGGAAACGGCTTCCCGGAGCACCGGGAATACTTTACACAATTCGCCCGGAGAGGGAATTCGGGCGGCGCGGGAAATACTCGAACACTGCTTTTCGCTGCCGCCGGCGGCGCGGCCGCGAACCCGCCGCCGGCCGTGCGCGGCCGGCGGCGGGCACGAGACGGCCCGGCGGCCCTGGAAGGACCTGTCCCCGGGTGTCGAAGGCCGGCCGGTGGGAGACTCCGGTCGTGGGATTCGGTCGCGCCCCTAAGCGGGGTCGATGGCGCGGGCGCGCTGGTCCAGCGACTGCGCGAACTCCTCCCAGAACCGGGCGTTCTCCCTGGCCAGCGTGGCCACCCGGGCCACACAGTGGGATGGCACGGCGGCCGCGGCGCGTCCCGACCCGGCCGAGCCGGCGAGGTCGAGGTCGAGTTGCCGCAGCAGCGCGCGGCCGAACTCGCTGAACCTCAGGGAGGGGTCTCGCCGGAGACTCCGCAGCACCGAGTCCTTGTCCAGGGGGGCGCCCCCACCGGCACGCGGCGCGGGCGGCGGCGCCTTCCGCGCCGTCCGTCTCCCGCTCGACTCGGTGTCGCGCAGGCGGGGCGGTACCGGGTCGGCGCCGCGTTCGAGGCGCTGCCGGACGTCCAGCACGGTGGACGGAGCGACTCCGGCGGCCCTGGCGATCTCCCGCAGCGGCGCGTCCGGGTTCTCCGTCAGCAGCGCGCCCGCCAGGCGTCTGCCCTCGGCGTTGTTGACCGGACGTACCCGCCCGTCCCTGCCGACCCGCCTGTTCGACTGCGCATCGTCCCCGGTCGAACGCCGGACCGCGCCGACGGTCTTCGGCGCGAGCCCGGTCACCGAAGCGATCATGCGGTCCGACCAGTCCGGACGCGTCCTGATGATGCGCGTCGCCGCGGCCGTGCGGTCGGCCAGCGACAGCGGCAGACCGTGGGCGATGTTCGACCGGACGGCCGCCACGAAGGCGTCGTCGTCGTCACCGTCGAAGAAGCGGACCGCCACGGTCTGTGCGCCGCGCAGCCGCGCCGCGCACAGGCGATGCATCCCGTCGACGACGCGCAACGAGGATCTGTGTACGAGGATCGGCGGCAGTTCCGCCTCCGCTTCCGCCAGTAGTGCCACGTGTTCCCGGTTGATTCCACCGGAACGCGGCGATTCCGAGGGCCGGACCAGGTCGAGCGGAATCCAGACCGGTTCCTCGGACGGCGGGCCTTGCTCACGAACCTCTTCGGGTTCGACATCGGGCAACAGAGCGACGATCATTTCTTCCCCAGAAGAGATGGCTCGATCGTTGGACGATGCAACCGGCCTGTGCTGAATCTAGGCGCAGCTGAGTGGCCGACCACGACGGTTCGGCCACCCAAAAAAAATCCCTCACCCGAAAGCCAGGTAAAGGACCATACGAAATTCTGGCGCAACGGCGATCACTGCCGATCCCTCGCGCGACGTGCCCGAACTCCCCCCAATCCGATCATTTGGTCAAGGAACCGAGGTAACGCTTCCAGCGGCGTTCGTTACTCTCCGCCCCTCAGACTGCCGTTACCTTAAAAGGGTGCACGGGTGGCTGTCAACCGGGCCGACATCCGACAGAAGGAGTATCACGGACGAAAAGCGCTTCGGGGATGAAATACCTGAAGCGGGTGATCTCCCCCCCATCAGGACGTGCTCGACCAGGTCTTCCGCACCTAGTTTCTTCACATAACGGGCAAGTTACTCAGCAGTTCAGGTGCGAGCCGGTCGCGACCCGAATTTAACCGCATTAATGGACGTGCCGTTTCCTCGCTCTCGACGGCTGCCGGATCCAGGGGGTTCGCTCCCGATGGATTCGGGGCCGGCCAGAGGCCGCCCGGCCGCGTCCCGGGGGCGAGGACCCGCTGCTGGACATCGCCGGCCTCGGGGGACACAGCGCCACCAGTGGTAACCAAGGCCGGGCGCCGGAAGGAGGATCCTGCCCATATCCGGGGGCAGCGTCCAGGCGAAGGCCCGGGCCTCCCGCGCTCGGTCACCCGGCTGGTCACGCAGAAAAGAGAAAGGGTGTCACGTGATCTCGTGACACCCTTGCCAACCAGGTGTTGCCTGGTCGGGACGACAGGATTTGAACCTGCGACCCCTTGACCCCCAGTCAAGTGCGCTACCAAGCTGCGCTACGTCCCGGTGCCCACCTCAGGCGGGCAGGAACAACCTTAGCGCAGATCCAGAGCTCCTGCGTACGGGAAAGCGGCGGGACGGCCGCACGGCCGGGTGGTGCCCATGGGAGGAAGGCCTGATCATGGGACGGTAGGAATCACGGCGTGAGTCAGGGGAGCGGCGGATGGGGCGTAGGGCCAAGGTGGACCGGGCGGAACTGGCGCGGCTGGCCGCGGCCGGGTGGTCCAACGCGGAGCTCGCCGCCCACTTCGGGGTGACCGAGTCGGGCGTGCTGCAGGCCAAGCGGAACGCCGGGCTGGCCAAGCCCATGATGGACCACCGCCGGGCGCTGCCCTGGAAGGTGGACCGCGCGCACACCCAGTCGGGGCCGGCGACCAACCTGCGGAACCTGTCGGCCATGGCACAGGGCGGCGCGGTACCGCCGGCCAAGGCCAACACGGCGGTGCGGTGGGCGCGCCGGCTGGTGGACGGCGGCCTGGACATTGACTACGACCCGGCGGCCGGATTCGTCGAGCGGCCGGTCGCCGGCGCCTCGCACATCGCGGCGGTGCTGGCCGGCGCGCTGGCCGAGCCGGGCGAGGAGCCCTCCGAGATCGGCTGAGGCGGGGCGGAGCCCTTATGCATCGGCCACGAAGAACTTGCCCATATCTTGACGATCGCCCATGGCTTCCGCCGGTTTTGCAGGCCTTTCCTCGGGCAGTCGGGGAGTCACAAAGACACACATAACCGGAGGCAGACATGACCATCACCTGGGTGGCCGTCGTTGTAGCCGCGGTGGTGGCGATCCTGGTCGTCGGCTATCTGCTGACCCGGCAGCAGCGCCGGCGGCGGCTGCAGGAGCGCTTCGGCCCGGAGTACGACCGCACGATCAGCGAGCGGGAGAACCGCCGCGAGGCGGAGCAGGAGCTGATCGAGCGCGAGCAGCGCCACGCCAAGCTGGACATCAGGCCGCTGGCTCCGGAGAGCCGCACGGCCTACGCCAAGAAGTGGACCGAGGTGCAGGAGCGGTTCGTCGACGCCCCGGGGTTCGCGGTGACCGAGGCCGATCACCTGGTGACCGCCGTCATGGCCGATCGCGGTTACCCGACCGAGGGGTTCGAGCAGCAGGTCTCCGACCTGTCGGTCGCGCACGGGCCGACGATGGACCACTACCGCAGCGCGCACGAGATCAGCAGCCGCGCCGCCCGCCAGGAGGCATCCACCGAAGAGCTGCGGCAGGCCATGGTGCACTACCGGGCGCTGTTCGAGGAGCTGCTGGAGGAGAGCGTCACGCCGGGCCGCGCGCCGGCCGGTGACCACCGGGACCTCGACGGCCCGCCCGACCTGGACGCCGGCGACCGGCACGACCTGGACCGGCGGAACGCCACCGACCGGGACGGACTGGACGAGCGGGACCGCCACCAGGACGGGGTGGCCGGCCACGAACCGGCGGCCCGCGAGGCGCGCACCGACGAGACCGCCGCGCACCGCCACACCCAGGGAGGCTGACCCCAGATGGAACCGTACCGCCGAGACATCGACGAAGACGCCGACGGCCGGCACGGGACGGACCGTCCCGCCGAATCTCATGCCGACGTGCTGGACGGGCCGGCGGGTCCGGCCCACGGGCCCGGAGTCCGCCCGGACGGCGTCGCCGGCCCTGGCACGCCGGGCCAGAATGATCATCTGGACCGTCGGTCCGGTGCCTCCGGTGACCGGCTGGTCGCCTCCGGTCCGGCGAGCCGGGCCGACGACGGCCGGCCCGAGGAGGCCACGTCGGACTTCGGCCGGCACGGCTCCCCGGACGCGGCCCCCTATCCCGACGACGCCGACCAGCCGACCCGCCCCGAAGGCGCCGCCGTGACGGACGATGCGCCCGGTGCGCACCGTTCTGACGGCACTGGCGGCCTGGCCGACCCGGACCACACCGGTGAAACCGGTGACACCGATGACACCGATGACACCGATGACACGGCCAGGCACCCGCGAGGAGCCGGCGACGAACCCGCGGGCGCGCACGAGCCCGGCCGGACGGACGCCGGCCGCCTCCCGGCCGGATACGACGGCACGGCCCCGTCGGTGACCGATCTCGATCACCACGATCTGGACCGGGATCACACCGACCGGCACGACACGGACGTGCCCGGCGCGGACCGGTACGACTCCGACCGGGACGTCGCGGGCCGGGACGGGACCGGCCTGACGGACGCCGGAGCCGGCGGCGTCGCGGCGGCCCCGGTGCCCGGCGCCACCGCCGCGGCACCGGACGCGGCGGGCGGGGCGGCGGATGACCGGGCCCGCGAGCTGCAGCAGCGGTGGCGCGAGGTGCAGGCCGGCTTCGTCGACGATCCGCGGGACGCCGTACAGCAGGCGGACCGG
The DNA here is from genome assembly GCF_016863395.1 of Sphaerisporangium rufum. GTDB lineage: Bacteria > Actinomycetota > Actinomycetes > Streptosporangiales > Streptosporangiaceae > Sphaerisporangium > Sphaerisporangium rufum. The sequence goes on along the minus strand of NZ_BOOU01000031.1, from coordinate 40,335 downwards.
CTGGTCGAGGAGGCCGTCGCGGCGCTGACCGCCCGCCGGCAGGCGCTCGCCGACCGCTGGAACAAGGCCGACGACAACGACACCGAGCAGCTCCGGCTGGCATTGCGCGACTATCGCTCGATGCTGCAGGAGCTGGCGGGTCTTACCTACTCCCCCGCCGGGCAGGTCCCCTCCCCGGCCCGACACCAAACGAGGTAGCGAATGCTCGCCATTGTCGCGGCGATCGTTTTCGGGATCGCCTTCCTGTTCAGCCTGATCGGTACCAGCATCGGGATCTCCACCACCGCGCTGATCGCGCTGGGGCTGTGCCTGCTGGCACTGCACCAGGCCGGTATCGGCACCTCCAGTGTCGGTAGCGGCCACTGGCGCGGCCGCAACCGCCGCTGACCGGCGCCCGCCCGCGGACCGCGGGCGGGCAGGCGAACGTGAGAGGGGCGCCGTCCGACGGGACGGCGCCCCTCTCACGTTCGATCACGGTCACGGGCGGGGTGTTCGGTCCGGAGCGCGGCGCCAGGGGCGTCCGGGATGGCGGATCATGACGCGCCGACGCGCCGGTAGGCGGCCGACCGGCCGCTCCGGGCGTTTCAAGGGACGCGGAAGCGCATCACCACGTCGGTCCCGCCGGGACCGGTGCGGAGCCGGAGATCGCGGGCCAGCCTGCGGGCGACCCACAGGCCCATGCCGCTGGTGGAGTAGTCGTGCGGGGCGATCATGCCGGGGGTGTCGTCGAAGGTCCAGTGGCCGTCGTCATGCACGTCGATCACCAGATCGTCGCGCTCGCACCAGATGCGCAGCCGGGCCTTGGCGGTCCCGTGGGTGACGGCGTTGGTGGCCACCTCGTTCACCGCGACGAGGAAATCGCCGATGCACTCCTCGGCCATGCCGGCCCGCCGGGCGTGGAGGGCGGCGAAGTCCCGCAGGTCGGGGAGGTCACCGACGCAGAAGCTCATCTCCCGGACGACCGCGCCGGACGGGGACGGCCACTGGCCGTCCCCGTCCGCCCGGAAGCGGGGAGGGAGCTCGTCCTCGTTCACCCGATAACCGCCTCCAGAAGCGATCAGCTGCGAAGGGCACCGTCCGTCCCGGACGCCGTTCACCGACGAAGATACCCCGAAGCTCCGATGCGCCAGGGAAGTGCTCCCCTCACGCGCCTTATGCTCCGCGATTCAGTGCCCCAGGATATGAGCTTTAATCACGCGGCGATGAGCTGGGAGCGGAGCTGGTCGAGCACCTTGCGCAGGATACGGGAGACGTGCATCTGCGAGATGCCGAACTCGGCGGCGATCTCGGCCTGGGTCATGTTCCCGTAGAAGCGCAGGAGCAGGATGTTGCGCTCGCGCTCGGGCAGCCGGTCGATCAGCGGCTTGACCGCCTCGCGGTCGACCAGGGTGCCCAGCTCGTCGTCCTCGTCGGGGATGACGTCGCCGAGCGCGGCGGCGTCGTCGTCGGCGCCCATCGGCGCGTCCAGCGACAGGGTGCTGTAGGCGGCGGAGGCGTCCATGGTGAGGAGCATGTCCTCCTCGGAGATGCCCATCTTGGCGGCCAGCTCGGCGACGGTGGGGAACCGGCCGAGCTCCTGGGTGAAGTCGGCGACCAGGCGGTTCAGCTCCGACCGGCGCTCCTGGTAGAGGCGCGGCACCCGAACCGCCCAGGTGCGGTCCCGGAAGTGGCGCTTCACTTCGCCGGTCATGGTCACCATGGCATAGCCTCTGAAGCTGTGCCCCAGCTCCGCGTCGAACCCGTTGATCGCCTTCATCAGGCCCACGTAGGCGGCCTGCAGCAGGTCCTCCATGGGCTCGCCGCGGTGGCGGTAGCGGCGGGCGATCTCCCGGGCCATCGGGAGGTGCATCTCGACGATCATCTCGCGGAGCCGCTCGCGACGGGTCTCGCCGGTGCCGGGCTCGGCGAGCTCGCGCAGGAGGTCCTCGGCGACGACGTCGGTCTGGGGGGTGATGCGGTCCTCGGCAGCCATTGCTGCTCCCTCGTATGTCTTGCGAGCGAGGCGGACCGCCGGAGCCCATGCAGAGCAGACGTCGCCTCGCGTACTACTGTCGAGACGAGGCCCTCTGCTGGACCTCGGCTCCAGTATTCCCCAGAAATCAAGAGTATTGCTACCCCCCAGGCAACAGTAAGGTTGCGATTGAACCCCCTCAGGGGTTGGCGCCATGCGCCAGGGAAGCGGCGAGGAGGCGCGTGGTGACTGTTCCGGATAGGGCCGACTCGGCCCTGACCTTGACGTCGGCGGTGACCGACGGAGTGCCCGTCGTGCGCGTCAGCGGCATCCTGGACGCGACCACCCGCGACCAGTTCACCGACCGGCTGGCCGACGTCGCCGACGAGCACGGCCCGGATCTGGTGCTCGACCTGGCCGGCGTCACCTTCATGGACTCGCGGGCCCTCGGCCTGATCGTGCACCACTGGCAGCGCACGATGGCCGAACAGGGCCACTTCGCGCTGGTGGGGGTGAACTACTCCAACTCCAAGGTCATGTGGGTCACCGGGCTGGCGCAGCGCCTGCCGCTGTACGACACGCTGGACGAGGCGCTGGCGGCCTTCGCGTCCTGAGCACCGGCACAGGCGGACATCGGGGCCCGGGCGGCGCCGGAGTTCCAGGTCCAGGCCGCCAACCACCCGGGCGGGCCGGGGTGGCGAGATCTTCGCCGGCCCGCCGGCGGCGAGCTCGGAACCGACTGTCGGTGCGGGACGCTAGAGTCCTGTCGGCATGATGATCCGCATCCGAACCTCCCCCGCCGGCCGGCCGGGCGCGCGCCTCAGGACGGCGCGGCCCCGCCGTGCTTGCTCTGGTGCTCGCTGACCAGCAGCCGGGCCAGATCCGCCACCTTCACCTGGTGGTGCTGGGACAGCCGGCGCAACTCGTCGAAGGCGGCCTCGGCCGAGCAGCCGCTGGCGTGCATGATGATGCCCTTGGCCTGGTCGATGACGGCCCGGCCGGCCAGTGCCTCCTGCAGCTGGGCCGCGTCGGTGAGCACGTCGTCGTAGTCGGAGATGTTGGCCAGGGCCACGGTGAGCTGCTCGGTGAGCAGCGCGGCCAGCGGCTCGGCCGAGCCGCCGGCCAGCGCCCCGGCCCGGACCGCGTACAGCCCGAGCACCAGGGTGGCGCCGTCGACGGTGATCGGCAGCACCAGGGCGGACCGCACGCCGTGCCGGACGGCCTCGGCGGCGTACCGGGGCCAGCGGCCGTCGAGCAGCACGTCACCGACCAGCACGTTGCGCCGGGTGGCGACCGCCTCGGCCGACGGGCCCTCCCCGAGGGCCTGTTCCCGGTCGACCAGGGTGATCAGGTCGCTGTGCGAGGCGGCGACCATGAGTCGCTCCTCGCGGCGCAGCTCCGCCGTGCCGCCGGCGCAGCCGGGCACGCCGACCGCGACCGCGGTGGTGATGCCGCGCAGCACGCTCTCCATCGAGGTGCCCTCGTGCACGCGGCCGAGTGCCGCGAGGTCCCGTGCGAGGGTGGGGCCGAACATCCGCATCGTCTCCATACAACCGTCTCGCTGCCCGTAGATCCCAGGTTAATTCCAAGGCGGAGGTACTCATCGCTGGGTCGCCCGGCGGTGACGTACCGTCTAGCGAGGAGGCGACGCTCCCACCCGACGAAGGACGCCACGTGACCGACCCGACCGACGTTCCCGCACTCGAGCAGGCCCTGGACGGGCTGACCGCGCGCATCGCGTCGCTGCGCGACGCGCGCGCCGCCTACCCGTCCGACCCGGGGCCCACGCTGGACGCGGCCCTGGTGGAGCTGGACACCGCGCGTGATCTGCTGCGCTCGGCGGTCGGCGAGCTGGGCGGCTCGCGCCGCCGGTCCGGCGGGCGGGACGGCGGCGCCAACCGGGAGCTGAAGCTGCTGCGCGCGATCTACCGGACGATGCCGGTGCCGGTGGTGATCCTGGACACCGGCGGCACGGTGCGCCGGGTGAACGCCGAGGCCGCCCGGCTGCTCGGCAGCCCGGACGGCTACCTGACCGGCCGCGCCTTCCCGCTGCTGGTGGACGTCTCGCGGCGGGCCGCGTTCCGCTCGCACCTGACGGCGGTGCTGCACAACGGGGAGACGGCCGCGTTCCCGACCCGGCTGGCCCATCAGGGCCGGGCGCACAACGTCCAGCTGGTGCTGACCCCGCTGCGGATGCCCGGCGAGCCGCAGGAGATGATCGCGGCGGTGGCGCTGCCGGTGGAGGCGCGCCTGCCGGAGGCCGAGCGCGAGCCCGAGTCGCAGGAGGTACCGGACGAGTCGCTGGTCATGGCGACCGCGCGCCGCCAGGACCTCATGTCGCGGCTGACCCGGCTGCTGCTGGACGAGGAGAGCTTGAGCGAGCCGGTCGCGCTGATCCGGGCGGGCCGGCTGCTGGCGTCCGCCACCGCCGACTGGGTGTTCGCCGACGTGGTGCGCCCCGGCGGGCCGCAGCGGTCCCTGGTGATCGGCCCGGCCAATCAGCCGGTGAGCCGGCTGGTGCGCACGCTGGAGCGGATGGATCCCGCCGCGGCCCCGCTGTTCTCCCACGTGCTCGGGCGCGGCGCCGGCGTGGTGCACGAGATGGTGGAGGACGAGTCGCTGCTCGGCGTGCTGCCGGACGGCTCGCCGGTGCTGCGGGCGGTGCAGGCCGGCTCGCTGCTCAGCGTGCCGATCGGGGCGGGCGAGGAGACCCAGGGGGTCATCACGCTGCTGCGGCTGCGCGAGCGGCCGCCGTTCGGCCTGGCCGACCTGGCGTTCATGGAGGACGCCGCCGGCGGCATCGGGCTGGCGCTGCGGGCCCAGCGGGTCTTTCAGAGCCGGGCGCAGGCGGCCGACACGCTGCAGACCGGGGTGCTGCCGCGCACGCTGCCGGACGTGCCGGGCTACGACTCGGCGGCGGCGTACCACACCGGGGCCGGCCCGCGGGCGATCGGTGGTGAGTTCTACGACGTCTTCCGGGCCAAGGACGGCTGGGGGTTCGCGGTCGGCGGGGTCGTCGGCCAGGGCGAGGAGGCCGCGTCGGTCACCGCGATGGTGCGCGGCGGGCTGCGGACGCTGAGCGTGTGGGAGTCCGACCCGGGCACGGTGGTGGCCCGGCTCAACGACGCGCTGGTCGTCCAGGACACCGGCATGTTCGTCCTGGTGACGGTGGGGTTCCTCACCCCCGGGCGGCGTGGCGGCCGGGTGCGGCTGGCCTCGGCGGGCAACCACCCGCCCGCGGTGATCCGGGCGGACGGCGGCGTCCGCTTCACCTCCGGCGGCGGCATGCCCCTGGGCATCGAGCCGGGGGCGGAGGTGCCGGTGGAGGAGGTCATCGTGGGCGTGGGCGAGACCCTGGTGCTGTACTCCGACGGGCTGGCCGGCTCGCGGGGCCGCTCGGGACAGGCGGAGCTGGCGTACGGCGAGAGCCGGCTCACCGAGGTGCTCGCGCGCTGCGCCGGGCAGCCGGCCGCCTCGGTGGTCAAGGCGGTGGAGGACGATCATCACGCGTTCTGCGGCGACGAGCTGCTGGACGAGGCCACGATCCTGGCGCTCCGCCGCACTCGCTGAGAGATGAGTCCGGTTTCCCGAGATTTTTTGCGGGGAGGGGTTTGCGTTTTCCGCCCGGCCGGTACAAACTGAGTGTCAGATCTCGTGCCTAAGACGCAGGCACACCCAGATACGTCTGTGGGCCCTTTACGCGGCCCGACTCCCCTGAGGTGTGCTGTGAACATCGCCGTCGTCTCCGTGCACGATCTTCCCTCTGACCTCCCCGCCATCGTTCGTGAACTGGGCTCTGCCCACCGGGTGACGGTCTACACGCGGATGGACGCCGCCGACCGCAAGCCGCGCGCCAAGATGTGCCCCGGCGCCACGATCGAGTACGTCCCGGCCGGCCCGGCCGAGGCGTTGCCCGAGACGGCGCTGATGCCGCACCTGGCCGCGTTCACCGAGGAGCTGCGCCTGCGCTGGGCCAAGAACCGCCCCGATGTCGTGCACGCCTACTCCTGGGCGAGCGGCCTGGTCGCGGTGGCCGCCGCCGAGGGGCTCGGCGTGCCGATCGTGCAGAGCTTCCAGACCCTGGGTTCCACCCGGATCCGGCCGGGCGGCGAGCGCCACACCGCCCGTACCCGCCTGGAGCGGGCGATCGGCCGCCGGGCCGACGCGGTGATCGCCAGCTGCGGGCAGGAGGGTGCCGAGCTGATCCGGCTGGGCGTGCCGCGCAAGAGCATCGCCGTCATCCCGCACGGCGTGGACGTCGAGCGCTTCCGCCGCCAGGGCCCGGCGAACTCCCGCGGCAGCCGTCCCCGGCTGCTGCACGTCGGCCACATCACCCCGGGCGGCGGCGCGCACGAGGCGATCCGCGCGCTGGAGGGCATCCCCGGCGCCGAGCTGCTGATCGCCGGCGGGCCGGTCGCCGGCGCCCCCGGTGCCGAGCAGCACCTGGAGGACCTGCGGCTGCTGGCCAAGGAGGTCGGCGTCGAGGACCGGGTCACCCTGCTCGGGCACGTCCCGCACAACAACATCCCCAAGCTGATGCGCAGCGCCGACATCGTGCTGTCGCTCCCCTCGGCCGTCCCCAACGGCAAGGTCGCCCTGGAGGCCATGGCCTGCGGGGTGCCGGTCATCGCCTCGGCGACCGGCGCCCACCTGGACTCGGTCGTGGAGGGCGTGACCGGCCTGCTGGTCCGCCCGGCCGACATCGCGACGCTCGCCCGCCGGATCCGCGGCCTGCTCGGCGACCTGACCCGGCGGACCGCGCTCGGCTTCGCCGGCGCCGACCGCGCCGGGTCCCGCTACTCGATGGAGCGCGTCGGCCGCGAGCTGGTCCGGGTGTACGAGACCGTGACCGGCCGCGGGCAGCCGATCGACGTCGAGGAGACCGAGGAGGCCGAGGCCGCCTGAGCCTCCCCCACCGGGCCGGGCCCGCACCGCGCAGGCGGTGCGGGCCCGCGCTTTTCCGGCGCCGGATGTCCGCAACCGGCCGGGCCGGGCCCGGTGCCGGCTCGTTATAACCCGGTGATCAGCCCGGGTCGCTTGCTTTCATGGGCGCATGCCGATTCGTGAGGCGTACCTGATCGCGGTCGCGGCGGTGCTCGGCCTCTGTCCCGGCCCGGGTGACCGGGGCGGGCCTCCCCCGTCCGGCGCCGCCCGCCCGCCGGCCGCCGCCTTCGCCGCCGGCCCCGACGAGCCCCCGCCACCGCCCGGCCACCGCACGCCCTCGCCCGGCCCGCGGGGCCGGCCCGACGCCCCGCCGCCGCCCCCCGCCGCCGCCCCCCGCGTCCGGGACGGCTCGGGTGCCCCCGGCGGTCCCGGCGGCGCGGTGGCACCGGGCGGGCCGGCCGCGGTGTCGCCGCCCCGGCACGCCTGGCCGGAGATGCCGCCCCCGCCGCCCGGTGCGGGCCCGCCGGCGGCTCGGTCCGGCCCGCCGCGGCCGCCCGGCGGCCGTCTCCGGCCGGCGAGCCCCGCCCCCGCGTCCCCGGGGCCGGCCGCCGGCATCCGGGCGCCGGCCGATCCTCGCTGGGGCGCCCCGGTGCTGACCGAGACCTTCGACCGGCTGGATCCGCGCAGGTGGGAGGTGTACCACTCCCCGCAGGCCCGGGTGAACCCGCGCACCGCCGCGGCCACCTCGGTGCGCGGCGGCGCGCTGCGGATGACCGGCGGCATCTACGGCGGCAAGGACCTGTCCGGCGGGGTGGCGAGCACCCTGTCGCAGACCTACGGCCGCTGGGAGGTCCGCTTCCGCGGCGAGCCCGGCCGGGGGTACTCACTGGTGGCGCTGCTGTGGTCCAGCGACGACCGCGAGTACGCCGAGGTCGACTTCGCCGAGGTGATCGACCCGTCCCGGCGCGCGGCCGGCATCTACGTGCACCGGGATGACGCGCCGCAGGCGCAGAGCCAGGTGGCGACCGATTTCACCCGCTGGCACACCGCCGCGGTGGACTGGCTGCCCGGCCGGCTGACGTTCTGGCTGGACGGCCGGCGTACCTGGGAGTACACCGGGCCGAACGTCCCGCGCGGACCGATGCACCTGACCCTGCAGAACGACGTGGTGTGCGACCGGTGGGCGCCGTGCCGGGACGCCACCACCCCGCCGACGGTGTCGATGTACGTCGACGAGGTGCGGATCTACCGGGCGCCCTGACCGAGCGGGGCGCCGGCCCGGCCGGGCGGTACGTGGCGGATCTACCGGGCGCGCCGGGCCGGCGGGGCGGCCAGCAGTTCGGCCGCCTTCAGGCCGAGGTGCAGCACCAGCCGGTCCTCGCCGTCGGCCAGGTCCAGGCCGGTGACCCGCCCGGCCTTGGCCAGCCGGTAGTAGAGGGTCTGCCGGTGCACGCCGAGCAGGTCGGCGGTCTCGCCGGCCCGGCCGCCGTGGTCGAGGTAGGCGGCCACCGTGCGGGCCAGCTCGTCGGGCAGCGCCGCCGCCTCGGCCGCCACGCCGGCCAGCTCGGCGGCGGGCAGCCGGGCCAGCAGCCGGTGCACGCCGAGGTCGGCCCAGGCGGCGACCGGGGCGTGCCGGGGCACCCGCTGGGCCACCCGCAGCGCCAGCCGGGCCTCCCGCCAGCTCAGCCAGGCCTCCCCCGGGTCGTCACGGGGCCCGCCGACGCCGGCGGCGGTTCCGTACATCGCGCGGACCCGCTCGGCCATGGCGCGCGCCTGCCCGGCGGGGGCGAGCACCGCGGTCACCGGGTCGCCGGCGTCGGCGAGCACCCCGCGCGGCAGGGTCCACAGCGGCGCGGACCGGCCGGCGGCGGACTGCACGGCGATCGCGGCGACCGGCCCGTCCACCTCCACGCCCGCCGCGGCGCGCGCCTCAGGGTCGGCCGACAGCAGCTCGCGCAGCCGCCCGCCGAGATCGCGGCGGGCGCGCGCCTCGCGGGCCAGCGCGGCGGCGGCCCGCTCGACCAGCGGCGCCGCCTCGGCCAGCCGCCGGTCGCCGAGCGCGCCGGAGTCGAGCAGCCACAGGTAGCCGTAGGTGATCTCGCGGTGCCGCAGCGGCACGCAGACCCGGGCGAGCACGCCGAGGCGCCGGTCGGCCGGGATGCGCACCGGGCCGGCGGCGGCGGCGATGCCGTAGCCCTCGAAGTAGGCGCGCACCTCGTCGGAGGCGCGGCGGCGCAGGATCGACTCGCGGCGCACCGCGTCGATGTCGCCGCGCTGCGCCGCGTAGGCGAGCAGCTGGAGGCCGCGGTCCTCCAGGGTGGCCGGGGCGTCCAGCACGCGGGCGATCTCGTCGACGATGTCCTGCAGCTCCACCCGTCCATTGTCATACATCTGTATGAGCCGGGTAGTCGTCGGGCGTGGCGGATGTCCATGGAGGCCACTGAACTGCGGATTTATGGTGGTGAGCATGCTGGGTTCCCTACTTCTGGCGGTGTCGCGCAGCCCGCTGGCCCGCCGGGCCGTCGCCGGCTTCCCCCCGACCCGGAGCGTGGTCGACCGGTTCGTCGCCGGCGAGGAGACCGGTGACGCGGTCACCGCGGTCCGGCGCCTCACCGACGCGCGGCTGTCGGTCACCTTGGATCATCTGGGCGAGGAGACCGGGGACGCGGTGGCGGCGGCCGGCACCGTCAAGGCGTACGCGGCCATGCTGGACGCGCTGCGCCCGCTCGGCCTCGGCGGCCGGGCCGAGGTCTCGGTGAAGCTGTCGGCGGTCGGGCAGCGGCTGGACGAGGCCATGGCCTTGGACCACGCCCGGCAGATCTGCGCCGCCGCGCGCGACGCCGGCACCACCGTCACCCTGGACATGGAGGACCACACCACGGTCGACTCCACCCTGTCGGTGCTGCGGGAGCTGCGCGCCGACTTCCCCGCGACCGGCGTCGCGGTGCAGGCGTACCTGTTCCGCAGCGAGGGCGACCTGCGCGACCTGGCGGGCCCCGGCTCGCGGGTCCGGCTGGTCAAGGGCGCCTACGCCGAACCGGCCTCGGTCGCGCACCAGAAGAAGCGGCAGGTGGACCAGGCGTACGTCCGGTGCCTGCGCATCCTGATGGCGGGCGAGGGCTACCCGATGGTGGCCACGCACGACGACCGGATGATCTCCATCGCCGAGGTGCTGGCCGCCCGGGCCGGCCGGGGCCGCGACGCCTTCGAATACCAGATGCTGTACGGCGTCCGCACCGAGCGGCAGGAGTCGCTGGCCCGGGCCGGCTCCACCGTCCGCGTCTACGTCCCCTACGGCGACGACTGGTACGGCTACTTCATGCGCCGGCTCGCCGAGCGCCCGGCCAACGTCGCGTTCTTCCTGCGTTCTCTCCGTACCAAGTGAGGCCTTCCATGGATGCCGTCAGCAACGTCCCGGTCCCGGCCAACGAGCCGGTGCGCGGATACGCCCCGGGCAGCGCCGAGCGCGCCGCGCTGGAGGCCCGGATCAAGGAGCTCGCCGGCTCGGCGATCGACCTGACGATGACGGTCGGCGGCGAGCGGCGGATGGCCGCCGGCGCGCCGATCGACGTCGTGCAGCCGCACGACCACGCCCGGGTGCTCGGCCGCACCGCCGAGGCCTCGGCCGGGGACGTGCGGGCCGCGGTGGACGCCGCGCTGGCCGCCGCGCCGGCCTGGCGGGCGCTGCCGTTCGACGAGCGTGCCGCGATCTTCCTGCGGGCCGCCGACCTGCTGGCCGGGCCGTACCGGGCCACGCTGAACGCCGCCACCGTGCTCGGCCAGTCGAAGTCGGCCCAGCAGGCCGAGATCGACGCCGCCTGCGAGCTGATCGACTTCCTGCGGTTCAACGTGTCCTTCGCCCGCCGGCTGCTGGCCGAGCAGCCGATCTCCTCGGCGGGCGTGTGGAACCGGATGGAGTACCGGCCCCTGGAGGGGTTCGTGCTGGCGATCACGCCGTTCAACTTCACGGCCATCGCCGGGAACCTGCCGACCTCGGCGGCGCTGATGGGCAACGTCGTGGTCTGGAAGCCCTCGCCCACCCAGCAGTTCGCCGCGCACTTCACCATGCGGCTGCTGGAGGAGGCCGGGCTGCCGCCCGGGGTGATCAACATGGTGACCGGCAACGGCGCGGCCGTCTCTGAGGTGGCGCTCGCCCACCCTGAGCTGGCCGGCATCCACTTCACCGGTTCCACCGCCACCTTCCAGCACCTGTGGGGGACGGTCGGGCGCAACATCGGCGGCTACCGCGGCTACCCGCGGCTGGTCGGCGAGACCGGCGGCAAGGACTTCGTGCTCGCCCACCCCTCCGCCGACCCCGCGGTGCTGACCACCGCGCTGATCCGCGGCGCGTTCGAGTACCAGGGGCAGAAGTGCTCGGCGGCCTCCCGCGCCTACGTCCCGCGCTCGGTCTGGACGGCCGTCCGGGACGACCTGGTGGCGACGGCCGAGTCGCTGACCGTGGGTGACGTGGGCGCCGACCTGTCGACGTTCATGGGCGCGGTGATCGACGCCCGGGCGTTCGCCAAGAACCGGGAGGCCATCGAGCGGGCCCGGGCCACCGACTCCATCCGGGTGCTCACCGGCTCGTTCGACGACTCCACCGGCTACTTCGTCAGGCCGACCATCCTGGAGGGCAGCGACCCGGCCGACGACGCCTTCGTCACCGAGTACTTCGGGCCCATCCTGGCGGTGCACGTCTACGACGACGGCGACTACGACCGGGTGCTGGACCAGATGGAGGGCGCCTCCCGGTACGCCCTCACCGGCGCGGTGATCGCCCAGGACCGGTACGCGATCAACGCGGCCGCCGAGCGGCTGCGCTTCGCGGCGGGCAATTTCTACGTCAACGACAAGCCGACCGGCGCGGTGGTCGGCCAGCAGCCGTTCGGCGGTGCCCGCGCGTCGGGCACCAATGACAAGGCGGGCTCGCTGTTCAACCTGATCCGCTGGGTCAGCCCGCGGGCCATCAAGGAGACCTTCGTCCCGCCCACCGACCACCGCTACCCCCACATGGGCTGACGGCCCGCCGATCGGCCCCGGGACGCGTACCCGTCCCGGGGCCGGCCTATTTCAGGCCGGTGGTGGCGATGCCCTTGACCAGGTATTTCTGGCCGGCGATGAAAAAGCCGATGACCGGCGCCAGCGACAGGAAGGACATGGCGAACATCTCACCCCAGTGCGCCTGTCCTTCGGAGTCGATGAACTGGCGCAGCGCCAGCGGCACCGTGTACAGCTCGTCGTCGGTGAGGTAGAGCAGCGGGCCGAAGAACTCGTTCCACACCGAGATGAAGGTGAAGATCGCCGTGGTGGCGAACGCCGGCAGGCACAGCGGCATGATTACTTTCCAGAAGGTGCGGAACGGCCCGCACCCGTCGATCCGGGCGGCGTCGTCGAGTTCCTGCGGCAGGGCGCGCATGAACTGCACCATCAGGAAGATGTAGAACGCGTTGGTGGCCAGGAAGTGCGGCACCAGCAGGGGGTAGTAGGTGTTGAGCCAGCCCAGCTTGGCGAACACGATGTACTGCGGCACCAGCAGCACGTGGCCGGGCAGCATCATGGTGCCCAGCATGAGGGTGAAGAACAGCTTGCGGCCGGTGAAGCGCAGCCGGGCGAAGCCGTAGGCGGCCAGCGAGCAGGACACCAGGTTGCCGACGATGCCGAGCACGACGATGATCAGCGAGTTGACCAGATAGACGCTGAACGGCTGCCCCAGCGCGTTCCACCCGTCGGAGTAGTTGCCGAGGTCCCACTCGGCCGGCCAGAGCGACAGGTCCTTGAAGATCAGCAGCGCGGGTTTGACCGAGCTGGAGACCAGCCAGGCCAGCGGGTAGAGCATGACCGCGCCGGTAAGGCACAGCAGTACGTGCTTGGTGAAGCGCGTGCGGCGGGTACCGCCGATCCGCTCGATGAAGTTGTCCTGCTCGTAGGGGGGAGCCGGCATGGTGCGACCTCAGTTGTCGTAGTGGACCCAGTACTTGGCGGCCAGGAAGTTGAGCGCGGTGAACGCCGCGATGATGACCAGCAGCATCCACGCCATGGCCGAGGCGTAACCCATGTCGAACTGGGAGAACCCCTTCTGGTAGAGGTACAGGTTGTAGAACAGCGTGGAGTTGGCCGGGCCGCCGGTGCCGTTGCTCATCACGAAGCCCTGGGTGAAGGTCTGGAACGACGAGATCAGCGACTGGATGAGGTTGAAGAAGATGATGGGGCTCAGCAGCGGCAGGGTGATCGAGCGGAACCGCCGCCACCGCGACGCCCCGTCGATGGCGGCGGCCTCGTAGTACATGACCGGGATCTGCCGCAGCCCGGCCAGGAAGATCACCATCGGCGAGCCGAACGTCCAGATGTGCAGCACGATCAGCGTGGTGAGGGCGTGGTCCGGATCGGCCGTCCAGGCCGGCCCCTCGATGCCGAACCAGCCGAGCAGCCCGTTGACGATGCCGTCCAGCCCGAAGATGTACTTCCACAGCAGCACGATCGCGACGCTGCCGCCGAGCAGGGACGGCAGGTAGAACACCGCCCGGTAGACCGGCAGGCCGCGCACTCCGCGGCTGAGCAGCATGGCGACGCCCAGCGCCGCGGCCAGCGACAGCGGCACCGACACGAACGTGTAGATGAAGGTGACCTTCAGCGCCTGGTGCAGCAGCGGATCGCCGAGCATCTCCCGGAAGTTGGCGAGCCCGGTCCACCTGGGCGGGGTGAGCAGGTTGTAGTCGGTGAACGCCAGGTACAGCGAGGCGAAGAACGGGATGACGGTGAACAGCATGCCGACGAACCACGGCAGCAGGAACAGGTAGCCGGCCCGGTCCTGCCGTCTCTTCGCGGGCGGGGCCGGCGGCGGGGTCTGCGCCGCCGGGCCGGCGACCAGCGCCGGCCCGGCCGTGGTGCCTGTCATGACGCCGGCCGTCGTCCGTCCCGGGCCGGGGGCGCCGCGGTCATTCGCCCAGCGCCTTGCGGCCGTCGGCGATGATCGCCTGAGCGGCCTGCGCGGGGGTCCGCCGCTTGTACTCGACCTCGGCCGCGACGGTCTTCAGGTTGGCCACGATCTTGGTGGAGCCGGGCGGGTGCAGGTAGGACGGCGGCAGCTTCTCCTTCTGCAGGTCGATCAGGAAGTCGGTGGCGACCTGGTCGTCGCGCTCCAGCCTCGGCTTGATCGCGTCGGCCACCTGGGAGTTGGACGGCACGCCGCGGGTGGTGCCGGTCGTCTTGGCGCCCTCGGTGTCGTTGATGAGGAAGTTCAGCAGCTTGAGCGCCTCGTTCGGGTGCTTGGAGGCCGCGGCGATCGACCACAGGTGCGGGCAGCCGATGGACTGCCCCCGCCGCTCGCCCTGGGTCTCGCCGGGCATCCGCAGCATCACCAGGTTCCCGCCGCACGCCTTGTTGTTGACCAGGAAGGTGTTGGTCGGGATGATCGTGGCGGCGATCAGGCCCTTGGCCTGGTACGACTGCTCGGGTGAGGTGCCGACGTCTTCGATGAACCCGGCCGGCGGGAACCCGCCGTCCGCGCGCATCCTCTGGATCATCTCGAACCAGGCGGTGATGCTCCCCTCGGTGACGCCGAGGGCCCCCTGCGCGGTGTAGAAGTCCTCGCCCCGCTGCCGGATGAAGACGTCCAGGTACCCCACGTTGAAGGTCTCGAAGTTGACGCCGTAGACCTTCTTGCCGCTGGCCTTGGTGACCGCCCGGCCGAACGCGGCGAGATCCTCCCAGCTCCAGGTGTCGCCGTCGGGGATCTTCACACCGTACTTGTCGGTCACCGCCTTGTTGACGACGAAGGCGACGGAGTTCAACCCGGCCGGAATGCCGTAGGACTTGCCGTCGACGGCGGCCAGCGACCTGGCGCCCTCGCTGAGCGCGCTCACGTCCACCGCGTCCTTGTGCTGCGTCAGATCCAGCAACGCGCCACGGTCGGCGTACTCGCGCAGGCTGTCGGTCCGCATCGCCATCAGGTCCGGCGGGTCGCCGGCGGCGAAGCGGGTGGCCAGCTTGTCCTTGTAGGGGCCGCTGTCCTGGAACTCGGTCTTCACCGTGACGCCGGGATTCTGCTTCTGGAAGATCGCCAGAGCCGCCTGCGTCTTCTTCGCCCGCTCGACGTCGCCCCACCAGACCATGGTGAGCTGGACGCCGTCTCCGCCGCCGCCTCCCCCGCCGCCGAATCCGCGGCCGCAGCCGGCCGGCCCGAGGCCGAGCGCGGACAGGCCGGCCATCCTCATCAGATCCCGGCGGCTCGGTGCCGCGCGGCCCGCCCGGGCGGGGTGATCGGTCATCGTGGTGTCCTTTCGGATCCGCAAAGGCAGACCGCGGCTCACGGCCGTTCGGTGTCCTCGGCCGGGCCGGGCATGCTGCGGGCGAACTGCCGCAGCTTGGCGAAGAAGTCCTCGAGCATGAAGCGGGAGTCGATGGTCTCGTACACCCGGATCGGCCGGTATCGGGCCGTGGCGTCGTAGCCGCCGTCGTAGTTGAAGCCCATCGCCGGTCGTTCGACGTACCGGCCGGCCTGCGGGTTGATGATGACCGCGACGGCGGGCGAGTCGCCGAGCGCGCGGTACTCCATCGGGACGTTGGTGAACCGCTCGTTCCAGTCGACCAGCTGGTCGACCAGGTACCGTCCCAGCGGGCCGCACGGCGCGACCTTCTCGTCGAGTTCGGCGTAGCCGACGGCCGTCATCACGTAGGTCGGCCTGGGCACCTGCCAGACGGTCAGCGAGGAGCGGAACACGACGTTGGCGGCGACGATGTCATTGGACAGGTTGAACTCCGGCCGGGCCGGCGCGACCGACTCCGGCTTGGCGGGCAGGTCGGGGTCGTCGTAACCGGCGCCGCCGATCCACACCACGACGACGTCCCGCTCGGCGATCCGGGGTTCCATCAGCAGCGCGCTGGCCATGTCGGTGAGCGGGCCGAAGAAGGCCACGTACAGCGGTCCTTCGGCGTCATCCCGCATCGCCTCTTCGATGATCAGCTCGGCGCCGGGCGACGGGACGGGGATGTACAGGGTCGGCATCGGGAACGGCGCGCCGTTCTCGACCCGTACCCGGCCCTGCATGTCGAGGTACTTAAGCAGCAGGTCCACCTCGGCCCGGCTGTCCTGCATGCTCTGCAGGCTCCGGCCCGGCCGCTGCCCGAAGTGCGCCGGTATGATGCCCCGGACGTCCAGGCTGGGCGACAGCAGGGCGTGCACGATGGCGTACTGGTCGTCCGCCTCGTTCTTGGCGTCGGTGTTGACGATGACGCGGCGGCGACGGCTCAAGGTCCTCATCACACGTGTGTCCCTCGGGCGCGGACGGGCGGCCGGCCCGGATGTTCCGGGAGCTGCGCGAGG
Source organism: Sphaerisporangium rufum (assembly GCF_016863395.1). GTDB lineage: Bacteria > Actinomycetota > Actinomycetes > Streptosporangiales > Streptosporangiaceae > Sphaerisporangium > Sphaerisporangium rufum. The sequence goes on along the minus strand of NZ_BOOU01000031.1, from coordinate 24,178 downwards.
CGGCGCATCGAACCTCCTGTGAATGAATATGCGCTGACTTATGGGTATTCACGGAAGGTAATCAGCGGGCGGGACACTGTCAAGAACGATTTAATGCCGGCCCCCCGCGGCCGGCGGACTGCTTGACAGCGCACGCCGATGGCCCAAAGCTGGCTATGTACCGTCATTTGTGACTAGTTATGCGCCCTTACCGTCGGCCGGCCCCCTTCGAGCCGCCCGCCCGAAGGAGGGACCACACGTGCGGCACAGCCGACAGGCCATCGTGGTGGACCGGGTCCGCGCCGAGCACCACGACCACGCCCTCGGGATCGGCGAGGCACGCCCCCGCCTGTCCTGGCGGATCGCCACCGACCTGCCGCACTGGCGGCAGGACTCCTACCAGATCGAGGTCGCCGATCCGGCCACCGCGGTGACCATGACGACCGGCCGGGTCCGCTCCGCCGAGAGCGTGCTGGTGCCATGGCCGGCCGAGCCGCTGGCGTCCCGCGCGCGCCGGTTGGTACGCGTCCGCGTCTGGGGCGCGGACGACGGCGTGCCCACCCCCTGGAGTGCCCCGCTGCAGCTGGAGGCGGGCCTGCTCGCCGCCGGTGACTGGTCGGCCGCGTTCATCACGCCGGAGCGGCCGGCGGACTCCGCGCCGCTGCTGCGGCACGAGTTCGCGATCGATCGCCGGGTCGTCTCGGCGAGGCTGTACGCCAGCGCGCTCGGCCTGTACGAGCTGGAGCTCAACGGCAGGCGGGTGGCCGATCACACGTTCACGCCCGGCTGGACCAGCTACCCCCACCGGCTGCGCTACCAGACCTTCGACGTCACCCGCACGCTGCGGCGGGGACGCAACGCGCTCGGCGGATGGCTGGCCGACGGCTGGTACCGCGGCCGGCTCGGGTTCGGCGGCGGCACCCGGAACATCTACGGCGACACCATCGCGCTGCTCGCGCAGCTGGAGATCGTCCACGACGGCGGCGGCACCACCCGGGTGGTCACCGGCACCGGCTGGCGGGCCGCCCCCGGACCGGTCCGGTCGGCGGAGATCTACGACGGGGAGCACCACGACGCGCGGCTGGAACCGGCCGGCTGGTCGGAGCCCGGCTTCGACGACGCGGCCTGGCGGCCGGTGCGCACGGTCCCCCGCGACCTGGCCACGCTGGTGGCCCCGACCGGCCCGCCCGTGCGCTGCACCCAGGAGCTGTCCCCGGTCGCCGACCTCCTCGCACCCTCCGGCCGGACCATCGTCGACTTCGGGCAGAACCTCGCCGGCCGGCTGCGCGTCACCGTCACCGGCCCCGCCGGTTCGCGCGTCCGGCTGCGGCATGCCGAGGTCCTGCAGGACGGCGAGTTGTGCGTCCACCCGCTGCGCACCGCCAAGGCCACCGACGAGTACGTGCTGGGGGACGGCGGCGAGCAGGTGTGGGAGCCCCGGTTCACCTACCACGGCTTCCGGTACGCCGAGATCGACGGAGACGCGGACGTCACCGGGATGGCCGCGCGGGTGTACCACACCGACATGCGGCGCATCGGCGCGTTCCACTGCTCCGACCCGCTCGTCGAGCGCCTGCACGAGAACGTGGTGTGGAGCATGCGCGGCAATTTCGTCGACGTGCCGACCGACTGCCCGCAACGGGACGAGCGGCTGGGATGGACCGGTGACCTGCAGATCTTCCTGCCGGCCGCCGCCTACCTGTACGACTGCGCCGGCATGCTGCGCTCCTGGCTGCGCGACCTTTCGGCCGAGCAGTTCCCGGACGGGACGGTGCCGTTGTTCACCCCGCTGGTGCCGGTGCGCGGGTGGAGCACGCCCCGGCCGGCCGCGGCGTGGGGGGACGCCGCCGTGCTGGTGCCGTGGGAGCTGTACCGGCGGTTCGGCGACGCGGGCGTGCTGCGCGATCAGTACGCCGGTGCCAGGGCGTGGGTCGACCGGGTCGCCGCACTGGCCGGCGAGGACCACCTGTGGACGAGCGACGGCCAGCTCGGCGACTGGCTGGACCCGTCGGCGCCGCCGGACGATCCGGCCGCCGCCAAGGCCGACCCGCACCTGGTCGCCACCGCCTACCACGCGCGCTCGGCGGCGGTCCTGGCGCGGATCGCCGCCGTGCTCGGGCGGCACGAGGACCACGCGCGCTACGACGCCCTGGCCCGCGCCGTCGCCGCGGCGTTCCGGCGACGCTGGATGCGGCCGTCCGGCCTGCTGTCCGACGACGCCCAGACCTCCTACGCGCTGGCGCTGCGCTTCGGCCTGATCTCCGGTGACGAGCGGCGCGACCGGGCCGGGCGCAGGCTCGCCGAGTTGGTCGGCGAGAACGGCCATCGCATCGCCACCGGGTTCGTCGGCACCCCGGTGATCTGTGACGCGCTCACCGATACCGGCCACCTGGACACCGCTTACGCGCTGCTGACCCAGCGGCGCTGCCCGTCGTGGCTGTACCCGGTCACCGCCGGCGCCACCACCATTTGGGAACGCTGGGACGGGGTGCTGCCCGGCGGGAGGGTCAACACCAGCAAGACGACCTCGTTCAACCACTACGCCCTCGGCGCGGTCGCCGACTGGCTGCACCGGACGGTCGCCGGCCTGGCGCCCGCCGAGCCGGGGTACCGGCGCCTGCTGGTGCGTCCCCGCCCCGGCGGCGGCCTCACGCACGCCGCCACGTCGCACGAGACCCCCTACGGCCGCGCCGCGGTCTCCTGGCGCCGCGACGGCGTCACCATGACGGTCGAGGTGGAGGTGCCACCGGGCACCACCGCCACCGTCGAGTTGCCGGAGTCGCCGCGCGTCAGCGTCGGCTCCGGACACCACCGCTGGAGGCTGCCGCACCGGTGAGCCCCGGCGGCGCCGTCAGCCGGAGGCCCGGCCGGCCGGGCGTTCACACTGAACGTCTTGTTGGGGCCGCCGACGAAATGGACACGGAGCCGTCATGGGGCGGCGCCCGTTACGGGATCGGAGTGCGCCGGGTGGTGGGCGGTGCCATGATGGCGGCATGCCGAAGCCGCGGGAGACCGCCGCCGCGCCCAGGACCGCCGGATACGCGATCGAGGAAGAGCTGCGGGCCGGCGGGGCGGTGACCATCGCCGGGGTGGACGAGGTGGGCCGCGGCGCGTGGGCCGGGCCGGTCGTGGTGTGCGCCGCGGTGACGCATCTGACTCCCCCGCCCGTAGTGGCCGGGCGGGGCGGCCGGCCGGTGGCGCTGACCGATTCCAAGCTGCTCTCCCCCGCCTACCGGGCGGCGTTCGCCGGGCTGCTGCCCGGCTGGCTGGCCGGCCACGCGATCGGCGCGTCCGCGCCGGAGGAGATCGACGAGGTCGGGATGACCGAGGCGCTGCGCCGGGCCACCCGGCGGGCGCTGGCCGCGCTGCCGGTGCGGCCGGACGTCGTGCTGCTGGACGGCGCGCACGACTACCTGGGCCGGCCCTGGCGGGTGCGCTGCGAGGTCAAGGCCGACCAGCGCTCGGTCAGCGTGGCCGCCGCGTCGGTGCTGGCCAAGGTGCACCGCGACGCGCTGATGACCGCCCTCGGGGCGGACCGCCCGGCCTACGGGTTCGCCGACAACGCCGGATACCCCTCGCCGGCGCACCAGGCGGCGCTGGCCGCCACCGGGCCCACCCCGCACCACCGGCTGTCCTGGTCCTACCTGGACGACCTGCCTCGCTGGCGGCACCTGCGCCGCCACCGCGATCCGCTCGCCGGCACCGGCCAGCTCACCCTGTTGTGAGCCCGCCGGCCGCCGGGCCGCCGTCCGGCCCGGCGTCCAGTCCGTGCACGGTGATCAGGTCGCCGAGGCCGGAGATGGCCAGCACCGGGGCGATCAGCGGGTTGGCGACCACCTCGATGTGCCCGGTGTTGTCGAACAGGACGGTCAGCCCGGCGCTGTCGATGTAGCCCACGTCGGTCAGGTCGACGACCAGGACGGTGCCGTCCCCCGTCCCGGACAGCGCCGCCGCGAACTCGCCCGCGTTGCTCATGTCGATCTCGCCGCCGACGATCAGGGCCGGGGTGCCGTCGGTGCGCCGCGTGTGGGCAAGGGTGAGGGGGGTGGTCATCGCGGGATCCTTATGCGCATGTCGACGATGGTGCCGGCGGCGCCGGGTTCGATGGTCACCTCGCCGGCCAGGGCGCGCATGAGCATGACGCCCCGGCCTCGATGGGGGTTGGCCTCCGGCCGCGGGGTCTTCCAGCGGCCGGTGTCGGTCACGGTCAGTCGTAGCCCGCCACCGGTGACGACCGCGCGCAGCCGGACCGGCCCGCCGCGGTCGTCGCGGTGGCCGTGCTCGATGGCGTTCGCGCACGCCTCCCCGGCGGCGACCAGGACGTTCTGGATCGTCCACGGGGTGGCCCCGCACCGGGCCAGCCAGTCGCGCAGCGCCGAGCGGACCCCGGCGAGCTGCCCGGACTCGGCCGGGAAGGCGACCTCCAGCGGCGGCGGCTGGCGGTACAGGAGCAGGGCCACGTCGTCGTCGTACCCGCCGGGCGGCGCCAGCCGGCTCATCAGCTCGCCCGCCAGGTCCTCCAGCGGGGTGCCGCGGCCGTGCTGGACGGCGGCGCCCGCCTCGCCGATGCCGGCCATCAGCGAGCGGCGGCGCCGCTCGACCAGGCCGTCGGTGTAGAGCAGCAGGGTGGCGCGGGCCGGCATGTCGTAGGACGACTCGGGCCGGGGCCGGCCGGGCTGGACGGCCAGCGGGGTCGAGCGGCCCTCGGTCAGCAGCCGCAACCCGCCGTCGGCCTCCGCGACGATCCCGGGTGGATGGCCGGCGCTCGCGTAGGCGAGCCGGCCGGTGGCGGTGTCCAGCACCCCGCAGAAGACCGTGGTGTACCGGGCGCCCGGCACCAGCGCGGCGAACCGGTCCAGCGCGGTCAGCACCTGGGCCGGCCCGGCCTCCTGGAGCAGCAGCGCCCGGCAGGCGCTGCGCAGCTGGCCCATGGCGGCGGCGGCCGGCAGGCCCCGGCCCACGCAGTCGCCGACCACGATCCCGATCCGGTCGCCGGGCAGCGGCACGATGTCGTACCAGTCGCCGCCCACCTCCAGTGGCCGGCTGGCGGGCTCGTAGCGCGCCGCGAACCCGTCCGGCAGGTCGACCGGCCCCAGGATGGCGCGCTGCAGGGCGACGGCGGTCTCGCGCTGGCGGTCGATCTGGTGGGCCCGGTGCAGGCCCTGGCCGAGGTGGCCGGCCAGCAGCGCGAGCAACGTCTGGTCCTCGGCGGTGAACGGCCGGTTCTGCCCGAGGTCGATCCAGACGCCCAGCAGGCCGTCCGGGTGCTCCAGAGTGATGCCGGCACCGCCCGGCCCGGTCACCACCGGCCGCAGCGGAGGCTTGTCGCGCAGCCCGGCGACCGAGTCGCGCAGGCCGGCCGGCAGGTCCTCCCAGCCGGTGTCCGGGCCGGTGGTGGCGAGCGCCGGCCGGCCGTCCCCGGACCACCGGGCCGCCAGCACCTGCCGGGCACGCCAGACCTCGCGCAGCGCGGCCAGCGCCTCGTGCAGCGCCTCGGTCCGGCTGCCCGCCTGGGAGAGCCGGACGCTGAGCGCGGCCAGCGCGCTCTCCCGCTGCACGGCGTAGTGCTCGGCGGTGACGTCGCGGAGGGTGCCGACGACCAGGCGCCGGCCGTTCTCGGGGTCGGTGACGTCGTTGAAGCTGACGGCGACCCAGACGCGGTGCCCCGCGCGGTGGGTCAGCGGCACCGTGGCGGTGCCCCGGCCCACCTCGACCAGCCGGGTGAAGGTGTCGCCGACCATCCGGTGGGCCTCGGGGTCGTCGGTCTCGGCCGGCCACCAGGGGTACACCGGCGTGTACGGCAGGCCGTCGGCGCCGTAGCCGAGGATCTCGGCGAAGGCCGCGTTGACCTCGATGACGGTGCCGTCCTCCTCGCAGACGAAGAACGCCTCCTGCAGCGAGTCGATCAGCGCGTCCCGCCACCGGGCGTGGTGGCCGCGCATCCGGGCCAGCTCCACGTTCGCCCGCACCCGGGCCAGCAGCTCGGCGGCGGAGAACGGCTTGACCAGGTAGTCGTCCGCGCCGGCCTCCAGGCCCTCGATGGACGCCTCCTGGCCGGCGCGGGCCGACAGCAGCAGCACCGGCACGCCGGCGGTGCGCGGCTCGGCGCGCAGCGCGGCGACCAGCTGCAGGCCGTCCAGGCGTGGCATCATCACGTCGCTGACCACCAGGTCCGGCGGCTCGGCCCGGGCGGCCTCCAGCGCCGTCCGGCCGTCGCCGACCACCGACACCTGGTAGGCGGGGCGCAGCAGCCGGGCCAGGTAGTCACGCATGTCGGCGTTGTCGTCGGCGACCAGCACCCGGGCCGGCGTGCCTCCGTCCACCGGCCACGGGCCGGCGAACCCCGGGCCCGGGCCGGGGACATCGGCCCCCTCGACCGCCGGGTCGGCGGGCAGCCACCGCAGCGCCTCCTCCACGAACGGCTCGGTGCCGGCCGGCGACGTCTCGCCCGAGCCGGATCGCACCACGGCCTCGGCCGGCAGGTGACCGGTGCCGAAGGGCAGCCGGACGGTGAAGACGGTGCCGCGATCGGGCTCGCTCACGGCGTCGATGGTGCCGCCGTGCAGCGTGATCAGCTCGCGCACCAGCGCCAGCCCGATGCCGCTGCCCTCGTTGGAGCGCGAGCGCGCGCTCTCGATGCGGTGGAAGCGCTCGAACAGCCGCGGCAGCTCCGCGGCGGCGATGCCGATGCCGGTGTCGGCGATGGTGAGCACCGCCTGCCCGCCGTCGGCGCGCAGCGTGACGCGCACCGAACCGTCGAAGGTGAACTTCAGCGCGTTGCTGAGCAGGTTCAGCACCACCTTCTCCCACATGCCGCGGTCGATGTGCACCGGCTCGGGCAGCGGCGGGCAGTCCACCTCGAACTCCAGCCCGGCCCGGTCGATCGCCGAGCGGAAGACGCTGGCCAGCTCGGCGGTGACGGCGGCCAGGTCCACCGGCTCGTACCGGGCCTGCATCCGCCCGGCCTCGATCCGGGAGAAGTCCAGCAGGGTGTTGACCAGCTTGCCCAGCCGCAGGCCGTTGCGGTGCACCACCTCCAGATCCTCGCGCACCTGGGGGTCGGCGTCGGCCAGGGCGGTCCGCAGCTCGCCCACCGGGCCCATGATCAGGGTGAGCGGGGTGCGGAACTCGTGGCTGATGTTGGAGAAGAACGCGGTCTTGGCCCGGTCGAGCTCGGCCAGCTCCTCCACCCGGCGCTGCTGCAATTGGTAGGCCATGGCCGCGTTGACCAGGGCGGCGGTCTGCCGGGCGACAAGGGCGAGGAACGACTCGTACGGCTCGTCCAGCGCCCGCCCGGCGGCCGCGGCCAGCACGATCGTCCCGATGGCCCGCGACCCGATCTCCCCGGCCAGCGGGAGGACCATCGCCTGGGTCGGCCCGTTCCGCCAGCCGCCGGTGGGCAGCCCGGCGAACCGGCCGGCCACGTCGGTCAGCGTCACCGGCCGCTCGGCGCGCAGCACCTCGGCCACCGGCCAGCCGCCGGGGGCGTCCGGCAGCGGGGCCGGCTCTGCCCCTTCGGGGGCGACCGCGGCGAGCACCGGCTCGTCGTCCTCGGGGCGGCGCAGGTAGATGGCGGCGTACGGCACGTCGGCCCCGGCCCGCTCCAGCACCCGGCAGGCCAGCCGGCACGCCTCGGCCGCGCTGCGCGCCCGGCCCGCCTGGGCGCCGAGATCCTGCAGCACGGCCAGCCGGCGTTCGCCGATCACCCGCTGCGTCGTGTCGCTGACCGCGGTGAAAACCCCGCGCACCGTGCCGTCGTCGTCGTGCAGCGGGCTGTAGGAATAGGTCCAGTAGGTCTCCTCCAGGTAGCCGTGCCGGTTCATCGGCAGCAGGAGGTCTTCGGACCAGGTGGCCTCCCCGGAGGCCATCACCGAGTCCAGCATCGGCCCGACGGTGGGCCAGATCTCCGGCCAGATCTCCGGGCCGGGCTTGGCCAGGGCGGGATGCTTGGAGCCGAGCAGCGGCAGGTAGGCGTCGTTGTACATGAAGCGAAGCTCGGGCCCCCACCAGACGATCATCGGGAACCGGGAGGTCAGGCAGATGCGGCACGCGGTGCGCAGGCTGGTCGGCCAGGTCCGCGGATCGCCCATCGGGGTGTCGGCCCATGGATGGGCGCGCATCCGGCGCGCCATCTCGCTCGGCCCCGGGAACAGCAGTTCCATCGACCCCGGACCGTCCGCCTGGCTCATCGCTCGACTCTCCCCTCGCCCCCGCGACCCCACTCCCACCAGGGCGCACCTGGGCGCGCACCGGTTCGATCGGCACCACTGCCCCATCGCGGTCGAAGCACACCGCGCGGTCACCCACCGCAGGTGGCACACGCTAGTACACGGCCCATAGGCTGGTGGCATGACGGCGATGGCATCGGCGGGCACCACGCCAGATCTGTCCTACCTGCTGGACCACACCGGTCACGTCCTGCGCACCCGGATGGCGGCGGCGCTGGCCGAGGTGGGGCTGACGACGCGGATGCACTGCGTTCTGGTGCACGCGCTGGAGGAGGAGCGCACCCAGATCCAGCTGGCCGAGATCGGCGACATGGACAAGACCACGATGGTGGTCACCGTGGACGCGCTGGAGAAGGCGGGGCTGGCCGAGCGCCGCCCCTCGGCCACCGACCGGCGGGCCCGGATCATCGCGGTCACCCCGGAGGGGGCGCGGGTCGCCGAGCGCAGCCGGCGGATCGTGGACCGGGTGCACGAGCAGGTGCTGGCCGCGCTGACCGAGCAGGAGCGGGAGGTGTTCCTGCGCGTGATGGACCGCCTGGTCACCGGGCACCTGGCCACGCCGGTGGAGAGCGGGCGCCCGGTGCGCCGTGCCCGGCGGCCGGAGAAGTGATCCCGCATATCGTCTACAACAAAACCATCTGCTACGGTCTCTTCATCGCTTGATGAGGAGACACCATGTCCGCACGGCCCCAGACCTCCACCCCGTCCGCCGCCGCCCCGCCGGGCGCGCGTTCCCGGCGGCTCGCCCTCGGCGTCATCGCCGCCGGCACCCTGATGATCATTCTGGACGGCAGCATCGTCACGGTGGCCATGCCCGCCATCCAGGACGACCTCCGCTTCTCCCCGGCCGGCCTCAGCTGGGTCGTCAACGCCTACCTGGTCGCCTACGGCAGCCTGCTGCTGCTCGCCGGGCGGCTCGGCGACCTGATCGGCCGCAAACGGATGTTCCTGGCCGGCACCGCCGTGTTCACCGCGGCCTCGGTGCTGGCCGGCGCGGCCACCACTCCCGCGCTGCTGGTCGCCGCGCGGTTCCTGCAGGGGGCCGGCAGCGCGATGGCCTCCGCGGTCGGCCTCGGCATCCTGGTGACCATGTTCACCGAACCCCGGGAACGGTCCCGCGCCCTGGCCGTCTTCGCCTTCACCGGCGCGGCCGGCGCCTCGATCGGCCAGGTGCTCGGCGGCGTGCTCACCGAGGCGCTGAACTGGCACTGGATCTTCCTTATCAACCTGCCCATCGGCGCCGTCTCGCTCGCCGTCGCGGTCCGCGCGCTGCCCGCCGACCGCGGCCTCGGCCTGCGGGCCGGCGCCGACGTGGCCGGCGCGCTACTGGTCACCGCCGGCCTGATGCTGGGCATCTCCACCGTCATCACGGCCGGCGAGCAGGAACACCCGTCCGCGGCCACCATCGCCCGCGGCGTGCTGGCCGTCGCCCTGCTGGCCGGGTTCGCGGTCCGCCAGGCCACCGCGCGCCACCCGCTGATGCCGCCGCGCGTCCTGCGGTCCCGAGCCGTCACCGGGGCCAACGTCGTCCAGGCGCTGATGGTCGCCGCGCTGTTCGCCTTCCAGGTCCTCCTCGCGCTGTACCTGCAGAAGGTGCTGGGGTACGGCGCGGCGGGCACCGGGCTGGCCATGCTCCCGGCGGCGGCCGGCATAGGGGTGGTGTCGCTCGGCCTGTCGGCCCGGCTGAACGCGCGGTTCGGCGAGCGCGCCGTGCTGGTCACCGGCCTCATCCTGCTGATCGCCATGCTCCTGCTGCTCGCCCGGCTGCCCGTCGGCGCCCGCTACCCGACCGACCTGCTGCCGGTGATGCTGCTGGCCGCCGGCTTCGGGCTCGCGCTGCCCGCGCTGACCACGCTCGGCATGTCCGGTGCCGGCGAGCATGACGCCGGTCTGGTGTCAGGGCTGTTCAACACCACCCAGCAGATCGGCATGGCCCTGGGCGTCGCGGTGCTGTCCACGCTGGCCGCCGCGCGCACCGGTGGCCTGCTCGACGCCGGCGCCGCCCCGGACGCGGCCCTCACCGCCGGCTACCGGCTGGCCTTCCTCGTCGGCGCCGGCCTGCTCACCGCCGCGCTCCTGGTGGCCGGCACGCTGCCGCACCGCGCCGCGGCGCCGGCCCCCGCATCCGCGGCCGTCCCGCGGCCGGACGCACCGGTCGGCTGAGACGGCGGGCGGAGTGCGAGGCGGGCCGGCCCGAACGCCCGGCTACGAGCCGGGAGCCGGCGCGGTCTCGGTCGGGACGGGGGTGGCCGAGTCGGTGGGCTCGGGCGTCGGGACCTCGGTACCGGTCGGGGTGGGCACCGGCGGCGTCTCCGTCGGCTGCTCGGTGGGGCTCTCGGTCGGGGTCGGTGACGGGGTCGGGCAGGGCTGCGGGGTCCGCCACGCGGCGGGGCCGGGCGGCACGGCGTGCCCCAGGTACCACCGGACGTGGCCGCGGGACTTCGGCTGGCGGGACAGGTCGTAGACGTAGGCGGCGGTCAGCCCGGCCGGCTGGTAGGTGGCGGTGAGCGAGACCTGGTCGCCCTGCCGCACGTCGCCGTTGCCGCGCTTGCCGGCGACGACCCGGGTGGCGTCGGACAGCGCGTAGGTCTGCTCGAAGCCGTCGGCGCTGCGCACGGTGAGCGAGTCCTCCGACACCACGGTCGCCTCGCCGGTCTGGGCGAGCACCGTGACGAAGACGCATGGGTCCTTGGTCCCCGCGGTCGCCTCGCCGTGCAGCGCCCCGGAGAACTGCAGCGGATGCGCGGTGGGCCGCGCCGTGCTGACCGGCGGCGGCGTCGGGCTCGGCGTGGTCGGCGGAGTCGGAGTGGGGATGTCGGTGGCGGGCGGGGTGGGAACGCCGGTGGGCGGGGGCGTCGGCTCGCCGGACGCGGTGGGCGTCGGCGTCTCCACCGGCGGCGGGGTCACCGGCGAGCCCGCCGAGGCCGCCGCCACCCCGATGCCGCCGGAGGTGAGCAGCACCGCGGTGGCGGCGACGAACAGCGGCCGCGGGATGCCCCGGCGCGGCACCCTCCCCTCGCTCCGGGGTGCGTCCGGCGTGTCACGGTTGGTCGATGTCACCATGTCCTCCCATGTCCTCAGCGGGTCCAGCGTGTCGTCGCGTCTCCTTGACGGGAAGCCTTACCGCGCAGGCCCCCGGCGAGACAGCCTGCCCCTTCGACCCCGGGCCATGCCACCCCGCCGAACGGCCGCGACCTTGGGCACCTCCGCTTTCGGCCAGGTCAGCCCGCCAACGCGCGCCGTCTTAAAAAACGCTGAGATTTCCGATTCGAGGACGTGGAACGACCGCCCGGACGGCTCAGTGACAGGTACCGCCGGAGGCCGCACCGTACCGGTCGTGGTGCGGGAACTCGCTGATGTGCCGTTGCCGGCCGGACGGGGTCAGGTCCAGGTAGTTGAACGTGCCGACCAGCAGCTCCGGGCCGCGGCCGTAGCAGGAGTAGCTGTGCAGCACCCGCGCGTCCGGGCCGTCCCCGTCGCGGACGAAGACGCTGGCCGCGTGCCCCTCGCCCTTGGTGAAGAAGTGCAGCCCGCGCCGTTCCAGGGCGGCCTTGTCGTAGTAGTTGTACTCGACCGGCGCGACCTGCTCGTCGTTGCTGGCGTGGAAGTCGTAGTTGAAGTCATCGCCGTGCGAGGAGTACCAGGGAACCTGCCAGCCCATCCGGGCCCGGAACGCCGCGATCTTCTCGGCCGGTGCCCGGGACACCAGCGCCAGCGTGGTGTCCGCGCCGTGCAGGTGCGCCAGGTGGCCGATGTTGTCGACCAGCAGCGAGCAGCTGGTGCAGCCCTCCTCCCAGTCGGGGGCGAACATGAAGTGGTACACGATGAGCTGGCGCCGTCCCTCGAACAGGTCGGCCAGCCCGGCCGGGCCGTCCGGCCCGGTGAAGCGGTAGTCCTTCTCGACCGCCACCATGGGCAGCGCCCGGCGCCGCGCGCGCACCTCGTCGAGTAAGCGCGTCGCCTCCTTCTCCTGTTCGAGCAGCAGCCGGCGCGCGGCCAGCCATTCCTCGCGGGACACGACCGGGTGAGTCATGTGCCGTCCTTCCGCCGCGGGTTTCCGGTGATCAGTGCGAGTGTCCCGGAAAGCCGCACCGTCCGCCACCGGCCGGTTGCGCTGTGCACGGCGACCGGAAGGCGAATGCTGAAACTTTCAACTTCACTCGTCAGACTTTCCAACAGCACTCAGTCAGGGTTAGCTTTGGGGGGCGCTCCCAAAGCTCGGTTCCCCTCCGCCGAAACACAGGAGATCGCCAGATGTCACACTCCCCCCACCGTGCCGGTCGCGCCCGCCGCATCGGTCCGGTGTCGCGGCCGCTGGCCGTGCTCGTCCTCGCGCTGCTCTCGGTCCTCTCGCTGGCCACCACCGCGTCCGCGCACGGTTCGGTGATCGACCCGGCCTCCCGCAACTACGGCTGCTGGCAGCGCTGGGGTAGCGACCACCTCAACCCCAACATGGCGCAGACCGACCCGATGTGCGCGCAGGCCTGGCAGGCCGAACCCCAGGCCATGTGGAACTGGAACGGGCTCTACCGCAACGGCTCGGCCGGCAACTTCCAGGCCGTCGTGCCCAACGGACAGCTGTGCAGCGGCGGCCACACCGAGGGCGGCCGCTATAACGCGATGGACACCGTGGGCGCCTGGAAGACCACCAACGTCGGCGCCAACATCACCATCAAGTTGTACGACCAGGCCAGCCACGGCGCCGACTACTTCCTGGTCTACGTCTCCAAGCCCGGCGTCGACCCCAGCACCCGGGCGCTCGGCTGGAACGACCTGCAGCTGGTGACCCGCACCGGCCGGTACGGCCAGAGCCAGAACTACAGCATCCCGGTCAACATCCCGGGCCGCAGCGGCCGCGCCCTGATCTACACGATCTGGCAGGCCTCGCACATGGACCAGACCTACTTCATCTGCAGTGACGTCAACTTCGTCTGACGCACCCGGAGGGCTCCGCCGGCCTGCCCCCGGCGGAGCCCTCCCTCATCCCGGCCTCACCGGGGTGGTGGATAACGGTGGATCTCCGCCCGGTGACCCACCGAACCGGCGAACTTGGCGTCATCGGTCAGCAGCGGAAGCCGCAGCGCCTCGGCGAGCGCCACATACATGCCGTCATAAGCCGTGAGATCGTCCCGGAGTTCCAGGACCCGGCGCTGCAGCGGTGCCATCGAATGCCGAACGATCTTGAGTTGGGCGTAGCGCACGAAAGGGCTGCGACAGGGGCGGGCGGAAACGAGTTGTGGCATTATGAAAGTTTCACCTTAAGCGGTAAATCTTTCGGACGGCCACCGGTCAGGGATAAACTTCGGATGCGCTCCCGGAATCGGTACACCACCACCGAGAATCAGGAGACCCCCGATGAAGCGACCCTTTTCCCGCACTCGCCGCAGGCTCATACCCCGGGCCCTGGCGGCGCTCGCCCTCGCGTTGCTCGCGATCGTCCCGCTGGCCACCGCCGCGTCCGCGCACGGCTCGGTGGTCGACCCCGCCTCCCGCAACTACGGGTGCTGGCTGCGCTGGGGCAGCGACTTCCAGAACCCGGCCATGGCCCAGCAGGACCCGATGTGCTGGCAGGCCTGGCAGACCGACGTCAACGCCATGTGGAACTGGAACGGCCTGTACCGGGAGGGCGCGGCGGGCAACTTCCAGGCCGTCATTCCCGATGGTCAGCTGTGCAGCGCCGGACGCACCGAGGCCGGCCGGTACCGCGCCATGGACAACCCCGGAGACTGGAAGGCGACCAACGTCCGCGCCGGCCTCACCATCAAACTGCAGGACCAGGCGCGGCACGGCGCGGACTACATCCTGGTGTACGTCACCAAGCAGGGCTTCAATCCGCTGACCCAGAAGCTCACCTGGGGCGACCTGCAGCTGGTGACCAAGACCGCCAGGTACGCGCCGGCCGAGTACTACAACATCCCGGTGAACCTCTCCGGGCGCAGCGGCCGTGCGGTGTTCTACACGATCTGGCAGGCCTCGCACTTTGACCAGACGTTCTTCTTCTGCAGCGACGTCAATTTCACCTGATCTGCTGAACCGTTGAATCGGCTCGGGCCCTGCCGGGTGCATTCCCGGCGGGGCCCGCTCCGCGCGACCCGGTCAGACCACTTCGAAATCCGCCATCATCGCCATGTCCTCGTGTTCGAGGTTGTGGCAGTGCATCATGTACCGCCCCCGGTACCCCTCGAAGCGGGCGAGAACGTCGACCACCTCGTACGGCCGCACGTCCACGGTGTCCTTCCAGCCCGCGTCCGCCGGGCCCGGCGCCCGGCCGCCGCGGGCCAGCACCCGCAGGCGGGCCAGGTGCACGTGGACCGGATGGTGGAAGTCGCTGACCAGCCGCCACACCTCGGCGGTGCCCAGCCGGGGCCGGGCCAGCGGCTCCCCCGGCCGGAACCGGCGCCCGTTGATCGTCCAGGCGGCCGCGCCGCCCTGGCCGGTGCGGCGGAAGTCGAACCTGCGGCGCGCCGCCGCGTCGCCCGGGACCGCGGGTTCCAGGGCGGGCAGCCGGGCGGGCACCGCGCTGTCGTCCCGCACCCGGCGGGTGACCTGGAAGCGCATCACGTCCCGGGTCGGGCCGGCGCCGAACCGGTTGACCATCGTCACCACCGCGCCGGGCCGGTGGCCGGAGAAGTCCACGACCACGTCGGCCCGCTCGGCCGGGGCCAAGGTGATGGTGTCCCGTACGGCGGGCGCGCCGAGCAGCCCCAGATCACTACCGATCTGGACAAACCGGGCACCGCCGGTGAGCGCCAGCCGGTAGCGCCGGGCGTTGGAGGCGTTGAGCAGCCGCAGCCGGTAGCGGGCCGCCGCCACCTCCAGCACCGGCCACGGTGCCCCGTTGACCAGGATCACGTCGCCCTGGACGCCCTCCATGAAGTCCCCGCGCACCCCGGGGGTCTCCCGCAGGGCGGGGTCCAGCGCGGGGTATCGGAAGGAGCCGTCGGCGGCGAAGGCGCGGTCGCAGATCATCAGCGGCACGTCCCGCTCGCCCGCGGGCAGCGGCAGCTCGTCCTCCTCGACGTCCCCGATCAGGGCGAAGCCGGCCAGGCCGCGCCAGACCTGCGGGCCGGTGAAGTCCATCCGGTGGTCGTGGTACCACAGGGTGGCCGCCCGCTGCCGCACCGGGTAGACGTAGTCCTTGGCCCCGTCGTGCCAGGTCACCGCGGTGCCATCCGCCCCGTGGTGTCCCCCCGGCGCGGCCGGCGGGCGGTGGCCGGCCGGTGCCACCAGGTCGGTGGGGTACCCGTCGGACTCCGGCGGCACCACCCCGCCGTGCAGGTGGGTCGAGGTGGGCACCGGCAGTTCGTTGCGCACCCGCACGACGGCGCGCTCGCCGCGCCGCAGCCGCAGGGTGGGTCCGGGGAAGGTGCCGCCGAAGCCCCAGATCTCGGTCGTCGTGCCCGGGATGATCTCCACCCGGGCGGCGCGCTGCGCCAGCTCGTAGCGGCCGGGCCGCACCGGGACCGCGACGGGCGGCACCGGCAGCGGCACGGTGAACGGGGCCGGCGGCCGTAGCTCGCTGCTCAGGGTCTCCCCCGCGGTCTCCCCGCACCCGGCCGCGGCGGCCAGTCCGGCGGCGCCGGCCAGCCGCAGCAGGCCGCGCCGCGACACCGTCACGCGCCGCGCCGGGTCCACCGCGCACCCCCGGTCCGCGCCGTCGGGCGGACCCGCAGCCAGGTGTAGGCGGCCAGCAGCGCCGAGGCGCCGAAGTCGGCCATGCCGAGCGGGAAGTGCCCGGCCAGGATCCGCTCCTGCCCGAAGAAGATCTGCAGCGTCTCGGCGGCGACCAGCAGGACGCTCGCCGCGGCGGCCAGGCCCGGCCCGCGAACGGGCCGCCACAGCAGGACCGCGGCGGCGAGCTGCAGGTACAGCAGGGCGTGGGTGAAGCCGCCGTTGCCGCGGTGCCAGTCCAGCAGGTCGGCGTCGCCGGTGACGAACAGCCCGGCCAGCGCCGCCTGCCCGAGCACGCCGGCCAGGTGCAGGGTGGCCGTGGCGCGCAGCGGCCAGGCGATCCAGCCGGGCGCCGGGAACGGCGCGCCGGGAGAGGGAACGTTCATGCCCGGCAGGCTCCCGTGCCGGGCGGCCGGAGATCGTCGCCCCCCGGTCGGCTCCGCCGCGTACATCCGGTGGAGTACCCGCGGGCGCGCGGCGCCGCGATGTACGACCGGGGGCGCAGGCCGGATCCACGACCCGGAGGGCTGGGGACGGCCGCGCCCGATGGCCTACGGTTTGCGGGTGAAGGTGAGTGACCGGCGGGCGGACGTCCTGCTCGCGGTGGGAACGGCCGTGTTCGCGGTGGGCGCCACCTACGGCCGGCTGTCGGCCTCCGGCATGCCGGAACGCCCGCTGGACGGGTCCGGTGTCGTGCTGCTGGTGGTCTCGGCGCTCTTCCTCGCCGCCCGGCGCGCCGCTCCGGCGGTGGCCGGGCCGGTGACCGCGGGCAGCGCCGTCCTGTACTACGCCGCCGGCTACCCGGGCATCTTCGCCCTCGGTCCCGTCATGGTGACGATCTACACGGCGGCCGCGCTCGGCCGGCGCCGGCTGGCGGTCACGCTCGCCGTCGCGCTGGCCGGCGGCCTTAGCGTGGTGGTCGCGCTGTCGCCCGCCGACCCCGAGCCGGGCGGGCTGAGCCTGCTCAGCGGCTGGCTGGTGGCGATGGTGGTGGCCGGCGAGAGTGTCCGCGGCCGCCGCGCCTACCTGCGGGAGGTGGAGCGCCGGGCGGCCGAGGCCGAGCGCACCCGGGAGGAGGCGGCGCTGCGCCGGGCGGGCGAGGAGCGGCTGTGGATCGCCCAGGAGCTGCACGACACCCTGACCCACGCCATCTCGGTGATCAACGTGCAGGCGGCGGTCGCGACGCACCTGCTGGACCGGCGGCCCGAGCAGGCCCGCGCGGCGCTGGCCGCGATCAAGGACTCCGGGCACGAGGCGATGCGCGAGCTGCGCGCCACCCTCGGCGTGCTGCGGCAGGCGGACGCCGGTGAGGCCGAGGCCGGGCTGGCCCGGCTGCCCCGGCTGGTGGCCCGGGCCGAGGCGGCCGGGCTGCCGGTGCGGATGGCCGTGGTCGGCGAGCCGGGGCCGTTGCCGCCGGCAGCGGATCGGGCGGCCTACCGGATCGCTCAGGAGGCCCTCACCAACGTGATGCGGCACGCGGGAGCGGGCGCGGTCACCGTGACGACCGAGTACCGCCCGCGGACGCTGGTGCTGCGGGTGGCCGACGACGGGCGTGGCGCGGCGCCCGGCAGCGAGCGCGGCATGGGCCTGATCGGGATGCGCGAGCGCGCGGTGTCCGCGGGCGGGACGCTGCTGGCCGGGCCCGGCCCGGCGGGCGGGTTCGAGGTGCGGGCCGAGCTGCCCCGGGCGGAGTCATGATCCGGGTGGTGCTGGCCGACGACCAGCCGCTGATCCGGGCCGGCTTCCGGGCCCTGCTGGACTGCGAGGACGACATCGAGGTCGTCGGCGAGGCGGGCAACGGCGGCGAGGCGGTGGAGCTGTGCGGCCGGCTGCGGCCGCGGGTGGCGCTGCTGGACGTGCGGATGCCGCTGGTCGACGGGATCGACGCCACCCGGCGGATCGGCGCCGACCCGGCGCTCGGCGGCGTCCGGGTGGTGATCCTCACCAACTACGCCCTGGACGAGTACGTCTTCGCCGCGCTGCGCGCCGGCGCGGCGGGCTTCCTGCTCAAGGACATCGAGCCGGTCGAGCTGCTGCGGTCGGTGCGGGTCGCGGCCGCCGGGGACGCGCTGCTGTCGCCGGCGGTGACCCGGCGGCTGATCGAGGAGTACGTCGCCACCCCGCCCCGGCCGCCGGGCGGGGCCGGCCTGGAGCGGCTCACCGCGCGCGAGGTCGAGGTGCTGCGGCTGGTGGCGGCCGGCCTGTCCAACGACGAGATCGCCGGGCAGCTGGTGATCAGCCGGGCCACCGCCAAGACCCACGTCAGCCGGGTGATGGGCAAGCTCGGCGCCCGGGATCGGGCCCAGCTCGTGGTGCGCGCCTACGAGTCGGGGCTGGTGATCCCGGGCGGCCGGTGATCCCTACCGGCGGGCGGCGGACGAGCGCCACAGCAGCCAGACGAAGTAGGGGGTGCCGAGCAGCGCGGTGACCAGGCCCGCGGGCACCTGGGCCGGGGCGATGACCGTGCGGCCGAGGGTGTCGGCCAGGCTGACCAGCAACGCGCCGAGCAGCGCCGCCACCGGCAGCAGCCGGGCGTGGCTCCCGCCGGTCAGCGCGCGGGCGGCGTGCGGGGCCACCAGGCCGACGAACCCCACCACCCCGACGGCGGACACCGCGGCCGCGGCGAGCAGCACCGCCGTGCCGAGCGCGGCCAGCCGGACCGGTTCCAGCGGCACGCCGAGCACCCGCGGCGTGTCCTCGTCCAGGGCCAGCAGGTCCAGGTCGCGGCGCAGCAGCGCGGCCAGCGCGAGCGCGGCCGGCAGCAGCACGGCGAGCGGGAGCAGCTGGGCCGGGACCCGGCCGTAGGTGGAGCCGGACAGCCAGGTCAGCGCCTTGGCGGTGTTCCACGGGTCGGAGGAGACGATGACCAGGACGGTGACGGCGGCGAAGAACGCCTGCACGCCCACGCCGACCAGCACCAGCCGGTCGGAGCTCAGCCCGCCGCGCCAGGACAGCAGGTAGACGGCGGCGGAGGCGAGCACGGCGCCCGCTGCGGCGGCACCGGACATGGCGCCGACGCCGGCGGCGGGCACCAGGGTCAGCATGCCGACGGCGCCGGCGCCGGCCCCGGCGGTCACCCCGAGGATGCCGGGCTCGGCCAGCGGGTTGCGGCACACCGCCTGGGTGACGGTGCCGGCCACCGCCAGCGCGGCGCCGCCGAGCGCCGCGGCCGCCACCCGCGGGTAGCGCTGGTCCAGGACGTAGGTGAGCGCCCGCCCGGTGCGGCCGCGTACCCAGTTGGCCAGGTCGCCGGTGAGCAGCCAGGTGTCGCCGCCGAGCATGCCGAGCACCAGGGCGCCGGCCAGCAGCGCGGCGCAGCCGGCGGCCAGGGTCAGGTACCGGGCACGTGACCCGCCGGTCACCCGGACCGCGGGCGGCCGGGCCGGGCCGGCGTCGCGGTGCCGGCGGGCCAGCCAGACCAGCACGGCGGCGCCGGCCATCATGGTGACCACGCCGGGCGGGACGTCCACTCCGGCCTGCCCGCCGAGGACGGCGCGCAGCGCGATGTCTGCGGCCAGCAGCACCACGGCACCGGCCAGCGCGGACATCGGCAGCAGGGCGCGATGCCGGGTGAGGCCGGGCAGCCACCGGCCGAGCAGGCGGACGATCACCGGGGCGCACAGGCCGACGAAGCCGATCGGCCCGGCGATGGTGACCGCGGCGGCCGACAGCAGCACGGCGAGCACGGTCGCGGCCAGGCGCAACCGCCGCACCCGGACGCCGAGGACGTGCGCGGTGTCGTCGCCGAGGGCGGCGATGTCCAGCCGGGGGCCGAGCAGCAGGCCGCCGGCCAGGCACAGCGCGATGACCGGGCCGAGGCGGGTGACCGCCGCCAGGTCGCCCTGCACCAGCGAGCCGCTGCCCCAGCCGTACAGCCCGGCGGTCCGCTGCTCGAACAGGATCATCAGCAGCATGGCCAGCGAGTGCAGGGCCAGCGAGATGGCCGACCCGGCCAGGATGAGCCGGGTGGTGCCGGCCCGGCCACCGGCCGACAGTCCGAGCGCCAGCGCGGCGGCGCCGAGCCCGCCGAGGAAGGCGAGCCCGCCGGCGGGCAGCAGCGGGACGGTGATCCCGAACGCGGTGGCGGCCACGACGGCGAAGTAGGCGCCCCAGGTGACCCCGAGAGTGTCCGGCGAGGCGAGCGGGTTGCGGGCGACCGACTGCAGGAGCGCGCCGGCCGCGCCGAGCGCGACGCCGACGGCGACCGCGGCCAGCAGCCGGGGCAGCCGGGAGGCCAGCAGCACCCGCGCGGCCTGCTGGTCGTCCCCGCCGGCGAGCACCCCGATGATGTCCGTCGCGCCGACGCCGGAGGTGCCCTGGGTCAGATGGACGGCGGCCAGCACCGCGACGGCGGCCACGGCCAGGGCGAAGGCCCCCGCGGTGCCGAGCCGCCGCGCGGGGGCGGCCGGTGCCGCAGGGGCCAGGACCGGCGTGCTCAACCGGCGTAGGCCTTCACCATGGCGTCGGCGTACTGCAGGCACGACAGCGGCCCGCCGAAGGTCCAGATGCCGTCGGGCAGCCTGGTCACCTGGCCGGCCTTGACGAAGGGCAGCGACTTCCAGATGGCGTTGCCGGCGAGCCCGCCGGCGAAGACGTCCTCGCCGTCGGAGGCGTTGTAGAAGAAGCGCACGTCCTTGTCCTTGAGCGCGGTGAGGCCCTCGACGTCGGTGTTGCCCAGGCCCCAGTCGCCGTCGACCTTGCCCTTCCAGGCGTTGGACAGGCCGAGCCGCTCGGCGACGTCGGACACCAGCGCGCCCTTGCCGAACAGGCGGATCGAGATCGTGCTGCCCTGCTTCCATCCGTCGGCCATCGCGAACGTGCGGCCGCCGGCGCCGGCCGCGTCGATCTTCTGCCGGCCGGCGGCCAGCGCGGCGTCGAAGTCGGCGAGCACCTTGCCGGCGACGGCGGTCCGGCCCACGGCGGTGGCGATCATGTTGAAGTCGCCGCGCATCCGGTCGAGGTTGCCGGCGGCGTCGCTGCCCTTGGTCACCAGCACCGGGGCGACCTTCTCCAGCTGCTTGATCAGGGCGGCGTCCCGCTCGCCTTCCATGACGACCAGGTCCGGCTGGAGCGCGGCGATGGAGTCGACGCTGGGCTCGGCGCGGGTGCCGACGTCCTTGACCGAGCCGTCGAGCCTGGCGGCGGTCACCCAGGTGCCGTAGCCCTTGACGTCGGCCACGCCCACCGGCATCACGCCGAGGGTCACCAGCATCTCGGCCTCGCCCCATTCCAGGCCGACCACCCGGGTGGCCGGCCGGTCCAGCTTCACCTGGCGCCCGAGGCCGTCGGTGAGGGTGACCGGCCCGGCCGCGGTGGCCGTGTCGGTCGGGGTGGCGGCCGAGGTGGCGGCGGCGGGGGCGGCCGGTTCGGTGGTGCCGCAGCCGGTGAGGGCGGTGAGCGCGGCGAGGGCGGCGGCGAGGGCCGCCGTCAGGGGACGCATGGGTGTTCCTTTCACTTGCTCGTTCACATCCGGGCGAGTAGATGGCGGCCGACCGGCCGGGTGCGCACCGTCCCGGTGAGGGGGTCGGTGGTGACCTCGACGCGGATGCCGTACGCCTCGGTCAGCAGTGCCTCGGTGAGGACCTCGGCGGGCGGGCCGGCGGCGCGCACCCGGCCCTCGTGCAGCAGGACGACCCGATCGGCGATCTCGGCCGCCTGGTCCAGGTCGTGCAGCACGACGCCGACGGCGACGCCGTGCAGGTCGGCCAGATCGCGCACCAGTTCCAGCAGCTCGACCTGGTAGCGCAGGTCGAGGAAGGTGGTGGGCTCGTCCAGCAGCAGGACGCCGGTGTCCTGGGCCAGGCAGGTGGCCAGCCACACCCGCTGCCGTTCGCCGCCGGACAGCTCGTCCACCGCCCGGCCGGCCATCGCGGTGACCCCGGTGAGCTCCATGGCCCGCTCGACGGCCCGCTCGCCACCGGGGTCGCCGGTGCGCAGCCTGCCCCGGTGCGGGTGCCGGCCGTAGCCGACGATGTCGCGGACCCGCACCCCGCCGGGGGTGGGGAGGCTCTGCGCGAGCAGCGTCACCCGGCGGGCGAAGTCGCGGGCCGACAGGTCGGCGGCGAGCGTGCCGTCGCCGAGCCGGACGGCGCCCGCCTCCGGCCGGTGCAGCCGGGCCAGCGCCCGCAGCAGCGTGGACTTCCCGCTGCCGTTCGGGCCGACCAGGGCGGTGACCTGGGCGGGGGCCACGGCGATGCCGGCGTCGCGCACCACGGTGGCGCCGCCATAGGCCAGGCGCAGGCCGGTGCCGGTGAGGGCGTCGGCGGCCTGGCCGGCGGGCGTCTCGGGGGTTGCGGGCATGTGCTGCTCCGGGGCTCGGCCGACTCGATAAAAGTTAGGTTAGCCTAACCTAAACAAAGTGCCAACCCCGGCCCCAGGTCAGACCCCCGCACGCCCGCCTCACCGGCGCGGGCGGACGATCGGATCGCGGCCCTCGGTCAGGCCGCGCCCTCCGCGCGACCCTGCCGCCAGTACCCCATGAAGGCGACGGCGCGCCGGTCCATACCCCGTTCGGCGACCAGGTACCGGCGCAGCGTCCTGATCAGTGACGCCTCGCCGGCCAGCCACGCGTACGCCTGCCCGGCGGGGGCCGCCTCCTCGGGCACCTCCCACAGCTCGCCGGCCGCGCGGTCGTCCTCGTCCGGGACCGGCGCCGGCGCCCGCCGGGGCAGCAGCCGGCCCGCGGCGGCCCGCACCTGCGGCACCAGCAGGCTCCCTCGCGCCGCGCCGTCCCGGGGCAGCCAGCAGACGTTCATGGCGTCCGGCACGGTGACCGGCAGCACGTCCTCGCGGCACGGCACCTCCATCAGCGCCTCCCCGGACAGGCCGGCGGGCAGCCGGTCCAGGATCGAGACGATCGCCGGCACCGCGGTCTCGTCCCCGGCGAGCAGCACGGTGCCGCAGCCGGCCGGCGGCCGGAACTCCACCCCGCCGTGCGGGCCGGGATGCGCCGCGTCCGGGCCGAGCAGCACGGCGGCGCCGCCCGGCGCCACCGTGGCCACCCAGCGGGCGGCCGGCCCGCCGTCGCCGTGCACCACGAAGTCGACGTCCACCTCGCGCGCGGCGGGGCGCACGGCGCGAACGGTGTAGGTGCGCATCGGGTTGCGCTCGGCGTCCGGCTGCGCCCGCCAGCGGGCATGCCATCCGGGCCCGGACGGGAACGCCGCGACGCCGCCGCGCGGCGCGGGCAGCACGACCTTGATGCGCTGGTCGAGCCCGTTGTCGGCGAAGCGGTCCAGGTCGTCCCCGGTGAAGGTCACCCGGACGAAGGAGGGCGCGAGCCGCGCCAGGCGCCGCACCCGGACCTGGAAGGCCCGGAAGGGTTCGGTCACGTTGCCTCCTTTGATTTAGGGAAGCCTAACCTATATTAGGATGACCTTACCCCCCTACCCCCACCCCGGACCGGCCGGTTGACCTGGAGCGCGCTCCAGCGCGTAGCGTCGGCGGCATGACGACTCCGCAACGAGCGATCGGTTCCGGGTTCGGCCCGCGCAGCACCGCCGCCGAGGTCCTGCACGGCATCGACCTGTCCGGCCGGCTGGCCCTGGTCACCGGCGGTTACTCGGGTCTCGGCCTCGAGACGACCCGCGCGCTGGCCGGCGCGGGTGCCCGTGTCGTGGTCCCGGCCCGGCGGCCCGCCGCCGCCAAGGAGGCGGTCGGCGGCCTGGACGGCGTGGAGGTGGACGAACTGGACCTCGGCGACCTGGACAGCGTCCGGGCGTTCGCCGAGCGCTTCCTGGCCTCCGGCCGCCGGCTCGACATCCTCATCGGCAACGCCGGGATCATGGCCTGCCCCGAGACGCGCGTCGGGCCGGGCTGGGAGGCGCAGTTCGCCACCAACCACCTGGGCCACTACGCGCTCACCAACCTGCTGTGGCCCGCGCTGGAGCCCGGCGGTGCCCGGGTGGTGTCGGTCTCCTCCGGCGGCCACCACGGGTCCGGCATCCGCTGGGACGACGTGCAGTTCACCCGCGGGTACGACAAGTTCGCGGCCTACAGCCAGTCCAAGACCGCCAACGTGCTGTTCGCGGTCCAGCTGGACGCGCTGGCCCGCGAGCGGGGCGTGCGGGCGTTCGCGCTGCACCCCGGCGGCATCCTCACCCCGCTGCAGCGCCACCTCGCCAAGGAGGAGATGGTCGCCTTCGGGTGGATCGACGAGGACGGCAACCCGCTGAACCCCACGTTCAAGACGCCCGAGCAGGGGGCGGCGACGCAGGTCTGGGCGGCCACCTCGCCCGCCCTCACCGGCCTGGGCGGCGTCTACTGCGAGGACTGCGAGATCGCCGGGCCCGCCGAGTACG
>NZ_BOOU01000030.1 GCF_016863395.1 Sphaerisporangium rufum | reverse complement strand
CGGCCGGTGCGCGGGGTGTCCGCGCACGCGACCGACCCCGAGCAGGCCGCCCGGCTGTGGGCGCTGTCGGCCGAGCTCACCGGCGTCGACGCCTTCGCCTGATTCCACCGCTGATTCCACCGCGGGCCGCGGCCAGGGCGACGGCCGTCCCTGATCCGCCGCGGCCGCGGCCGGCGCTTTTCGCCGGATACTCGGCGGCCGCCGTGGTCAGCCCGCGACCGCCTGGAGGAACTCGCCGAGGGCGTGGGCGCACCACCGCAGGGCGTTGGCCCCGGCGCGCACCGCCGCGCCCACCCCGTCGGCGGTGGCGTCAGGGTACTGGGCGGCGATGACGAACAGCAGCGGGATGAGCAGCAGCGTGAGGACCAGCCGCCGTCGCCACGACGACCGGTTGGTTGTGATCATGACCCCTCCTTGAGGCCGGACACGTTTCCATCCTCAGCGTGATCCGCCCGCGCCGTTCCGTGACCGGCCGAACGTCCCGCCCGGCCGGGACCAAGGCCGGACGCGGCGCCGGGCCTGGCAGGATCTGCAATATTCGTGGCGTTGCCGCCATCGGGCCGGGCCACCAGCATGGACGCCATGCAGCGGCGCGTGGTCATCGCCGTCTTCGACGGCTTCCAGTTGCTCGACCTGGCCGGGCCGGCCGACGTGTTCGGCACCGCCGGCCTGCTGGCCCGCGACGGCGGCTACCAGGTCGAGATCGCGGCCGTGCGCCCGGGCCCGGTGTCCTCGGCGTACGGTCCGGCGGTCACCGCCACCACCGCGCTGGACGCGGTCGGCGGCCCGCTCGACACGCTGCTGGTGGTGGGCGGATTCGCGGTGACCGGCCCGCTGGACCCCCTGCTGGTCGGCGGGGTGGCCGCGCTGGCGCCGGCCGCCCGGCGGGTCGCCTCGGTCTGCTCGGGGGCGTTCGTGCTCGCCGCCGCCGGACTGCTGGACGGCCGGCGGGCCACCACGCACTGGCTGGCCGCCCGCGACCTGGCGGCCCGCCACCCCGGCGTCACCGTGGACGCCGACCGCATCTACGTCGAGGACGGCCCGGTGTGGACCTCGGCGGGGGTGACCGCCGGCATCGACCTGGCCCTCGCCCTGGTCGCCCGGGACCACGGCCATGCCCTGGCCCGCGACGTCGCCCGCGGCCTGGTGGTCTACCTGCACCGGGCCGGCGGGCAGAGCCAGTTCAGCACCCCGATGCGCGCCCGGCCCCCGCGCCGCGAGCCGCTGCGCGAGCTGCAGGCGTTCATCGACGCCAACCCGGCGGCCGACCTCAGCGTGCCGGGGCTGGCCCGGCGGGCGGGCATGAGCGAGCGCCACTTCTCCCGGGTCTTCACCGCCGAACTCGGCGTGCCGCCGGGCCGGTACGTCGAGCGCAGCCGGGCCGAGGCCGCCCGGCGGCTGCTGGAGACGACCGGGCATCCGCTGGACCTGGTCGCCCGGGAGTGCGGGCTCGGCAGCCCGGAGACCCTGTACCGCGTCTTCCGCCGGCAGTGGCGGATCTCGCCCGGCGACCACCGCCGGCGATTCCAGGCCGGCGAGCGCCGGTCCGGCACCCACCGGTGAGCGGTCCCGCCACCGGAGCCCGCAACCAAGGAGATCCCCCGTGCATGTCGCGATCCCCCTCTACCCCCGGTTCACCGCGCTCGACGCGGTCGGCCCCTACACGGTGTTCGCCGTCGCCCCCGGCTGGCAGGTCACCTTCGTCGCCGCCGAGCCCGGCCCGGTCGTGGACGACCAGGGCGCTCTCGGCCTGACCGCGACCGCCGGCTACGCCGACCTCCCCCGCCCGGACGTGGTCGTCGTCCCGGGCGGGCCGGGCACCGCCGAGGCGCTGGGCGACCCGCGGCTGCTCGGCTGGATCGCCGCCGCGCACGAGCACGCCAGGTGGACGACCTCGGTGTGCAGCGGTTCGTTCCTGCTCGCCGCGGCCGGCCTGCTGGCGGGCCGGCGGGCGACGACCCACTGGGGCTGGCTCGGCGAGCTGGCCCGGTTCGGCGTCGAGCCGGTGGCCGAGCGCGTCGTGATCGACGGCTCCGTGGTCACCGCGGCCGGAGTGTCCGCCGGCATCGACATGGCCCTGACCCTGCTCGGCACGGCCGCCGGACCGGAGACGGCGCAGGCGGTGCAGCTCGCCATCGAGTACGACCCGGCGCCGCCGTTCGACGCCGGGTCGCCGCGCACCGCGCCGCCCGGGCTGGCCGAGCGGGCCCTCGCCCTCATCGGCTGAACCACCGGGCGTCTCAGCCCGACGCGGCGAGCCGGGCGGCGCGGGCGGTGAGGTGGTCGCGTTCGGGGATGCTGGTGGTGCGCCTGGCGGCCAGCCGGTAGTCGGCGAGGGCTCCGTCCCGGTCGCCGGCCATCTCCCGCAGCCGCGCCCGGGCGGCGTGGAAGCGGTGGTGGCCGGCCAGCCGCCCGCCGGCCTCCAGCTCGGCCAGCATGGCGAGCCCGGCCGGGGCGCCGTAGGCCATGGCGGCGGCGACCGCCCGGTTGAGCGAGACGACCGGGTTGCCGGACATCCGTTCCAGCAGGCCGTACAGGGCGTGGATCTGCGGCCAGTCGGTGTCGGCGGCGCTCGGGGCCTCGTCGTGCAGTGCGGCGATCGCGGCCTGCAGCTGGAAGGGGCCGGCCATGCCGCGGCCGAGCGCGGCGGTGACCAGCTCGGTGCCCTCGGCGATGGCCGCCCGGTCCCACCGGGTGCGGTCCTGCTCGTCCAGCGGGACCGGCGCGCCGTCCGGCCGGGTGCGGGCGGGACGGCGCGCGTCGGTGAGCAGCATGAGGGCGAGCAGCCCGGCCACCTCCGCCTCGCCGGGCAGCAGGGCGTGCGCCAGCCGGGCCAGCCGGATCGCCTCGCCGGACAGCTCCACCCGGTGCACGTGCGGCCCGGCGCTGCTGGTGTGCCCCTCGGTGAAGATCAGGTACAGCACGTGCAGCACCGAGCCGAGCCGCCCGGCCCGCTCGGCGGGGTCCGGCATCCGGAACGGCACGCCGGACTCCCTGATGCGGTGCTTGGCCCGGCTGATGCGCTGCGCCATGGTCGCCTCGGGCACCAGGAACGCCCGGGCGATCTCGGCGGTGGTCAGGCCGCCCACCGACCGCAGGGTGAGCGCGATCGCCGAGGACGAGGTGAGCACCGGGTGGCAGCACAGGAAGAGCATGGCGAGGGTGTCGTCCCGGTCGGCCTCGGCCGCCTCGTCCGCGGCCGGGGCGGTCCAGGCCCGCGACGGCAGCCAGGCGCCCGCGCGCTCCTCGCGGCGGCGCCGCGCCTGCTCGGCGCGCACGTGCTCGATCATCCGGCGCTGGGCGACCCGGATCAGCCAGCCGCGCGGGTCGCCGGGCGTTCCTTCGGCCGGCCACTGCGCGGCCGCGTCCAGCAGCGCCTCCTGAACGGCGTCCTCGGCGGCGTCGAAGTCGCCGTACCGGCGGGTGAGCGCGCCGACGACCCGCGGCGCCAGTTCGCGCAGCAGGTCGTCGACCGGCGGTGGCGTCACAGGTCCCCGGGCGGGCCGACCATGATCTGGCGCACCTCGATGGGCATGGCGAGCGGCGCACCGTCCGGGCCGGGCGCGGCGGAGATGGCCGCGGCGATCTCCACCGCCCGGTCCCGGGTGTCGACGTCGACGATCCAGTACCCGAACAGGAACTCCTTGGTCTCCGGGAACGGCCCGTCCAGGACGGCGGGCGCGCCGCCGGCGCCGGCCCGCACGATGAGCGCCTGGTCCGGCTCGGCCAGCCCCTGCGCCTCGACCATCTCGCCGTCCGCGTTCAGCTTGGCGTCCAGGTCCCGCATGAACGCGATGTGGGCCTCGACGTCGCCGGGCGCCCAGGTGTCCATCGGCGGGACGGTGCTCTGCGGGCCGAACTGCATCAGCAGCATGTACTTCATGTCGCGCTCCTCGCGTCCTATGGTGGCACGCCCATGTCCGGGCGTTCTCCCCCCTAGGTAGAAGCCGGCCCCGCCGTCCTCGACATCGGCCCGCCGGCACTTCCAAGATTTTTCCGGCCACCCCGGACGGCCGGCTCCGATCTCATGCTGGCAGAATCTTCTTCTGTCGACGACCAGGACGACCGGCCGGGAGAGAGAGCATGATCATCGATGTCTGGGCACAGCCGACGCTCGCCGGGCGGCCGGGCCGGCTGCCGATGCCGGAGATCACCCGGCTGTTCGAGAAGTCCGGCAGCGCGGGCCTCATCGACGCCGCGATCGGCCCGGACGAGCTGGTGAAGATGATGGACGAGGCCGGCGTGGACGTCCTGCTGCTGTCGGCCTGGCACCGGCCGGGCGGCTGGGTGATCAGCAACGACGACGTCGCCGAGTTCACCTCCCGGCACCCCGACCGCTTCCGCGGGCTGGCCGCGGTGGACCTGGCCGACCCGATGGGCGCGGTGCGCGAGCTGCGCCGGGCGGTCGAGGAGCTCGGCTTCGTGGGCCTGCGGGTGGTGCCGTGGCTGTGGGAGCTGCCGCCGGACCACCGCCTCTACTACCCGCTGTACGTGGCGTGCGTGGAGTACGGCGTGCCGTTCTGCACCCAGGTGGGGCACACCGGCCCGCTGATGCCCTCCGAGACCGGCCGCCCGGTGCCCTACCTGGATCGGGTCGCGCTGGACCTGCCGGAACTGGTGATCGTCGGCGGCCACATCGGGCACCCGTGGACCGACGAGATGATCGGTGTCGCCTGGAAGCACGACAACGTCTACATCGACACCTCGGCCTACCTGCCCCGGTACTACCCGCCGCAGCTGGTGCACTTCATGAACACCTACGGCCGGGGCAAGGTCATGTTCGGCACCAACTGGCCCCAGCTCCCGCACGACCGGGCGCTGGCGCAGGTCGCCGAGCTGCCGCTGTCACCGGAGGCACGGGCGGAGTTCCTCGGCGGCGCGGCCCGCCGGGTCTTCCGGCTCGGGTGACCGATCCGCCGGCCGGCCGCCCCTGCCCGGCGGGGCGGCCGCCGGCGGCTCAGCGCCGGCGGCGTGCCTCCAGCTCGGCGGCGTCCAGCTCGGCGGCCTCCTCGGGGGTGGGCGCGGTGCCGCCGAGGTGGGCCGGCTGCCACCAGGCGCCGGGCGGGTTCTCCGGGTAGGCGCGCTGCACCCGGTCCAGGCTCGCCGCCATCCGCTCGCGCAGCTCGGCGGTCAGCCGGGCCACGTCGTCCTGCGGTCCGGGCCGGGTGGGCGGGCCGACCTCCACGGTGACCGGGACGTGCCGCCGGGTCAGGTCCTTGGGGCGGCCCTTGGTCCACAGCCGCTGGGTGCCCCACACGGTGACCGGGATCAGCGGCACCCCGGCGGCGGCGGCCATCCGCACCGCGCCGTTCTTGATGTCCTTCACGGTGAACGACCGGCTGATGGTGGCCTCGGCGAACACGCCGACCAGCTCGCCGCCGCGCAGCGCCGCCACCGCGTGGTCGTAGGCGCCCGCCCCCGCCGCCCGGTCTACCGGGATGTGGTGCATGCCCCGCATCAGCGGCCCGGAGACCCGGTGGTCGAAGACCTCCTTCTTGGCCATGAACCGCACCAGCCGGCCGGCCGGGAGCGCGCCGTAGCCGACGAAGATGAAGTCGAGGTAGCTCACGTGGTTGCTGACGAGCACGGCGCCACCGCTGCTCGGCACGTGTTCGGCGCCGGTCACGTGGATCTTCAGGTCGAGCGCCCGGAACATTCCGCGGGCCGCGCCGATGACCAGGGGGTACACCATCTCTGCCATGACTCGAACCGTAACCTACGCGTCGGTAACCTGGGTGGCCCCGCCGCCACGCGAGGACGCACCACGCCGATCCGGGGCCGATCCGGGGCCGATCCGGGGCGGTCAGCCGGTGCCGCCGGCCGCCTCCGGGACGGCCGCCCGGCCGGCGGTGGCGCGGGCGGTGATCCTGGCCCGGCGGCGGACCGCCTCGCCGCGCTCCAGCCACCACTGCACCGCCAGCAGCGGCACCGTCCAGCCCAGCCAGCCGGCCAGCGCGGCGATGGTGAAGGTCAGCATCCGCTGGTCGCCGCCGAATAAGGTGTCCAGCTGCGGGACGAGCACGATGCCGGCGATCACGCCCCACACCCGGTTGGAGATGATGGAGAAGGTCAGCGCGAAGCTCCGCAGCATCCACCGCCGGTGCTCGGCGTACCGGCCCTGCCGCGCCATCCGGTAGCCGGTCACCGTACAGCCCAGCCAGAGCAGGGCCAGCATCACGTTGCTGACCGCGAGCACCGGCCCGAACGGGGTCCGGGCGCCGATCACCAGCCCGGCCAGCCCGGCCGGCAGCACCCCGGCGAACACGTAGGCGCGGCCGGTGAGCCGGTGCAGGGCCGGCCGGCGGCGGCGCAGCCACGGCCAGACCTGCGGCACCGCGCACATCATCGCGATCGTCGCGAACACCACGTGCGCCACCAGCAGCGGGTAGTGCGCCGCGAACCCCTCCGGCGCCGGGACCCTGGACCGGGCGGGGTCGCCGGTGAGGTAGGGCGGGAGCGAGAAGGCGACGAACGCCACCGCGAGCACCGCGAGCGGGACGACCCACGGACGCCGCCACCACCGCCGGCGTCCGGCCGGGCGAGGCCGGTGCCGCTCTGACCCGGGGGACCTGGGGGGCCTGGGGGGCGTGGGGGGCACGGTCATGAAGACTCCAGGAAGAGATCTGTGCGTATGACATACGCGCTTGCGTACAAGATACGCACGTGCGTATGTCATACGCAAGGCACTAGGATCGGTGTGGTGAGCGATGACACCCACGACGGGCTGCCCCGCGTCCTGCGGGTGCTGTGGGAGGAGCCGGCGCGGCCCCGGCGCGGCCCCGCCAACGCGCTGAACCTGGACCGGATCGTCACGGCCGCCATCGAGATCGCCGACGCCGACGGGCTGGCCGCGCTGTCGATGGCCCGGCTGGCCGACCGGCTGGGCTGCGCCACGATGTCGCTGTACCGGCACGTCGCCAACAAGGACGAGCTGCTCGCGTTCATGATGAGCATGGCACCCGGCCGGCCGCCGGAGATCGACGCCGCCGGCGGCTGGCGGGACGGGCTCACCCGGTGGTCGATCGCCCTGCGGAAGGTCTACCTGCGCCATCCGTGGATTCTGGAGATCACCGGGGTCGCGCCGGTGGATCCCGGCCAGCTCGCCTGGGTCGAGGCCGGGTTGCGCGCGTTCGGCGGCACCGCGCTCCCGCCACGCGAGCGGCTGCCGGTACTCATGCTGCTGCTGCACTACATCCGCGGCCACACCCAGATCGCGGCGGCCACGCTGCGCCCGGCCGGTGGTCCGGGCGGGCTGCCCGGCGACTACGGCGCGATCCTGGCCCGCCTGGTGCGGCCGGACCGGTTCCCCGCGCTGGCCGAGGTGCTCCAGGCCGGCACCTTCACCGCCCCCTCACCCGCCGTCTCCCCGCAGGAGGAACTGCGGGCCGACTTCGTTCAGGGCCTGGACCGCATCCTCGACGGCGTCGCCGTCCAGCTCGGGCACGCCGGGTAGCCCGGTGCCACCCGTTCCGGCGGCCACGGGGTTATGCTCGAACCGAGGAAGCGATCGAATGCCTGAACGCCTTCGGCCACGACGTGCCCGCCTCGGCGCGGGTGCCCGGGCTCTGCGCACGGCCGACCGCTTCCTCGCCATTTGGGCGGCCGCGACGATCCCGCTCCGGCCCTCCCACGCCCGGCGCCCACGTCCAGAAAGTCCACGCCCGGCCGCGCCGGCTCTGCCCGCCGGGCTAGACTGTGCGGCCATGACCACCGGGACGGCCTCGCGCCACACACGGATCGGTGACCCGGTGCTCTCCTGAGCGCCGCACGGGCCGCCGGTGCGGGCCCGCTGTTCGATCAAAGATCCCGCGCCGTCGCGCGCGGTCCACCTCCGTCGTATCGATCACAAGCTCGACACATCGACTACGACTGGAGACGTCATGCCCACCATAAGTCTGCAGATTCCCACCACCGACGGTCAGGCCGACGCTTTCGCCGCCTTCCCCGGCGGTGGCGGCCGGCACCCCGGGGTGCTGATGTACCCGGACGGCTTCGGCATCCGGCCCGTACTGCGGGAGATGGCCCATGAACTGGCCGGGCACGGATACTACGTACTCGTCCCCAACTTCCTCTACCGGCATGGCCCGGCACCGGTGATCGAACTTCCCGCGCACATCGGCGAAGATGTGCGGCCCGCGGTCATGGCCCGGCTGATGCCTTTGATCCAGGCGCACACCACCGAACGTGTCCTGCGCGACGCCGACGCCTACCTTAGGTTCCTCACCAGCCGGCCCGAGGTCGGCGCCGGACCGGTCGCGGTGACCGGCTACTGCCTGGGCGGCCTGCTGGCCGTGCGCACCGCCGTGGCCTACCCAGGCCAGGTCGCGGCCGTCGCCGGATTCCACGCCCCGGTGGGCGCGGTCGGGCCCGGCGGCCTCGCCGAACTCACCGCCCAGGTCCACTTCGGCCACGCCGAGACCGACATCACGCCCGAGGCTCTCGGCGAGCTCAACCGGTCCCTCGACGCCGCGGGTGTCGACCACACCTCCGAGATCTACCCCGGCACCGTCCACGGCTTCACCATGTCCGACACCGACGCCTTCGACCCCGCCGGGCTGCAGCGCCACTGGGACCGCCTGCTCCCCCTCCTTCACCGCACCCTGGCCGGCGGCTGAGGCTCGGTCTCCTCGCCCCGCCGACCGGCGGATCTCAACGGAGGAACTCGGGGGCGCCGCGCAGCCGGGTGCGCAGCAGCCGCGCGGTGGCGGCGCAGTCCAGCCGCACGTCCAGCGCCCGGCCCGGCGCGGCCCCGCGCGGCGCGGCCGGCAGCGCGCCGGGGTCCAGACCGTCCCGGCGGGCGATCAGCCGGCCGAGCTCGTGCCGGCTCACCGCGTCGGCGCCGGCCACATGACACATGCCCTGGTGGCCGCGGTGCGCGAGTTCCAGCAGGGCGGCGGCCAGGTCGGCGACGTGCACCGGGCAGCGCACCTCGTCGGTGAACAGCACCTTGTCCCGCTCGCGGCCGGCCGCCAGCGCGTGCACCAGTTCCTCGTGCGGCGAGTCGCCGTGGTCGCCGATGATCAGCGAGGTGCGGGCGATCACGGCGTCCGGCGCGACGGCCCGCACCGCCACCTCGGCCGCCGCCTTGGCCGCGCCGTACGGCGTCCCGGGATCGGGGACGGCGGTCTCGGCGTAGGTGACCGCCGCGCCGGAGAACACCGCGTCGCTGGAGACGTGCACCAGCCGGGCACCGGTCGCCGCCGCGGCCAGCGCGACATGGGCGGCGCCGTCCGCGGTGACCGCCCAGTCGGCCTGGCGGTAGGCGGCGTTGACGATCATGTCCGGCCGCGCCGCGCGGACCGAGACGGGCACCGCGTCCCGATCACGTACGTCGAGCGGCGTCCACGTCACCTCCGGCGCGGCGCCGGGTCGGGTCAGGTACGTCGCCATGACCTGGTACCCCGCCGCCACACCCTGCCGGACGAGTTCGCGGCCGAGCAGGCCGCTGCCACCGATCACCATGATCCGCATGGCTCGCCACCGTAGCGGGACAGGGCGGCCGCCGGTGGGCCGATGATTCCGCCGGGCCGGGTCAGGGCCGGTGGGACTTGTAGAGGCGGGTGGCGTACTGGGCGCCGTAGTAGGTCTGCAGTTCCTCCAGCGACTCCTCGGTGCGCTGGACGCTCTTGACGATGGCGGCGTGCGAGGGGAGTTCCTCGGGCGTCCAGGTCTCCGGCTTCCACAGCTTCGACCGCAGGAACGCCTTGGGGCAGTGGAAGAAGATCTGCTCGATGTCCACCACCAGCGCCAGCTGCGGCCGGTGGCCCTTGACCACCATGTCGTCGAGGAACGGCGCCTCGCGGACCAGCCGGGCCCGGCCGTTGATGCGCAGCGTCTCGTCGCGGCCGGGCACCAGGTAGATCAGGCCGACGTGCGGGTTGCGCAGGATGTTGAGGAACCCGTCGGCCCGGCGGTTGCCGGGGCGCTCGGGGATCGCGATGGTCGCGTCGTCCAGCACCAGGGTGAAGCCGGGCGGGTCACCCTTGGGCGAGACGTCACAGGTGCCGTCCGCGCCGGCCGTGGCGATCAGGCAGAACGGGGAGAGGGCGAGCCACTCCTTGTCGCGGTCGTGCAGCCGCACCCGCTCCTTGGCCACCGCCCTGGGCATCGGTGCGCCGAGCAGCTCCCGCAGCTCGGCCTCGTCGGTGATCTCCGCCATTCCGGTGACCGGCCCCATC
The DNA here is from genome assembly GCF_016863395.1 of Sphaerisporangium rufum. Lineage (GTDB taxonomy): Bacteria > Actinomycetota > Actinomycetes > Streptosporangiales > Streptosporangiaceae > Sphaerisporangium > Sphaerisporangium rufum. The sequence goes on along the minus strand of NZ_BOOU01000030.1, from coordinate 129,592 downwards.
GGCTCCCCCTCGCGACAGCCATGATCGAACTTCCTGAGCAGCCTATCGCGCGGAGTTAGGCCAGGTATATCGAGTTACCGACACCTTGTGATGACTTGCGTCACTTCCAGCGGAAGTACACGAAAAGTCGGCCGTGGTTCTTGGCGTCCTTGTCGATACGGTGATAGAGGGCTTTGATCTCCTTCTGGTCCAGGAACCGCAGCACCTTCTTCTTCAGCTGGCCCGAGCCCTTGCCGGGGATGATCTCGACCTCGGTGGCCTTCTTGCGGACCGCCTCCTGGATGATGCCGTGCAGCGCGCGGTCGATCTCCGCGCCCCGGTTGTAGATGTCGTGGAGATCAAGCTTCAGCTTCACCCGCCCGATTCTACGGGAGCGGGGTTGGACCGTTCCGCGAACTGCGGTTTTCACAGTAATTAACTGCTACACCACCATATTTAGTCAGATATTGCCGCCAGGTCCACCCTTGGACCGATCTAGGCGCGCACCCGGCTCCGCTCTAGACTCCCGACTGTTCCGGTCACCCCGCCCCCGAGGGCGACCGGACGCTCGTCGCCCGGCGGGGAGGGTGGGGTCCCTTCCCGCGTGCCACGCGGGGCGACGCGGCTCCTCCATGCCCGCCGGCCGGTGGGCCCATGGTGTCGACCAGGAGGTGCCGTGCCGAGCAAGTTCTCCGCCTTAACCGCCCGACCGCTCCCCGGCCGCCGCGCTCTCGCGGCCGGCGTGGGTCTGGCCACCGCCGTGCTGGCGCTGTCCGCGCCGGCCGCCGCCGATCCGGTACCGACGCCGGCGGCCGCGTCCACCGCCAAATGGACGGCCACCCCGCTCGTCCCGGCCGGCCGGATCCAGGGCGCCAGGTCGCCGAGCGGCCGGCTGGCCCGCAGCGACGCGGCGCTGCTCAGGTCGACCTCCCCCGCGCCGGTGAACGTGGTCGTCAAGCTCGACTACGACTCGCTGGCCGCCTACAAGGGCGGCCTCCCGGGCCTGGCGGGCACCAGCCCGCAGGTCACCGGCCGGCGCCTGGACCCGGGCGGCACGGCGGCCAGGAAGTACACCAGGCACATCGAGGGCGTCGAGAACACCTTCCTCGGCGAGCTCGGCCGGCGGCTGCCCGGTGCCCGCGCCGGGCAGCGGATCCGCACGGTGTACGGCGGCATCGCGCTGACCCTGCCGGCGAACAAGGCCGCCGAGCTGCTGAAACTGCCCGGGGTGGCCGCCGTCCAGCAGGACCGCCCGCAGCGATTGCTCACCGACGCGAGCGCGTCGTTCATCGGCGCCCCGGCGATCTACCAGAAGCTCGGCGGCGACGCCTCCTCCGGCAAGGGCGTCATCTTCGCCAGCCTGGACTCCGGCGCCTGGCCCGAGCACCCGTCGTTCGCCGACCCGGGCGGCCTGCCCGCTCCCCCGCCGACCGAGGACGGCGCCCCGCGCGAGTGCGACTTCGGCGACAACCCGCTCACCCCGGCCGCCGACCCGTTCACCTGCAACGACAAGCTCATCGGCGGTCGCGCGTTCCTGGAGACCTACAACGCGGTGATCGGCGGGGACGTCTACCCCGACAGCGCCCGCGACTCCAATGGTCATGGCACGCACACCGCCACCACCACGGCCGGCCGCCCGGTGGCCGACGCGAACCCGCTCGGCATCGGCCGCGGCCCGATCCACGGCATCGCGCCCGCCGCGGCGGTGTCGGTCTACAAGGTCTGCGGCGCGGAGGGCTGCTTCCCGTCCGACTCGGCGGCGGCCATCGGCCGGGCCGTCCTGGACGGCGCCCGTGTCATCAACTTCTCGATCTCCGGCGGAGCCGACCCCTACGCCGACCCGGTGGAGCTGGCGTTCCTGGACGCCTACGCGGCCGGCGTGTTCGTCGCCGCCTCGGCCGGCAACGCCGGGCCCGGCGCGAACACCACCGACCACCGCGGGCCGTGGGTGACGACGGTCGCCGCCTCCACCCAGGAGCGCACCTTCCGCTCGACCGTGACGCTGTCCGGCGGCGGCGCCACCGCCACCGTGTCCGGCGCCTCGATCACCGGCGGCGTCGCGACCCCGCTGCCGGTGGTCTCGGCCGCGGCACCCCCGTACGCCGACCCGCTGTGCGTGAACCCGGCGCCCCCCGGGCTGTTCAGCGGCAAGATCGTCGTCTGCCAGCGCGGGCCGAACCGGGTACTGAAGAGCTTCAACGTCCGGCAGGGCGGCGCGGCCGGCATGATCCTCTACAACGCGACGCCGCTGGACGTGATGACCGACAATCACTGGCTGCCCACCGTCCATCTCGACCAGCCGGACGGGGCGGCCCTGCTCGCCTTCCTCGCCGCGCACCCCGGGGCGACCGCGAGCTTCACTCCCGGCACGAAGACCACCTGGCAGGGCGACGCCATGACCACGTTCTCCTCGCGGGGGCCGGGCGGCGACTTCCTCAAGCCGGACGTCACCGCCCCCGGCCTGCACATCCTCGCCGGCCAGACCCCGACCCCCGAATCACCGCTGGAGGGGCCGCCCGGCAACCTCTACCAGGTGATCGCCGGCACCTCGATGTCCGCCCCGCACGTCGCCGGGGCCGCCGCGCTGCTGTTCGCGCTGCACCCGGACTGGACGCCCGGCCAGGTCAAGTCCGCGCTGGAGACCACGGCCACGACCGCGGTGACCAAGCAGGACCGGACCACGCCGGCCGACCCGTTCGACTACGGCGGCGGGCGCATCGACCTGACCAAGGCGGGCGACCCCGGCCTGACCCTGGACGAGACCGCCGCCGCGTTCACCGCCTCGGCCGCCGACCCGCTGAACCGGATCGACCTCAACCTGCCGTCGGTGAACGCGCCGACCATGCCGGGCGTCATCACCGCCACCCGGACGGTCACCAACGTCTCGGGCAAGACGCTCACCTACACCGCTTCGGGCACCGCGCCCAAGGGCGCCGCGGTGGCGGTGCTGCCCCCGCTGTTCACCGTCAAGCCCGGCAGGTCGGCCAAGATCAAGGTGGTGATCACCGCGCCGGAGCTGCCGGACGGCCAGTACTTCGGCCAGGTCGACCTCAAACAGGTCGGCGGCTCCCGGCACCTGCACCTGCCGGTGGCGTTCTTCCGCCAGGAAGGCGCGGTGCCGGTCGACCAGACCTGCGTCCCGGCGACCATCGCCAAGGGCACCGGCGAGTCCACCTGCACGGTCACCGTGGAGAACACCACGCTGAAGGACGCCAAGGTGACCGCGCTCAGCACGCTGGACGCCCGGCTGCGGCTGGCCGGCGTGACCGGCGCCACCCAGGTGGGGAGCCAGATCGCCACCGCGACGGCCACGCTGCCGGCCCGCCAGCCGGACGAGCCCGGCATCGCGCCGGGAACCGGCCCGGCCGGTTACCTGCCGCTGGACGCCTTCGGCATCGCCCCGACACCGATCGGCGACGAGGAGTCGATCAACTTCACCGTGCCGGCGTTCAGCTACGCGGGCCGGACCTACACCCGGATCGGCGTGGTGTCCAACGGCTACAGCGTGCCCGGCGGCACCGCCGGGTCCGACGACATCGGCTACGCGCCGCAGAACCTGCCGGACCCGGCGCCGCCGAACAACGTGCTGGCCGCCTACTGGACCGACCTGGACGGCACCGGCGCCCCCGGCGTGTACGCCGGGACGCTCAGCGACGGGGTGTCGGACTGGCTGGTCCTGGAGTGGCGGGTCCGGCTGTACGGGCAGAGCTCGCTGAAGGTCTTCCAGCAGTGGATCGGGCTGAACGGCACCGAGGACATCACCTACTCCTACGACCCGGGCAACCTGCCCGGTGACCCCGGCGCCACCTATGGCCTGACCGTCGGCGCGGAGAACGCCGAGGGCAACGCCGGCGGGCAGATCTCCGGGCCGCCGGTCGAGGACTACCGGATCAGCAGCACCCCCGGCGCCCCCGGCGGCAGGCTGACCTACACCATGAAGGTGAGGGGCGCCGCCACCGGCGTCGGCTCGGTCACCACCGCGACCTCCACCCCCGAGGTCAAGGGCATCACCATCGAAGTGGACAAGATCACCGTCCAGTGACCCGAGCGGGGCCGGCCACCCCGGCCGGCCCCGCTACCGGGCGGGTCAGCCGCGGCGGGCGGGGGGCCAGCCGTGACCCCAGCCGGACTGGATCATGGTCTGGAACGCCCAGCCATCCTCGGTGCGGACCAGCAGGTCCGCGTAGTGCATGCTCTGCCGCTCCCCTTCGATCGTCATGGTGGCGTCGGTCTCCACCACCACCAGGTTCGGGCTGAGGAAATGCGGCGTCCGCTTGGAGGTCAGCTCCAGCCCCGCGGTGCCACCGCCCATCGCCTCCTTCATCGCCGCCAGGTACTCGGCCCGCGTCCACTGCCGGACCGCCGCGTGGCCGCCGGGGACGTCGGTGGCCAGGTTCATCGGGAACACCGCCAGGTCGGCGAGCTTCTCCGTCTCCCCTCGCTCGGCCAGCGCGTCGTACTCCGCGAACCACGCCTCGACGGCCCGCACCTCTTCGTCGCTCGGCTGGTACACCTGCGCCCTCCCCTACTCCGTACGTTGTACGGTACATAGTACGGCATTTTCCACCGAAGCGCGCATCAGGCGCTGACGCTAAACCACACCGACCGGCCCGCGGCTTCCGCGTGACTGCCCCATGAGGCGGCGATCGTCTCGACCAGCAGGAGTCCCCGTCCGCCGTCATCGTCCAGCGCGGCGGCGCGGACCGCCGGCCGGCGATCTGGCGAACCCGCGTCGGTGACCGCGATATAGACGGCCTCGCCGATCCATACCACCCGGACAGTGACGCGCCCGCTCTCCTCTTCTCCGGACCGAGAGTGCACCACCGCGTTGGTAAGAACCTCACTCAGCAACAGCAGGACATCGTCCAGGACTCCGGCGCCCACCCGGCCGGCCAGCAGATGCCGCGCCCATGCCCGGGCCTCCCCCACCGACGTCTCGCGTCCAGGAAACTCCCGGAACCACCCGCCGGTCCGAACATCTTCGTCCAGCCGCGTCCGCGCCTCCGTCCCCGCTCGTTCACCCGCCACCGATTCCGCCCTCGATTCAAGTTGAAGTCCGGCCACCCTTCTTGTCGCCGTGCTTAGATTGCCGCCATGACCGGGTTACACGGGCGGGTACCGGCCTTCCATGGAATGCCCTGCAATACCGGTGACCCGGTATGCGATTCCACGTCTCGGCATTGGCAAAAGCGAATACGTCCATTTCACGGGTTTCGAGAGGAACGCCATGAGTGTCGGTTCGTTCCCCGACCCGGGCTCGCCCCGGGTGCGCTTCGGCGCCGAAATGCGCCGGCTACGTGAGGCCGCGCAGCTGTCCCAGGCCGCGGTCGCCGCTCGCCTGGGATGCACACAGACCCAGGTCAGCCGGCTGGAGTCAGCCACCCGCACACCATCGCCGGGTGACGCCCACCGCCTCGACCTGCTCTTCGGCACCGAAGGCGGCACGTTCTTCGCCGATCTGCACCGGCGCATCGCCGCCCGCCCCGGCAGCCCGATCTGGTTCATCGACTGGCTGGACGAGATCGAGCCCACCGCCCTCACCCTGCGATCCTGGGACCCCCTCCTCATCCCCGGCCTCCTCCAGACGGAGGACTATGCACGCGAACTCTTCCGTCGAGGACCGGGTACCGAGCGAGATGATGTGGAAAAGCGGGTGGAGGCCCGGATACAGCGCAGGCGGATCCTCGACAAACCGGATCCGCCTCTGCTCTTGTTCCTTATGGATGCTGGCGTGGTGCGCCGCCAGGTGGGCGGTCCGGAGTCGATGCGCGGGCAACTCGACTATCTCCTGGACATCGCCCACCACCCGACTCTCTCCATCCAACTGGTCGATCCGCTGTGCATCGCAGGCCTCGCGGGCGCCTTCATGATCGCCGAACTTCCACACGGCAGACCGGAGACGATCCATGCCGACTCTCCGGCACAGGGGCAGATCAGTTGTGATCCAGAAGTCGTGAAATCCATTAAACGACGATATGAAGCCATCCGACTATGGGCGTATCCTGAGCATCTGACCCGCCGAATGATCGAGGAGGCGCGACGGGAATGGACATGATGCAAGCCGTTTGGCGGAAGTCCACATATTCGTCCGGGAACGGCGGCCAGTGCGTCGACGTGACAACCGACATACCCGGCACCGTCGCTCTCCGCGACAGCCGCTACCCCGCCGAGCCCGCACTGCTGGTCCGGCCTGCGGAGTGGGACTTCTTCCTCGGCGGCGTCAAGAACGGCGCGCTGTGACCGATGGCCAAGGACACGCGACGGACATGGATCTGAGCACCGCCGTGTGGCGGAAGTCATCCCGATCATCGGACAACGGCGGTCAGTGCGTTGAAGTGGCGACGAACATGTCCAAGGCGGTTGCCGTCCGGGACAGCAGGAATCCGGCGGGCCCGGCGGTCGTCGTCGGGGCCGTCGAATGGGGGGCGTTCCTCCGTGGCGTCCGGAACGGGCAGCTCTGATCCTGGCCGCGGATGGCGTCAGGAGCTCGATCATCGCGGCGAGCGGTGCCGGCCGTCCCGGTCGGGCTTCGGCGCCGCGCTCAGGGTCGGCGCTATCGTGACGGCGTGAAGACCCCGGTAGCGGAGATCGACATCGATCGCGAACTTGTCGGCCGGCTGGTCCGGGCGCAGCATCCGGATCTGGCGGGCCCGCTCGTCCTGGTCGCCAACGGGTGGGACAACGTCATCTACCGCCTGGGGGCGGACTTGGCCGTGCGGCTGCCGCGCCGCCAGGTCGCCGTCGAGCTCCTCGCCAACGAGCAGCGCTGGCTGCCGGTCCTGGCCGGGTACGTCGACGTCGCGCTGCCGGTACCGGTCCGGGCCGGCGTGCCCGGTGAGGGGTATCCGTGGCCATGGACGATCACGCCCTGGTTCGAGGGCCGCACCGCCGCCGACGTGCCGCCGGCCGCACGGTCCGGCATCGCCGTCCCGCTGGCCGGGTTCATGACCGCCCTGCACCGGCCCGCGCCGCCGGGCGCCCCGCGCAACCCGGTCCGCGGCGTCCCGCTCGCCGCCCGCGACGCGGTCGAACGGCAGCGCCTGCGGACTACGGCCAGATCGGCGGAGTTGCTGCCCCTCTGGGAGGAACTGTCGGCCGTCCCGCCGTGGCCGGGCCCGGCGCTCTGGCTGCACGGCGACCCGCACCCGGGAAACCTGCTGCTGGACGAGCGCGGCCTGGCGGCGGTGCTGGACTTCGGTGATCTCACCGCCGGCGATCCCGCCACCGACCTGGCCGCGGCGTGGCTGGTGTTCGACCAGGACGCGCGTGACATCTTCCGGTCGCAGGTGGCGGCTGACGCGGCGACCTGGGCGCGAGCCCGGGGATGGGCGCTCTCGCTCGGCACCGCGCTGGCCACCGCCTCCGCCGACGACCCGAGGATGGCGGCCGTCGGCGAGCACGTCCTGGACCAAGTGCTGCGCACCTGACGCCGGTCCGGCGTTTCGCCGGTCCTCCCGTATCCCGGCGGGTGCCGGCCTCGGGCCCGGTCGGAGCTGTCCCAGCTGTTCAGCGACGACCTGATCGACGTTGGATACCTTGACGACCTGCTAACTCTGGGCCGGACGGCGTCAGAGGGCCGGGCGGGTGGCGATGACGGCGGTGGCGTCGGTGTCGGCGGAGTGGGCACGGCGGGCACGCAGGCCGGCCCGGGCGGCGGCGACGACGGTGGCGGCGGCCTGGCGCTCGCTGGTCTCCACCAGCAGGTGGCCGCCGGGGGCGAGCCAGTCCTGGGCGCCCTCGATGATCCTGCGGACGACGTCCAGCCCGTCGGAGCCGCCGTCCAGCGCCACCAGCGGCTCGTGGTCGCGGGCCTCGGGCGGCAGCAGCCCGATCGCGCTGGAGGGGACGTAGGGCGGGCTGGCCACCAGCACGGTCACCCGGCCGCGAAGCGCCGGCGGCAGCGCGTCGTACAGGTCACCCTGGTACACCTGCCCGCCGGTCGCGGCCAGGTTGCGGCGGGCGCAGCGGACGGCGGCCGGGTCGATGTCGGCGGCGTGCACCTCGATCGGTCCGGCGGCGCCGGCCAGGGCGGCGGCCACCGCGCCGGTGCCGCAGCACAGGTCGGCCACGACCGGCGGGCGCGACGCGCCGGCGGCCCTGGCCCGGCGGATCAGCGCGGCGGCCCGCTCAACGAGGAAACCGGTGCGTGGGCGGGGTACGAAGACACCCGGCTCGACCGCGACGCGCAGGCCGCCGAACTCCGCCCAGCCGACGATGTGCTCCAGCGGCAGGCCGGCGACCCGCTTGGCCACCATGGCGGCGAGGTCGCCCGGGGTACGGGCCGCGGCGGCGAGCAACTCGGCCTCGTCTTCGGCGAAGACGCAGCCGGCGGCGCGCAACCGGATGACGATGGCGGGCAGGGACAGGGGTGATGGCAGTACCGACATGAGAGCCTTCCGGGAGGCCGGCGGATGCTCTCGCGGCGGCCCGCTACCGGCAGGACCGGTGATCACTGGAGGAGAGCACCCGAGCTGACACAGCGTTGATGGGTCTCACCTCCCGGGTCGTCGCCTGCTGGGCACGGCAACGCTATCGGAGCCCTGGTCGGCCGCACAACGGCATATTCCCACAGCGGTCTCCACCGGACCCCGCGCCGGCCGCGGTGGTCGCACGCCGACCGGCTCAACGGCGCGCGGTTTCCGATGACGGTCCAACGACGGCGCCCGGCGGGGCAGGCCGGCCAGGAGCCGTGCCCCGTCACGATCACGCCCTCGGTACCGCCGCCGGGGAAGCCGCGTCCCGGCCCGCCCGGCACCTGGCGGGGATCAGCCGTGCAGGTAGCCGACCAGGTGGGCCTTCTCCGTCTCCAGTTCCTCGATCGCGCTCTTGACCACGTCCCCGATGCTGACGATGCCGACCAGCCGGCCGTCGGAGGTGACCGGCAGGTGGCGGACGCGATGCTCGGTCATGGTCTTGCGCAGCCCCTCGACCTCCGCCTCCGGCTCGCAGGTCCGCACCGGCGTGCTCATGATCGTGGAGACCGTCTCCTGCAGCACGCCGGGCCCGCGCTGGTGCAGCCGGCGCACCACGTCGCGCTCGGAGACGATGCCCAAGATGGCGGCGCCGTCCTCCGACACCACCACCGCGCCGATGTTGTGCTCGGCGAGCATGGCGAGCAGTTCCTGCACCGTGGCCTCGGGGCGCACGGTGGTGACGCCGCTTCCCTTGTCGCGCAGTATCTGGCTGATGCGCATATGAACCACCTCTGGGATCCGGGAGGGTGGGCAGAGTACCTCTGACTTCCCCACCTCGCGTCCGGCTTAAGCACACTTGGCAGCAAAGCCGGACTTCCGATGGCCTGCGGCGTGGGTGGCGGTTTGACATTGACGCTAGGTCAACGTTTCCAATTGGGGCATGCGGATCGGCGAACTCGCCGCACTGGTCGGAATCTCCACCCGGGCCGTGCGGCATTACCACCATCTCGGCCTGCTGCCCGACCCGGTGCGGCTGGCCAACGGCTACCGGGATTACGGGCTGCGCGACGCGGTGGCGCTGGCCCGGGTGCGCCGGCTCGGCGAGCTCGGGCTGAGCCTCCCCGAGATCCGGTCGGTGCTGGCCGACGATCAAGGGCGTGAGCTGCGCGAGGTACTGCTGGAGCTGGACGCCGACCTGGCGCGGCAGCAGCAGGCCATCGCGGCGCGGCGCGCGCGGCTGGCCCGGCTGCTCGCCGACGGGTCACCGCATCCCGACTCGGTGGTGTCCCCGGAGATGGCCGAGGTGCTGCGCGGCCTGGACGCCCACGGCTCGGCCGTCGCCGCGCTGGACCGGGAACTGCTGGCGCTGGCCGACACGACCGCCGATCCGGCCGGTCGGGCGGCGATGATCGAGCTGTTCCGCCCGCTGGCCGAACCCGCCGCCCGGGCCCGCGGCCACGCCCTCTACGCGCGGCTGGACGAGCTGGCGGGCGCCGAACCGGATGACCCGCGGGTGCCGGAGCTGGCCGCCGACCTGGCGGCCCACCTGCCGGACGGCCTGGCCGCGGCGATGGTCGCCGAACTGCCGGCCTCGCCGGACGGCCGGGACATGCCGGCCGGCGAGGCGGCCGGCCCGGCGTGGGCGGCGGAGATGCTCGCCGCGCTGTCACCGGCCCAGGCCGAGGTCCTCCGGCGGACGGCGGCCGTTCTCGCGGAGCGTGGGCCATGCTGAGGACCGCCCGCGCGCTGCTGTTCGCGGCGCTGCCCGCTGAGCTGCTGCTCGGGGTGCTGCTGCTGGCGGGGGTCACCCCGCCGCCGCTGGTGATCGCCGCCGCCGAGGCGGTGGTGGCCGCGGTACTGCTGCTGGAGGCGGTCGTGGCCGGCCGGCTGTTCCGCGCGGAGCGCCGGCTGGGCGCCTCGCGCCGGCAGGCCGCCCGGGCCACCGTCCGGCGGCTGGTCCCGGCCCCGGTGCGCCGGATCGTGGGGTTCGAGACCAAGGGGATGCACAGCGTGCTGCTGTGGGCCACCCGCCGCCGGGACGGGGTGCCGCCGGGCGCCACCGCGCTGCCGTACGTCCGCGAGCAGGCGACGGTGATGCTGCTCCTGCTGTTCGCGATGGTCGTGGAGACCGTCGCCGTCGAGCTGATACTGCGCGCGCTGGAGGTGCCGGACGCGGTGCGGATCGCGGTCCTGGTGGTGGACGTCTACGGGGTGTTCGTCGGGCTGGCCGTGGTCGCGGCGTGCGCCACCCGGCCGCATGTGGTCACCGGCAGCGAGCTGGGCGTCCGCTACGGCGCGTTCTTCGACGCCCGCGTCCCTCGCGAGCTGATCTCCGCGGTGCGCGCCACCCGCCGCTACGACGAGACCGGGGTCGTCCGGGTGACCGACGGCCGGGCGGCGGTCGCGGTCTCGTCCCAGACCAACATCACCGTGGAGCTGGCCGCGCCGGTCACCGTGGTCCGGCCGCTCGGCCGGACCGTCGAGATCACCGCGATCCGGTTCTTCACCGACACCCCGGACGCGGCGCTGGCCGCGCTCAGGCCGGAGCCGTCCCGGCGCGGCGTCCCGGCGTCGGATCAAGGAAGACGTGCGTGACGGCCGGGAAGCGCTCGATCAGCCGGCGCTCCACCTCCTCGGCGGCGGCCTCCAGGTGGTGCCCCCGGTAGCCGTCCACGAAGTCGATTGGCTACCCGCCGCGACACGGTGCGGCATATCGGTCGCCTGGCGGAATTCCGGTGCCGCCAGGGGCGGCGGAGCGGTCCGGCACTTCCTCCGCGCGGCGCCGGGCTGTTCGCCGGAGAGATAGATTCACTGCATGAGCACGGCGGAATCCGACGACCCGTCCCCCAACTGGCTGAGCGGCGCCGAGCAGCGGGCCTGGCGCGCCCATCTGGCGGCCAACAAGCTGCTGCTGCACCGGCTGGATCGCGATCTGCAGGAATGGGGCCTTTCGCTGAACGACTACGAGATCCTGGTCAACCTGTCGGAGACCCCCGACCACCGGATGCGGATGAGCGACCTGGCCGAGGCGACCATCCAGTCGCGCAGCCGGCTGTCCCACCAGATCGCCCGGATGGAGGCCGCCCGGCTGGTGGCCAGGGAGAGCTGCGCCGACGACCGGCGCGGCACCTTCGCCGTGCTCACCGACCATGGCTGGGAGACCATGCAGCGGGTGGCGCCCTCGCATGTGGCCAACGTCCGCTACCACTTCATCGACCGGCTCAACCCGAAACTGATCGAGGCGCTGGAGTCCGCCTACAGCCCGGTGGTCGACCACCTCATGCGCCTGCGCACCGAGGAGCGCGCCTGACGGCGACGCCGAACCGATACCGGGTCGGCCGCCGGTGCCCGGCCGGGCGCGGCTAGCATCCGGCTGTGACGAGAAGCCGACCTTTTCCCCGGCCCCGGCGATCGCGCCGGTGGTCCGCCGCGCGTCTGCTCCTGCCGCTGCCGGCGCTGGCGCTGCTGGTGGCGTGCAGCGCGGCGCCGGACCAGGCCGCGCTGCCGGACGGCGGGCGGCTGATGGCGAAGTCCGCGCAGGCGATGCGGGCGGTGTCCACCGTCGCGTTCCTGATCGAGACCGAGGGCAGCCCGCCGGTGCCGGTGAAGCACGCCGACGGCTCGCTGACCCGGCAGGGGGACGCGAAGGGCACCATTCGCATCGACGTGCTGGGCAACCTGCAGGAGCTGGCCTTCGTGCTGGCCGGTGACACCGTGTACTTCAAGGGTCCGACCGGCGGCTACCAGACGATGACCCGGCAGCAGCTGGCGGCCATCTATGATCCCTCGGCGATCCTCGACCCGGCCCGGGGGGTGCCCAAGCTGCTGGCCCAGGCCACCAAGGCCCGCACCGAAGGCGAGGAGAAGGTCGGCGACGCGCAGGCCTATGTGGTGGCCGCCACGCTGCCCCGGCAGGTCGTCGCCTCGGTGGTGCCCGGCGTCGGCCAGGACGTGAACGGGCGGATGTGGCTGGACAAGGCATCCGGCCGGCTGCTCAAGGCCGCCCTGCCCATCGGCGACGGGCAGAACTCCGGCACGGTGACGGTGACCTTCACCGACTTCGACGCCCCGGTCACCGTCACGCCGCCGGCCAAGTGATCAACGAGTGTCCCTGATGCCGCCTACCGGAAAGTTGGTGCGCTGGTGAGCGAACCGGTCCCGTCCCGGCCCGCGCCGGCCGCCACGCCCCCGGCGAGCACCGCACCCGCGGCGGACGCTCCCGGGCCCGGGCCGAGCGGTCCCGTCCCGCCGGGGACCGACTCCGCCGCCGGCGGCACCGCCGGGCATCCGGCGGGCGAACCCATGCCCGCGGCGGACGCCGCCGGGCACCGGCGGCGGGTGGCGCTCGGGGTGGGCGGCGCGGCCGTGCTGCTCGCCGCGCTGGACGCCTACGTGGTGGTCACCATCCTGGTGGACGTCGCCCGGGACGCCGGCGTGCCGCTCAACCACCTGGAGCGGGCCACCCCGATCGTCACCGGCTTCCTGCTCGGCTACGTGGCCGCCATGCCGCTGCTCGGCGGGCTGTCGGACCGGTACGGTCGCCGCCCGCTCATCTACGCCTGCCTGGCCGGGTTCGCCGCCGGCTCGGTGATCACCGCGCTGGCCGCGTCGGTGCCGCTGCTCACGGCGGGCCGGACCCTGCAGGGCGTGGCCGGCGGCGCGCTGCTGCCGATCACGATGGCCCTGGTGGGCGACCTGTGGGACGAGCGCGGCCGGCCGCTCGCGCTCGGCGCGGTGGGCGCCGCCCAGGAACTCGGCAGCGTGCTCGGCCCGCTGTACGGGGCCGGGGTGGCCGCGGTGGCCGGCTGGCGCGGCATCTTCTGGGTCAACGTGCCGCTGGCGCTGCTGGCCGCGCTGGCGGTGCGGCGCGCGGTGCCGGCGGCCGGCCGGGCCGCCGGGCCGCGGCCCGCGGTGGACGTGGCGGGCGGGCTGCTGCTGGCGCTGGCGCTCGGCCTGCTGGTCGCCGGGCTGTACAACCCCGAGCCGGACGCCGCGGTGCTGCCGCCGTGGGGGGTGCCGGCCATCGGGGGCGGGCTGGTGGCGGCGGCCGCGTTCGTGATCTGGGAGCGGCGGGCCAGGGTGCGGCTGGTCGACCTGACCGGCGTGCGCCGCGGCCCGTTCCTCGCCGCGCTCGCGGTGAGCTTCCTGGCCGGGGCGGCGCTGCTGGTCACCCTGGTGGACGTGCAGCTGGCGGCTCAGACGCTGCTCGGCACGGACGCGACCGGCGGCGCGCTGGTGCTGTCCCGGTTCCTGATCGCCCTGGCCGTCGCGGCGCTGGCCGGCGGGTGGCCGGCCCGCCGGTTCGGCGAGCGGGCGGTCGCGGTGGCGGGCCTTTCAGTGGCCGCCGCCGGGTACGCGCTGATCTCCCGGTGGCCGGTGGCGCCCGGCGCGGCCACCTACGTGCTCGGGCTGCCCCGGATGGACACCGATCTGGTGATCGCCGGCCTCGGGCTGGGCGTGGTGATCGCGCCGCTGTCGTCGGTGGTGCTGCGCGTGATGCCGGCCGGGCGGCACGGGGTGGCTTCGGCGGCCGTGGTGGTGGCCCGGATGATGGGCATGCTGCTCGGCGTGGCCGCGCTGTCGGCGTGGGGCTTCCACCGGTTCCGGTCGCTGACCGCCGATCTGGACACCCCGCTGCCGTTCGGCGTGCCGGCCGCGGAGTACACCCGGCTGCTGGCCGCCTACACCGAGCAGGTGCGGGCGGCGCTGCACACCGAGTACACCGAGATCTTCCTGATCACCGCGGTGCTGTGCGCGGCCGGCGCGGTGATCTCGCTGGCCCTGCCCCGGGCCGGCTCGTCGGCCGGCTGACGGCCCGTCCGCCCGGCGGCGGACGGGCGGGTCACTTCTTCTTCTGCGCGCCGCGCTTGTCGCGGATCTTCATGGTGAGCGAGATCGGCGAGCCGGCGAACCCGAACTCCTCGCGGATGCGGCGCTCCAGGAAGCGCCGGTAGGTCTCCTCCAGGAAGCCGGAGGTGAACAGCACGAACTTCGGCGGCTCGGTGGACGCCTGGGTGGCGAACAGGATCTTGGGCTGCTTGCCGCCGCGGACCGGGGGCGGGGTGGCGGCGATCAGCTCGGACAGGAAGGCGTTGAGCCGGGCGGTCGGCACCCGGGTGCTCCACGACTCGATGGCCCGCTCGATCGCCGGGACCAGCCGCTCGACATGCCGGCCGGTCTTGGCGGAGATGTTCACCCGCAGCGCCCAGGGCACCCGGACCAGCTGGCGGTCGATCTCCTTTTCCAGGTAGTACCGCCGGTCCTCGTCGACCAGGTCCCACTTGTTGAAGGCGACGACCATGCAGCGGCCGGACTCGATGACCATGCTGATGATGCGCAGGTCCTGCTCGGTGAGCACCTCGGAGGCGTCGATGAGGACCACCGCGATCTCCGAGCGCTCCAGCGCCGCCTTGGTGCGCATGCCCGCGTAGAAGTCGGCGCCCTGCAGCTCGCGCTCGCGGCGGCGGATGCCGGCGGTGTCGACGAACCGCCATGTCTTGCCGCCCAGCTCGATCAGCTCGTCCACCGGGTCCCGGGTGGTGCCGGCCATCGGGTCGACCAGCACCCGCTCCTCGCCGGCCAGCTTGTTCAGCAGCGACGACTTGCCGACGTTCGGCTTGCCGACCAGGGCCACCCGGCGCGGGCCGCGCTCGGCGCCGAACCGCTGCGGCGGTGCCTGCGGCAGCACGTCCAGCACGATGTCCAGCAGGTCGCCGCTGGAGCGGCCGTGCAGCGCGGACACCGGGTGCGGCTCGCCGATGCCGAGCGACCACAGCGCGGTCGCCTCCAGCTCCATCCGCTGGTCGTCGACCTTGTTGGCCGCCAGCACCACCGGCTTGCCCGACCGGCGCAGCACCGCGGCCACCGCCTCGTCGGCGTCGGTCACCCCGACCGTGGCGTCCACCACGAACAGGATCACATCCGCCAGCTCGACGGCGATCTGCGCCTGCTCGGCGATGCGCAGCGCCATCCCGGTCGCCTCGGGATCCCAGCCGCCGGTGTCCACCAGGGTGAACCGGCGGCCCCGCCAGTCGCCCTCGTAGGTCACCCGGTCGCGGGTCACCCCGGGCACGTCCTCCACGACCGCCTCGCGGCGGCCGATGATCCGGTTGACCAGCGTCGACTTTCCGACGTTCGGGCGGCCGACCACGGCCACGACCGGCAGCGGCGCGGAGTCCTGCTCCGGCTCGCCGGCGTCGCCGCCCTCGCCGAGCTCCGCGAGCTCGGCCTCGATCCATCCGGCGTCCTCGCCGTACTCCCCCGTCACGTCACGTCCGTTCCCATACCTGGCACACCCCTCCGGCGGCGGTCATCGGGCACGGCATGGCCGCCGCCCGGTGCCCACCGGTCAGGTGCGCTCCTTCACAAGTCTCAGCACCTCGGCGACGACCTCGTCCAGGGTCATCTCCGTGGTGTCCACCTCGACCGCGTCGGCCGCCATGACCAGCGGGTCGGCCTTGCGGGTCGAGTCCAGCGCGTCGCGCCGGGCCATCGCGGCCCGCTGCGCCTCCACCGTCGTGCCGGCCAGTTCGGCGCTGCGCCGCCGGGCCCGGGCCTCGGGGCTCGCGGTCAGGTAGACCTTGACCGGCGCCTCGGGTGCGACGACCGTGCCGATGTCCCGGCCCTCGACCACGATGTCGCCCGCCCCGATGACGGCGCGCTGCTCGGCGACCAGCCGGGCCCGGACCTCGGGCACCGCGCTCACCGCCGACACCGCCGAGGTGACCTCGGTGGTGCGGATCGCCGCCGCGACGTCGACGCCGTCCACGGTGATGCCGGGCGCGGCGGGGTCGGTGCCGATCTGGAGCACCGGATCGGCCGCCCGGGCGGCCACCGCCGCCGGGTCGCCGGTGTCGACGCCGTGCTCGCGCATCCACCAGGTGATCGCCCGGTACATCGCCCCGGTGTCCAGGTAGCGCAGGCCGAGCGCGCGCGCCACGCCGCGCGAGGCGCTCGACTTGCCCGACCCCGAAGGGCCGTCCATCGCGACGACCAGAGCGGTCACGGCGTCTCCCTTTTCGTCGTGGGCGGGTCCTGCGTCCCGGGCGGTGCGCTCCGGCGTCCGCCGGGGCCCGGGCGGGTCACCGGCCCGCGGCGGCCCGGGCCCGCAAAGAGCGTACCGGGAAAACGCCACCGGACCGGCATCGGAGCCGGGCTAGGGGACGTGCCACCCGTGGGCGCGCAGCGCCCTGGCGAGCCCGCCGGCCGCCTCCGGCTGGACGTGCAGTTCGGCGGCGCCGAGCGGCAGCCCGGGGGCGTGCTCCAGCCGGACGTCCTCGATGTTGACGCCGGCCTCCTTGGCCACCTGGAAGAGCCGGGCCAGCTCGCCGGGCCGGTCGCCGACCAGCACCTGCACCACCGCGTACGACCGCGGCGGGCCGCCGTGCTTGCCGGGGATGCGGCTCTGGCCGGCGTTGCCGCGCCGCAGCAACTCGGTCACCGGATCGATCGCGGCACCCTCGACCGCGGCCGCGCGCAGCGCCGCCGCCGCCCGGCCGAGGTCGGCGGCGACCGCCTCCAGGATCTCGGCCACCGGCCGGGCGTTACCCGACAGGATGACCGTCCACAGCGCCGGATCACCGCCGGCCACCCGGGTGACGTCGCGGACCCCCGGCCCGGCCAGGCCGAGCGCGGTGTCGGAGGCCTCGGCCAGCCGGGCGGCGACCGCCGCGGCAGCCACGTGCGGGGCGTGCGAGACCAGGGCGACGGCCTCGTCGTGCGCGGCCGGCGCCACCTCCACGGCGTTGCCCCCGCACAGGTCGATCAGGGACAGCACCGCGCGCACCGCCTCCGGCGCGGTCTCCGGACCCGGGCAGTACGCCCACGGGCGGCCGAGGAACACGTCGGCGCGCGCCGCGGCCGGGCCGGAGCGCTCGCGGCCGGCCAGCGGGTGGCCCGCCACGTAGCTCGACAGGTCACAGCCGAGCCCGGCGGCCTGCTCGATGGGCAGCGCCTTGACGCTGGCCACGTCGGTGTAGAAGCGGGCCGCCTCGGTCTTCTGCAGGTCCAGCAGCCACTGGGCGACGAACTGCGGCGGCACGGCGATGACCGCGAGGTCGACGCGCGGGCCGCCGGCCGTCCACTCCTCGCCCGCGCCGAGCTCGCATGCCACCCGCACGGCCGCCGGGTCCTGGTCGGCGAGCTTCACGGTGACGCCGTGCTCGCGCAGCGCGAGGCCCACGGACGTGCCGATCAGCCCGGTGCCGACCACCAGGACGCTGTCGATGCCGCGCGGGTCGTCGCTCACTGCGCGATGTCCACTCGGAGGGCGACCGCCCCGCGGAGGTACACGTGGTGGATCTCCTGGCGCGGCCGGTCGGTGGCGACGTGCGCCATCAGGCGCACCACCCGCGGCAGCGCGCCCGGCACGTCGATCTCGCTCGCGCAGATCAGCGGCACGTCGTGGAAGCCGAGCTTGCGGGCGGCGAGCGCGGGGAACTCCGCGGTGAGGTCGGGCGTGGCCGTGAAGATCACGCTGATGACCTCGTCGGTGGTCAGCCGGTTGCGCTCCATGACCTCGGTGACCAGCTCGGTCACCGCGGCCAGGATGGCCTCTCGGTCGTTGGAATCGACCTGGGTCGCACCTCGGATGGCCCGCACCATGTCATCCCCCTCTCGCTCGCCGCCGTCATGCCGTTCGTCTGCGGGGAAAGATTACATTCCCACCGTGGCGTAGAGATCGCCCACTTCCTTGAGGCTGAGCGCGCGCAGCGTCCCGGGCTTGAGCCGGCCCAGCTTGACCGGCCCGAACTCGATGCGCGCCAGGTCGATCACCGGGTGCCCTTCCACCTCCAGCATGCGGCGCACCACGTGCTTGCGGCCCTCGTGCACCACGACCTCGACCAGCGCCTGCTGCCCGTGCTCCTGGACGATCTTGAACTCGTCGGCCTTGACCATGCCGTCCTCCAGCTCCACGCCCTTCTTCAGCCGGCGGCCGAGGTCGCGCGGGATGGGGCCGGGGACCTTGGCCCAGTACTTCTTCTGCACCCCGAAGCTCGGGTGGGTCAACCGGTGCGCCAGCTCACCGTCGTTGGTGAGGATGATCAGGCCTTCGGTCTCGGTGTCCAGCCGCCCCACGTGGAAGAGCCGCTCGGTGCGGTCGGCGGTGTAGTCGGCCAGCGAGGGCCGGCCCTCGGGGTCGGACATCGTGCTGACCACGCCGATCGGCTTGTTGATGGCGAAGTAGACCAGGTCGGGCGCGGTGGGGATGCGCTTGCCGTCGACGTGGATGACCTGCTTGGCGGGGTCGACGCGGGCGCCGAACCGGCGGACGACCTGGCCGTCCACGGTGACCCGGCCCTCGCCGATCAGTTCCTCGCAGGTGCGCCGGGCCGCCACGCCGGCCGCGGCCAGCACCTTCTGCAGCCGGACGCCGCCGGGGACCTCGGTGGTGTCGCGCTCGTCGGCGTAGCCCTCGGGGAAGAAGTCGGGGTCGCGCACCGGCTGGCGGGCGGTCTTGAAGGCACCGCCGCGCCCGGCGCCGCCGCGGTCGCGCGGGCCGCCGGTGTCGCGACCCCGCGTGCCGGCCCGCCCCGAGTACCCCTCGCCGCGCCCGCCGTCGTCCCGCCGGCCGTACCGGCCGCGGGTGCCGCCGCCGATCGTCTGCACCTCGTCGCGCCGGCCCGGGCCGCGCCCGGAGCCGTACCGCCCGCCCTCGCGCGCACGTTCGCCGTCGCGGGGCGCGCGCCGGGAGTCGCCCCGGACGTCACCGCGGTCGCCGCCCCGGAAGTCACGGCGATCATCGCCTCGGGAGTCGCGGCGGTCGTCACCGCGCGGGTCGCGGGCTCCGCCGTACCCCCCGCGGTCCGCGGGCCCGCCCCGATAGGCGCCGCGGTCGTCCTCGCGCCGCGGGCCGCCGGCCGGGCGGTCCCGCCCGGCGTCGTCCCGGCCGTACCGGCCGCGGCTGCCGCCCGGCCCGGCCCGGAACGCCGACCGGCCGTCGTCGCGGAAGGACCCGCGGCGCTCGCCGGAGTACCCTCCCCTGTCCCGGGACGGTCCGCGGCGGGCGTCCTGGCGGCCACCGGACGGCCCCCGGCGCTCGCCGGAGAAGCCGTCCCGGTCCCGGAAGGAGCCGCGGCGATCACCGGAGAAGCCGCCGGAGTCGGAGCCCCGCCGGTCACCGAAGGACCCCCGGCGATCACCGGAGCGCTCGTCGCGGCCACGGAAGGAGCCCTGGCCCTCGCCGGAGCGCTCGTCGCGACCGCGGAAGGAGCCCCGGCGATCACCGGAGAAGCCGTCCCGGTCGCGGGACGGGCCGCGGCGGTCGCCGGAGTCACGGCCGGCGAAGGAGCCCCGGCGATCGCCGGGGCGCTCGTCGCGGCCACGGGCGGAGTCGCGGCGGCCGTCCCGCTCGCGCGGGCCGGCGAACGGGCGCGGGTCGCGGTCGCCACCGCGCCCGGCGCGGTCACCGGTGCCCTCGGCGCGGAAGGAGTCCCGGCGGTCCCGGTCACCGCGCCCGGCCGCGCCACCGCGCGCCGGGCGGCCGCCACCGCGGACCCCGCCGGACCCGGCCCGGAACCCGGCACCTCCTCGCGAGCCCGAGGCGCCACCGGCGCCGCCGCGTCCTCGACCGCGTCCATCACCGGACGGGGTGCTACGCCTGTTGATCACTTGAGTCGCTCCTCTAGGTTTTCCACGTCGTCGGGGAGGAACGGGGCGAGCGGCGGAAGTTCGTCCAGGCTCCGCAGCCCCAGCCTCTCCAGAAAGTACGAGCTCGTGCGGTACAGCACCGCCTGGCCCTCGGGATCGGTGCCGGCCTCCTCCACCAGCCCGCGGGCGGCGAGGGTGCGCATGACGCCGTCGCTGTTGACGCCTCTGATCGCGGCGACCCTGGCCCGGCTCACCGGCTGCCGGTAGGCCACCACCGCGAGCGTCTCCAGGGCGGCCTGCGTCAGCCGGGTCTGCTGCCCGTCCCGGACGAACCGCTCCACCACGGCGGCGCACTCGGCCCGGGTGTAGAACCGCCAGCCGCCGGCCACCTCCCGCAGGTCGAAACCACGGCCGGCCGCGGTGTATTCCGCCGCCAGCCCGCGCAGGGCCCCGGTGATCTCACGCACCGGCACCTCCAGCACCTGGGCCAGGGTCACCTCGGCGACCGGTTCGTCGACCACCAGCAAGATGGCCTCCAGCGCCGCCCGCAGGCCCGGCTCCGGCCCGGCGTCCACCGCGATGCCGGCGGCGGGCGCCGCCGGATCGCCGGCCGGGTCAGGACTCGTCGGCTGCATTCTCGCTCTCCCGGCTCTCGGGGCCGTCGATGCCGTCGGGGCGCCGCGCGGGGCCCTCGTCGTAGTCGTCGACGACCGTGACGTCGCCGTCGTCGGCACCGGCCCAGGTCACGTGCAGGTCGCCGAGCGGCTCCAGCTGCTCGAAGGTGACCGCGCCCTCCCGGAACAGCTCCAGCACCGCGAGGAACCGCGCGATGACCTCGAAGGTGCCCGCGCAGTCGGCGGTCAGGGCCCGAAACGTCGCGGTGCGCACGCGCCGGAGCCGTTCGACCAGGATAGCGGCTTGCTCGCGGACGTTGGCGACCGGCTGGTAGATGTGCTCGGTCGACACCGACGGCGGCAACCGGGGGGTGAAGGCCCGCGCGGCGATCTTCGCCAGCCGCTCGGGGCCGACGCCGAGCACCAGCTCGGGCAGCAGGTCGGCGAACCGCGGCTCCATCGGCACCACCCGCGGGAAGCGCAGCGCCTCGGCGGCCATCCGGCCGGACAGGACCTTGGCGACCTCCTTGTAGGCGCGGTACTGCAGCAGCCGGGCGAACAGCAGGTCACGGGCCTCCAGCAGGGCGAGGTCCTCCTCGTCCTCCACCTCGCCGGCGGGCAGCAGCCGGGCCGCCTTGAGGTCCAGCAGGGTGGCGGCGACCAGCAGGAAGTGGCTGGCCTGGTCCAGGTCCCACTCCGGGCCGCGCGCGCGGATGTGCGCGATGAACTCGTCGGTCACCTGGTGCAGCGACACCTCGGTGATGTCCAGCTTGTGCTTGGAGATCAGCCCGAGCAGCAGGTCGAACGGCCCCTGGAACACTTCCAGGTGCACCTGGAAGGTGTCGGGCCGCGCCTGGGCGGCGGCGGGCTGCTCGGTCACCGGCCCATTGTCCCGCACGCGCGGCTCCCCGGCCGTCACGCCCGCCCCGCGAGGTCGGCGTGCCGGGCGCGGGCCGGGCTCAGCCGCCCTCGGACCAGCGGGCGAGCACCTCGCGGGCCAGCTCACGGTAGGCGGTCGCCCCCATGGAGGCCGAGTCGAACTGGGTGATCGGCTCACCGGCCAGGGTGGCGTCCGGGAACCGGACGGTGCGGTTGATCACCGTGTGGAAGACCTTGTCGCCGAACCCCTGCATGATCGTCTGAAGGACCTCGCGGGCGTGCAGGGTGCGCGGGTCGTACATCGTGGCCAGGATGCCGTCGATCTCGAGGTTCTTGTTCAGGCGCTCCTGCACCTTGGTGATCGACTCCATGAGCAGCGCGACGCCGCGCAGCGCGAAGAACTCGCACTCCAGCGGCACCATCACGCTGTGCGCGCAGGTCAGCGCGTTGACCGCGAGCAGGCCCAGCGACGGCTGGCAGTCGATGAGGCAGATGTCGTAGTGGGGCAGCAGCGGCTCCAGCGCCCGGCCGAGCGCGTACTCGCGCGCCACCTCGTTGACCAGGCGGATCTCCGCGCCGGACAGGAAGATGTTGCTGGGCAGCAGGTCCATGCCCTCGACGCTGGTGGCGAGCAGCACGTCCTCGGCGGTGACGTCCTGCTCCTCCATGATCAGGTCGTAGATCGTGGACTCCAGCGGGCGCGGGTCGATGCCGAGGCCGACCGACAGCGCGCCCTGGGGGTCGAAGTCGACCAGCAGCACCCGCTGGCCGCACTCGGCGAGGGAGGCGCCAAGGTTGATGGTCGTCGTGGTCTTGCCCACGCCGCCCTTCTGGTTGACCATCGCCACGACCCGCGCCGGGCCGTGCGTGGTCGGCGGCACGGGCTCCGGGAAGACGGGGCGCGGCCGCCCGGTGGGACCCAGAATGCCCTCGCTCCGGGCGTCGCCCCAGTCGGGTGCGCCCGAAGCGCCGCGGATGGTCGCGTCTGTGGTCGCTGTCACCAGTTGAACCTCCCTGACGACCCCGAACCGGACCGTCCGGACGGACACTATGGGGTCGGCACGTAAGCGGCAAGGCGCCGCGCCCTGAAGCTATGAAGTTGGCGGCCCGGCCCGCGGGCCGAACCCGGCGCGCGCCGCACGGAGCCGGTCGGCACCGGCCGGCGTGTAGACCTGGGTGGTCGACACCGAGGCGTGGCCGAGCAGTTCCTGGACAACCCTAACGTCCGCTCCGCCGTCCAGGAGGTGAGTTGCGAACGAATGGCGCAACATGTGCGGGGACACCCCGGCCAGCCCCGCCCGCTCGGCGGCGGACTGGAACACCTCCCAGGCGCCCTGCCGGGTGAGCCGGCCGCCGCGGGCGTTGAGGAACAGCGCGGCGGTGCCCCCGCCGGAGGCGCAGATCATCGGCCGTGCCCTGGCGAGGTAGGCGCCGAGCGCGTCGAGCGCGAGCGCCCCGAGCGGCACCACCCGCACTCGGCCGCCCTTGCCGCGCAACCGCACCAGCCCGGCCTCGACGTCCGCCACGGCCAGCCCCACCGCCTCGGAGATGCGCGCCCCGGTGCCGTAGAGCAGCTCCAGCAGCGCCCGGTTGCGGTCGGTGAGCGGCGCGCCGGCCGGACCGGCCGCGGCCATCAGCCGCTCGATCTCGGCGACGCCCATGGCCTTGGGCGGCCGGCGCCGCCGGCTCGGCGGGTGCACCTCGCGGGCCGGGTCGTGCCCGGCCAGCCCTTCGCGCAGCGCGAAGCGGTGCAGCCCGCGAACCGCCGAGACGGCCCGGGCGGCCGAGCCCGCCGACAGCGCCCGGTGCGCCGGGTCGCCCTCCCGCAACGCCGCGAGGAAGGCGACCACGTCGCCCTCGGCGACCTCGGCCAGCGAGGAACGCCCGCGGCGGCCCAGATGGTCGAGATAGCGCCGCAGGTCACGCCGGTAGGAGGCGAGCGTGTTGGCCGCCAGGCCCCGCTCCACCGCGAGATGGGCGAGGTAGCCGGCCAGCACTGCCTGGGGGTCGGCGTGCGGGCTCAGGACCGGAACCTCCTGTCAGGCCTCCTCCGCCTCGGCGGGACGCAGGGTGGCGAAGCCGTCCGGCGCAGCGGCGTACGCGGCGAGGATACCGGCGACGGCCGGCGAATTGTGGATCATTCCGGCCAACGCCCGGCGCACCCCGTCGGCGAGCGGCACCCAGACGACCGGCATGTCGACCTCCTCGTGCCGCCGCACGAAGCCGTTCTCCTCCGGCGGTATCGGCACCAGGTCGCGGGCCAGGAAGATCCGGATGCGTTCGTCCGACATCCCGGGCGAGGTGGCGATGTCGAGCAAGGTGTGCCAGGTCCGCGCCCGGTACCCCGCCTCCTCGGCCAGCTCGCGGGCCGCGCACTCGACCAGCGGTTCGCCGGGCACGTCCCGGATGCCGGCCGGCAGCTCCCACAGCAGCCGGCGCATCGGGTGGCGGTACTGGCGCAGCAGGAGCACCCGGTGCTCCTCGTCCAGCGCCACCACCGCCACCGAGCCGGGATGGACCACGTAGTCGCGGTCGGCCACCTCGTCGCCGGGCATGCGCACGCTGTCGGTGCGCACCGAGATCACCCGGGCGCTGAACCGCTCGGCCGACGCGACCACCTCCCAGGAGGCCGGCAGGTCGCGCACCTCGCCGGCGTCCGGCCCCGCGGGAGCGCCGGCGCCGGGCGCGGCGGTCACGCGGTCCGTCCGGCGCGGGTCACGCTCTCGCGGTTGCCCGCGTAGTCGAGAGCCGCGTCGATCAGCCCGGTGAACAGCGGGTGCGGCCGGGTCGGCCGGGAGCGGAACTCCGGATGGGCCTGGGTGCCGACGAAGAACGGGTGCAGGTCGGCGTCCAGCTCGGCGTACTCGACCAGGCGCCCGTCCGGGGACAGGCCGGAGAAGACCATGCCGGCCTTCTCCAGCCGCTCGCGGTAGGCGTTGGCCACCTCGTAGCGGTGCCGGTGCCGCTCGTCGGCGCTCGCCGCGCCGTACAACCGGCGGACGATCGAACCCTCGGCGAGCCGGGCCGGGTAGAGACCGAGCCGCATGGTGCCGCCCATGTCGCGCTCCCCGGCCACCACGTCCTCCTGGTCGGCCATCGTGGAGATCACCGGTTCGGCGGCACCGGGGTCGAACTCGGTGCTGTTGGCCCCCTCGACGCCGGCCAGGTGCCGGGCCGCGTCGATCACCATGCACTGCATGCCCAGGCAGATGCCGAGCAGCGGGATGCGCCGCTCGCGGGCGTGCCGGATGGCGCCTACCTTGCCCTCGATGCCGCGCACCCCGAAGCCGCCGGGGATCAGCACGCCGTCCACGCCGTCCAGCTCGCGGGCGGCGCCCTCGGGGGTCTCGCAGTCGTCGCTCTTGACCCAGCGGATGTTGACCCGGGCGTCGCAGGCGAAGCCGCCGGCGCGCAGCGCCTCGGTGATCGACAGGTAGGCGTCCGGCAGGTCGATGTACTTGCCGACCAGCGCGACCGTCACCTCCCGGGCCGGCCGGTGCACCCGGCGCAGCAGCCGGTCCCACTCCTGCCAGTCGACGTCACGGAACGGCAGGCCCAGGCGCCGGATGACGTAGGCGTCCAGCCCCTCGGAGTGCAGCACCTTGGGGATGTCGTAGATGCTGGGCGCGTCCACCGCCGAGACGACCGCGTCCTCGTCCACGTCGCACATCAGGCTGATCTTGCGCTTCAGCGAGGTGGTGATGGGCCGGTCGGAGCGGCAGACGATCGCGTCCGGCTGGATGCCGATGCTGCGCAGCGCGGCCACCGAGTGCTGGGTGGGCTTGGTCTTCAGCTCCCCGCTCGGCCCGATGTAGGGCAGCAGCGAGACGTGCAGGAAGAAGACGTTGTCCCGGCCGACCTCGTGCCGGACCTGCCGGACGGCCTCCAGGAACGGCAGCGACTCGATGTCGCCGACCGTGCCGCCGACCTCGGTGATCACCACGTCCACGTCCGGGCCGGCCATGCCGCGGATGCGGTCCTTGATCTCGTTGGTGATGTGCGGGATCACCTGGACGGTGTCGCCCAGGTACTCACCGCGCCGCTCCTTGGCGATCACGTTGGAGTAGACCTGGCCGGTGGTGACGTTGGCCGAGCCGTGCAGCTCGGTGTCCAGGAAGCGCTCGTAGTGGCCGACGTCCAGGTCGGTCTCGGCGCCGTCGTCTGTGACGAACACCTCACCGTGCTGGAACGGGTTCATCGTCCCGGGGTCGACGTTGAGGTAGGGATCGAGCTTCTGCATGGTGACCCGCAGGCCGCGAAGCTTGAGCAGGCGCCCGAGGCTCGACGCCGTGAGCCCCTTGCCGAGGCTGGAGGCCACGCCTCCGGTGACGAACAGATGCTTGGTTTTTGCGGCACTGCGCAACGAGGGTCTCCCGTGGTCCGTTGTGATCGTGGCCGTCCCGGCGGGCGACCGCGTGTCCACGGGCTCTCAGAATATCAAAGGACCCTTGCGAAGTGCCCGAACATCTCCCGGGCGCCCGTTCCCTGCATGCTAACCAAGCGGTAACTTCTCCGGATATGTCGCCCCGTCATCTCGTGCGCCGGATCACCGGCCGCCTCCTGCACCGCGCCTGGGCCGCGGCCCGCGCGGCCGGCGCCGTGACCCCGGCCACCCCGGCCGGCCTCCGCTTCCGCCATCTCGGTACCGGCGCCTCCCTGGCGTTCCCGCAGGGTGCGATCTTCGGCGAGGAGTGGATCGAGATCGGCGAGCGTACCCTGGTCGGCGAGCGGGTGTCCATCTCGGCGGGAATGGGCCCGGGGGTGGACCTCGGCCCGGACCCGGTGGTGCGCATCGGCGCGGCCTGCTCGATCGGCCGGGGAAGCCACATCGTCGGCCACCAGTCCATCGACATCGGCGACGACGTCTTCACCGGACCGTACGTCTACATCACCGACCAGAACCACGTGTACGACGACCCCGACACCCCCATCGGGCGCCAGTGGCCCCGCAACAACCCGGTGTCCATCGGTCCGGGCTCGTGGCTCGGCGCCGGCGCCATCATCCTGCCCGGCACCCGTATCGGCAGGCAGTCCGTCGTCGCCGGCGGCGCGGTGGTGCGGGGCGAGTTCCCCGACCACTGCGTCATCGCAGGCGTGCCCGCCAGGATCGTCCGCCGCTACTCCCCCGGCGAGGGCTGGCGCCCGGCCACCGCGGCCGAGACCGCCACCGAGACACCCGCCGAGACGCCCGCCGAGACCGCCGCCGAGGTCGGCGCGCTGCGCGCGCTGCTCGCCGGGCCGGAGTCGGTGCCTCGCGCCTGAGCGGGGCCCTGCTGGACCGGCCGGCCGCGCGCGGGCTAGCGTCTCGGCATGCGAACGGAGATCTGCGAGCGGTTCGGGATCGAGTTCCCGCTGCTGGCGTTCAGCCACTGCCGGGACGTGGTCGCGGCGGTGACCGGCGCGGGCGGGCTCGGCGTGCTCGGCGCCGTGGCGTACTCCCCCGAGGAACTGGACCGCGAACTGGACTGGATCGACCGGCAGGTGCGCGGCCGGCCGTACGGGGTCGACGTGCTGGTCCCCGGGCGGATCGACCCGTCGGCGGCCGCCCCGGGCGACGCCATTCCCGCGGCGCACCGCGACTTCGTGGCCCACCTGTTCGACAAGTACGGTATTCCGCCGGAGACCGAACCGTCCGGGGTGGCGCGCGGCGGCGAGGGGTTCGGCGGGCGCGTCACCCAGCAGGGCGCCACCGGGTTGATCGACGTCGCGCTGCGGCACCCGGTCGCGCTGATCGCCAGCGCGCTCGGCACGCCGCCCCCGATCATGGTGGACCGGGCGCGCGCGGCCGGCGTCCCGGTGGCCGCGCTGGTCGGCACCGTGGAGCACGCCCGCCGCCAGGTCGTCGCGGGCGCCGACATCATCGTCGCGCAGGGCTCCGAGGCCGGCGGCCACACCGGGGAGATCTCCACGATGGTGCTGGTCCCCCAGGTGGTGGACGCGGTGGCCCCGATCCCGGTGCTGGCCGCCGGTGGTATCGCGAACGGGCGCCAGATGGCCGCCGCGCTGGCCCTCGGCGCCGAAGGTGTGTGGTGCGGATCGGTCTGGCTGACCACCGAGGAGGCCGAGACGCCGCCCGCGGTGAAGGAGAAGCTGCTCGCCGCCACCTCGCGGGACACCGTGCGCTCCCGCTCGCGCACCGGCAAGCCGGCCCGGCAGCTGGTGTCGGCCTGGACCCGGGAGTGGGACGAGGCGCCCGGCAGCCCCGGCCCGCTGCCCATGCCGCTGCAGCTGGTGCTCGCCGAGGAGGCGCTCGCCCGGGTGGTCGCCGCGGCCGAGCGGGGCGGGCCGGGTGCCCGCGAGCTGGCGAACTACTTCGTCGGCCAGGTGGTGGGCCAGCTCGACCAGGTACGGCCGGCCCGGCAGGTGGTCTACGAGATGATCGAGGAGTTCGCCGGCGCGGTCGAACGGATGAGCGACATCACCGGCGGCTGAGCCGTCCCGGGAACGCCGGGGCACCCGTTTCTCGTTCTTCCCTTCAGATGTACGTGACGATGGAGGTGCGATGCTCGCGGCGCTGACCGGTCTCGGGCTGTCCACGGCGGCGGGGCTCAACGCCTACATCCCGCTGCTGGTGGTCGGCCTGCTGGCCAACTTCACCGATGTGGTGAAGCTGCCGGACGACTACGCCTGGCTGTCCAGCGGCTGGGTCGTGGCGATCATCGGTGTACTGCTGGTGGCCGAGATCGTGCTGGACAAGGTGCCGGTGGTCGATCACGTCAACGACATGATCCAGACGGCGGTGCGGCCGGCCGCGGGCGGCGTGGTGTTCACCGCCACCCAGGCCGCCGACCGGTTCGACCACTCGGCCTGGATGGCCCACAACCCGTGGGCGAGTTGGCTGCTCGGCATCGGCGTCGCGCTGGCCGTGCACGTGATGAAGTCCACCGCCCGCCCGGTGGTGAACGTCTCCACCGCGGGCGTCGGCGCCCCGGTGGTCAGCACCGTGGAGGACGCCGGCTCGCTCGGCATGAGCCTGCTCGCGGTCTTCTTCCCGGTGCTGGTGGTGATCGCGCTGGTGGTGCTGGCGGTGCCGGCCTTCCTGGTCTTCCGCCGGCTGCGCCGCCGCAAGCGCGCCCGCCGCGCCGCCACCGCACCCCCCGCCCCGTCCCCCACCTGACGGGTTGTCACGGACTATCGTCGTAGCCGAAGAGTGAGATGGCGACTACGGATTGTGGCAGGATGGTCATGGCGAGTGAGGACCCCACCCCCCGCAGTGAGGACGACGCCGTGAGCACAGCGCTCCCCGAGTGGTTCTACCCGGGCCCGCCGGGCGGGTGGACCGCCGACATGCTGGACCATCTGCCCGCCGACGCCCCCCGGCGCGTCGAACTGATCGACGGGTCACTCATCATGATGTCTCCGCAAACCCAGTTCCACATGGTGATGGTCAATCTGCTCATCGACCGCGAGCTGGGCATCCGCCCCCCACGTGAATTCAAGATCGCGCGGGAGATGTCGATCCGCCTCGGACTGAGGCAACGGCCCGAACCGGACGTGCTCGTGGTGAGGCGATCGGTATTGGCGAACCTGGATCGCACCTACTACCTCCCCGAAGAGGTGCATCTCGTGGTCGAGGTGGTGTCGGCGGAGTCCCAGGACCGAGATCGCGGAATCAAACCGATCAAGTACTCGAATGCCGGCATCAAATTCCTCTGGCGCGTGGAGCGGGAGAGCGGCGAGCCGGTCGTCTACACCTACGAGCTTGATCCTGCGGTGGGGGCCTACGTGCCGACCGGTATCCACCGAGGCCGTTTGAAGACCAATATCGACTTTGCGGTGGACATCGACTTGAATTTGCGGCGGCTGACCGACTGACCACCCACCCGTCGCCCCGGGCGCGGGGCGACGGGTGGGTGGTCAGTGGACGCCGGCCTCGCGCATGTCGCGGAGCTCGCGCTTGAGCTCCTTGATCTCGTCGCGCAGCCGGGCGGCCACCTCGAACTGCAGGTCGGCGGCCGCGGTGTGCATCTGCTCGGTGAGCGACTGGACCAGCGACTCCAGCTGGGCGCGGGGCATCTCGCCGGCGATGGCCTTGGCGTGCTGGCCTGCCTGCCGGGTGGACATGCCGGGCACCGGGGCCTTGCCGCGGCTCTGCTGGCGGCCGCCGCCGAGCAGCCGGTCGGTGTCGGCGTCCTCCCGGGCCAGCGAGTCGAGGATGTCGGCGATCTTCTTGCGCAGCGGCTGCGGGTCGATGCCGTTGGCGGTGTTGTAGGCGACCTGCTTGGCCCGGCGCCGGTTGGTCTCGTCGATCGCCCGCTCCATCGACGGCGTCACCCGGTCGGCGTACATGTGCACCTGGCCGGACACGTTCCGGGCTGCCCGGCCGATGGTCTGGATCAGCGATGTCTCGCTGCGCAGGAAGCCCTCCTTGTCGGCGTCCAGGATGGCCACCAGCGACACCTCGGGCAGGTCGAGGCCCTCGCGCAGCAGGTTGATGCCGACCAGCACGTCGAACTCGCCCATGCGCAGCTCGCGCAGCAACTCGATGCGGCGCAGCGTGTCGACCTCGCTGTGCAGGTAGCGGACCTGGATGCCGAGCTCCAGCAGGTAGTCGGTGAGATCCTCGGCCATCTTCTTGGTGAGCGTGGTGACCAGCACCCGCTCGTCGCGCTCGGCCCGCTCTCTGATCTCGTGCACCAGGTCGTCGATCTGGCCCTTGGTCGGCTTGACCACCACCTCGGGGTCGATCAGTCCGGTGGGCCGGATGACCTGCTCGACCACCTCTCCCCCGCTGCGGCCGAGCTCGTACGGCCCCGGCGTCGCCGACAGGTAGACGGTCTGCCCGATGCGCTCCAGGAACTCCTCCCACTTCAGCGGGCGGTTGTCCATCGCCGACGGCAGCCGGAAGCCGTGGTCGACCAGGGTGCGCTTGCGGGAGGCGTCCCCCTCGTACATCGCGCCGATCTGCGGCACGGTCTGGTGCGACTCGTCCAGCACCAGCAGGAAGTCCTCGGGGAAGTAGTCGAGCAGGGTGTGCGGCGCGGTGCCCGCGGCCCGCCCGTCGATGTGCCGCGAGTAGTTCTCGATGCCGGAGCAGGTGCCGACCTGGCGCATCATCTCGATGTCGTAGGTGGTGCGCATGCGCAGCCGCTGCGCCTCCAGCAGCTTGCCCTGCCGCTCCATGGTGGCCAGCGTCTCGGCCAGCTCGGCCTCGATGGCGCCGATCGCCCGCTCCATCCGCTCGGGGCCGGCGACGTAGTGCGAGGCCGGGAAGATGTACAGCTCCTGGTCCTCGGTGATGACCTCGCCGGTGAGCGGGTGCAGCGTGGCGAGCTTCTCCACCTCGTCGCCGAACATCTCGATGCGGACGGCCAGCTCCTCGTACTGCGGGATCACCTCGATGGTGTCGCCGCGCACCCGGAAGGTGCCCCGGGTGAACGCCAGGTCGTTGCGGGAGTACTGCATGTCGACCAGGCGGCGCAGCAGCCGGTCGCGCTCGATCTCCTCGCCGACCTTGAGCCGGAGCATGCGGTCGACGTACTCCTGCGGGGTGCCAAGGCCGTAGATGCAGGAGACCGAGGCGACCACGACGGTGTCGCGCCGGGTGAGCAGCGAGTTGGTCGCCGAGTGCCGCAGCCGGTCGACCTCGTCGTTGATCGAGGAGTCCTTCTCGATGTAGGTGTCGGTCTGCGGGACGTACGCCTCGGGCTGGTAGTAGTCGTAGTAGGACACGAAGTATTCGACGGCGTTGCCCGGAAGCATCTCGCGCAGCTCGTTGGCGAACTGGGCGGCGAGCGTCTTGTTGGGCTGCATCACCAGGGCCGGGCGCTGCAGCCGCTCGATGAGCCAGGCCACGGTCGCGGTCTTGCCGGTGCCGGTGGCACCCAGCAGGACCGTGTCCTTCTGCCCGGCCGTGACGCGCCGCTCGAGCTCGGCGATGGCCGCCGGCTGGTCACCGGACGGGGTCATGTCGGTGACGACCTCGAAGGGCGCCACCCTGCGCTGCAAATCGGTTACCGGCCTCACACCTCCATAACCTACGCCGGGCCACCGACATTTCCGCCGCCGCCCGGTGCCGCCGTCCCTCCCCCGACCGGCCGGACGGCCGGACGGCCGGTTCAGGCGGTGAGCAGCAGCGCCGCGACCGCCGCGGCCAGCCCGGTGACCGCCAGGCAGGCCCCGCTCAGCAGGAACCTGCCGATCGGCACCCGCACCTCGCGGCGGCGGCACCACTCGAACCACAGCAGGGTCGCCAGCGACGCCCAGGGCGTGATCACCGCACCGACGTTGGTACCGATCAGCAGGGACAGCAGGCGCTCGTGGCCGGGCCCGGCGATGACCCGCTCACCGGCGTAGTAGGCGGGCAGGTTGCCGACCAGGTTGGACAGCCCGGCCCCGGCGGCGGCCGCGCGGTACTCCGCGCCCGCCGCGGCCGCGTCGCCGATGAGCGCGCGCATCACCGTGTCCAGGCCGTACCGGCTCAGCGTGGGAATGATCAGGAACAGGCCGACGACGAAGGCCAGCAGCTGCCAGGGGATCAGGCTCCAGGCGAGCTTGCCCCGGTCACGCCAGGCGAACGCGGCGACGACCGGGACGGCGGCCACCGCGGCGGCCACGCCGATCTCCACCCCGGCCAGGATGGCCCCGATGAACACGGCGCAGGCGGCGGCGGCGACGCCGAACAGCACCCGGTCGGCCACCGGGACGGCGGGCGGGGGCACGTAGCGATCCTCGCCCCGGGCGCCGCGCCGCCAGTAGAACACCCACAACAGCGCCATGGTCACCGCGAGCGCCGCCGCCTGGGGCGCCCACATGCGGGCCGCGAAGTCCACGGTGGACAGGCCGACCCGGTCCATCGCCAGCAGGTTGGTGAGGTTGGACACCGGCAGCAGCAGGCTCGCGGTGTTGGCGGGCCAGACCGTGGTCATGGCCAGCGGCAGCGGCGCGATGCGCGCCCGGGAGGCCAGCGCCAGCATGACCGGGGTCAGCAGCACGGCCGTGGTGTCCAGGTTGAGGAACGCGGTGGTGAACGACGCGAAGGCCACGCAGAGCAGGAAGAGCGCGGCGTAGCGGCCCCGGCCGACGATGGCCAGCCGTCCGGCGAGCACGTCGAAGACCTGCGCCTCCTTGGTCAGCTCGGCCAGGACGATGATCGCGGTCAGGAACAGCAGCAGCGGGCCGATCCGGGCGACGTCCGCGACCGCCTCGCCGGCCGGCAGCAGGCCGGTCGCCACGCAGGCGAGCCCGGCCACCAGGACCCCGAGCCGGACCCGGTCCAGGATGGGCAGGCGTCGCAGCACGCAGGCCATGCTCGCAGACCCGGCGCCGATCACCGGCGCCGCCCCGGCGCCGTCCGGCGCCCGCCCGTGGCCGGCGATGCCGGCATGAACCGGCCGCCGGCGTCTTCGGCGGCCCGCCAAGGCCTGGAAGGACGCTCAGCCCAGCTCAGACGCGCCTGGGGTCCCGCCAGGTCCGGGACCGGTCAGCGTGGCCCCTGGGCGTCCGCCCGAGCCCGCAGGGTCGCCCACAGCTCGCCGACCCGGGCGTCCAGCTCGGCCGGCGAACCATCGTTCGGGATGACCACGTCGGCGACCGCCAGCCGCTCCTCCCGGGTGGCCTGGGCGCGGATGCGGGCCAGCGCGTCCTGCTCGGACATGCCGCGCCGCTCGACCAGCCGGGCCAGCCGGACGTCCTCCGCGGCGTCCACCACCACCACGATGTCGTACATCGGTGCCAGGCCGTTCTCCGCCAGCAGCGGGACGTCATAGACGACGACCGCTCCGGGGGGCGCCGCCGCCTGCAGCTCCGCCACCCGCGCCCCGACCTTCGGGTGGACGATGGCGTTCAGCCGCGCCAGCTCGCCGGGATCGGCGAACACGACGCGGCCCAGCCGCTCCCGGTCCAGGGTGCCGTCGGCGCGCAGCATCTCCTGGCCGAACGTCGCCACGACCTCGGCCAGGCCCGGGGTGCCCGGCTCCACCACCTCCCGGGCGATCAGGTCGGCGTCGATCACCACCGCGCCGTGCCCGGCCAGCCGCCGGGCGACCTCGCTCTTGCCCGACCCGATGCCACCGGTCAGCCCGATCTTCACCATGCCCCGAGGGTAGTGCCCGCGGGACCGGCCGGGGGCGGCGCCGGCCGGCGCGGCGATCCGTCGCCCACCGGTCGGGTAGCGTACGGCCACCGGCCGGACCGGCCTCCGGCCCCCGGCCAGGGTTCCCGGATCCGCCGAAGGAATCTCCGGCCGGGGTGTCAAGAACGCGTGCCCGGCGCCGACCACCCCGTGCAGGGCCCGGGGCGGGCCCGGAGGTCACGACGAAGGAGCGGACATGAAGTTCCTGCTGATCATGCATGTGAACCCGGCGGTGTGGGACTCGCTCACCGAAGAGGAGCGCACCGCGGTCATGGAGGGGCACGGGCCCTTCCTTGAGGAGATCACCGCCTCCGGCGAGCTGATCATGACCCAGGCGCTCGCCGACCCTTCGCAGAGCGCGGTCGTCCGGGTCCGCGACGACCGGCCGGTCGTCACCGACGGCCCCTACCTGGAGGCCAAGGAGTACCTCGGCGGCTACTACCTGGTCGACTGCGAGAGCAAGGAGCGCGCCCTGCAGCTGGCGGCGCTCATCCCGGACGCCAGGATCGACGGACTGGGCGTCGAGGTGCGGCAGGTCATGTTCTCCCACGGCCAGCTGGACACGTGAACGTCGACCTCCGCGTCGAGGACCTGCTGCGCGAGCTCGCGCCGCAGGTCCTCGGGGTGCTCGTCCGCCGCCACGGCCGGTTCGAGGAGTGCGAGGACGCGGTGCAGGAGGCGGTGATCGACGCCGTCACCCAGTGGCCGGTCCGGGGCCTGCCGGACAATCCGCGCGGCTGGCTGGTCACCGCGGCCGGCCGCCGGCTCATCGACCAGGTGCGCAGCGACCACGCGCGCCGGGCGCGCGAGGTGACGGTGGCGCGCCGGGAACCGGAGCCCGTCACCGAACCGGACGAGGACGTGCCGGACACCGACGACACGCTGACGCTGCTGTTCCTGTGCTGCCATCCGGCGCTGACGCCGGCGTCGCAGACCGCCCTCACGCTGCGCGCGGCCGGCGGGCTGACCACCGCCGAGATCGCCCGGGCGTTCCTGGTTCCGGAGGCCACCATGGCCGCGCGGATCAGCCGGGCCAAGCAGCGCGTCCGGGCGGCGGGCGGCCGGTTCGCCCCGCCCGGGCCGCACGAGTGGGCCGGGCGGCTGCGCGTCGTGCTGCAAGTGCTTTATCTGATCTTCAACGAGGGGTACACCGCGTCGTCCGGCGACGACCTGCACCGGGCCGAGCTGTCGCGGGAGGCGATCCGGCTGGCCCGGATGGTGCGGCGGCGGCTGCCCGGCGACGGCGAGGTGGCCGGCCTGCTCGGGTTGATGCTGATCACCGACGCGCGGCGCGGCGCCCGGACCGGCCCGTCCGGCGAGCTTGTCCCGCTGGCCGAGCAGGACCGCACCCGGTGGGACGCCGGCCTGATCGCCGAAGGCACCGCGCTGGCCGTCGAGGCGATGGCCGGGTCCCCGCTCGGCCCCTACCAGCTGGAGGCGGCCATCGCGGCGACGCACGCGGCGGCGCCGAGCACGACCGAGACCGACTGGTACCAGATCCACACGCTGTATCGCATTCTCGAGCGGATCGCGCCCAATCCCATGATCACCCTGAACCGGGCGGTGGCGCTGGCCCAGCTCGAGGGGCCGGGTGCCGGGCTCGACCTGCTGGCGGAGCTGGCGCGGGACGAGCGGATGGCCGGGCACCATCGGCTGCACGCGGTGCGCGCCCATCTGCTGGAGGCGTCCGGCCGGACCGCGGCGGCGCGGGAGGCCTACCGGCTGGCCGCCCGGGGCACCGCCAGCCTGGCCGAACGGCGGCATCTACTGGAACGGGCCCGCCGGCTCCCGGCCGAGTGAGACGCGCTCAGGCGGGCTTGCGCAGGTGCACCAGGGTCAGGTGGTCGTGGACCCGCTCGCGGCGGGTCTCCCGGTAGCCGGCCCGCCGGTACAGCCGCAGGTTGCCCTCGGAAAGGTGCCCGGTGAACAGGTCGAACGCCTCCGCCGCCGGGCCCAGCTCCCGCTCGATCGCCGCGAGCAGCGCGGTGCCCACGCCGTTGCCCTGCCGGTCCGGGGCCACCACCAGGCGGCCGACGGTGGCCGACCGGCCGGCGATCCGGCCGCGCACCGCGCCGACTATCCGGGTGTCCTCGACGGCCTTCAGCACCGTCGCCTCCTCGATGGCCGCGCGCATCCCCTGCGGTGACTCCACCAGGGGAGCGATGAACGGGTCACCGTAGAGCTGCGCCTCGGTCACGTAGGCCGCCCGCTGCAGGGTGAGGATCTCCCCGGCGTCCGCGGGCCCGGCCCGCTCGATCGTCATCACGCGCCCACTGTAAGGCCGGCCGCCCGCCATGGCGGCCGGGCGGGGGCCCGGCGAGTGGGAACCGGTGGCGGTCCGGAACGGCGAAGGACCCCGCCCTGGGGCGGGGTCCTCCTTTAACTACCGCAGGTGTCGCTCGATCAGCGGCCGGGCGTCAGTTCTGCC
Organism: Sphaerisporangium rufum; assembly: GCF_016863395.1. Classification (GTDB taxonomy): domain Bacteria; phylum Actinomycetota; class Actinomycetes; order Streptosporangiales; family Streptosporangiaceae; genus Sphaerisporangium; species Sphaerisporangium rufum. The sequence goes on along the minus strand of NZ_BOOU01000030.1, from coordinate 93,616 downwards.
CGCCGGCCAGCTTCTCGCGCAGCGCCGCCAGGGCCTCGTCGGAGGCCAGGGCGCCGCCCGCCGGAGCCGAACCGGACGAGGACGACGACGGGGCCGACTCGCCCGAGTAACCCGACGCCCCGGAGGAGGCCTCCGCCTCCTCGGCGCGAGCCTTCTCGATCTGCGACTTGTGGGCCTCGAAGCGGGTCTGGGCCTCGGCGTACTGCCGCTCCCACTCCTCGCGCTGCTTCTCGAAGCCCTCGAGCCACTCGCCGGTCTCGGAGTCGAAGCCCTCGGGGTAGATGTAGTTGCCCTGGTCGTCGTAGGTCGCCGCCATGCCGTACAGCGTGGGGTCGAACTCGACGTCGGCACCCGAGGCACCCTCGTTGGCCTGCTTGAGCGACAGCGAGATGCGCCGCCGGTCGAGGTCGATGTCGATGATCTTCACGAAGATCTCGTCGCCGACCTGCACGACCTGCTCGGGGATCTCAACGTGGCGCTCGGCCAGCTCGGAGATGTGCACCAGGCCCTCGATGCCCTCCTCGACCCGGACGAACGCGCCGAACGGCACCAGCTTGGTGACCCGTCCCGGCACGACCTGCCCGATCTGGTGGGTGCGGGCGAACTGCTGCCAGGGGTCCTCCTGCGTCGCCTTGAGCGACAGGGAGACCCGCTCGCGCTCCATGTCCACGTCGAGCACCTCGACGGTGACCTCCTGGCCGACCTCGACGACCTCGGAGGGGTGGTCGATGTGCTTCCAGGACAGCTCGGAGACGTGCACCAGGCCGTCGACGCCGCCCAGGTCGACGAAGGCGCCGAAGTTGACGATCGAGGAGACGACGCCCTTGCGGACCTGACCCTTCTGCAGGGTGTTGAGGAAGGTCTGGCGGACCTCCGACTGGGTCTGCTCCAGCCAGGCGCGGCGGGACAGGACCACGTTGTTGCGGTTCTTGTCCAGCTCGATGATCTTGGCCTCGAGCTCGCGGCCGACGTACGGCTGCAGGTCGCGGACCCGGCGCATCTCGACCAGGGACGCCGGCAGGAAGCCGCGGAGGCCGATGTCGAGGATGAGACCACCCTTGACGACCTCGATGACCGTGCCGGTGACGATGCCGTCCTCGTCCTTGATCTTCTCGATCGTGCCCCAGGCGCGCTCGTACTGGGCGCGCTTCTTGGACAGGATCAGCCGGCCCTCCTTGTCCTCCTTCTGGAGAACAAGGGCCTCGACGTGCTCGCCGACCTCGACGACCTCGGCCGGGTCGACATCGTGCTTGATCGAGAGCTCGCGCGAGGGGATGACCCCCTCGGTCTTGTAGCCGATGTCGAGCAAGACCTCGTCTCGATCGACCTTGACGACGGTGCCTTCGACGATGTCGCCGTCGTTGAAGTACTTGATGGTCTCGTCGATCGCGGCGAGGAAGGCCTCCTCGGAACCGATGTCGTTGACCGCTACCTGCGGGGTGCTCGAGGTGGCCTCGGTGCTGCTCGTCATGTGTGGAATTGCTCCGAACGCGGACAGATGTCGATGTGGCGTACGCGCGGCAGGCCTTCTTTATCGTTCAAGCCGAGATAGGGTCTGATGACCGTTGGTCGACATGACCGAGCGCGAGCCCGCTCCGTCCGAGGCGCACGCGAGCCCACAGCGCAGCGATCAGCATATGAGAGTACGCGGGCGCGGTCAATCCGGCGCCCACCTGCACAACCCGGCCCGCCACTAGTAAGCGATCGCCATCTCGCGCGACTTTGTCGCGATCTTACCGCGAATCTCCCGCGGCATGGAGACGCGCGCGGGATCTCCGTCCGAGGTGTATCGCCGGTCCGGATGCCGGTCCAGCCACTCCAGCCAGTACTGGGAGCACCACTTGCGGCACTCGCCTTTCTTTCCGTTGGACTGCACCCGGGGGATCGCGAACCGGTCGAAGCCCTTCGCGTAGGGCGAAATCGCCGGCTCGGCCCCGGCCAGGAAGACCGCGTCGAAGCGGTAGGAGGTGCCGTCCCACTTCCCCGACCGCGCGGTGGCCCGCTTCCTCGGCATGCTGCCGTAAGGCAGCGCGAAGGTGGCCGACCGCGGTGCGCCGGCCGCGTGCAGCAGCCGCGACTGCCGGACGATCTGCTCGGCGACCTTCTTCTTGCGCAGGCGGCGCAGGTCGGGGTGGTCGTAGGTGTGGTTGGCCACCTCGAACCCGTGGTCGACCAGCCAGCGCACCGCCGCCGCCTGGCGGTCGTGCCCGGTGATGCCGAACGGCTCCTTGTTCACCCAGAACGTGGCCACGGGGCGGAACCCGGGGTGGTCGCGCGCCACGTCCAGGATGATCCGCACCGCGGTGTCCGGCGCCGGCCACCCGTCGGCGCCGAGCGCGAAGTGGGTGGGGCTGCCGTCGTCGAAGGTGAGCACGACCGGATGCGACCCGGCGGGCACGTCCATCCGCCCGGCGGCGAACTCGGCCGCGGTCACCGGCACGTACCCGCTCTCGGCCAGGGTGACCAGCTCGGCGCGCAGTTGGGCGGGCGTGCGGTCGATCGAGGCCCGCCGCTTCTTCTGGATCCGGTGGTACATCAGCACCGGAACCAGCCCCAGCTCGTTGGCCCCGACCCGGCGGGCCAGCTCGGCCGTCGCGGTGACCGGCGCGGCCGTGCTCGGCGTCGGGAGGGCCTGGGAGGGAGAGGCCGGCGGGCCGGGGGTGGCGGCGGCGCGGCGCGGGTCCGGCCCATGGTCGTCGAGGGGCATCACCAGCAGCACGACCGCCGCGACGATCATGACACCGACGTTCACGAGACCGATGAGCGGGGTCAGGCCGGGCGTGCTGCGCACAGCGGAACTCCTGGGCGGGGGGACGGATCAGCCCATCCACCCTAGATCCACCGATCACCCGGCGGGGCCGTCCCGGGCCGTTCCCCCCGCCCCCGGCACCGGGCCGCCGCGCCGCGGCCGGGTCAGTGGCCGGCGTCCTGCCAGGTGCGGCCGACGCCCACCGAGACGTCCAGCGGGACGCGCAGCCGGTAGGCGGCGCCCATCTCCCGGACCACCAGCTCGCGGACCTGCTCCACCTCACCCGGGGCCACCTCGAAGACCAGCTCGTCGTGCACCTGCAGCAGCATGCGCGAGCGCAGCCCCTGATCGCGCAGCGCCCGGTGGACGTTCAGCATGGCGACCTTGATGATGTCGGCGGCCGACCCCTGGATGGGCGCGTTCAGCGCCATCCGCTCGGCCATCTCCCGCCGCTGCCGGTTGTCGCTGGTGAGGTCGGGCAGGTAGCGGCGCCGGCCGAGGATGGTCTCGGTGTAGCCGTCGTGCCGGGCCTGGGTCACGATCGCGCCGAGGTAGTCGCGGACCCCGCCGAACTCCTGGAAGTACTCGTCCTTGAGCGCGCGGGCCTCGGCGACCGGGATGCCGAGCTGGCCGGACAGCCCGAAGTCCGACAGCCCGTAGGCCAGGCCGTAGTTCATCGCCTTGATCCGCGCGCGCAGCCCGCCGTCGACCTGCTCGGGCGGCAGGTCGAAGACCCGGGCCGCGGTGGCCTGGTGGAAGTCGTGGCCGGACTCGAACGCGGCGATCAGCGAGGCGTCGCCGGACAGGTGCGCCATGATGCGCAGCTCGATCTGGCTGTAGTCGGCGGTGAGCAGGCAGTCGAAGCCCTCGCCCACCACGAAGCCCTCCCGGATCCGCCGGCCCTCGCCGGTGCGGATCGGGATGTTCTGCAGGTTGGGCTTCTCCGACGACAGCCGGCCGGTGGCCGCGATGATCTGGTTGTAGGTGGTGTGGATGCGGCCGTCGTCGGCGATCTCCTTGATCAGGCCCTCGACGGTGGTGCGCAGCTTGGTCTGGTCGCGGTGGCGCAGCAGGATGGTCGGCAGCTCGTTGTCGGTCTGGGTGGCCAGGGTGGCCAGCGCGTCGGCGTCGGTGGTGTAGCCGGTCTTGATCTTCTTGGTCTTGGGCAGGCCGAGCCGGACGAAGAGGATCTCCTGCAGCTGCTTGGGCGAACCCAGGTTGAACTGCTCGCCGACCACCCGGTGCGCCTCCTCCACCGCCTGCTTCACCGCCGCGCCGAACTCGGCCTCCAGGCCGGTCAGGTGGTCGCGGTCGGCCGCGATGCCGGCCCGTTCCAGCTCCGCCAGCACGCGCACCAGCGGCAGCTCCACCTCGCGCAGCAGCCGGATGCCGCCGCGCGGCTCCAGGTACGCCTCCAGGGCGTCGGCGAGCTCGCGCACCGCCTCGGCGCGCACCGCGAGCTCCTCGCCGGCGTTGTCGGCCGGGTCGTCGAACAGCGCCGCCTGGCCGCCCGCGTCGGTCTCAGCGCGCAGCTCGCGCTGCAGGTAGCGCAGCACGAGGTCGTCCAGCGGGAAGGAACGCTGCCCGGGCATCGCCAGGTAGGCGGCCAGCGCGGTGTCACAGGTCACCCCGCGCAGGTCCAGGCCGTGCGCCCACAGCGACAGCAGCGGCCCCTTGACGTCGTGCACCGCCTTGGGCACCGACTCGTCGGCCAGCCAGCGGCGCAGCGCCGCGTCGTCGGCCTCGCCGAGCGCGGCCGGATCGAGGTGCGCGGCCCGGCGCCGGCCCTCGGCATCCGGCGGCAGGGCGACGGCCAGGCTCTCGACGCTGCCGGTGCCGCTGCCATGGGCGCACCGGACCGCGAGGCCGACCCGGCCGGCCGGCGCGCCGGCCAGCCAGTCGCCGAGGCCGCCCTCGGCCGGCTCGACCAGCTCGACCTCGAACCCCGCCTCCGCCTCCGGCTCGGCGGTGCCGATGCTCTGGTAGAGGCGGTCGCGCAGCACCCGGAACTGCAGGCTGTCGAAGAGCTTGTGGATCTCGTCGCGGTCCCACCGGCCCATGGTGAGCGCGGTGACCTCGGCCTCCAGCGGCACGTCGCGGCGCAGTTCGGTGAGCTGCCGGTTGTGGATCACCTGGGCCAGATGCTCGCGCAACCGGTCGCCGACCTTGCCCTTGACCTCGTCGACCCGGTCGACCAGCGCGGTGAGCGAGCCGAACTCGCGCACCCACTTGGCCGCGGTCTTCTCCCCGACGCCCGGGATGCTCGGCAGGTTGTCGCTCGGGTCGCCGCGCAGCGCGGCGAAGTCGGGGTACTGCACCGGGGTCAGGCCGTACTTCTCCACCACGGCGGGCGGGTCGAAGCGCGTCATGTCGCTGATGCCGCGGCGGGTCATCAGCAGGGTGACCCGGTCGTCCACCAGCTGCAGGGCGTCGCGATCACCGGTGACGATCAGGACGTCCATCCCCTCGGCGGACGCCCGGTGGGCCAGCGTGGCGATCAGGTCGTCGGCCTCGTAGCCGGGCAGCGACAGGTAGGGCAGCCGCAGCGCGTCCAGCACCTCGAAGATCAGGCTCACCTGGCCGCGGAAGTCCTCCGGGGTCTCCTGCCGGTTCGCCTTGTACTGCTGGTAGGACTCGTGCCGGAAGGTGGGCTCGGAGCGGTCGAAGCAGACCGCGACGTGGGTCGGCTTCTCGTCGCGGAGCACGTTGATCAGCATCGAGGTGAAGCCGTACACCGCCTCGGTGTGCTGGCCGTCGGTGGTGGTCAGCCCGGCGTCCTTCAAAGCGTAGAAGGCACGGTACGCCAGCGAGTGCCCGTCCAGCAGGAGCAGGCGGGGACGGGAGGGGGTCGTTTCCTTCTTCGGCACATCCGCAGCCTAGTCTCCGAGTACGACAGAACACTCCCCCGCGCGCAACTGGAGGCCTTGCCTTGACCATGACCAACCCCGAGGACCACACCCGGCTCGAAGAGATTTTCGGCGTGACGCACCGCGAGACCCTGGCCTCCGCCATGGGCATCGAGTTCGTCGAGGCCACCGCGGAGCGGGTCGTCGCCCGGATGCCGGTCGAGGGCAACACCCAGCCGTACGGGCTGCTGCACGGCGGGGCGTCCTGCGTGCTGGCCGAGACCCTCGGCTCGACCGGGGCCGCGCTGCACGCGGGGCCCGGCCGGGTGGCCATGGGCATCGAGATCAACGCCACCCACCATCGCTCGGCGAGCTCTGGTCAGGTGACCGGGGTGGCGACCCGGCTGCACGGCGGGCGGACGCTGGCGACCTACGACATCGAGATCACCGACGAGGCCGGCCGGCGGGTGTGCACCGCCCGGCTCACCTGCATGCTGCGTGACGCGCAGTGACGCGCGGCGCCGCCCGGCCGGCCCGCCGGGCACGCTGGGTGACGCTCTTTGCACATGGGCCCCATGGGTCGCTAGCGTGGTGACGCCAGAGCCCGCGGGTGATCGAGTAGACAACGTGTGCGGCCGGGGAAGCCGCACACGGCCCCAAAGATCACCTGCGGGCTCGACCGCGTTCCGGGGTCAGGAGCCTGGCCCGGCGTCCGCCGGCGCGGATCCCGCCCCCGGCTCGTCGCCGGCGTGCGTCGGGTCGAGCACCCGGCTGAGGAACGTGCGGGTGCGGGCGTGCCGCGGGTCGCCGATCACCTGGTCGGCCGGGCCCTCCTCGACGATCACGCCGCCGTCCATGAACACCACCCGGTCGGCGACCTCGCGGGCGAAGCCCATCTCGTGCGTGACGACCAGCATGGTCATCCCGTCCCTGGCCAGGTCGCGCATGACCGACAGCACGTCGCCGACCAGTTCGGGGTCCAGCGCCGAGGTCGGCTCGTCGAACAGCATCAGGTCGGGGTCCATGGCCAGCGCCCGGGCGATCGCCACCCGCTGCTGCTGCCCGCCGGACAGCTGCGCCGGGTAGACGTCGCACTTGTCGGCGACGCCGACCTTCTCCAGGTTGGCCCGGGCGACCCGCTCGGCCTCGCCGCTCCCCCGCTTCAGCACCCGCCGCTGAGCGATCATGACGTTCTGCAGCGCCGTCATGTGCGGGAAGAGGTTGAACGACTGGAACACCATGCCCAGGCGGCGCCGGGCGGCGTCGATGTCGACGTCCGGATCGGTCAGTTCCACCCCGCCCACCCGGACGGTGCCCTTGGTGGGCTGTTCGAGCAGGTTCACGCAGCGCAGCAGGGTCGACTTGCCCGAGCCGGACGGGCCGATGACGCAGACCACCTGTCCCTGGTCCACGGTGAAGTCGATGCCCTTGAGCACCTCCAGCTCGCCGAACGACTTGTGCAGATCCTTGATCTCGACGGCGTGGGCCATCGCGGTCACCGTCCCTTCGCCTGGCGCGCTTCGAGGCGGCCCGCCAGGTAGCCCAGCGGGATCGTGACGAGCAGGTAGGTCAGGCCCACCACCAGGATCGGGGTCGCGTTGCTCGTCGTGGACGCCACGTCGTTGCCGAACTTGGTCAGCTCGACGTACTCGCCGCTGACGCCGAGGAAGAAGACCAGCGAGGAGTCCTTCAGCAGCGCGACGAACTGGTTGGTCGTCGGCGGGATCACGATCCGGATCGCCTGCGGGATCACGATCGTGGCCATCGCCCGCGCGTGGGACATGCCGAGCGAGCGGGCCGCCTCCATCTGGCCCCGGGGCACGGCCTGCAGGCCGGCCCGCAGCGTCTCGGCCATGTAGGCCGCGTTGATGACGGCCAGACCAAGGATGCCGGACCCGTAGGTGCCGCCGGGCAGCTGGAAGCCGAGCACCAGCGGCAGGAACAGGATCAGCAGGAAGATCAGCAGCGCGGGCAGGCCGCGGAAGATCTCGATGTAGATCGTCGCGATCCAGCGGTAGGGCCGCACCGAGGACATCCGCATCAGCGCGAACAGCAGGCCGCCGAGCGCGCCGAGGACGAAGCCGCCCACCGTGTAGATGATCGTGTTCTTCAGCGCGACGGTGAACAGCTCGGGCAGGGTCTGCCGGGCGACGTCCAGCTTGGTGAAGTTCTCGGCCAGCCCCTGCCAGTTGGCGACCAGGACGACCGTCAATAGCACGGCGGCCAGGACGACGTACTGGATCGCGCGGCTGATCCGCTGCCGCTTGCGCGGGCTGAGCCGCGCTCTGCCGGGTGGCGGTCCGGCCGGCCCGGCGGGCCCGGCCGGGTCGGCCGGGCCGCTCGTCAGGTGGTCGGTCATGGACTCAGGAGACCCCGAGCTCGCCCGGCTTCTTGCCGAACCACTTCATGTAGATCTGCTCGTAGGTGCCGTCGGACTTGGCGGCGGTGAAGGCCTCGTTGACCGCCTTGGCCAGCGCGTCGTTGCCCTTCTTCATGCCGATGCCGTACTGCTCGCCGGTGTCCAGGCTGGCCACCAGCTCGAACTTGCTCGCGATCTCCGGCTTCTTCAGCCAGGTGAGCACCACGGGCAGGTCCTGCACGATGACGTCGGCCTGGCCGGACTGCAGGCCGAGCAGCTCCTTGGGCGAGTCGGCGTACTCGGTGGGGTTGAGCCCCTTTTCCTTGACGTAGTCGAGGCCGGTGGTGGAAGCCTGCGCTCCCAGCTTCAGGCCCTTGGCCTTGACCTCCTCCAGCGACTTGACGCCGGTGCCCTTCTTGGCGAGCAGGGCCTGGGTGGCGTCGAAGTAGGGGTCGGAGAACAGCAGGTTCTTCTTGCGCTCATCGGTGATCGTCATGCCGGCCGCGGCCACATCGCACTTGCCGGCATTCAGCGCGGCTCCGCTCTTGATCACCGCGAAGTCGATGTCCACGATCTCCTGGGTGACGCCCAGCTTCTTGGCCACCAGGTCCACCATGTCGACGTCGAAACCGACGACCTTGTTGCCCTGGTTGAACTGGAACGGCTCATAGGGGACGTTCGTGCACGTCGTGATCTTGCCGTCCTTGATCAGTTTGATGCCGCCCGCGGCCGAGGCCGCGGGTGCGCCACTCGCGGACGCCCCGGTGTCGGACTCGCCGCCACAGGCGGTGAGAACGCAGGCGGCACCCATGGCGAGCGCCGCAATAGAGGTGATACGACGACGCTTGGAGCTAAAGACCACAACGTCCTCCTTTTAGCTCTTTGTCGGAGTCAAGTTAAGCTACCGTAACCCTGGCCATGCTGTCGTACCTGGTCACCAGGGCTGTCACCGGAAAGAAACGATCGCACAACGGGTCCGGCGGGCCCCGTTCATCCGGCCGCCCGGAGATTAGTGTGCGATTGTGCGGACCTTTTCGATCATGCTGAGTTGCGCGGCGATCGTCACTCTCCTCTCCGGTTGCTCGGACCGGGCGGCCGGCTCCGGCGTCGCCACCCCCTCCCCCGTGGCGACGTACGTCATCCCGGCGCAGACCGCGCGCGCCGACGAGACGGTGATCCGCGCGGCGCCGGTCACCGACGGGCAGATGCGCTTCCGCGTCCTCGGTTTCGAGGACGGCATGCCGAGCCTGTTCGGCAGCCACGCCGAGTGGAACGCCAAGGGGCAGTTCGCCCGGGTCCGCATATTGATCGAGAGCACCGACCGCACCAACCAGAAGTTCGACGCCGGCCAGCAATTGCTGGTGACCGCCGACGGGCGCACGTTCCACGTCGACGACTTCGTGCAGGCCATCAAGCGCCAGCCGGACGAGATCCCGGTCGGCAGCTTCGTGCGGATGGAGTTCGATCTGTGGTTCGACGTGCCGAAGGACGCCCGGATCACCGCGATCCGGTTCTTCGCCGACCCGCCGCTCGGGGCCATCGGCCCGTCCAAGGGCGTGCAGGTGGCCCTGCGCTGAGCCCGCGGCGCCGGGTCCACGCCCCGGCGGCCGGCCGCGAGCACTCCCGGCCGGCCGCCGGACCGCGCGCCGCTCAGTGCGCCCCGAGTTCCCCGCCCAGGTACGCCTCGCGCACCTGCGGGTCGTGCAGCAGGTCGGCCGCGGGAGCCGACTTGACCACCCGGCCGGTCTCCAGCACGTAGGCCCGGTGGGCCAACTGCAGCGCCTGCTGGGCGTTCTGCTCCACCAGCAGCACCGTGGTACCCCGGTCGTTGATCTCCTTGATGATCGAGAAGATCTGCGCCACCAGCTTCGGGGCCAAGCCCATCGACGGTTCGTCCAGCAGCAGTACCTTCGGCCGGCTCATCAACGCCCGGCCGATGGCCACCATCTGCTGCTCGCCGCCCGACATCGTGCCGCCCGCCTGGTCACGGCGCTCGGCCAGCCGCGGGAACAGCTCGAAGACCTCGTCGAGGTCCTTGCCGAAGTCGCCCTTGCGGGCGTACGCGCCCATCAGCAGGTTCTCGGTCACGGTCATGCCGGGGAAGACGCCGCGGCCCTCGGGGGCCTGCCCGATGCCGGCCAGCACCCGCTTGTGCCCGGGCAACCGGCTGATGTCGGTCCCGTCGAAGGTGATGCTGCCCGAGGTCAGCGTGCGCAGGCCCGAGATGGTCTTCAGCGTGGTGGTCTTGCCGGCGCCGTTGGCGCCGATGAGGGTGACGATCTCCCCCTCCGCCACCTCCAGCGAGATGCCCTTGATGGCCTCGATCTTGCCGTAGTGGACGTGGATGTCGTTGATCTCAAGAAGCATCGGCCGGAGCCCCCAGGTACGCCTCGATGACCCGCTGGTCGTTCTGCACTTCGGCCGGCAGGCCGTCCGCGATCTTCTGCCCGAAGTCCAGCACCGCCACCCGGTCGCTGATGCCCATGATCAGCCCCATGTCGTGCTCGATGATCAGCACGGTGCGGCCGCCGTCCCGGATCTTGCGGATCAGCTCCTGGAGCGACTCCTTCTCCGCCGGGTTCATGCCCGCGGCCGGCTCGTCCAGCAGCAGCAGCTTGGGCCGGGTCGCCAGCGCGCGGGCGATCTCCAGCCGCCGCTGGTCGCCGTAGGGCAGGTTCTTGGCGGTCTCCTCGGCGCGGTGGCCGATGCCGACGAAATCGAGCAGCTCCATGGCCTGCGCCCGGCCGTCGCGCTCCTCGTGGCGGTGCCAGGGCAGCCCGAGCGCGGCGCTCACCATGCCCGCCCGGTGGTGGGCGTCCGCCCCGACCATCACGTTCTCCAGCGCCGACATGTTGTGGAACAGCCGGATGTTCTGGAAGGTACGCGCGACACCGCGTTTGGTGACCTTGTAGCGCTTCATCCCGGAGATGCGGTCACCGTCGAACACGACCTGGCCGGATGTCGGCCGGTAGACGCCGGTGATCACGTTGAACACCGTCGTCTTGCCGGCGCCGTTCGGCCCGATCAGCGCGAAGATCTCACCCTCGTTGACGGTGAGGTCCACCTCGCGCAGCGCGACGACGCCGCCGAACTGCATCTTGACGCTCTGCAGCTGCAGCAGCGGGCGGGATTCGCTCATTTGGCCGCTCCTTCGGCAGCGGGCTGGGACTCCGGAGTCGCGACCTCGGCACCCAGGGTGCCCATGCCGCCGGTGCCCTCGGCCAGCTCGGCCCGGCGCCGTCGCGACGGCAGCAGGCCCTCCGGCCGGAAGACCATCAGCGCGACCAGCGCGGCACCGAAGACCAGGATCCGGTAGTCCGACAGCCCGCGGAACCGCTCGGGCAGCCAGGCGACCAGGAAGGCCCCCAGGACGACACCCGGGATGTTGCCCGAGCCGCCGAGCACGACGGCCGCCAGGATGGTGGCCGACAGCATGAACAGGAAGTCGTTCGGGTTGATCGAGATGGTCTTGCCGGCCCAGACGACGCCCATCGCACCGCCGATCGCGGCGCCGATCGCGAAGGCCAGCAGCTTGAACTTGAAGGTCGGCACGCCCATCACCTCGGCGGCGTCCTCATCCTCCCGGATGGCCGCCCAGGCCCGGCCGACCCGGCTCTTCTCCCACCGCTTCACGAAGACGATGATCAGCGTGGCGAGCACCACCAGCAGGTAGTAGTACGGCCGCGGGTCCAGCACGCCGTACTTGAAGATCTCCACCCCGAACAGCTCGACGCCCTCGATGCTCGGCGGGTGCGGGATGCCGGCGATGCCGCGCGGGCCGCCGATGGCATCGGTGTTCTCCGCCGTCTGCCGGACGATCTCCCCGAAACCGAGCGTCACGATGGCCAGGTAGTCACCGCGCAGCCGCAGCGTCGGCCCGCCGAGCACGATGCCCGACAGCGCCGACAGCAGCACGCCGACGATGAGGATCTCCCAGAAGTTCAGCCCCATCTTGGTGCCGAGCAGCGCCATCACGTAGCCGCCGATGGCGAAGAACGCCACGTAGCCGAGGTCGAGCAGGCCGGCCTGGCCGACCACGACGTTCAGGCCGATGGCCAGCACCACGTAGGTGCCGATCGGGAAGAACAGCACGCTCGCCCAGTCGCTGTAGGGCGACATGAACTGGCCGATGGAGTCCGACGGCAGCAGCAGCGCGCCGATGAAGAGCAGGACGTAGACCGTCCAGCGCTGAGGACCGGACGCGCCGGCCCACCGGTCACGGATGCGGTCGGGGAGCCCCTTGAGGGGCTTGCGGCCGTTCTTGATCGTCTCGTTCGTGCTCATGCGCGCGCCTGCTGGAGAGATTCACCGAGGATGCCGGTGGGGCGGAACATCAGGACCAGGATCAGAACCGTGAAGGCGATGACGTCCTTCCAGCCCGATCCGAAGACGGCGGCGCCGTAGTTCTCGATCAGGCCGAGGAACAGGCCGCCGAGGAGGGCACCGCGCAGGTTGCCGATGCCGCCGAGCACCGCGGCGGTGAACGCCTTGATGCCCAGCAGGAAGCCGATCGAGAACTTGGTGACCTCGAACTGCAGCACGAACAGCGCGCCGGCCAGGCCGGCCATCAGCCCGCCCACCAGGAACGTGACCCGGACGATCTTGTCGATGTCCACGCCCATCAGCACCGCGGTCTCCGGGTCCTGGGAGGTGGCGCGGATGCCGCGGCCGATCTTGGTCTTGTTCACCAGCAGATCCAGCAGGATCATCATGGCGATCGCGGCGACGAAGATGATCAGCTGGTCGACCCGGACCTGCGCCCCGCCGATGGTGAACAGCGGGTCCTTGTCCATGATGCGGGCCACACCCATCTGGTTGCGCCCCTGCTGCGGCCGGTCGAACAGCCACGGGATGACGACCAGGGCGAAGAGCTCCTGGAGGAACAGGGACGCGCCGATGGCCGAGATCAGCGCCGCCAGCCGGGAGGCTCCGCGCTTGCGCAGCGGGCGGTAGGCGATGCGCTCCAGCAGCATGGCCGAGCCCGCGGAGGCCGCACCGCCGACCAGCAGCATCAGCAGCAGGCCGCCGACCAGCGCCAGGCCGGTGAGCGGCTGGGTGATCCCCATGGTCATCACCACGAACGCGGCCGCCATGGTGCCGATCATGAAGACTTCGGAGTGCGCGAAGTTGATCAGTCGCAGCACGCCGTACACCATCGTGTAGCCGAGGGCCACCAGACCGTAGATCGCCCCCACGATCAGGCCGTCGATGGTGAACGACCAGAAGGAGCCGAGAAGGTTATCGAGCAAGGCTTTTCGCTTTCAGTGGACTTCCCACGACAACGGACGGGGGCGGGACCGCCGCGGCGTTCCCGCCCCCTTCATTGCTGGCCGGTGCTGTCGTCAGCCCAGCTTGGCCGTGGCCGAGTCGCCGAGCAGGCCGATCTTGCCATCCTTGACCTGGTAGATGTAGATCGACTTGGCGGAGGGCTCACCGGTCGGGTCGAACTTGACCTGCTTGGAGATGCCCTGGAAGTCGGACTTGCCGATCGCCTCGTTGATCGCGTCGGTGGTGGTGGCACCGCCGGCGATGGCCTTGGTGAACGCGGTCATCGCGTCGTAGCCCTCGGTCGCGTAGATCAGCGGGTCGGCGCCGAACTTCGCCTTGTAGTCGGTGGCGAACTTCTTGACCGTCTCGTCGGTCTCCCCCTCGGTCGGGATGCGGCACGGGCAGGCGATGAGCGCGCCCTCGGCCTGCGCGGCGCCCGCGCCCTCGACCAGGCCCTTGTCCAGCGACCCGTCCGCGGAGAAGAACTTCGCGGTCACGCCCTTGTCCCGGAGCTGCTTGAGCAGCTTGCCGGCCGCGGCGTAGTAACCACCGAAGAACAGCGCGTCCGGCTTGGCCGCGGCCACCTTGGTGACCGTCGAGGAGTAGTCGGCCGCCGCCGGGTCGAGCGCGTCGTCGATCATCGTGACGCCCTTGGACTTCAGCTGCGCGCGGACCGCGTCGCCCAGGCCCTTGCCGTACTCGGACTTGTCGTCCACCACGGCGACCTTCTTGGCGCCCGCGGTGCCGGCGATGAAGTCGGCGACCGCCGGGCCCTGCACGCCGTCGTTCGGCACCACGCGGTGCCAGAACTTCCAGCCGTTCTTGGAAAGGTCGGCGTTGGTGGCGGAGGCGGAGATGTTGGGGATCTTCCCCTCCTCCAGCACCGGCACGGCCTGCTTGGACTCGCCGGAGAAGGCCGGGCCCACCATCGCGACGACCTTGTCGTCCTTGATCGCCTTCTGGGCCAGCGAGACGGCCGTCGTCGCGTCGGCGCGGCTGTCGTACTTGATCATCTCGATCTTGACTTTGGGGTTGGTGGCGTTGTACTCGTCCACCGCGAGCTGGGCGCCGTTACTCGGCGGGATGACGATGCCGGAGTTCTCACCCGACAGGTCGCCCATGAAGCCGATCTTGAGCGTGCTCGGCGCCGCGGAGCCGTCGCCGCCCGACGCCGTCCCCGAGTCTCCGCTGCCACACGCGGCGAGACCAACGGTAAGTGCCACACCGACGGCGAGCACGCCCCCGAGGCGAGCAATCTTGGGCCGCAAGGTTGCCTTCCTTTCGCCTGATCCCGCCTGCGGGATCTGGTCCACAGAACCACCCCTGGCGCTCCGCCAAGGGACGTTGACGGCATTACACTCAGCGCAAGTCACAGGTCGGTACAGAGATGCATCACGTTACCGCTTCGTTATCGCACCGGTCCTGTTCGGCGATCGGGAGGAAAAGTAAAGGTCACATAGCTGATCGCGACACATCGAAGATCGGCTTTGCCGCCCCGGGAGGACCACCGGGACCGTTCCAACGGCTCCCGCGCCACCCGCTCCGCTCCGGGAACGGACGGCACGGGACGGCTTTCAGGACTCCTCGGCGGCCGGGGACGTCTGCGAGGGCTGCACGGGCTCGGCGGACTGCGCCGCCTCGTCCACGACCGCCTGCGCGACCTGGCGCATGCTCAGCCGGCGGTCCATCGAGGCCTTCTGGATCCAGCGGAACGCCTGCGGCTCGCTCCAGCCGTGCCGGGTCATCAGCAGCCCTTTGGCGCGCTCGACGAGCTTGCGGGTCTCCAGCCGCTCACCCAGCGTGCTGACCTCCCGCTCCAGCGCGGCGATCTCCTCGTGCCGGCTGACCGCCATCTCGATCGCCGGCACCAGGTCGGACTTGGTGAACGGCTTCACCAGGTAGGCCATCGCCCCGGCGTCACGCGCCCGCTCGACCAGATCGCGCTGGGAGAACGCCGTCAGGATCAGGCATGGCGCCACCCGTTCCGACACGATGCGCTCGGCCGCCGAGATGCCGTCCAGGATCGGCATCTTGACGTCGAGGATCACCAGATCGGGGCGCCGCTCCAACGCGAGCTTGATCGCCGCCTCGCCGTCACCGGCCTCGCCGACGACGACATAGCCCTCCTCTTCCAGCATCTCCTTGAGGTCGAGGCGGATCAGCGCCTCGTCTTCCGCGATGACCACTCGCCGCTGCGTACTCACGACCAAGAGAGTACCGACATCCGCTAGATTAGGGGCGCGAGCAGGTCCTGCCCCGATAGACCAACGGCAGAGTCAATGGCCTCAAAATCCATCAAGTGTGGGTTCGAATCCCACTCGGGGCACCGCACCGGCGCACGCCGGCCCGGCATGAAGAGGACCGCGCGGCCGGTGGCCGCGCGGTCCTCTTCGCTTTAGGGCTTTAGGGGCGCTCCGGCCGGGGTCAGCCGCCGCTGGAGACGGCCGAGCCGATGGTGTGCACCCGCAGCGCGTTGGTGGAGCCGTGGTTGCCGGGCGGCGACCCGGCGACGATGACCACCTTGTCGCCCTTCTCGCAGCGCCCGATCGACAGCAGCGCCGACTCCACCTGGCGGACCATGTCGTCGGTGTGGTGCACGAACGGCACCTCGAAGGTCTCCACCCCCCAGGTGAGGGCGAGCTGCCCGCGCACCTCGGGCGCGGAGGTGAAGGCCAGCAGCGGGATCGGCGAGCGGTAGCGCGCCAGCCGGCGGGCGGTCTCGCCCGACATCGTGAACGCGCACAGCGCCTTGGCGCCGACGATCGCGCCGACCTCGGCGGCGGCCCGGGCGATGGCACCGCCGGTGGTCTCCGGCAGCCGGTCGAAGGTATGCGTGGACCGCAGATAGCTCTCCTCGGCCGCGCTGGCGATGCGGTCCATCGTGGCCACCGACTCGATCGGATACGAACCGACCGAGGTCTCACCGGACAGCATGACCGCGTCGGCGCCGTCCATCACCGCGAAGGCGACATCGGACGCCTCGGCCCGGGTCGGCCGCGGGGCGCCCATCATCGAGTCGAGCATCTGGGTGGCCACGATGACCGGGTGGGCCTTCTCCCGGGCCAGCTCGATGGCCCGGCGCTGCACGATCGGCACCTGCTCCAGCGGCAGCTCCACGCCGAGGTCACCGCGGGCGACCATGATGCCGTCGAACGCGTCGACGATCTCCTCCAGGCGGTCGACCGCCTGCGGCTTCTCGATCTTGGCGAGCAGCGGCAGGTGGACGCCCTCCTGGTCCATGATGTCGCGCACCAGGCGCGCGTCGTCCGGGCTGCGCACGAACGACAGCGCGATCATGTCGAAGCCGGTGCGCAGCGCCCAGCGCAGGTCCTCCTCGTCCTTGTCGGTCAGCGCGGGAGCGGAGACCGCGACGCCGGGGAGGTTGAGGCCCTTGTTGTCGGAGATCATGCCGCCGACGACGACCCGGGTGACGACCCGCGGACCGTCCACCTCGGTGGCCTCCAGCACCAGCCGGCCGTCGTCCACCAGGATCTTGTCGCCCGGCCCCACGTCGCCGGGCAGGCCGTCGTAGGTGGTCGAGACGATGTCACGGTCACCGGGGACGTCCTCGGTGGTGATGGTGAAGACGTCGCCGAAGCCCAGCCGCACCGGCCCTCCGGCGAACCGCCCCACCCGGATCTTGGGACCCTGCAGGTCCGCCAGCACGCCGACCGCCCTGCCCAGCTCGGCGGCGGCCTCCCGCACCCGGCCGTGGATCTCCTTGTGCAGCTCGTGGCTTCCGTGGCTGAGGTTGAACCGGGCGACGTTCATCCCGGCGGAGATCAGCTCGCGCAGCCGCTCCGGGGACGATGTGGCGGGGCCCAGTGTGCAGACTATCTTCGCTCGACGACTCACAAGTCCTACCCTAATTGGTCCAGACCACTGAAAGGTGGCGAAGTGCCCAGCGACGCGTTTGTTCTGCGCGTTTTGCGCCCGCGTTCAGGCGCCTTTCAGGTGGTGCTCGCCTTACACGCTCCGCGCGGATCTGGGCGCACTTCGGGCACCACCCGGCCCGGGCCTGCGAAGGGGCCGGGCACGACCCCGGATAGTTTAGCCGGTGGTGGTGGCGGCACGGAGGGCGTCGACGACGCCGTGGCCGTAGAAGCCGTTCTTGTCGCGCTGCCCGGCGCACACGTGCTTCTGCTCGCTGACCGAGTAGGTGGTACCGCCGGCGGACGGGCAGGCCCGGGGGGTGGCCGTGGCGTACAGCAGCCGCTCGACAGTGCCCGGCGCGAGCGCCAGCCCGCCGCTGCCGGGACGGCCGAAGCGGCTGATCAGGATGGCCGCGACGCCGGCGGCGTGCGGGGAGGCCATCGAGGTGCCCGAGAGGTACTGGTAATAGGCGCACCGGCCCCGGTGGCAGTCGCGCACCACCGAGGAGCCGGTGGGCTTTCCGGCGGCGTCGATGAGCTTCTCGCGGCGCAGCACGTGCTTGGGCGCGGGCGCGAGGATCTCGCGCGCGGCGCCCTTGATCGAGGTGCCGCCGTCGGTGGGGTCGCCGCCGGGGGCCGCCAGGTCGGTCTGCTCGACGCCGTAGTCGGAGTACCAGGCCTTGCGGCCGCTCGGGCCGAGCGCGGAGATCGAGATCACCCCGCGCGACTCGGCCGGCACGTTCAGACACGAGTTGTCGATCGTGCGCTCGCGCTCGGTGCCGAGGGGATAACCGGGACTGTCGCTGTCGCGGGTGGGCGCCCCGAGGTCGGTCGAACCGTTGCCGAGCGCGCTGATCAGCGTCACCCCGTGGCCGCGGGCGTAGTCGACCGCGCGCTGGACCCCGGTGATGATGCCGGCCTGCTGCAACTGCTCGGCACGCGAGTCGGCCGGGTTGGCGGTGCAGTTGAACGTCCACGGGTCCACGAAGAAGCTCATGTTGACCACGTCGATGCCGGCGTCCCCCGCGTAGGTGAGGGCGTCCATCACCGGCTTGAGGAAGAAGTAGCCCGAGTCGGTGCCGGCCCGCAGGTTGACCAGCGAGACGTCCGGTGCGACCCCCGCGGTGCCGATGCCGTTGAGCGCGGCGCCGATGGTGCCGGCCACGTGGGTGCCGTGCCCGTCGTCGTCCACGTCCGCCGGGTCCTTGCAGGACTTGACCTCGCACGGCCCGTCCAAGGTCTTGCCGTTCGGGTCCTTCGGCCGGTCGACGACGAAGTTGCGGCTGAGCCCGCGGTTGAAGTTCGGCGCGATATCGGGGTGCTTGCCGTCGATGCCGGTGTCGATCACGCCGACCAGCACCTTGTGACTGCCCCGCGCCTTGGCGTAGGAGCCGACCGGGGTGGCGCCGATCATCTTCATGTCCCACTGCCGGCCGGACAGCGGGTCGCCCTTGCCGCGGGCCGAGGTCACGGCCCGGGCGGGGGTGGCCGCCGGCGGGCCGGCGGCGGCCTCCCCGCGGGCGGTCAGCGCGGCGGCGCTGCCGATACGGCGGTCGGCCGTCACGCCGACGACGACCGGGCTGCGTCCGAGCCGCTCGGCGAAGGCCGGGCCGGCGCCACGGGTGAGCAGGTAGCCGAGGCGGGGGTCCTCCGCGGTGACCGCGCCGCCGGCCTCCCGCACGGCGGCCAGCGCGCCGGCGCGCGCGCCCGGGGAGTAGAACACCAGGTAACCGGCGTCGGCCGCCGCCTGGTCGCCCGCCGGCGCGGCCGCGGCCGACCCGCTCACGGCCGGCGTGCCGGTGGCCAGCGTGGCCGCCAGTGCGACCGCCATGGCGGCGCTCGTCCGGCGCCCGTACCCCCGCACCATCGAAATCTCCTCTTACCTCGTACGACGAGGCAGCATCTTTCAGGGGTTCGGCCGCCAAAGCAAGTCGCCGCGCGAAAACCTTGGCGATCGACCCCTTATCGGTATATACGACCCTTAGCGCCCATAAACCCGTCTTTACCCCATAAAAAGGGCGGCGTCCTACAGGAGCAGGACGCCGCCCGATCGCTCAGACGAGCGGTCGCGCCGTCGGCGGGATCGCCACCGGCAGCGCGGTGACCCCGCTCAGGTGGCGGTCGACGGCGGCGGCGGCCGAGCGGCCCTCCGCGATCGCCCAGACGATGAGCGACTGGCCCCGGCCCATGTCCCCGGCGACGAACACCCCGTCCACTCCCGACATGTAGGACTTGTCGCGTGCGACGTTGCCCCGCGCGTCGAAGAAGGTTTCCGGATCGGCCGACCGGGCCGCCAGGTCGGTGAGCAGGCCGCCCTTCTCCGGGCCGACGAACCCCATCGCCAGCGTGACCAGCTGCGCGGGGATCTCTCGCTCACTGCCGGGGATCGGCCGGAACCCGTTGGCCGGCCCCTCCACGTCCACCAGGCGCAGTGCCGTCACCCGGCCCTGCTCGTCGGCGACGAACTCGGTCGTGGACACGGCGTAGACCCGGGAGCCGCCCTCGGTCTCCAGCTCCTCGTGGGCGCTCTCCACCTTGAACAGCATCGGATAGGTCGGCCACGGCTGGGTCTCCGGCCGGTCCGCCGGCGGACGCGGCATGATCTCCAGCTGGGTCACCGAGGCGGCCCCCTGGCGGATCGCCGTGCCGATGCAGTCGGCGCCGGTGTCGCCGCCGCCGATCACCACCACGTGCTTGCCCTCGGCCGAGATGGGCGACTCGGCGAGGTCACCGTGCTGCACCCTGTTGGCCGGCGGCAGGTACTCCATCGCCTGATGGATACCGGCCGCGTCCCGCCCGGGCACCGGCAGGTCCCGCCAGGCGGTGGCACCGCCGGCCAGCACGACCGCGTCGAACTCCTCGCGCAGCGCCTCGGCGGTGACGTCCACGCCGACGTTCACGCCGGTGCGGAACTCGGTGCCCTCGGCCCGCATCTGCTCGATACGCCGGTCGACGTGGCGCTTCTCCATCTTGAACTCGGGGATGCCGTAGCGCAGCAGGCCGCCGATCCGGTCGGCGCGCTCGAACACCACCACATCGTGACCCGCCCGGGTCAGCTGCTGGGCGGCGGCCAGCCCGGCCGGCCCGGAGCCGACGATCGCGACCCGGCGGCCGGTCCGCGCCGCGGGCGGCTGGGGGGTGACCCAGCCTTCGGCGAAGGCCCGGTCGATGATCTCCACCTCGACCCGCTTGATCGCCACCGGGTCGGAGTTGATGCCGAGTACGCACGCCGTCTCGCACGGCGCCGGGCACAGCCGCCCGGTGAACTCCGGGAAGTTGTTGGTCGCGTGCAGCCGCTCGATCGCCTCGCGCCAGTCGTCCCGGTACACGAGGTCGTTCCACTCGGGAATGAGGTTCCCGAGCGGGCAGCCGTTGTGGCAGAACGGGATGCCGCAGTCCATGCACCGGGCCGCCTGCCGGGTGAGGGCCGGCCGCGGGAAGTCCTCGTAGACCTCCCGCCAGTCGCGGATGCGGACGTCGACCGGGCGGCGCGCCGGCAGCTCACGCGCGTGCGCCAGGAACCCCTTGGGGTCGGCCATCGGTGAACCTCCCTTAACCGTGAACGGCGGCCATGACCGCCTCGTCGATGTCCCGGCCCTCGGCGCGCGCGGTGGCGGCGGCCTGCAGGACCCTCTTGTAGTCGACCGGCATGATCTTGCCGAACCGGCCCAGCGTGGCCTCCCAGTCGTCGAGCAGCGCCTTGGCGACCGTCGAGCCGGTCTCGGCCAGGTGACGCTCGATGACGTCCCGGAGGAACTCGGCGTCCTCCCCGGTCAGCTCCTCGATCGCCACCATCTCGCGGTTGACCCGCACCGGGGCCAGGTCCAGGACGTAGGCGATGCCGCCGGACATGCCGGCCGCGAAGTTGCGGCCGGTCGGGCCGAGCACCACGGCCCGGCCGCCGGTCATGTACTCGCAGCCGTGATCGCCGACGCCCTCCACCACGGCGGTGGCGCCGGAGTTGCGGACGCAGAACCGCTCACCGGCCACGCCCCGGATGAAGACCTCGCCGGAGGTGGCGCCGTACAGCGCGACGTTGCCCGCGATGACCTGGGTCTCGGCGCTGAACGGCGCGTCGGGGTGCGGCCGCAGCGTGATCCGCCCGCCGGACAGGCCCTTGGCCAGGTAGTCGTTGGTGTCGCCGGTGAGCCGCAGTGTGACGCCCTTGGGGACGAACGCCCCGAAGGAGTTGCCCGCCGACCCGGTGAAGCTGACGTCGATGGTGTTCTCCGGCAGCCCGTCGCCGCCGTACCGCTTGGTCACCTGGTGGCCGAGCATGGTGCCGACCGTGCGGTTGACGTTGCGGATCGGCAGGTCCAGCGTCACCCGGTCGCCGTACTTCAGCGCGCCCTCGGCCAGCTGGATGATCGTGTTGTCCAGCGCGCGGTCCAGCCCGTGGTCCTGGGCCACCA
The DNA here is from genome assembly GCF_016863395.1 of Sphaerisporangium rufum. GTDB lineage: Bacteria > Actinomycetota > Actinomycetes > Streptosporangiales > Streptosporangiaceae > Sphaerisporangium > Sphaerisporangium rufum. The sequence goes on along the minus strand of NZ_BOOU01000030.1, from coordinate 72,110 downwards.
CCCGGTGCCGCGGGGTGCCCTCGGGCAGCGCGGGCACGTGCAGGATCGGCGACAGGTCCAGCCCCGACGCCTTCCAGTGCTCCTCGGCCGCCTCGGTGTCGAGCATCTCGGCGTGGCCGACGGCCTCCTCGATGGAACGGAAGCCGAGGGCCGCCAGGTACTCGCGCACCTCCTCGGCGACGAACTGGAAGTAGTTGACCACGAACTCCGGCTTGCCGGAGAACCGGCGGCGCAGCTCGGGGTTCTGGGTGGCGACACCGACCGGACAGGTGTCCAGGTGGCACACCCGCATCATGACGCAGCCGGAGACCACCAGCGGCGCGGTCGCGAAACCGAACTCCTCGGCGCCGAGCAGCGCGGCCACCACCACGTCGCGGCCGGTCTTCAGCTGGCCGTCGGCCTGCACCACGATCCGGTCGCGCAGCCCGTTGAGCAGCAGCGTCTGCTGGGTCTCGGCCAGGCCGAGCTCCCACGGCGCGCCGGCGTGCTTGATCGAGGTCAGCGGCGAGGCGCCGGTGCCGCCGTCGTGCCCGGAGATCAGCACCACGTCGGCGTGGGCCTTGCTGACGCCCGCGGCGACCGTGCCCACCCCGACCTCGGCGACGAGCTTGACGTGCACCCGCGCCTCGGGGTTGGCGTTCTTCAGGTCGTGGATGAGCTGGGCCAGGTCCTCGATCGAATAGATGTCGTGGTGCGGCGGCGGCGAGATCAGCCCCACCCCGGGCGTGGAGTGCCGGGTCTTGGCGATCCACGGGTACACCTTGTGGCCGGGCAGCTGGCCGCCCTCGCCGGGCTTGGCGCCCTGGGCCATCTTGATCTGTACGTCCGCGGCGTTGACCAGGTACTCGCTGGTCACCCCGAACCGCCCGGAGGCGACCTGCTTGATCGCGCTGCGCCGCGCGGGGTCGCGCAGCCGCTCGGGGTCCTCGCCGCCCTCGCCGGTGTTGGACTTGCCGCCGAGGATGTTCATCGCGACGGCCAGCGTCTCGTGCGCCTCGCGGGAGATCGAGCCGTAGGACATCGCACCGGTGGAGAACCGCCTGACGATGCTCTCGACCGGCTCGACCTCCTCGATCGGCACCGGCGGCCGGACGCCCTCGCGCAGCCGGAACAGGCCGCGCAGCGTCATCAGCTTCTCCGACTGCCCGTCGACCAGCCGGGTGTACTCCTTGTAGATCTCGTACCGGCGGGTGCGGGTGGCGTGCTGCAGCCGGAACACCGTCTCGGGGTTGAACAGGTGCGGCTCGCCCTCGCGGCGCCACTGGTACTCGCCGCCGACCTCCAGCCGGCGGTGGGCGTTCTCGGCCCGCGGGTAGGCGCGCCGGTGCCGCAGTGCCGCCTCCTCGGCGAGCACCTCGAAGCCCACGCCGCCGAGCCGGGAGGTGGTGCCGGCGAAGCAGACGTCGATGACGTCCTGGCCGAGCCCGAGCGCCTCGAAGATCTGTGCCCCGGTGTAGGAGGCGACCGTGGACACCCCCATCTTGGACATGACCTTGAGGACGCCCTTGCCGTACGCCTTGATGAGGTTGCGCACGGCGGTGCGCGGCTCCAGCGCCAGCGAACCGGCGGCGATCATGTCCTCGACGGTCTCGATCGCCAGGTAAGGGTTGACCGCCGAGGCGCCGTAGCCGATCAGCAGCGCCATGTGGTGGCACTCGCGGGCCTCGCCGGTCTCGACCACCAGCCCCACCCGGGTACGGGTCTTCTCGTGGATCAGGTGGTGGTGCACCGCGCCGGTGAGCATGAGCGACGGGATCGGCGCCCGGCCGGCGTCCGAACCGCGGTCGGACAGCACGATGATGCGGGCGCCGTCGCGGATGGCCGCCGACACCTCCGCGCGGATCTCCTCAAGGCGGCGCAACAGCGCCTCCCCGCCGCCGGCCACCTCGAACAGGCCGGACACGACGTGCGGCTGGAAGCCGGGCAGCGCGCCCTCGTCGTTGATGTGGATGATCTTGGCGAGCTCGTCGTTGTCGATCACCGGGTACGGCAGGACCAGCCGGCGGCAGGACGCCGGGCCGGGGGCGAGCAGGTTGCCCTCCGGGCCGATCGTGGTCTGCAGCGAGGTGACCAGCTCCTCGCGGATCGCGTCCAGCGGCGGGTTGGTCACCTGGGCGAACAGCTGGCTGAAATAGTCGAACAGCAGCCGGGGCTTCTCGCTCAGCACCGCGACCGGCGAGTCGGTGCCCATCGAGCCGATCGGCTCGGCACCGTTCCTCGCCATCGGGGAGAGGATGACCCGCAGCTCCTCCTCGGTGTAGCCGAAGGTCTGCTGCCGCCGGACCAGCGCCTCGTGCGTGACGATGGGACGCTGCCGCTCGGGCAGCTCCTCGAAGCGGACCAGGCCGGCGTGCAGCCACTCCCCGTAGGGGTGCTCGGCGGCAAGCTCGGCCTTGATCTCGTCATCCTCGATGATCTTGCCGCGCGCGGTGTCCACGAGGAACATCCGGCCCGGCTGCAGGCGGCCCTTGCGCACCACCCGGGCGGGCTCGATGTCCAGCACGCCGGCCTCCGAGGCCAGCACGACCAGGCCGTCGTCGGTCACCCAGAACCGCCCCGGGCGCAGGCCGTTGCGGTCCAGCACCGCCCCGACCAGCGTGCCGTCGCTGAAGGTGATCGACGCCGGGCCGTCCCAGGCCTCCATCGAGGTCGAGTGGTACTCGTAGAACGCGCGCCGGGCGGCGTCCATCTCGGTGTGGTTCTCCCACGCCTCGGGGATCATCATGAGCACCGCGTGCGGCAGGCTGCGGCCGCCCAGGTGCAGCAGCTCCAGGCACTCGTCGAACGAGGCGGTGTCGGAGGCGTCGGGGTCGCAGATGGGGAACAGCCGGGCCAGGTCCCCGGGGATGAGGTCGGTGGCCAGCATCGCCTCGCGGGCCCGCATCCAGTTGCGGTTGCCCTTGACGGTGTTGATCTCGCCGTTGTGCGCGACGTACCGGTAGGGGTGCGCCAGCGGCCACGACGGGAAGGTGTTGGTGGAGAAACGCGAGTGCACCAGCGCGATCGCGCTCTCGAACCGCGGGTCGGACAGATCGGGGAAGAAGGGCTCCAGCTGCGGGGTGGTCAGCATGCCCTTGTAGACGATCGTCCGGGACGACAGCGAGGGGAAGTAGACGTCCGCCTCGTGCTCGGCCCGCTTGCGCAGGCAGAACGCCGTCCGGTCCAGCTCGACGCCGGTCCGGCCGTCCGGCGCCGCGACGAACAACTGCCGGAAGAACGGCATGACCGCCCGGGCGCTCGGCCCGGCGTGCGCGGTGTCGATCGGCACGTCGCGCCAGCCGAGGACGGTCAGCCCCTCCTCGGCGGCGATCTCCTCGATCAGCGAGACCGCGATCTGCCGCGCCTGCTCGTCCAGCGGCAGGAACGCGATGCCGGCGGCGTACGCCCCGGCGGGGGGCAGCGGGAACCCGGCGGACCCGCGGAGGAAGGCGTCCGGCATCTGCGTGAGAATGCCGGCACCGTCGCCGGTGTCCGGCTCGCTCCCCTTGGCACCACGGTGATCGAGGTTGCACAGAGCCGTCAGGGCCTTGACGACGATGTCGTGGCTGCGGCGACCGGCCACGTCGGCGACCATCGCGACGCCACACGCGTCATGCTCCTGCGCAGGGTGGTACAGGCCCTGGGGCTCGGGGAGACCGAGGCGGGCAGCAGGCATTGAATCCCTCCCGTCGTCTTCGTCTGCTTCGTCGTGAATCGCGAGTGCAGGCAAGAGGGACGACGTTGGCCCTGCTGCTGTTAGGTGTGTAGAGACTACCGCACCCTGCCGGAATAGTGCCCGCCAGGTCTGCATCGCGAACATCGCCGCTCACCATGTGGACCGCGAAGACCCCGGGCCGCTCGCCTGGGCCGCCGTGGGGAGAACGGCGCCATCCGCCGCGTTATTCCGGCATCGCCCCAGCTCAACGCGGCCACAACCGGGCCGGCCGGCTCAGTCCCCGGCCGCCAGGACGCGGTTTTGCGCGAACGCGCCGAGGCGCTCCAGGGCGAGCTGGGGGTAGGTCAGGTCGGCCCGTCCCTCGTCCCCCACCGGCCCCACCCAGTTCACCACCACGAAGTGGCCGAGTGCCCGGGCCGCCGCCCGGCTGTGCGCCGCGTCGAACGACGGTGGCTGACCGGGCGCCGGGCGCAGGAAGCCGTCACCCCCCTTGGGGTCCAGCGCGTCGACCAGCCGGTCCGCCGCCGCGCCGTCCGGCATGTCGAAGACGGCGTACTGCCCGGAGATGCCGCCGCCCACCGCGGTGAACGCGGCCCGCACCACCTGCGCGCAGCCCGCCGCCGCGGCGGCGGTGCGCTCGCCCCACAGCGCCCCCGCACAGTCGGCCGACGCCGAGACCTGGCCGCGCCGCATGGTCACCCCGGCGGCGGCCACCGTGTCCGCCTGCCCGAACACCTCCGCGCCGGTCGGCGGGCGCGGGTCGGCGCTCCGGTCGTCGATCGGGGCGTACAGCGCGGAGGTGCGCTCGCCGCGGAACACCGCGGGCCGCGGCCCCTGCTCCGGCCGGGTGACGGCGAACGTGACCACGCCCGCCACGGCGAGCGCGGCCACCGCCGCGACGGCGGTCCAGGTACGGCTGGGCATGGCCACCGACCCTACTTGCCCGGCGGGGTGCCCGGGCCGGTCACGGCCACCACCCGCCGGTAGATCGCCTTCTCCCCGCCCCGGGCGGCCAGCGCCAGGGACACGAAGTCGTCCTTGCCCGCCGGCTCCTTGCCGTCGGCCCTGGCCACCCACACGAACCCGGCGTAGTGCCCCATCGCCTGGCCGCTGGCCTCGCTGTACCCGTCCGGAGAGAAGGCGGCACCGCCGGACTCCAGCGGCCGGATCCATCCGCCGCCCCGGTACAGGATGGCCATCTCCTTGACGAACGCCTCAGCGGCCGCCGCGCCGGACATGTTGAACAGCGTGTACTGGGCGACGTACCTGCGGTCGGCGCTGAGGTAGATGCCACGCACCGCCTGGGTGCAGCCGGTGCGGGCCAGCGCGGCGAGCGCGCCGCCGCCCCACATCACCGGGGCGCAGGCACCGTCCAGCCGGCGGTCCAGCAGGCGCAGCCGCAGTTTTCCGCCGGTCAGCGTGCGGGCCGCGAAGACCTCCTCGGCGCGCAACGGCGAGGCGTCGGCCCGCCGGTCGGCGATCGGGCCGAACGGCTTGGGCGAGTTCCAGCCCTGGTAGTCGGCGGGGCGGGCCAGGCCGATGGCGTCCGCCGCCGACCCCTGCTCGGGCGGCGGTGTGCGCACGCCGAGGGTGCTCACCACCAGGGTCAGCCCGAACCCGCCGGCCAGCACCACCACGACGGTGACCACCGCGATCAGGATCTTCTGCTGGCGACGCCCCAGGCCCCGCTCGGACAGGGCCTCGACCTCGAAGGAGGACCGGCGCCGCCGGGCACGCCCGCCCTCGGGTGTGTCGGGCGGGCTCTGCGCGGCGGGCCGCCCGGAACCGAAGGCCCCGTCCGCCGGGATGGGGGTCACCGCCTCCCGGGTACGGCCCTCCCTGCCCGGGTCGCCGCCGCCGGCCGGGGCGCGGCGGCTCTCCTCGCCGCCGCGCCGGCCCGCCGGCCGGCCGCGCCGGCGCTCGGAACGGGAGCCCTCGGCTCCTGGCCCGCCGCGGCCGCGCTCGGGGTGGGTACGGGCGGCCGGCGGGGTGCCGCCGGGCCCGCGCTCGGGGTCGCCGTGGCCGTCCACCGGCGCGCGGCGCCCGTTCTCGGGGGCGCCGCGACCACGCGCGGGCCTGCCGCTGCCGCTCATGCGCCGCCCGCGCCGATCAGCGAGCCGCGGCCGGCGGCGCGGGCGGCGGCCACCGCCCCGACCGGCCGGCGCGGCCCGCAGGACCACCGGCCGCGGGCGGTCACCCGGGACACCGGCGCCCCGGCCCCGAACAGGGCGATCATCGAGCCGGTGCCCGGGATCGCCGGCGTGCGGGCGCCGAGCGGGTACGGCGGCAGCGGCCGTCCACCGGTCACATCGCGATGCCGGCGGTGGATCTCGGCGCGCCCCCCCGAGGAGCCGCCTCCGGTCATCGCGAATTCGCCTCGGAATCACGCCCGGCCGGCACGGCCGCCGTCTCCGCCGTCTCCGCCTGGTCACCGGGGTGCGCCGGGTCGGCCGCCCCCTCCCCCGCGGCGGCGGCCGCCGTGACGGCCGGCGAGCCGGGCGCGTCCGCGGCCGCGGTCTGCGCCGCGGTGCTCCGCGGTGCCGCCTGCTCCACGGGATCGGCCTGATCGGCCGGATGCGCCGGGTCGGACGCCGCGTCGCCGGCCGCCGGTTCCACCGCCACCGGCTCGGCGGGCGCGGGCCCGGCGAGCGCCGGCTCGGTCCGCACCGGCTCCGCGGCCGCCGCGGCGAGCACCGCCGCCGGCCGGCCGGCCGCCGTCTCGTGCTCATCGGCCAGATCGGCCGGGTGCGCCGGATCGGCGCCGGGCTCGCCGGCGGTCGCGGCGAGCGCCGTGGCACGATCGCCGGCCTCGGGCCCGTCCGCCGCGTCCGCGGGACGCGCCGGGTCAATGCCGTCCGTGGGGTCCGCACCGCCCGCGGGGCCCGTGCCGTCCGCGGGGTCCGTGCCGTCCGCGGGGTGCGCCGGGTCCGCGTCCGCGGCGACGGGCTCGCCGCCCGTGCCACCGGCCGGCGGTGGCGCGACGACCTCTTCTGTGGTCTTGTCCCTGGTCAGCCAGAAGTAGGCGAGCGCACCGACGAAGATCACGATGGAGGTCCACTGGTTGAGCCGCAGGCCCAGGATGTGGTGCGCCGGGTCGACCCGCAGGCCCTCGATCCAGAACCGGCCCAGGGTGTACCCGGCGACGTACAGCGCGAACAGCCGGGCGTGCCGCAGGGCGTACCGCCGGCCGGCCCAGACCAGCACGCCGGCCAGCGCCAGGTTCCACAGCAACTCGTACAGGAAGGCGGGGTGGTAGGTCAGCTCGCCCGGCACCGTGCCCGGGCGGCCGGGCTGGATCTCCAGGCCCCACGGCAGGTCCGTCGGCCCGCCGAACAGCTCCTGGTTGAAGTAGTTGCCCAGTCGGCCGATCGCCTGGGCCACCGCGATGCCGGGGGCGACGGTGTCGGCCACCGCCGACAGCGAGATGCCGCGCCGCCGGCAGCCGATCCACACGCCGACGGCGCCCAGCGCGACCGCGCCCCAGATGCCGAGGCCGCCGTGCCAGATGTAGAGCGCGTCGATCGGCCGGTTCGGGGCGTCGGCGGCGAAGTAGAGCTGCCAGTCGGTGATGACGTGGTACAACCGGCCGCCGACCAGGCCGAACGGGACGGCCCAGACGGCGAGGTCGGTGATCGTGCCGGGCACGCCGCCACGGGCGCGCCAGCGGCGTTCGCCGATCCAGACGGCGGCGATGACACCGAGCACGATGCAGAGAGCGTAGGCGCGCAGAGGGATCGGTCCGAGGTACCAGACCCCTTCTGGCGGACTGGGAATCGAGGCCAGGGGCATGTCAGGTGACGTTACCGCGTCCCGGGCCGTTTCGCGGCCTCGGTGACGGCCTTACGCAGGGCGTCGGGGCTGAACGCCACCGAGTTCTCCAGTTCCTTGCCGTTCAGCATCACGGTGGGCGTGCCCTTGGTGATCACCCCGGAGTCGAGGACCTTCTTGCTGAACGCGGCGTGCGCCTGCGCCTGCTTCTGGGTGCGTACACACGACTCGAAGCCCGGGTCGGTGACCCCGGAGTCCTTACCCCAGGTGACCAGGTCGTCCAGGGCGAAGCCCGGCTTGGTCTCCGACGGCTGCTCCTTGAACAGCCGGTCGTGGAAGGCCAGCCACTGCCGGCCGTCCGGCACGCAGCGGGCCGCCGACGCGGCACGGGTGGAGTTGCCCTTGGTGGGCTCGTTACCGAAGATGGTGATGGGGTGGTAGACCACCTTCACCTGCCCCTCGGCCGCCAGGTTCTTCAGCGTCGGCCCGCTGGTCTGCTCGAACGCCTGGCAGGCCGGGCACTGGAAGTCCTCGTAGACGTCCACCACCGGCTTGGCCACGCCCTGCTTGGCCATCACCACCGTGCCGTCCGGCTGCGCGGCGACCGGGGCGAGCGCCTCGGTCGCCGTCTCCGACCGGCCGGACTGGACGTAGAACCAGCCGCCGGCGATCACGGCGAGCACGACCGCCGCCACCGCCGCGGCGGTGATCACCCGCCGGCGCTGGTCCTGCCGCCGCTGCCGCTCCCGCTGCGACTTGATCCGCTCGCGGGCGGAGAGGTCACGCGCGGCCTTTCCCATCAGAGACTCTCCTTCATGTGCACCGTGTCCGGCGTCAGGTCGTCAGGTCGTCGCCGTCGCCAGGTCGTCGCCCTCGTCGTCGTCCACCTCGCGCCCCGGCGCCAGGCCGAGGGCGGAGTCGAGTGCCAGCCGGCCCGGGCCGAACCGGGTGATCCAGGCGCCGAGGAGGAACAGGCCTCCGTCCCGCAGGATCTCCCACAGGTAGCCGGGCTCCTGCCCGTCGGCGAGCTTGCCGCCGCCGCCGAAGCAGCCGCAGTCGATGCGCAGCCCGCGCGCCCACGCCGAGGCGATGCCGGCCACGAAGGCCAGCATGAGCAGCGCGGAGACGGCACCCGCGGCGCGGGTGAGCAACCCGACAACCAGCAACACCCCAACGACGATCTCCAGGATCGGCAGGCCGTAGCCCACCGCGGTCGCGACCGATACCGGTAGCAGCTCGTAGGCCTTCACGGCCTGGACCGAGAGCGCCGGCGTGCCGATCTTCAGCCAGCCGGCGACGATGAGCACGCCGGCGACCACCAACCGAGCGACGGTCGTCACCCAGGGTACCGCCGGGTGCACGTAAAGCGACCTCATCCGTGCGACCTTCCCCGAAGTGTCATTCCAGCGTCTCCCTCGCCCGGGACGGACGGCCGCCGATGCTCCCGCGGGCGGCCTGGACCATGCTCCCGCCGGACACGGCTCCAACAGCTCATCATGGCCGCGATAAACGCCGGATAAACGGTTGTGACCAACATGCGCCGACGTCCGGGCCGGCGCCCGGCCGGCGGTCAGCCTCGCACGCCGGCCGACAGCTCGGCGGCCAGCTCGCGCACCCCGGCCACCCCGGCCGCCTCGTCCGGCGCGTCGAGCAGCCGCCGGATGAACGCCGAGCCGACGATGACCCCGTCAGCGTACCCGGCCACCTCGGCGGCCTGGGCGCCGGTGCCCACGCCGAGACCGACGCAGACCGGCAGGGAGGTGTGCTCGCGGCACCGCTTCACCAGGCCCTCGGCCGCCACGCTCACGCTCTCCCGGGCGCCGGTGACCCCCATCAGGGAGGCGGCGTAGACGAATCCGGAGCAGCGGTCGGTGACCGCCTTGATGCGCTCGCCGGTGGAGCTCGGCGCCACCAGGAACACGGTGTCCAGACCGGCGGCGGCGCTGCACTCGCGCCACGGCCCGGCCTCCTCGGGGGTCAGGTCCGGGGTGATGGTGCCGGCACCGCCGGCGTCGGCCAGCCCGCGGGCGAAACGCTCGGCGCCGTAACGGTCGACCGGGTTCCAGTAGGTCATGACCAGGACGGCGGCGCCGGTGCGGGCGACGCCCTCGACGGTGCGCAGCACGTCGGCGATGCGGGTGCCGTTGGTCAGGGCGCGGTGCACCGCGTCCTGGATGGTGGGCCCGTCCATCAGCGGATCGGAGTAAGGCAGGCCGATCTCGATGACGTCGCAGCCGGCCTCGACCATGGCCGTCGCGGCGGCCACCGCGCCGTCCTTGGTCGGGAAACCGGCCGGGAGGTATCCGACCAGGGCGGCGCGCTGGTCGGCCCGCGCCTTCTCGAACACCGTCTGCAGATTGGTCATGTCAGGAAGTCCCGCTCGAAAGTGGAGGCCTGGAGAGTCCTGGGCCTAAAGATTGAAATATTTCATGGCGGTGCCCATGTCCTTGTCCCCGCGGCCGGAGAGGTTGACCAGGATGGTCGCCTCCGGACCGAGCTCCCGGCCGAGCTTGAGGGTGCCGGCCAGGGCGTGCGCCGACTCGATCGCGGGAATGATGCCCTCGGTGCGGGCCAGCACCGAGAACGCCTCCATCGCCTCGTCGTCGGTGATGCCGTGGTAGGTGGCCCGGCCGGAGTCCTTCAGCCAGGCGTGCTCGGGACCGACCCCCGGATAGTCGAGGCCCGCGGAGATGGAGTGCGACTCGATGGTCTGGCCCTCCTCGTCCTGCAGGACGTAGGTGCGCGACCCGTGCAGGACGCCGACCGAGCCCTCGGTGAGCGTGCAGGCGTGCTCGCCGCTCGCCACCCCGTGTCCGGCCGCCTCGTAGCCGTGCAGCGCGACATCCTGGTCACCGATGAACGCGTGGAAGATGCCGATGGCGTTGGAGCCGCCGCCGACCGCCGCGGCGACCGCGTCGGGCAGCCGGCCGGTGAGCTCGAGCACCTGGCGGCGGGCCTCCACCCCGATGATGCGTGCGAAGTCGCGGACGATCTCGGGGAACGGGTGCGGCCCGGCGACGGTGCCGAACAGGTAGTGCGTGCTGTCGACGTTGGTGACCCAGTCGCGGAACGCCTCGTTGATGGCGTCCTTCAGGGTGCGGCTGCCGTTGCCCACCGGGACGACGCGGGCGCCGAGCAGCTTCATCCGGGCGACGTTGAGCGCCTGCCGCTCGCAGTCGACCTCGCCCATGTAGATCACGCACTCCAGGCCGAGCAGCGCGCAGGCGGTGGCGGTGGCCACGCCGTGCTGGCCGGCGCCGGTCTCGGCGATAACGCGGGTCTTGCCCAGCCGCCGGGTCAGCAGCGCCTGGCCCAGCACGTTGTTGATCTTGTGAGCGCCGGTGTGCGTGAGGTCCTCGCGCTTGAGCAGCACCCGGGCGCCGCCCGCGGCCTCGCCGAACCGCCGCACCTCGGTGATCGTGGTCGGCCGGCCCGCGTAGGTGCGCAGCAGATGGTCGAACTCGCTCAGGAACGCGGGGTCGGTCTTGGCCTCGGCGTAGACCTTGGCGACCTCGTCGAGTGCCGGGATGAGCGCCTCGGGGACGAACCGGCCGCCGAACACGCCGAACCGGCCGGCCGTGCCGGGATCGTCGCCGTGGACGTCACCGCCCGAAAGATCCGCCGCGGTGATCATGGTGCCTTCTGCGGTCGTCACTGCTGCCTCTCGGGTCCGTTGTCCAGTCGCGATGCGGGGTGGGCGCCCGCGGTGACGAGATCGACCACCGCGGCCCTGGGGTCCTTGCCGGTGACCAGGCTCTCGCCGACGAGCACGGCGTCGGCCCCCGCCCGGGCGTAGGCCAGCAGGTCGTGCGGGCCGCGCACCCCGGACTCGGCGATCTTGATCACCCCGTCGGGGATCTTCGGCGCGAGGCGGGAGAAGACGTCGCGGTCGACCTCCAGGGTCTTGAGGTTCCGCGCGTTCACTCCGATGATCTTGGCACCGGCGTCCAGCGCCCGGCCGAGCTCCTCTTCAGTATGCACCTCGACGAGCGGCGCCAGGCCGATCGACTCGGCCCGCTCGATCAGCGAGACCAGCGCGTTCTGCTCCAGGGCCGCCACGATGAGCAGCGCCAGGTCGGCGCCGTACGCCCGCGCCTCCCACAGCTGGTAGGAGGTGACCACGAAGTCCTTGCGCAGGATCGGGATGTCCACCGCGGCGCGGACCGCCGCCAGGTCCTCCAGGCTGCCGCCGAAGCGCCGGCGCTCGGTCAGCACGCTGATGACGTGCGCGCCGCCCGCCTCGTAGTCGGCGGCCAGCGCCGCGGGGTCGGCGATGGCGGCCAGCGCGCCCTTGGACGGGCTGGAGCGCTTGACCTCGGCGATGACCGACACCTTGTCGCCGCCGAGGGCCGCGAAGGCGTCCCGCCCGGCGGGCGCGCGCTGGGCGCGGTCCTTGAGCTCGGCCAGCGGCACCGCGCGCTGCCGGTCGGCGAGGTCGGCGCGAACGCCCTCCAGGATCTCGTCGAGCACGCTCACTTGGTCTCCTCGCTTGGCTCGCTCACCCGATCAGTGCCTCCGGTCGACGGTGCCCGGCGGGCCGGAACGCCTCGCCACCGGGCGGGCGGCCGGCGCCGGAGCGCGCCGCCTGGCCATGCCCTGCCGATGGTATCGGTCTTGACGCCGTCGCCTCGCCACCGGGTGGCGGCTCGCCGGGCGTCAGGGTGCGAGAAAACGACCGAACGGGAGATTACGCACGACCCAGTAGACGATCACCAGGACGAGGAACCCCCAGACGTACGCCGGATGCGCCAGCGTGGTGCGCACCGGCCGCCCCTGCCAGGAGCGCACGGCCCAGCGGCCCCACCAGAACAGCAGGAACGGAATGGTGGCCACCGCGAGAGGGTTCAGCCCGAGGGCGCCGGCGAGGTCGCCGTGCGCCAGGGCGTGCATCGTGCGCAGCGTGCCGCATCCCGGGCAATACCACCCGGTGATGAACAGGAAGGGGCACGGCGGGTAGTGCCCGGGCGCGTTCGGGTCCACCGTGCCGACGTAGGCGAACACCCCCGCGGCCAGCGCCGCCACGCCCGCCGGGACGAGCAGGGCACGCGGGCGGCGGGACGTGCCGGGCGGGCCGGGACGCCCCGCGCCGGCGGTCATGACCCGTAGGAGGACACGTTCGAGGTGCTGAAGAGCGCCGCCAGCAGCAGGACGTACAGCAGCACGCCCGCCACGTAGGAGACGATGCCCCAGATGATGGCGCGCTTCCACCAGGTCTTGGCCTCCTCGGCGGCGTAGGCGGCGCCCTGGTAGTCGCCGACCGCCCAGCGGGAGTTGACCTGCGAGGACTTGACGATGGAGACGATGCCGAACGGCAGGCAGCAGAACAGGGTGGTGAGGATCGCCGGCACCAGCTGGTTGTCGGGGGCGGCCGGCGGCGGCCCGCCGTAGGGCTGCCCGCCGTAGCCGTATCCGCCGTCCTGGTAGCCGCCCTGCTGCCCGTAGGGCTGCTGGCCGTACGGCTGCTGCTGGCCGTAGGGCTGCTGGCCCTGACCCCCCTGGCCGTACCCGCCGCCCTGGCCCTGGCCGCCCTGGCCGTACCCGTGGTCCTGCGGGTCGCCCGGCTGGTTCCCGTAACTCATCCGATGGCTCCTTCGACGTCCTGCCCGCCCGCCGGCGCCGGCCGGCGGGTCCCGGCCACCCGGCCGGTGATGCGCACCTGAAGACGCGGGCAGGGTGATGCCTGGCCCCCGTGCGGGTGCGGCCCCCGCCGCCCCCGGTCACGCGCGCGACGGACCGGCGCCTCCGCCTGCCTCACGCGCGTTCCGCGCCGCGCCAGCATAGCGACGCGCGGTGGCCCGCATGCCTGATGTCATGGTTTGTCGGCAAGTTGTCACCTGTTCCGGTCGCCCGGGCCGGCCGTCGGGTCGTCGCCGCGGTCGAGGGCGTCCCACAGGGACCTGGCGCCGGCCGGCCGCGCGCTCCGCGGCGCGGCGGCCGCCGCGCGTTCGTACCTGCCGGACATGCCGGGCCAGCGCCCGCCGCGGACGGCCGCCAGCAGGCCGGCGGCCAGCAGAGCGGCGGCACCGGCCAGGGTCGCCGCCGGCCAGGCCCAGACGACCGAGACCGAGGCGGCCCGCGCGGCGGCCGACAGCGTGCTGTGCTCGGCCGCCGCCTCGGCCGCCCGGCCGGCGGTGGCGCCGCGCAGCGCCGCCACCGCGATCGCCGGACCCAGCAGGCAGATCACCGCACCGATGCCCCGCCGCAGCGCGCCGCGGGCGGCGAACACCGCCACCATGGCGGCCAGCGCGGCCAGCGCCAGCGGCACCAGGGCGGGCGCCAGCTCTCCCCCGCCGACCGCGACCGGGCGGGCCGGCCCGCCGAGCCCGCCGGACAGGCGCACGGTGGCCCAGGTGCGCCCGGCGGCGACCAGCACCAGGCCCGCACCCGCCGCCGCGGCGACCGCGCAGGCCGGCCGCTCGCGCCCGCCGGGCGCCCGGCGGCGGTCTCCGGCCACGGTCACGTGGCGACCTCCAGCGGCGCGGCGTCGAAGCAGGTGCGGTCACCGGTGTGGCAGGCGCCGCCCACCTGGTCGACCTTGAGCAGGATGGTGTCACCGTCACAGTCGAGGGCGGCGTGCCGGACCCGCTGGGTGTTCCCCGAGGTCTCCCCCTTCACCCAGTACGACCGCCGGCTGCGCGACCAGTACGTGGCCCGGCCGGTGGTCAGCGTGCGGTGCAGCGCCTCGTCGTCCATCCACGCCAGCATCAGCACCTCACCGGTGTCGTACTGCTGCACGATCGCGGGCACCAGCCCGTCCGGCGTGCGCTTGAGCCGGTCGGCGATCTTCGGGTCGAGAGGCATGCCGCAATTCTGCCGCAGCAGGGCGCCGGGACGGCCGCCGCCCCGGCGCGGCCGGCCGGGGCGGCGGCCGTCCCGGGCGGCGCCGCCTCCCGGGCATGTCGCGGGCGATCTCCCGATCGCGTCCCGAGCAACATCGAGCAACTATGCGGAATCCTGAGAAACCTTCGCGCTAACGTCGGCGGGTCGGCGACGTTCCGCAACCGAGAAGGTGCCCCCCATGCCCTCGTCGCGCATCACCGAAGCCAAAGGCATCCTCGCGGCCCGCCTGCGCGAGATCCGCAGCGAGGCGAGCCTGACGGGCCGGACCCTGGCGGCCCAGGCGGGATGGCACTACTCCAAGGTCTCCAAGATCGAACATGCCGCGCAGATGCCGAACGAGAACGACATCCGGGTATGGTGCCGCATCTGCGAGGCCGAGGAGTACGTGGTGGACCTCATCGCCGCGGTGCGCAACATCGACTCCATGTACACCGAGTGGCGGCGGCTGGAGAGCACCGGCCTGCGGCACGTGCAGGAGTCGTTCCAGCAGCTCTACCGGGACACCCGGCAGTTCCGGGTGTTCCAGCACTCGGCGGTGCCCGGCCTGCTGCAGACCGAGGCCTACGCCCGCGCGCACCTGCGGGCGGTCATCGACTTCCGCGGCATCCCCGACGACCTCGACGCGGCGGTGGCCGCCCGGCTGGCCCAGCAGGAGGTGCTGCGCGGCGGCGGGCGGCGGTTCATGTTCGTGCTGGGCGAGCAGGCGCTGCGCACGCCGGTCTGCGACGCCGGCGACATGGCGGTCCAGCTCGTCCGGCTGGCCGAGCTCACCACCGGCAGCCCGGCGGTCAGCCTCGGGGTGATCCCCTCGGCGACGCGTCCGCCGATCATGCCTCCGGAGAACTTCTGGATCTACGACGGCGACCAGGTGCGCGTCGACACCGTCCCCGGCCAGTTCCGCATCAAGGCGCCCTCGGACGTCGCGCTGTACGAGAAGGCGTTCACCCGGCTCGCCGAGGCGGCCGTGTACGGGCCGGCCGCGCGCGAGCTCATCGAGGCCGTGCCGAGCCAGGAGCGAGGAACATGAAGCAACTTCATTGATCCGCCACGTCAGCTCGGCCTAGTGTCGCGGGCGACGCACGCCTGGCGGCACGGTCAGCGAGGCCCGTCCCGCCGGGCGGCCACCGGTCGTCCAGACAATGACGAGCAGCCGACGACGAGCCACGCGAACATGGCAGCCGCACCGTGAGGAGCCTTCCCGTGCCCGCCCTCCATGTCGAAGCCGCCCACTTCACCGGACATCGGCCGGCGGCGACCGTCCGGCAGGTCGCCGCCGACCTGCAGGCCCACCTCGCCCGCCGCAACATCCCGTCCTACGTCTACTTCCTGGACGACGGCCACGCCGCGGTGGCGCTGTGGCAAGGGCTGCTCGCCCGGGTCGACGGCCGGGTCATCTGGTGGACCAGCCCGCGCCGCAGCGTCCGGGGCAGGGCACTGCGCACCTTCGCCGTGGCGCCCGCCACCGCCGCCTGCCGGCTGGCCGAGCACTATTCGGCACTGCGCGCCCATCCCCTGCCCGGGCCCGGCGCCGGGACGCCCGGGTGAGCGCGCCCCGCCGCCCCGCCGCCGAGCGCCGGGAGCCGGTCACGGACACCACCGGCCAGGTGACCGTGCCGGCCGTCGCCGCGGCGCATCTGCAGGATCTCGGCGAGCAGCTGCGCGCCCGCGGGCTGCACGTCCGCCTCGGGGACACCGCCGGCGGGCTGCCGCAGCTGATCGTCATCAGCACGGCGGTACCGACGCTTTCGGAGGTCGTCTTCGCCGCCCGCGGCGGCGGCCGCTGGTGGTTCTGGTGGTCCTGGGCCGAGCGCATCGCCCCGGTGGAGGACATGCCGGCGGCGGTCGCGCTGATCTGCCGGGCGCTCACCCCGCGGCGCGCCGGCGGCTGACCGGCGCCGCCGAGCGGTCCGGCCAGGCGCGGTGCCGGTCGGCCGGCGGCGCCGGATCAGACCGCGCCGCGTCAGACCCCGCCGCGTCAGACCGCGCCGCGTCAGGCCGCGCCGCGTCAGGCCGTGACGGATCAGGCCGTGACGGATCGGCCGGCAGCGGATCGGACGGAAGCCGGCCTAGGAGAAGGCCGGCTCAGGACGGCACCGGTCAGGACGTGCGGGCCGCGGACGTCCATGACGCGTACAGGTCGGCGTAGACGCCGTCCCGCGCCACCAGCTCGGCGTGCGGGCCGCGCTGGACGATGCGGCCGTGCTCGAACACCAGCACCTCGTCGGCGGCCTCGGCGGTGGACAGCCGGTGCGCGATGGACACGGCGGTGCGGCCGCGGGTCACCCCGTCCAGGGCGCGGGCCAGCCGCACCTCGGTGGCCGGGTCGACCGCGGAGGTCGCCTCGTCGAGCAGCAGCAGGTCGGGGTCGGCCAGATAGGCGCGGGCCAGCGCGACGAGCTGGCGCTCCCCGGCCGACAGCGACTCCCCGCGCTGGCCGACCGGGGTGTTCAACCCGGCGGGCAGCCCGTCCAGCCAGTCGGTCAGCCCGAGCTCGGTCATCGCCAGCGCGATGTCCTCGTCGCTCGCCGCCGGGCGGCCGTAGCGGATGTTGTCGGCGAGCGACCCGTCGAACAGGAAGCCGTCCTGCGGCACCATGACGACACGCTCGCGCAGCGAGGAGAACCGCACCTGGCGCAGGTCCACCCCGTCGATCAGCACCTGGCCCGCGGTGGGGTCCATCAGCCGGGTGAGCAGCTTGGCGAAGGTCGTCTTACCCGACCCGGTCTCGCCGACCACCGCGATCCGGGTACGCGGCGCGATGTCCACCGACACCCCGTGCAGCACCGGCGGCCCGCCGGGGTAGGCGAAGCCGACATCGCGGAAGGAGACCGTGATCGGCCCGCGCGGCAGCACCTGACCGGCCGGTCCCGGATCGGCCACGTCGGCGGGCGTGTCGAGCACGCCCAGCACCCGCCGCCAGCCGGCGACGGCGTTCTGCGCGTCGTTGAGCACCTCGGTGGCCGTCTGCAGCGGGCTGATGAACAGGGTGATCAGGAACAGGAACGCGATCAACCGGCCGGCGGAGATCTCGCCGGCCACGCCGAGCCGCACCCCGAGCAGCACCACGCCGGCGATCGCCACCGCGCCGACCAGCTCGGTGGTGGGGAAGGTGAACGCGATGATCTTCTGGGCCCGGGTCTGCGACCGCTGGTGGGCGTGCACGGCCGCGTCGATGCGCCGCGCGGTGCGCTCCTCCGAGCCGTAGGCGCGGATGACGGCGCTGCCGACCACCGACTCGCTGATCGCGGCGAGCATGTCGCCGGCGCGCTCGCGGACGTCGGTGTAGGCGCGGGCGACCCAGCGCTGGAAACGCGGCAGCACGATGACCAGCGGCAGGAAGCAGCCCCACACCACCAGCGCGAGCTGCCAGGAGTAGACGGCCATCAGCACGCCCGCGATCAGCAGCTGCCCCACCGAGACGATCACCATCAGCCCGCCCCACTGCATGAACGTGCTGATCTGGTCGACGTCACCGGTGACCCGGGAGACCAGCGCGCCGCGCCGTTCGGTGTTCTGGGTGAGCACCGACAGGTCGTGGACGTGGCGGAACCCCTTGCCGCGTAGCGTCGCCAGCCCGGACTCGGTGGAACGGTAGAGGCGGACGTTCATCAGGTAACCGCACACCGCGGTCAGCACCACGGCGGCGGCGCACCACAGCACCGCGGTCCTGATGAACGGCAGGTCGGGCGCGGAACCCTTCAGGCCGCGGTCGACGACCTGCTGCACCGCGATCGGGACGATCACCTTGCCCACGGTGGCGAGCGCCGCCAGCAGCAGCGTCACCGGCAGGCCGGCGCGGAACTCCGGCGACAGCGCCAGCCCGGTGCGCAGCGTCGCGATGGCCGAGCGTTCCTCGACGCGCAGCGATGTCATGCCACCACTTCCTCACCGGCGTCGAGCGACGCCCGCTCGGCCTCCTCGCGCTCGTAGGCGGTGACCAGGTCGCGGTAGCCCCGGCACCGAGTGAGCAGCTCGTCATGGGTGCCGCGGTCGACCACCCGCCCGTGCTCCAGGTAGACCACCTCGTCGGCCAGCGCGATCGTGGCCATCCGGTAGGCGACCACGACGACCGTCGACTCCGGCGACCCCTCGCGCAGCCCGCGCAGGATCCTGCTCTCGACCTGGGCGTCCACGCTGGAGGTGGCGTCGTCCAGGATGAGCATCCGGGGGGTGCGCACCAGCGCCCTGGCCAGCGCCAGCCGTTGCCGCTGGCCGCCCGACAGCGTCGCGCCGCGCTCGCCGATCCGGGTGTCCAGCCCGCGGGGCAGGGCGCTGACGAACCCCTCCGCCTGCGCCAGGCGCAGCGCCGCCCAGATCCGCTCGTCCGGCACCGGGTCGCGGGTGCCCAGCGCGAGGTTGCCGCGCACGGTGTCGTCGAACAGGAAGGTCTGCTGCGGCACCAGCGACGCGGCGGCGCTGACCTCGCCCTGTGCCGCCTCGCGCAGGTCGGTGCCGTCCAGCAGCACCTGCCCGCGGTCGGGGTCGATCAGCCGGACCATCAGCTGGGTGAGGGTCGACTTGCCGGCGCCGGTCGGGCCGACCAGCGCGAGGGTGCGTCCGGGACGCACGGTGAAGGTCACCCCGGCCAGCACGGGGGTGTCCGGGACGTGGGCGTAGGTCAGGTCGCGGACCTCCAGCGTGGCGGGCCCGGTCCCGGCGAGCCGGGCGGTGCCGTACTCCATGGACCCCGAGGCGGTGAGCACGGCCCGCACCCGCGACCAGCCGGCGGCGCTGCGCGGCAGCTCGGCGAGGACCCAGCCGAGGGCGCGGATCGGCCAGGCCAGCAGCGTGAACAGGTAGGCGACCTGGATCAGCTCGCCGGGGGTGACGTCACCGCCCGCCAGGCGCAGCGAGCCGACCAGCAGCACCGCCAGGACGCCGAGCGTGGGCAGCGCCTCCAGCAGCGGGTCGAACAGCCCGCGGATGCGGCCCACGGTGATGTTGGCGTCGCGCAGCGCGTCGGCCCGGGTCTGGAAGCGCGCCGCCTCGGCGTCCTCCCGGCCGAGGGTCTTGACGACCAGCGCGCCGTCGAAGCTCTCGTGGGCGATCTCGCTCACCTCGGCGCGCAACTGCTGGGCCCGCATCATCCGGGGCGACAGCCGGCGCTGGTAGACGAAGTTGAGCGCGGCGATGGCCGGGAAGACCAGGAAACCGACCAGGGCCAGCACCGGGTCGACCAGCAGGATGGCCCCCGCCGCGACCACCAGCATGACCACCACGCCGATGGCCATCGGCAGCGGGGCGAGCGGGGCCCAGGCGGCCTCGGCGTCGGAGCTGGCGTTGGACAGCAGCTGGCCGGTCGGATGCCGGTGGTGCCAGGCCAGCGGAAGCCGCAGGTACTGGCGGGAGACCTCCCGGCGGGAGCGGGCCTGCATGCGGTACTGCATGATGCCGGCCAGCACCCGCCGGCCGATCACCCCGAGCGCCTTCACCAGGGCGACGCCCACGATCAGCAGCGCCGCGACCGCCAGGGTGCCCTGCGTGGCGCGCCCGGTGCGGAACGCCGGCAGCACGGCGTGCTCGGTGGCCCAGCCCAGCGCCCACGACGAACCGACGGTCATCACGCCGTAGACCGCGCTGGCCAGCACGGCTCCGGTGAAGACCCCCGGCTCGGTCCTGATCGCGTAGGCCAGGACGCCGAGGCCCTGCCGCATGACGGACGGACGTTGATCGGGCTCGCTCGGCACGCGGGGGATCCTCTCCGGCAGGGGACGTGGGACGCGGCTTTCCGCCTTCATCCCTATCATCGGCCGCAACGGGTTTATTCCCGCCCATGCCCGGGTCATCGGTGCGGCCCCGCCTGGCCGGCCCGGGGGCGCCTTGTAGGCTGATCAGGGTGAATCACGCCCGCGCCGAGCGCGCCGCCCTGTGTGACCTGCTGGACCGCCTCGGTCCGGACGCTCCGACGCTGTGCGAGGGGTGGGACACCGCCGACCTGGCCGCCCATCTGGTGCTGCGCGAGCACCGCCCGGACGCCGCTGGCGGGATCGCGATCAAGCCGCTGGCCGGGTACACCGCCGCGGTGCAGCGCCGGCTCAAGGAGCGCGGCTTCGCCGAGTTGGTCGCCCAGGTGCGGCAGGGGCCGCCGCGGTTCTCCCCCTACGGCCTGCTGCCGGGGCTGGACGCCGCCGCCAACACCCTGGAGTTCTTCGTGCACCACGAGGACGTGCGGCGCGCCGAACCGGGATGGCGGCCGCGGGAGCTGCCGGCCGACCTGCAGGAGCTGTTCTGGCGGCGGCTGTCGGCCGGTGCCCGGCTGCTGCTGCGCCGATCCCCGGTCGGCGTGGTGCTGCGGCACCCGGACGGGCGCAAGATCGGCGGACGGCGGGCCGAGCCGCACGTGATCGTCACCGGCGAGCCGGCCGAGTTGCTGCTGTTCGTCTTCGGCCGCCAGGACCACGCGGAGGTCTCCTTCGAGGGCGACCCGGCCGCCGTCGAGCGGCTGCGCGGCGCCTCCCTCGGCCTGTAGTCCGGGCCGCCGGGCACGACCGGCGCGGCACTCCGGCCGCCGGCGACGCCGGGCGCCCACCGCCTCCCCGGCCGCCTGACGAGCCGCCCGGGGTGCACGCCGGCCGCGCTCACCGGCCCGCGCCGTCCGCCGGCCCCCCGGGGATCACCGCTGTCTGGCCGCGAAGAACCTGCACTTCGCGTACGTCCACCACCCGGGTGGCCGGTACTCGGCGTTCCAGTGGACGGAACTGTCGATGTTCGTGGCTCTCGCACTGCTGCCGGCCGGGTTCGGAGGCTGCCGGCTCCGGCGCCGCGTCTAGCCCCATGGCCATGCCCCGGTGGCCGGCCGCACGCCCTCAGCCGCCAGATCCCCGATATTTCCGGACATAGCGGGTGAGCGCGGGTAGCATCATGCCGGTCGAGGGATGGGCTCATTCCGGTGATCCGGCCGGCCCGTTACCCGGTGACCGGCAGCGGGACCGCGAGGGAGGCGTCCGATGAAGACACAGAAAATACTGCTCTACCTGGCCGTCGCCTTCGCCGCCTTCTACCTGTTCTCCCGGCCCGCCGAGGCCGCGTCCGCGGTCCGCGGCATGATGGACGGCATCAGCACCGGCGCCGGGCGGCTCGCCCAGTTCTTCTCGCACCTGTTCGCCTGAGCCGCCGGGCCGGCGGAAGGCGGCGTCGTCCGGCCGCGGACCGGCGCCGCCCGCCGGGGTCAGCCCTTCTTGGTGGGCACCAGGCACAGGACGTAGCCGGTACCGCCGTTACGCCTGCCCTCCCAGTAGGCCGAGGTGACCTTGGAGCTGCGGCACATGCTGAGCTCCTTGTCCGCGTCGAACTGGGCCTCGGTCTTGCCGTCGACCTTCTGGGCCACCTTCCACTCCGCGGTGGCGTCGGCGCACTCGACCACCTTCAGGGTGTCCTTGGTCTGGCCGGCCAGGCAGTCGCCCACGGCGGCGATGCGCGGCGCGCCGGTGACCTGGTCGCCGACCGCGTGCACCCCCTCGCGGACCGCGAAGACGCCACCGAACTTGATCGCCGCGATCGCCACGAAGACGCCGACCGCGCCGAGCGCTCCGAGGATCTTGCTCTTGCCCTTGGACTTCGGCGCCGCGGCGGTCTGGTCGCCGGCCGGCCACGGGCCCGCCGCGTCCTGCTGCCGGGCGAACGGGTCCTGCGCCGGACCCGCCGCACCCTGCTGCTGGTAGGGGTCGCTCGACGCGCCCGGCGGGTACTGGCCCTGCTGCGGCCCGCCGTACTGCTGCCCGGCGTATCCCTGCTGGCCGGCGTATCCCTGCTGACCAGCGTGCACCGGCTCCTGGCCGTACCCGCCCGGGCCGGCGTAGGCGTCCTGCGGCCGGCCGGCGGCCGGGTACCCGTCCTGGCCGTAAGCCTGGTCGCCCTGGCCATGGCCCTGGCCGGCGCCGGGGCCGTACGGTGCGCCGTACTGCTGCCCGCCGTATCCCTGCCCGCCGTATCCCTGGCCGCCGTGACCCTGGCCATGGCCCTGGGCTTGGTGGCCCTGGTCGTACCCCTGGGCCCCGTGCCCCTGACCGTAGCCCGGGGCCTCGTAGCCCTGGCCGGATCCCTGGGACCCGTACCCCTGGGCGGCGTGCTGCCGCGCGCCACCCTGGCCGTACCCGTCCTGGCCGGCCGGGTACCGGTAGGTGTCCTGGCCGGACCCGCCGGAAGCGCGGCCGTAGGGGTCGTGCCCCTGCCCGGGGCTCGGGTAGCCGGCCGGCGGGTGCCCCTCACCGGAGTAGGGGGAACCCGGGTGCGGGCCACTGGGTGGAGTAGTCACGCGCAGATCCTCGATCTCAACGACACGATGCGGAACCCGCATGACCGTAGCGGATCATCGGACGCGCTGGGATCACATTTCACATTCTGAACGCGTTTACCACGTTACAACGCGGGTAAAGCCTAAAGTCGCGCTTATCCAGGCGGAGCCGTCCGGCTCAGCGCACCGGATGCCCCGCCAGCCGCAGCGTCTCCTTCACCTCGCCGATCTTCAGCTGCCCGAAGTGGAAGACGCTCGCCGCGAGCACCGCGTCCGCGCCCGCCGCCACCGCCGGCGGGAAGTCCTCCAGCCGCCCCGCCCCGCCGCTGGCGATCACCGGCACGGTGACCGCCGCCCGGACCGCGCGGAGCATCGCGAGGTCGTAGCCGTCGCGGGTGCCGTCGGCGTCCATGGAGTTGAGCAGGATCTCCCCCACGCCCAGGTCCTGGCCACGTCGCGCCCACTCCACCGCGTCGATGCCGGTGCCGCGCCGCCCGCCGTGCGTGGTCACCTCGAACCCCGACGGGGTGGGCGGCCCGTCCACCACCCGCCGCGCGTCCACCGACAGCACCACGCACTGGGCACCGAACCGGCGGGACGCCTCGGTCAGCAGCTCGGGCCGGTCGATCGCCGCGGTGTTCAGCGAGACCTTGTCCGCGCCCGCCCGCAGCAGCCGGTCCACGTCGGCGACCGAACGCACCCCGCCGCCCACGGTCAGCGGGATGAACACCTCCTCCGCGGTGCGGCGCACCACGTCCAGCATGGTGGCCCGGTCGCCCGAGGAGGCGGTGATGTCCAGGAACGTCAGCTCGTCGGCGCCCTCGGCGTCGTAGCGGCGGGCCAGCTCGACCGGGTCGCCCGCGTCCCGCAGGTTCTCGAAGTTCACCCCCTTGACCACCCGCCCGGCGTCCACGTCCAGGCAGGGGATCACCCGCACCGCGACGGTCATGCCCGCACCGCCGCCAGCGCCTCCGGAAGGGTGAACGCCTGGGCGTACAGCGCCTTGCCGACGATGGCGCCCTCCACCCCGTCGGGAACCAGCGTGGCGAGCGCGCGCAGGTCGTCCAGCGAGGACACCCCGCCGCTGGCGATCACCGGGCGGTCGGTGCGCGCGCACACCTGGCGCAGCAGGTCGAGGTTCGGCCCGCGCAGCGTGCCGTCCTTGGTGACGTCGGTGACCACGTACCTCGGGCAGCCGTCCGCCTCCAGCCGGTCCAGCACCTCCCACAGGTCGCCGCCCTCCTTGGTCCACCCGCGGGCGGCCAGGGTGGTGCCGCGCACGTCCAGGCCCACCGCGATCCGGTCGCCGTGCTCGGCGATGATCTTGGAACACCAGGCCGGGTCCTCCAGGGCGGCGGTGCCGATGTTGACCCGCCGGCAGCCGGTGGCCAGGGCCGCCGCCAGCGAGGCGTCGTCGCGGATGCCGCCGGACAGCTCGACCTGCACGTCGAGCGCGCCGACCACCGACGCCAGCAGTTCGCGGTTGGAGCCGCGGCCGAACGCGGCGTCCAGGTCGACCAGGTGGATCCACTCGGCGCCCGCCGACTGCCAGGCCAGCGCGGCGGCCAGCGGGTCGCCGTAGGAGGTCTCCGTACCGGCCTCCCCCTGGACCAGGCGCACCGCCTGGCCGTCCGCCACGTCCACGGCGGGCAACAGCACCAGCGACATCGTTCACGACCTCCGGTCGAATACCACGGTGACCAGCACCGGGAGCAGCAACAGGGACAACACCAGGACGCCGGCGCGGGCCGCCCATCCCGGCAGCAGCAGCCAGGCCAGCGCCTGGAGCAGTACGAAGAGCACGGCCATCACGGCGTTCTGCGCGCGCCGGCGCCGGGCGAGCACCCCGCCCTGGCGGGCCACCCGGACCGGGCGGGGAACCAGGGCGGCCAGCCGGGCGCGCCGGCCCCGCCACCGGGCGCGCCGCGCCTCGCGCTCGGCCCGCAGCGCGGCCTGGCGGGCCTGCTCGGCCTCGCGCGCGGCGCGGCGGCGGGCCCGTTCCTTGCTCATTCCGATGCCCGGGAACCGCGCGGGCTCACAGCGTGCCGGCCCAGTTGGACAGCAGCGCCGCGCCGGCGTCGCCGGACTTCTCCGGGTGGAACTGGGTCGCCATCAGCGGGCCGTTCTCCACCGCCGCGACGAACGGCACGCCGTGCTCGCCCCAGGTGACCAGCGGGGCGGTCAGGCCGCCGTCGGTGCGCAGGGTGAAGTCGCGCACGCCGTAGGAGTGCACGAAGTAGAACCGGGTGCCGGGGTCCATCCCGGCGAACAGCACCGACTCCCGGGGGGCCCGCAGGGTGTTCCACCCCATGTGCGGCAGCACCGGCGCCTCCAGGCGCTCGACCACCCCCGGCCACTCGCCGCACCCCTCGGTGCGCTCACCGTGCTCGACCCCCTCGGCGAAGAGGATCTGCATGCCGACGCAGATGCCGAGCACCGGGCGGCCGCCCGCCAGCCGGCGTCCGATGATCTGCTCGCCGCGCACCGCGCGCAGCCCGGCCATGCAGGCCGAGAACGCGCCGACACCCGGTACCACCAGCCCGTCGGCCTCCAGCGCCGCGTCGAAGTCGGCGGTCACCGTCACCTCGGCGCCGGTGCGGGCCAGGGCCCGCTCGGCCGAGCGCAGGTTGCCCGATCCGTAGTCCAGGACCACGACCTTCTTCACCACCACATCACCCCCGCGGTGACGGCGAGCGCGGCGCCCACGCCCAGCACGACGGCGCCGATCTTGATGCCCTGGCGGAGGAAGGACACGACCCCGCCGGCCATGAACAGGCCGAGGAAGACCATCGCGACCGCGGTCCAGTTGGAGCTCACAGCACCCCCTTGGTGCTGGGCACCCCGACCGCGCGCGGGTCGCGCTCGGTGGCGGCGCGCAGCGCCCGGGCCAGCGCCTTGAACTGCGCCTCCACGATGTGGTGGGCGTTGCGCCCGTAGGGCACCCGCACATGCAGGCAGACCGCCGCCTGGGCGACGAACGACTCCAGGATGTGCCGGGTGAGCGTGGTGTCGTAGTCGGGCCCGATCATCGGCGCCATGCCCTCGGGCTCGGTGTGCACCAGGTAGGGGCGGCCGGACAGGTCGACGGTGACCTCGGCCAGCGACTCGTCCAGCGGGCACGCCGCGCTGCCGAACCGCCGGATGCCGGACTTGTCGCCCAGCGCCTCCCGGAAGGCGGCGCCGAGCGCCAGCGCGGTGTCCTCGATGGTGTGGTGGGAGTCGATGTGCAGGTCACCGTCGGTCTTCACCCGCAGGTCGAACAGGCCGTGCTTGCCGAGCTGGGCCAGCATGTGGTCGAAGAACCCGACCCCGGTGGCGATGTCGATCTGCCCGGTGCCGTCCAGGTCGACCTCGACCAGCACCGAGGTCTCCTTGGTGGCCCGCTCGACGCGGCCGGTGCGCGGGCGCGCGGGAGTGGTCACGGGGTCTCCTCCTCCTGGTCGCGCCCGGCGGTCGCCAGGGACGCGGGGGTCACATCGGGGCCGGCGAGCACGCCGGACAGCGCGTCGCGGAACGCCGCCATCTCCTCGGGCGTGCCGACCGAGACGCGCAGCCACTCCGGCGGGCCGACCTCGCGGACCAGCACGCCGCGATCCAGCATCCCCTGCCAGACCGCGTGCCGGTCGGGGAACCGGCCGAACAGCACGAAGTTGGCGTCGGAGTCGGCGACCGCCAGACCACGCCCGCGCAGCCAGGCCACGCAGGCGTCGCGTTCGGCACGCAGCCGGTCGACGTACCCCAGCAGCTCGGCGCGGTGCGCCAGCGCCACCCGCGCCGCCGCCTGGGTGAGCGTCGACAGGTGGTACGGCAGCCGGACCAGCAGCAGCGCCTCGATCACCGCCGGGTCGGCGGCCAGGTAGCCCAGCCGGGTGCCGGCCATCGCGAACGCCTTGGACATGGTACGGGTGACGATCAGCCGCGGGTTGCCCGGCAGCAGTTCCAGGGCGCTGGGCGTGCCGGCCCGGGCGAACTCGAAGTACGCCTCGTCCACCACCACCATGCCGGGCGCCGCGGCGACCAGCCGCCGGACCACCTCCGGCGGCAGCGCGGTACCGGTCGGGTTGTTCGGGCTGGTCAGGAACACGATGTCCGGCCGGTGCTCCTCGATCGCCGCCACGGCCTTCTCCGGATCGATGCCGAAGTCGTCCTCCCGGGCGCCGGCGACCCAGCGGGTGGCCGCGCCGGTGGTGATGATCGGGTGCATGGAGTACGACGGCTCGAAGCCCATCGCCGAGCGGCCCGGACCGCCGAATGCCTGCAGGATCTGCTGGAGCACCTCGTTGGACCCGTTGGCCGCCCAGACACGCTCGGCGGTCAGGCCGTGCCTGAGGTGGGCGGCCAGCTCCGCCCGCAGCGCCGTGGCGTCGCGGTCGGGGTAGCGGTTGAGGGTGCCGCCGGCACCGCGCACCGCCTCGGCCAGGTCGGCGGCCAGCGCCGCCGACGGCGGGTAGGGGTTCTCGTTGGTGTTCAGCCGGACCGGCACGTCGATCTGCGGCGCCCCGTACGGGGTGCGGCCGCGCAGGTCGTCGCGGATCGGCAGGTCGGCCAGGGTGATCCGGGCGGTCATCGCGACCGCTCCTCGAACCGGGCGCGCACCGCGGCGCCGTGCGCGGGGAGGTCCTCGGCCTCCGACAGCGCGTAGACGTGCGGGGCGGCCTCGGCCAGCGCGTCGCGAGTGTAGTCGACGACGTGGATGCCGCGCAGGAAGGCCTGCACCGAAAGCCCCGAGGAGTGGCAGGCGCAGCCGCCGGTGGGCAGCACGTGGTTGGAACCGGCCAGGTAGTCGCCCAGCGAGACGGGCGCGTACGGGCCGATGAAGATCGCGCCCGCGTTGCGGACCCGCGCGGCGACCTCGTGGGCCCCGGCGGTCTGGATCTCCAGGTGCTCGGCGGCGTAGGCGTCGACCACCGCCAGACCCGCGTCCAGGTCGGACACCAGCACGATGCCCGACTGGCGGCCGGCCAGGGCCTCGGCGATGCGCCCCGCGTGCCGGGTCGCGGCCACCTGCCCGGGCAGTTCCTTCTCCACGGCCTCGGCGAGCGCCTCGCTCGGCGTGACCAGCACCGCGGCGGCGATGACGTCGTGCTCGGCCTGGCTGATCAGGTCGGCGGCCACGTGCGCCGGGTCGGCGGTGTCGTCGGCGAGCACGGCGATCTCGGTGGGGCCGGCCTCGGAGTCGATGCCGATGCGCCCCTTGAGCAGCCGCTTGGCCGCGGCCACGTAGACGTTGCCCGGCCCGGTCACCATGGTGGCGGGCGGGCACTCCTCGGTGCCGTAGGCGAACATGGCGACCGCCTGGGCACCGCCCACGGCGTACACCTCCTCCACCCCGAGCATCGCGCACGCGGCCAGGATCGTGGGGTGCGGCAGCCCGCCGTGGTCGGCCTGCGGCGGGGAGGTCACCGCCAGGGACGGCACGCCGGCCTCCTGCGCGGGCACCACGTTCATCACCACGCTGGAGGGGTAGACGGCCCGCCCGCCCGGGACGTACAGGCCCACCCGGTCGACCGGCACCCACCGCTCGGTGACCGTGCCGCCGGGCACGACCTGGGTGACGGTGTCGGTGCGCCGCTGGTCGCGGTGGACCAGCCGGGCGCGGCGGATCGACTCCGCCAGCGCGGCGCGCACCGCCGGGTCGAGCCCGGCCAGCGCCGCCTCCAGCGCCGCGGCCGGGACCCGGGTGGTGGCCAGCTCGACGCCGTCCAGCCGCGCGGTCAGCTCCCGCACGGCCGCCACTCCCCTATGGCGCACGTCGTCGCACAGCGGCCGCACCCTGGACAGGGCGGCCTCGACGTCGAGCTCGGCGCGGGGCAGCACGTCGCGCAGGTCCTCCGGGAGTGACCCGCGCAGGTCGATACGGGATATCACCGGTCCAGTCTACGGAGGGTGGCGGCCCGGACCGGTCTTCGTCCGGCATCCGGACACCACCTTTACGTTGTAGATTTTTGTTCGGCGCTAAGCTGGCGCGGTGAGCAAGGCGAAGAGCAAGGGCGCGCAGGGCACGCCCGCCACCGTCGCACTGGCCAAGGCGGACGTCCCCTACACCCTGCACCCCTACGACCACGACCCCACCGCCCAGGCCTACGGCGAGGAGGCCGCCGACGCGCTCGGCGTGCCGCGCGAGCGGATCTTCAAGACCCTGGTCGCCGAGGTCGACGGCGGCCTGGCGGTCGCGGTGGTGCCGGTCGCCGGCAAGCTGGACCTCAAGGCGCTGGCGGCGGCGCTCGGCGCCGGCCGGCGCGCGGTGCTGGCCGACGCCGCCAAGGTGGAGCGGGTCACCGGCTACGTGGTCGGCGGCATCAGCCCGCTCGGCCAGCGGCGCGCGCTGCCCACCGTGGTCGACTCCACGGCCCTGGAGTTCGAGACGATCTTCTTCTCCGCCGGCCGGCGCGGGCTGCAGATCGAGACCGCCCCGGCCGGGCTGGTCCGGCTCACCAGGGCCGTCACCGCGTCCATCGGCACGGGCGCCTGACCGCGCTTGGCAACCCTTGCCGTCGCGGCGCGGCGGCCGGATGGCCAGACTGGCGGGACGCCGGCCGGGGCCGCCGGCCGGGGAGCGAAGGAGCGCGCGTGACCGAGTCGTACCACCTGCCCGCCACCGAGCTGCGGCGGCTGCTCGGCACCGGGCAGATCTCCGCGGTCGAGCTGACCGAGGCCTGCCTGCGGCGGATCGACGAGGTCAACGGCCAGGTCAACGCGATCGTGACCCTGACCGCCGACCAGGCGCTGGCCCGGGCGCGCGAGTTGGACGGCGACTTCGCGCGCGGCCGCCCGGCCGGCCCCCTGCACGGCCTGCCCATCGCCTACAAGGACCTCACCGACACCGCCGGCATCCGCACGACCTACGGCTCCCCGCTGTTCGCCGACCACGTGCCCGGCACCGACGCGCCGGTCGTGCGGCGCGCCCGCGCGGCCGGCGCGATCACCATCGGCAAGACCAACACCCCCGAGTTCGGCACCGGCTCGCACACCGTGAACGAGGTCTTCGGGGCCACCCGCAACCCCTACGACACCGCGATGAGCGCCGGCGGCAGCAGCGGCGGGGCCGGGGCGGCGCTGGCCGCGGGCATGGTGCCGCTCGCCGACGGCTCCGACATGGGCGGCTCGCTGCGCAACCCGGCGTCCTTCTGCAACGTGGTGGGGTTGCGGCCCACGCCCGGGCGGATCCCGGACCCCGACCCCGCCGCCGCGTGGTTCACCCTCGCGGTGCCCGGGCCGATGGCCCGGACGGTCGGCGACGTCGCGCTGCTGATGAGCGTCCTGGCCGGGTTCGAGCCGACCTCCCCGTTCGCGATCCGCGAGGACGGCTCGGCGTTCGCCGCGCCGCTGCCGGCCGACCTCACCGGGCTGCGGGTGGCGTGGAGCCCCGATCTCGGCGGCCTGCCGGTGGACCCGCGCACCGCCGCGGTGACCGCGCGCGCCCCCGCCGTGTTCGCCGGGCTCGGCGCCGAGGTGACGCAGGTCGACCTCGACCTGTCGGACGCCGACGACGCCTTCCGGGTGCTGCGCGCCTGGCGGTACGCCGCCGTCTTCGGCGATCTGCCGCGCGACCGGCTCGGCCCGAACGTCGCCTGGAACGTCGACCGGGGACGCGAGGTCACCGCCGCTGACCTGGCCCGCGCCGAGCGGCTGCGCAGCGGGCTGTTCCACCGGATGAACGACTTCTTCGACGACCACGACATCCTGATCTCCCCGGTCAGCCAGGTGCCGCCGTTCCCGGTCGGGCAGCCGTACGTCACCGAGGTGGCCGGCCGGCCGATGCCGGACTACCTGGCGTGGATGCGCTCGGCGTACTGGATCTCGGTGCTGCACGCGCCGGCCGCCTCGGTGCCGTGCGGGTTCACCCCCGAAGGGCTCCCGGTCGGGGTGCAGATCGTCGGGCGGCCGTGGGACGACCTCGGCGTGCTGCGCGCCGCGCACGCCTTCGAGCGGGCCACCGGGCACGGCGCCGTCCGTCCCGCACTCGGCCCTCAGGGCGGCAGCACCACCGGCCGGTAGGCGCGGAACTCGCTGCCCGGCTCCAGCCCGTGCCGGACGACGCGGTGGTCGGTGCCGTAGCCGGCCCGCTGCTGGTAGGCCCAGTAGGAGGTGTGCGCCGCGTCCGCCCACCTCTCGAAGATCACCGCGGCGCGGGCGGTGCCGCCGCTGACCGCGTCGATCACCAGGTCGCCCGGCAGCAGCGCGGACATCGCGACCGGCCGCGTGTAGCCGCGCACGGTGAGCTCGATCGTGTTCGGGCCGGGCCGGGGCAGCCCGAGGGCCATCGAGACGTAACCGGAACCGTCGGCGCGGTAGCCGTCGTGCGTCCTGGTCTGGCTGTAGGGCACCCGGCGGTCGGTGCCCGGGCTCCAGGCGCGGGCCCGGGCGATCACCTGGCTCCGGGCGCCGGGCGCCTCCGCCAGGCCGGACGTGGCCTTTCCGATGGCCACGCCGGCGGCCGCCCCGGCGGGCAGCCCGGCGACCAGCCCGATGGCCAGGCCGACCGCGAAGCGTCCGCGCGGCCGCCGGGCCCACCGCCTGCCCGGCGTCCCTCCCGGCGTCCCCGGGGCGGCCGGCGCCGGGGCAGGCCGCGGCCCGGCGGACGGCGCGGCGATCGTGTCGGTGTCGGTGTCGGTGTCCGTGTCCGTATCCGTGTCCTGGTCGCCGTCCGAGGCATCTCCCGGAACGCCGCGCGAGGCGCCGCCCGGCCCGCTCGTGCCGGCCGGGCCGGAGGGGGCCGCGTCGGTCCATGTCGCGGCCGCGGCGTGCCGGGCCGTCTCGGCCCGGTCCCACAGCGCGCGCAGCCGGCGCTCGTCCGCGCCGCACACCCGGGCCAGCCCTTCGGCGGCGTCCCACGGGATCCACGCCTCGCCGGCCAGCCACCGCCCCCACGACGAGCGACTGGCGTGCGTCGCCTGCTCCAGGGCCCGCAGGTCGAGACCGGCCCGCTCGCGCGTGGCGCGCAGCTCGTGCAGCAGGGCGCGCACGGGCTCCGGCAGATCCTCGGGTAACGGGCGTGACCGTCGGCTCCGGCTCATCCGGGCTCCATCCGGGAAGGCGGCTCTGTCCCGCGATTGTCCCGGCGGCTCCGGGACATCGCTGGTCACAATTGCACCATGAATGACCTTGTCCCTACTTGATGTTTGACGACGCCGGTCAGCCGCCTTCCCTGCCAGCATGTGCCCCGTTCAGTGATCCATCCACCGACCGGATCGAACAGGGAGGGCATCATGCCTTCAGCCCGTATCCGCCGCGCCGGCACCGCCACGGCGCTCTTAGCGACCGCCGGCCTGGTGTGGGCGCCGGCCGCGCTCGCCGCGCCGACCCCGGCGCCCACGCCCACGCCGGCCGCCACCAGCACCCCCGCCCCGGAGGACACCACCCCGAACCCGGAGCCGTCGCAGGACCCCACGCTCGACACCGTCACCACGCTGGCCCAGGCGACGGTCACCCGATCGGAGATGATCGACCGGGCGAAGACCTGGCACCCGCACACGAGTAGCCGGATCCCCTACAGCCAGAGCAAGACGCACGGCGGATACCGCACCGACTGCTCGGGTTTCGTGTCGATGACGCTCAAGCTGCCCAAGCCCGGCCCGATCACCGTGGGGCTGGCCTCGGCGACCTACAGCAAGCGCATCACGCTCGCCCAGCTGAAGAAGGGCGATCTGATCATCGACGCCATCGGCACCAACACCACCCGGCACGTGGTGATCTTCGAGAAGTGGACCGACGCCAAGCGCACCGCCTACTGGGCCTACGAGCAGCGCGGCGGGTACGGCACCGACCACCGGGTGCGGAGCTACGGCCTGTCCTCCGGCAGCGAGTACAAGCCCTACCGGCCGCTCAACCTGCGCGACGACCCGCCCGCGACCGTCACCCGGGCCACGGTGATCAGCCGGGCCCTGTCCTGGAAGCCCGCCACCGCGCAGCGGGTGCCTTACAGCCAGGCCAAGACCAAGAGCGGATACCGTACGGACGGCTCGGGTTACGTGTCGATGACGCTCGGGCTGGCCAAGCCCGGACCGGTGACCACCGACCTGGTCAAGGCGGCCTACTCGCGGCCGATCGCCATGTCGGCGCTGCTCCAGGGCGACCTGGTGATCGACGCGATCGGCGGGAAGACGGCACGGGCGGCGGTCATCTTCGACAAGTGGGCCGACGCCGGGCACACCTCGTACTGGGCCTACCAGCAGCGGGCCGGCTACGGCACCGACCACCGGATCGTCAGGCACGGGCTGACGGCCGGCACCCAGTTCAAGGCCTACCGCCCGGTCAAGATCCGCTAGCGGCGGGCCGCCCGGCCCCGGCGCGCGGCCGGGCGGCCCCCGGCCACTGGCCGGCGGGCCCGCGTTCAGGCGGCGGACCGGCGCTCAGGCCGGCGGGCCGGGCTCCCCGGCGTACGGCCGGCGCAGCGGGGACTCGCGGTACCCCTCGACCGACGCCAGCACGCCGAACATCACGACCGCGACCAGCGGCCAGCTCAGCAGCACGCCGCGGGCGGTGATCGACAGCACCTCGACGGTGGAGCCGACCCCGGCCGCGGCGGGCGCCGCCG
The DNA here is from genome assembly GCF_016863395.1 of Sphaerisporangium rufum. Taxonomy (GTDB): domain Bacteria; phylum Actinomycetota; class Actinomycetes; order Streptosporangiales; family Streptosporangiaceae; genus Sphaerisporangium; species Sphaerisporangium rufum. The sequence continues at coordinate 39,077 of NZ_BOOU01000030.1, read as the reverse complement.
CCTGCACCGCCGGGCCGCCGAACGAGGACCCCACGACCAGCGCCAGCCAGCCGCCCAGCAGGCCGCCGGCCGTCAGGCCCGGCAGCAGGGCGACCGGGCTGCCGCGGCCGGTGCGGGCCAGCACGTAGCAGACGACGCCGCAGGCCAGCCCGGCCGCCGCGGTGATCACGGCGAACCAGCCGTCCGCGGCGATGAGCGTCTGGGTGGTGGGATCGGCCAGCCGCGGACCGGACCGGGTGACCACGTAGGGCGTGCGCGGCGCCACCGCCGACCACACCAGGCCGGCGCCCAGCCCGGCCACGGCCAGCACCACGACCGTCAGCGCGAAGTCGCGCAGCCGCCGCACCCGATCACCTCGCCTCCGCCCGGTCCGCCGCCGGCGGCGGCGGACCGCAACATCGTAGTCTCGCCGGTGCCGGCCCGGGTATCGCCGCGCGCCACCAGGCCGCCGGCCGCCCGGGGTGCCCCGGTTAGGCTGTCACCCGTGAGCGATGAGGTATGGCTGATCGAACCCTCCGGCCCGCTGCGCGGTGACGTGGAGGTGCGCGGCTCGAAGAACGCGGTGTCCAAGCACATGGTCGCCGCCATGCTGGGCAGCGGTCCGAGCACCCTGCACAACGCACCCGAGGTCGGCGAGGTGGGCATCACCGCCGCGATGCTCGACGCCCTCGGCATCGAGGTCGCCGTCAACGGGCGGGAGATCACCCTGGAGCGCGGGCCGGAGATCCGGCCGCGGGTCCCGGCCGCCTTCACCGGGCTCAACCGCATCCCGATCCTGATGCTGGGCCCGCTGCTGCACCTGGCAGGTGAGGCGTTCGTGCCGCTGGTCGGCGGCGACCCGATCGGGCGCCGCCCGGTCAACTTCCACGTCGAGGCGCTGCGCGCGATGGGCGCCGAGGTCATCGTCGACGAGACGGGCATCACCGCCAAGGCCGGCCGGCTGCGCGGCACCCGCATCGAGCTGGCCTATCCGAGCGTCGGCGCCACCGAGACCATCCTGCTGTCGGCGGTGCTCGCCGAGGGCAAGACGGTCATCAAGGGCGCGGCCACCGAGCCCGAGGTGGTGGAGCTGGCGCTGTTCCTGCAGCGGATGGGCGCCCGCATCGAGCTGAGCCCGGACAGGCGCATCGTCATCGAGGGGGTGGAGAGCCTGCGCGGCGCCTCCACCTGGCTGGCCGGTGACCGCATCGAGGCGTTCTCCTACCTGGTGGCCGGGCTGATCACCGGCGGCGAGGTGCGGGTGCACGGCTGCCCGCAGGACCGGCTGGTCACCGCGATCACCACGCTGGCCCGGATGGGCGCCCAGTTCGACATCACCGACGAGTGGCTGACCGCCTCCGCCCCCGACGGCCTGCGCGCCGCGGCGGTGCAGACCGACACCCACCCCGGCTTCATGACCGACTGGCAGACGCCGCTGATGGTGCTGTTCACCCAGGCCGACGGCATGTCGGTGCTGCACGAGACGGTGTTCGAGAACCGGCTGGTCTACGTGCCCGCGCTGCAGAAGATGGGGTGCGAGATCGAGACGTTCGACGTGTGCCTGGGCGGGCCCGCGTGCCGCTACCACGACACCAACTCGCGGCACTCGGCGGTGGTGCGCGGAGTGTCCAAGCTGCGCGGCGCCGACGTGACGCTGCCCGACATCCGGGCCGGCTTCTCGGCCGTACTGGCCGCCGCGGTGGCCGACGGCACCTCCACGCTCCGCGGCGTCAACCACATCGAACGCGGCTATCACCGGGTTTTCGACCAGTTCACCTCACTTGGCCTGAAGATCAACCGGGAAGGGTAAAGCTTCCCGCGGCGGGCGTTTGCCGAGGTTCCCTCGGTCGCACGTCTACTGCGTGACCTTCGGATCCGCCGCCCGCCGGGAGCCCGGCGGCGAGTCCGCCCGCCGCCGGGAACGCCCGGTGGCGGCGGCCGTCCTGCTGCTGGCCGGCGCCGGTGTGGCCGGCGGGCTGCTGGTCGCCGGGCTGGCGCTGCCCGCGGTCGGCGGGGCCGGGGTGCTGGCCAGGGACACCGCGCACGACTTCTTTCAGGTGCCGGCGGTGCTGCGCGAGGCGCCGCTGCCGGAGCGCACCCGGCTGCTGGACCGCCACGGGCGGGTGTTCGCCCAGTTCTACGTGCAGAACCGCCAGTCGGTGGCGATCCACCGGATCGCGCCGGTCATGCTCAAGGCCATCGTGGCCATCGAGGACGCCCGCTTCTACGAGCACGCCGGCCTCGACCTGAAGGGCACGCTGCGCGCGATCATCGCCAACACGCGGGCCGGGAGCATCCGGCAGGGCGGATCCTCCCTCACCCAGCAGCTCGTCAAGAACATCCTGCTGCAGAACGCCCGCTCGGAGTCCGAGCGCGTCCTGGCCCGCGCGCCGAGCATCCGCCGCAAGCTGCAGGAACTGCGGTACGCGGTGACCCTGGAACGCAAGTACACCAAGGACCAGATCCTGACCAGGTACCTGAACATCACCTATTTCGGCGGTGGCGCCTTCGGCGTGCAGGCCGCCGCCAGGCGGTTCTTCGGCACCTCGGCGGCGGCGCTGACGCTGCCGCAGGCCGCCACCCTGGCCGGCGCGGTGCGCACGCCCTACCTCACCGACCCGACCCTCGGCCGGCGGCACCAGCGGCGGCTGCGCGAGCGCCGCGACCTGGTGCTGGACCGGATGGCCCGGCTGAAGATGGTCCCGCGGGCGGCGGCGGACGCGGCCCGGGCGGCGCCGCTGGCGCTGAACCCACGCCCGGAGCCGGGCGGGTGCGCCGAGAGCGACTTCCCGTTCTTCTGCCTGTACGTGCAGCGGGAGATCGGCGCCAACCCGGCCTTCGGGCAGACGCGGGCCGAGCGGGAGCACCGGCTCTACCGGGACGGCCTGGTGATCAGGACCAGCCTGGACCGCACGGCCCAGCGGGCCGCCGATCACGCCATCGCCGCGCACGTCCACGCCAAGGATTCCCAGGTGGCGGCGGAGGCCATGGTGGAACCCGGTACCGGGCGGATCCGCGCGCTGGCCGCCAGCAAGAAGTACGGCGCGAACCGGGGCGACCGCGCCGACGGGCCGCGCACCACCTACAACCTGGCCGCGGACATGGCGCACGGCGGCGGACAGGGCTTCCAGGCCGGCTCCACGTTCAAGGTGTTCACGCTGGCCACCGCGCTGGCCAAGGGGTGGCGCTTCGACCAGGGCTTCGACACGCCCGGAAGCTTCGTGCCGTCCTCGGGGTACCGCGACTGCTCGGGACACCGGGTGGACGCCCCGGACACGGTGATCCACAACGCCGGCGGCGAGGGCCGCGGCGGACCGTACAGCATCGCGACCGGCACCTGGCAGTCGGTGAACATCTTCTACATGATGCTGGAGCGCGACGTGGGCCTGTGCGACGTGGTGCGCACCGCCCGGTCGGCCGGCATCGCCCGGGCCGACGGCCGCCCGCTGCGGGAGGTGCCGACGTTCACCCTCGGCGCCAACGAGATGGACCCGGTGACGGTGGCGGCGGCGTTCGCCACCTTCGGCGCGCGCGGGCGCTACTGCCGCCCGCAGGCCATCATGGAGATCGCCGAGCGGGACGGGCGGCGGACCCCGATCCGGCCGAGCTGCACCGGCGCGATCGAACCGGCGGTCGCCGACGCGGTGAGCCACATCCTGACCGGGGTGTTCACCCGGGGCACCATGCGCGGGCAGGGCATCGGCCGGGACGCGGCCGGCAAGACCGGCACCAACAACGGGTACACCTCGGCCTGGTTCGCCGGCTACACCCCCGACCTTTCGGCCGCGGTGAGCCTGGGCGACATCCGCGGCGCCTACAAGTACCCGCTGACCGGCGTGGAGATCGGCGGGCGGTCCTACGGGGGCGTGCAGGGCGCCACGCTGCCCGGGCCGATCTGGGTCGCCTCGATGGAACGGGCGCTGCGGGACGTGCCGCCGACCCCGTTCACCCCGCCGGACCTGGCGCGGTTCGGCGGCGGCAGCACGCCGGGCCTGCGGCCGGAGGACCAGGCCCTGGGCCCCGGAGAGCCGTGGGACGGCGGCGAGCCGCCGGGCGGGCGCCGGCGCGGGCACCGCCGGCCGGCCGGCGGTCCCGGCGCCGACCCGTTCTGGCCGGAGGTCGAGGTGTACGTACTGCCCCGCCGGCCGCGGTGGTCCCGCCCGCCGGCGGACGCGGTGCCCGCCCCCGCCGACCCGGCCGCCCCCGGCCCGGGGGGCTATCCGGGCTGGTGAAACCACCTCCGGCCGGCGTCCCGGCCGCGGCTGGAACGTGCCCGGGGTCCGGCACCCTCCCCGCTCCTGACCTGGGCCGGCCGCCGGACGCGCACCCGCCGGCGGCGCCGGACCGGACCGGCCGGAGCCGGGTCAGGCGCTGAGGCAGGCGGGGCCGAGGAGCTGCTTGAGGTCGCCCATCAGGGCCGGCGAGGGGGCCACCCGCAGCCGGTCGTCCAGGCGCATGACGGTGGTCTTGGCGCCGTTGTGCAGCTGCAGGTGCACCTCGGTGGTGCCGCGGTGGGTGGTCAGCACCTCCTTCAGCCGGCCGATCACCGGTGGCGTGCACCGGGTGAGCGGCAGGCTGACCACCAGCGGCCCGCCCGCCTCCTGTGACAGGTCGGGCGCGGTCACCTCCATCGCCACGATCTTGGCGACGTCCTCCCGGCGGTCCAGCCGGCCCTTGACGAAGACGATGGCGTCCTCGGCGAGCACCGTCGCGCACAGCTGGTAGGCAGATGGGAAGATCATCACCTCGATGGCGCCCTCCAGGTCCTCCAGGGTGGTGAGCACCCAGGTGTCGCCCTTCTTGGTGACCTTGCGCTGTAGGCCGGTGAGGATGCCGCCCACGGTGACCACCTGGCCGTCCGGCCGCTCCTCGCCCTGCAACGCCGCCACCGAGCAGTCGGCGCCGGCCGACAGGATGTGCTCCACGCCGAACAGCGGATGGTCGGAGACGTACAGGCCGAGCATCTCGCGCTCGAACACCAGCAGGGTGGTCTTGTCCCACTCCCCCGCCGGGATCTGCACGTCGAAGGTCTGGTCCTCGGCGCCGTCCACCGCGCCGAACAGCGAGTCCTGGCCGATCGCCTCGTTCTTCTTGATGTCGATGATCGCGTCCACCGCCTGCTCGTGCACCATGATCAGGCCCTTGCGGACGTGCCCGAGCGCGTCGAACGCGCCGGCCTTGATCAGGGACTCGACCACCCGCTTGTTGCAGACGATGGCCGGCACCTTGCGCAGGAAGTCCTTGAAGTCGGCGAAACGGCCCTTCTCCCGGCGAGCGGTGATGATGCCGTCCACCACGTTGCCGCCGACGTTGCGGACCGCCGACAGCCCGAAGCGGATGTCGCTGCCGCGCGGGGTGAAGTCGAAGTCGGAGTCGTTGACGTCCGGCGGGAGCACCTTGATGCCCATCCGGCGGCATTCGTTGAGGTAGAGCGCCGACTTGTCCTTGTCGTCCTTCACCGAGGTCAGCAGCGCGGCCATGTACTCGGCCGGGTGGTTGGCCTTCAGGTAGGCCGTCCAGTAGGAGACCAGGCCGTAGGCGGCGCTGTGCGCCTTGTTGAAGGCGTAGTCGGAGAACGGGACCAGGATGTCCCACAGGGTCTTGATGGCCGCGGCCGAGTAGCCGTTGTCCTTCATGCCCTTCTCGAAGGACGCGAACTGCTTGTCCAGCTCGGCCTTCTTCTTCTTGCCCATCGCCCGGCGCAGCAGGTCGGCCTTGCCGAGCGAGAACCCGGCGACCTTCTGCGCGATGGCCATGACCTGCTCCTGGTACACGATCAGGCCGTAGGTGGTGCCGAGGATCTCGGCCAGCGACTCCTCGAACTCCGGATGGATCGGGGTGATCTGCTGCTGGCCGTTCTTGCGCAGCGCGTAGTTGGTGTGGGAGTTGGCGCCCATCGGGCCCGGCCGGTAGAGCGCGCCGACCGCGGAGATGTCCTCGAAGTTGTCCGGCTTCATCAGCCGCAGCAGCGAGCGCATGCCGCCGCCGTCCAGCTGGAACACCCCGAGGGTGTCGCCGCGGCCGAGCAGCTCGTAGGTCTTGGCGTCGTCCAGCGGCAGCTTGAGCAGGTCGATCATCGTGCCGGTGTTGCCCTCGATCATCTTCAGGCAGTCGTCGATGATCGTGAGGTTGCGCAGGCCGAGGAAGTCCATCTTCAGCAGGCCGAGCGTCTCGCAGGTCGGGTAGTCGAACTGCGTGATGATCGCGCCGTCCGCGTCCCGGCGCATGATCGGGATGTAGTCGGTCAGCACCTCCGACGACATGATCACGCCGGCCGCGTGCACGCCGGTCTGCCGGATCAGGCCCTCCAGGCCGCGGCCGAGGTCCATCGCCGCCTTGACGTCGACGTCCTCCTCGTAGAGCCTGCGCAGCTCGCCGGCCTCGTTGTACCGGGGGTGCTCGGGGTCGAAGATGCCCGACAGCGGGATGTCCTTGCCCATGACGGCGGGCGGAAACGCCTTGGAGACCTTGTCGCCGAGCGCGTAGGGATAGCCGAGGACGCGGGCGGCGTCCTTGATGGCCGCCTTCGCCTTGATGGTGCCGAAGGTGGCGATCATCGCGACCTTGTCGGCGCCGTACTTCTCGGTGACGTACCGGATCACGTCGGCCCGGCGGCGTTCGTCGAAGTCGATGTCGACGTCGGGCATGGACACCCGGTCGGGGTTGAGGAACCGCTCGAAGATCAGGCCGTGCGGCAGCGGGTCGAGGTCGGTGATGCCGAGGGCGTAGGCGGCCAGCGAGCCCGCCGCCGACCCGCGGCCCGGGCCGACCCGGATGCCGTTGTTCTTCGCCCACATGATGAAGTCGGCGACCACCAGGAAGTACGAGGGGAACCCCATCTGCAGGATGACGCCCATCTCGAAGTCGATCTGGCGGCGGTGCTCCTCGTCCACCCCCTCGGGGAACCGGCGGCGCATGCCGGCCTCGATCTCCTTGCGGAACCAGCTCTCCTCGGTCTCGCCGTCGGGCACCGGGAAGGTGGGCATCAGGTTCTTGAAGGTGAACATGCCCTCCGGCTCGACCTTCTCGGCCACCAGCAGCGTGTTGCGGCAGCCTTCGGCCCACAGGTCGGAGGAGTCCACCGCGCGCATCTCGTCGGCGGACTTGATGTAGTAGCCCGAGCCGTCGAAGCGGAAGCGGTCGGGGTCGGACAGCTGCTTGCCGGTCTGGATGCACAGCAGCGCGTCGTGCGAGGTGGAGTCGGACTCGTAGGTGTAGTGCGAGTCGTTGGTGACCAGCGGCGGGATGCCGAGCTCGGCGGAGATTCGGGTGAGCCCGTCGCGGACCCGGCGCTCGATGTCCAGCCCGTGGTCCATGATCTCCAGGAAGTAGTTGTCCTTCCCGAAGATCTCCTGGTAGCGGGCCGCGGCGGCCACCGCCCGGTCGTACTGCCCGAGGCGCAGCCGCGTCTGCACCTCGCCGGACGGGCAGCCGGTGGTGGCCATCAGCCCGTCGGCGTGCTCGGTGAGCAGCTCGGCGTCCATCCGCGCCCACTTGCGGACGAACCCCTCGGTGTAGGCGCGCGAGGAGAGCTTCATCAGGTTGCCGAGCCCGGTGGCGTTGCGCGCCCAGATCGTCATGTGCGTGTAGTAGCCGCCGGCCGACACGTCGTCGCTCTTCTGGTGCGGCTCGCCCCACAGCACCGGCCGCTTGTTCAGCCGGGACTCGGGGGCGACGTAGGCCTCGATGCCGAGGATCGGCTTGACGCCGGCCGCGGTGGCCTGCCGGTGGAAGTCGTAGGCGCCGTGCATGTTGCCGTGGTCGGTGATCGCGATGGCGGGCATTCCGAGGTCGCCGACCTGTTTGAACATCTGCTTCAGCCGCGCCGCCCCGTCGAGCATGGAGTACTCGGTGTGGACGTGCAGATGCACGAACGAATCAGCCATGCGGGCCGTCCCTTTCCCCGTCGATCCGGTGCGGCGGATGAGAGCCTACGCCGTGCCGGCGCCTCTCGCCGCACACCAGGCCCTCGGGTCCCAATCGTGACCCGCCGGCCCCCGGGGGTCAGCCGCGGGGACGCGGGCCGGCGGCGGGGGCGTCCTCGCTGAGCCGCAGGCCGGCCTCGATGACCGCGTTCATGATGGGCGCCAGCCGGGCCTCGCCCAGCCGGGGCGCCCGGCGGGCCATCGCCGCGACCAGCCGCCGCTCGCGCTCGGCGTCCCGCCCGGCGAACCCGCCGACCGGCTTGAGCCGCTGCACGGTGCCCGCCAGCGCGGCGCGCCGCTCCAGCAGCACCGCCAGCGCGGCGTCCACCCGGTCGATGGCGCCCCGCGCGCTCGCCAGGGTGGCCGGGGACTGCGGCCGCAGCAGCGCGCCGACCAGGGTCGCCGCCTCCCGGGCCGCGGCGGCCTCCGCCTCGCCGGCCCCGGCCGGCAGCCACAGTCCGTCCATCCCGGCGGCGACCGTCGCGGCGGCCAACCGGGTGCCGGGCGCGGCGAGCACCGGCAGCCCGGACCGCTCCCGCGCCGCGGCGGCCAGGCCGAGGTCGGCGGCCGGCGGCTCGCCCGCCGTTCCCTCCCCCGGCTCGCACAGCGCCACCCCGGCGGCGCCGGCGCACCGCGCGGCCAGCTCCAGCCACTCGGCCAGGTCCGCGCCGGGCGGCCGCTGCAGGACGACCGGCAGCCCGAGCCGGGCGGCGGCGGCCAGCCGGGCCGGATCGCGCGCCCAGGCGGCGCCGACCACGACGCCGTCGGCGCCGGCGGCCACCGCGGGCAGGTCGGCGTCGGTGGCGGGCTCGGCCAGCACCGGGACGTCCCGCCCGGCGCGGGCGGCGGCGAGCTCGGCCGCGGCCCGGCCGGGCCGCGGGGCGAGCCAGCGGACGTCGGCGCCCGCGGGCCCGGGACCGCCATCGGCGCGATCACCGTCCGGGGATCCGCCGGCACCCGCCACGACCAGGACCGGGCCGTCTCCGAGGGTGACGCTCCGGACGCGGACGGTGTGCGCTACTGTCTGCACGGTCGATGACATGTCGGCTCCCTATCCTGGGTGGCCGGCCGCGTCGTCCACGGGCCGGCGGGGAGGGCGATGGCAGCGAAAGGGCAGCGACGCCCCTCGCCTCCGCCCTCGTCCGGCTCCGGGTGCTCGCTAGATCATCCGATACCGGCCCGAACTTCCCGGAACCCGCCGGGAGGCGACGAAACCGCAAGTCATGGCAGCGAGATTATCAGCGGGCGGCCGCCAGATGGACGTGCGATCTCAGATGGCGGACGGTACGCCGGCCGCCACGTTTGCACCGGCGCACCGCTATGGGACGATTCATTCGCCTGAAAGGGGGTAGCGCCGGGTGATGTCGGAAGCACGGCCGAACGGACGGCGGCAGGGACGCCGGGTGGCCGACCGCTACCAGCTGCTGGAGCCGATCGGCCGGGGTGGCATGGGCATCGTCTGGCGGGCCCACGACGAGCTGCTGGACCGCCCGGTCGCGGTCAAGGAGGTCCGCTACCCCGGCGATCCCCAGGACGACGAGGTGGCCGAGCTCAACCAGCGGACGCTGCGCGAGGCGCGCGCCGCCGGCCGGCTGACCCATCCCAACGTCGTGGTGGTGCACGACGTCATCGAGGAGGACGGCCGGCCCTGGATCGTCATGCAGCTGGTCGACTCGCGCTCCCTGGGCCAGGTGCTGCGCGACGACGGGCCGCTGCCGGTGCGCATGGTGGCCGACATCGGCCTGCAGGTGCTGGAGGCGCTGCGCAGCGCGCACGCCGCCGGCGTGCTGCACCGCGACGTCAAGCCGGAGAACGTCCTGCTGACCGAGGACGGCCGGGTGGTGCTCACCGACTTCGGCATCGCCCGCATGGAGACCGACACGACGATGACCCGCACCGGCCTGGTCGGCACGCCGGCGTTCATCGCCCCGGAGCGGCTGCGCGGCAGCGCGGCGCAGCGCGAGTCCGACCTGTGGTCGCTCGGCTCGACGCTGTACGCCGCCGTGGAGGGCCGCCCGCCGCACGACAAGGGCATGGCCATGGCGACCATGCACGCGGTGCTCACCGACGCCCCCGAGCCGCCCAAGCGCGCCGGCCGGCTCGCCCCGGTGCTGCTCGGCCTGCTGGAGAAGGACCCCGACCGCCGGCTGGGCGCCGACCAGGCCGAGCGCATGCTGCGCGCGGTGGCCCAGGAGCGCTCCACCGCCGCCCCGGCGGCCTCCGCCTCCGCCGAGGCCCCGGCAGCGCCCCCGGTCGTGTCCCCGGCGGAGGCCGGGGCGGTGCCCCGGGCCCGCGAGGGCGGCGAGGCGCTGCGCGAAATGGGGTCGCTGCGCCAGGCCCCGGCCCCCCGGCGCTCGCCGGAGTCCGGGCGGCGTCCCGCGCCGCCCCGGCCCGGATCGGCCGCACCGGCCGCCGGCGCGGGCGCCGGCGCGGCGGGCGCGCGGCCCGGTCCCGGCCGGCCGGACTCTGAACCCGATTCCGGACCCGATTCCGGCACTGATCCGGGCGCCGGCTCCGGCACCGATCCGGGCACCGGGCCCGGCACCGCGTCCGGACCGCGATCCGGAGCGCGGTCCGGCGCCGGCCAGGACTCCGGCCCCCGGGCGGACGGTGCCGGGGCCGCCCCGGCATCCGCCGAACCTGACGGCCCGGACGGCACCGCCCGCCCGGACGGCGGGAACGGGCGCGCGGCCGGCACCGGCGAGCGGCCGGCCGCCACGCCCGCGCCGGCCCGCACCGGCACCAAGAAGCTCAAGGCACCCGTGCAGCCGGTCCGGCCGCCGGGCGCGCCGCCGAGGAAGACCGGCTCCGCCGCGGGCGCCGTGCCCGCCGGCCCGGCCGGCCGGCGCCCCTACACGGCGCCGGCCGCCGCGGCGGCCACGCCCGGCCCGGCGGAGACGGCGCGCTCGGCGGCCCCGGCCCAGACCGCGCGCACGGCGGCGCCGGCGGAGACCGCGGCGGCGGGCGCCCCGCCCGTAGCGCCGCCGGACCCGGCCGGCACCGGGCACCGCCCGCTGCCGCTGCTGCGCATCGCGCTGCTGACCATCCCCGCCCTGCTGATCGTTGGCGGCATCGCGCTGTGGCTCGGCCTGCGCGAGGCCGGCGGCGGCGCCGCCTCCGGCGATCCGGCGGCCTCCGGCGGTCCGGGCGGCGACCGGTCCACCTCGGCCCCGGCGACGTCGGAGCCGGCGTCGTCCGCGCCCGCCTCGCCGACGCCGGCGGCGAGCCCGAGCAAGTCACCAAAGCCGGAGAAGTCCTCCGCGGCCGACGTGCCGGCCGGCTGGCACCGCTACAAGCACCATTCCGGCTTCTCCATCGCGCTGCCCAAGAAGTGGCGGTTCGAGCGGGACATCGGCCCTCGGGCCCGATTCCGCGGCCCGGACCCGCACGCCTACCTGGAGATCGCGCAGACGAGCAGCCCGGAGAAGGACGCAAAGAAGACCTGGGAACGCGACGTGCCGGGCATGAGCGGCAACTTCCCCGGCTACAAGCTGATCGCCATCCGCGAGGTGAAGGGCTACTGGAAGACCGCGGCGGACTGGGAGTTCACCTTCGGCAACGGCCAGTCGCACGTCATCGACCGGGGCTTCGTCACCGACAAGCGGCACGGGTACGCGATCGTGTGGAAGACGGCGGCGAAGGACTGGAAGAAGTACCTGGATCACTTCCAGACCTTCACCGCGACCTTCAAGCCCGACAAGTAGGCCGCCGCCCGCACCGCGTCGTGGGACGATGCGGACACGCCACAGAAGGGACGGGCGGAGGGTGACCGCCGATACGCGACGTTGGGTGGCCGGTCGGTACCGGCTGCTGGATCGGCTCGGCCAGGGCGGCATGGGCATCGTCTGGCTGGCCCACGACGAGCTGCTCGACCGCCCCGTCGCGGTCAAGGAGGTGCTGTACCGGGCGCTGAGCGAGCAGGACCGGGCGGCGTTCAACCGGCGCACCATCCGCGAGGCGCGCACCGCCGGCCGGCTGGACCACCCGTCGGTCGTGGTGGTGCACGACGTCGTCGAGGAGGACGGCCGGCCGTGGATCGTGATGCAGCTGGTCCGGTCGCGGTCGCTGGGCGAGGTGATCCGCACCGACGGCCCGCTGTCGCCGGCCCGGGCCGCCGCGGTCGGCACCCGGGTGCTCTCGGCGTTGCGGGCCGCGCACGCCGCCGGCGTGCTGCACCGCGACGTCAAGCCGGAGAACGTCCTGCTGGCCGGGGAGGACCGGGTGGTGCTCACCGACTTCGGCATCGCGACGCTGCCGGAGGAGACGGCGCTCACCGCGACCGGCGAGCTGTCGGGCACGCCCGCCTTCCTGCCCCCCGAACGGCTGGCCGGCCGCCCGGCCACCCCGGCCTCCGACCTGTGGTCGCTCGGCGCCACCCTGTACGCCGCGGTGGAAGGGCGGCCCCCGTTCGACCGGGGCGCGCCGGTGCCCACGATGGCGGCGGTGCTGAACGATCCGCCCGACCCGGTGCGGCTGGCCGGCCCGCTGGCGCCGGTGATCGACGGGCTGCTGCGCAAGGAGCCCGAGCGCCGGATGACGGCCGCCGAGGCGGCCGCGGCGCTGGAGCGGATCGCCGGCGGCACCGTCCCGGCGCCGGCGCCGGCGGGCCCGATGCGACCCGGACCCGTGCGGCCCGAAACCGTGCGGCCCGGACCCGGCGGCCGGCCGCGTGGACGACGGGCCGCCGTGGCCGCGGCCGGCGCGCTGCTGCTGGCCGGGCTGGGCGCCGCCGGCTGGTACGCCCTCCGGCCCTCCACCTCCCCGGTGACCGGGTCGGGCAGGACGACGCCGGCCACCGCCCTGAACACCTCCGCCGCGCCCCGCACCGTGACCCCGGCAGGCACCGCCACCGGGTCGGCCGCCGCCGTAGATCCGGCGACCACCCCGAGCACCGGGGGCACCGCCTCGGCCCGGCCGTCCCCGGGCGAGTTCTCCAAGGCCCACCTGGACCGGCTCGGCTTCGTCGCCCGGCTGCCCGGCGACTGGGTGGAGTTCGGCCGTGAGGAGGCCCGGGTACGGTTCCGGCGGCCCGGTGACCCCGGCTACCTGCTGGTGGACACCACCCGGTGGGACGCCCGGGACGCCTGGACGGCGACGGGCATCGTGGAGCGGCGCTCGCTGGCGGAGAAGCGGCTGCCCGGCTATCGGCGGATCACCCGGCTGTACTTCAGGTTCCAGGGCCGGCCGGCGGTCCGCTGGGAGTTCACCTGGCGCCCGGAGTCGGGGCCGGTCCACGTGGTGGATCTGCTCTTCACCACCAGGAGCGGCCGGCACTTCGCCCTCTACTGGCAGGTGCCGGAGAGGGAGTGGAAACGGGACCCTGACCGATTTGACAGGTTTGCAGCTACTTTTCGGGCTTCCTGACTATAGAGGAATGCGGCGCTAGAAATCGGGTAGCTCGGGCGTCATGACGGATTCCTCCCAGGTCATCGACCGAGTAGTGGCAGGCCGATACCGTCTCATCGAGCCGATCGGCCGCGGCGGGATGGGCACCGTATGGCGTGCTCATGACGCCATTCTCGGACGCGAGATCGCCGTCAAGGAGCTCATCGCGCCGCCGGAACTGACCGGTACGGAACGCGAGATCTTCATGGAGCGCACCTTCCGGGAGGCGCGCGCCGCCGGCCGGGTGGGCCACCCGGGAGTGGCCACGGTCTACGACGTGTTCGAGGAGAACGGGCACCCGTGGATCGTGCTACAGCTGGTGCCGTCGGCCACGCTCGGCGCCGTGGTGCGCGACCGCGGCCCGCTGCCGGCCGAACGGGTGGCGCGGATCGGCCTGGAGGTGCTGGCCGCGCTGCGCGCCGCCCACCGGGCCGGGGTGCTGCACCGGGACGTCAAGCCGGACAACGTGCTGCTGGCCACCGACAGCGGGCGTGCGGTACTGACCGACTTCGGGATCGCGACGCTCGAGGACGACTCGCCGGTGACCCGCACCGGCACGCTGATCGGCACCCCGGCGTTCATCGCGCCCGAGCGGGCCGCCGGCGGCCAGGCCACCCGCGCGTCGGACCTGTGGTCGCTCGGCGTCACCCTGTACGTGGCGGTCGAGGGCCGCTCCCCGTTCCAGCGCGGCAACCCGCTGGCGACGCTCGGCGCGGTCATGCACGACCCGCCCGCGCCGCTGCGCCTGGCCGGGCCGCTCGGCCCGGTGCTGGCCGGCCTGCTGCGCAAGGACCCGGCCGACCGGCTCACCGCCGACGAGGCCGAGCACTACCTGCGCATGGTGGCGGCCGGCATCCAGCCCGAGGCCACCTCCCCCGCGCTGCCCATGCCCGCCACGGCCACCCGCCCGGGGGCCCAGGCCCCGCCGGTCGCCGCGCCCGGGAACGTTCCGCCGCAGCCGCGCCGGACCGGCGGCGGGCGCGGGATCGCCGTGGCGGGCGTCAGTGCCCTGGTCATGTCGGTCGGGCTGGTCACCGGCGGGATGGCCTGGGTGACCGCCCGGACGGCGGACGTGCGCACCACGCCGGTCACCTCCCCCACCGTGCGGGTCACCGTCTCGGTGACCCCCTCCGCGCAGCCCGCGGCCGAGACCGTCGCCCGCCGCGAGCCGCAGGGGACCTACCGCTCGACCCCGCAGCGCGCGTCGCGTTCCTCGGTGTCGGCCCCCTCGCGCAGCACGAAGCCCAAGGACGACCGCGCGGACAAGCAGGCGGAAGACAAGAAGGCCGAAGACAAGAAGGGCCCGTCCGCCAAGCCGACCGGGAAGGCTCCGGCCAAGCCGACCGGCAAGAACTCCCCCAAGCCCACCAAGAGCCGGCAGGATGCCGGCGCCGGCGTCCCGCCAGGGCCGGGCGCCTCACAGAACGGCCTCGGCACGGGTGCGGCCGGCGTGAACGGCAAGGCCAAGGGCAAGGCGAGCGGCAAGGGCAAGAAGGGGCCGGTGAAGGCCCTCGAAGGTGCGGCGGCCACCGGCGCCCTGGCCCGCCTCAGCGCCTGACCACCTGTCCCGGCCGGGAGCGTGACCGCCCACGCCGGCTCTGCCGTCCGCTCGGCCGTCAGCCCACTTCCTTCAGCCGGGCGGTGTTCGCCTCCTCGGCGGACTGGACGGCGAACGCCACCTGGTAGAGGGACTCGACGTCGGTCGTCAGCACGTCCTGGACGTCGGAGAGCCTGGCGATGGTCTCGTCGCGGAGCACCTCGGCCGCAGCGGCGACCGCCGGTGCGGCCGATGTGTCACCGAAGGCCGCGGCCGGGACGGACCACCCGTCCCGGGTGTCGTCGATCGCGTCGGTGAACGCCGTGGTGGCCACGAGGACCTCCCGGGCGAAACGCGCCAGTGTCACCGGATCCGCCGACAGTTCGTCCGTCATGGCGACGATTCTAGGCACCGCCCGGCCGTCGCGTTCATGGTCCTTGACGATCAATATTCCGTACGCCGCGGCCAGCGCATCTCCTCGCGCAGGGCGTTCTCGGTGAGCACGTACGGGTGCCCAGGATGGTCATGGGGGTCGTCGGGAACGCCGTCGCCGTCCCGGTCGATCGGCAGGCCCACCGCCTGGCGCTCACTGTTGGGAACCGCGTAATTGTCCAACCCCCGATACAACGACTCGTGGTCCACTCCCCCGATACCGTCGTCGTAGACGTGGGCCAACTCGTGGTGGAGCGTCACGCCGGGCACGAGCCGGTAGTCCTGGGTGATGGTCGAGGGGTTCACCGAAATGGTGAGACCGCCTTTCCCGAATCCGCTCACCTGGCCGTCGATGCCGGCGGTGGTCGACTCCTTCAGGTGGACCCCGTCGCGCCAGGTCTCCTCGTTGATCAGCCGGTCCACCTCGCCCAGCATTCGCGTACCGGCCGGCGACGACCGCAACATGTCCAGGTCGTCGCCGACCCGGGACCTGAACTCCGGCGAACCCTCGATCTCGATCTCCGCACCGGCCCGTGGATCGTAGGCGACCTCGGTGACCTGCTCGGCGGTCAGGCAATCGCCGTCCGGCCCGGACGTCTGCCCGTACACCTTGTCGTTCCCGGCATCGCCGATGAAGGAGTCGTGGCCCTGGCCGGTGTACGCGGTGTCGTCACCGGCCCCGCCGTGCAGTACGTCGTGGCCACGGCCGCCGGAGAGCAGGTCGTCACCGGCACCGCCGCTGAGCTGGTCATCGCCGCGGCCGCCCTCAAGATAGTCGCGGTCGTCCCCGCCGTCGAGCGCGTCGGCGCCTTCCCCCCCGTACAGAACGTCCTCACCGGCACCACCGGACAGGGTGTCGTCCCCGGCGCCCCCCTCCAGGTAGTCGACCCCCTGGGACCCGGCGAGCCGATCGTTCCCGCCGTCCCCGTGCAGCCGGTCGTCGCCCTCGCCGCCGTCGACGGCATCGTCGCCGGCGCCGGCGTGGACGGTGTCGTCTCCCCCCGAACCGTAGATCCGGTCGTTCCCGTCCTCCGGCTGGTGCCCAGGGTGCCGCCAGTCCTCGTCGTGCGTGCCGAGCACGTCGTCGCCCCGGTCCCCGTCCAGCAGGTCGTTCCCGGCACCCCCGCTGACGATGTCGTTCCCGCGACCGCCGTGGATCTTGTCGTCGCCGTCGCCGCCCTCCACCCGGTCGTAGCCCCAGCCCGCGTACACCCGGTCGGCGCCGCCTCCGGTGAGCACCGTGTCGTCACCCAGGCCCGCCAGGACGGTCTGGCCGCCCGCACCGGTCCTGATGTCGTCGTTCCCCGCGCCGCCCAGGATCACCATGCCGTCCGCCGGAACCGACGACGTCACCGTGTCCGCGCCGTCCCCCGCCAGGACGGTGAGCTCCACCCCGGACGGGATCACGTACTGCCTGCCGTTGACGTTGAGGACCCGCATGCCGGTCAGGGGGTCGACATAGTAGGCAACCTTGTCGTCACCGTCGCCGACGTCGACGACAAGCCGGTCGCCGTCGCGGATCACCTCCACGCCGTCCGGTCCGGGCGTGCCCGGCGGCAGGGCGAACGCCGGCTCGCCCGCGTTCCCCAGCGGAGCGATGCCCAGCATCCCGGCCCGCACCTTTTTCAGCGCGTCCGCGGCGACGCGAAGGCGGCCGTCCAGATCGGCGCGGCCCCGGCGCGCGGCGGCGACGGCCGACTCGATCGACGTCAGGTCCGCGTCGTCATCGGGGTAGAAGGTCACGACGCCGCCGAGAGCGGTGTCGTCGGCCACGTACCGACAGCCCACGCCGGCCAGGGACGCGGTGAGCGCCTCCTGGATCGTCTCCAGCGCGACGGCGGTCCCGTCGAGCGCCGCGGCCGCTTCCTCGGCGAGCCGGGCGATCTCGCCGAGGTGTGCGTCCAGCCTGGCCCGGTGGGCGCGATACGCCTCCGCGCCGGCCCCGCGCCAGTCAGGCACCCGGCCGGCCGCGCCGTCGACGTCATCGGCCAGCGTGCCGGCGCTGCCGGCCAGCGACCGCCACGCCCGCGCGGCGGCGCGCACCGCGGGTGGATCGGCGTGCAGATTCCAGATGTCGGGCCGCGTCGCGGGCTGGTGTTGTCCGACGCCGCGAGGGCCACGGCTCTCATCCGCCACCAGCATGATCACGATCCTCACTCTCGTCGGACGCACGCCCGCCGGCCATGACGACGGAACGCGCGAGCCCCGCGCACCGCGGAGCACGAAGCCTAACGGCCGCCGGAGCCCAGCGCCGGGACAGGGGCCAGACGCCACGCGGGAGCGTAGGACGCCGCGGTCAGCTCTCCGCGCGGACGATCTCCAGTGCGCGGGCCAGGTCGGCGGGATGGTCGCTGGTGAAGGAGACCCATTCGCCGGTGGCCGGATGCTCGAACCCCAGCGAGAACGCGTGCAGCCACTGCCGGGTCAGCCCCAGCCGGGCCGCGAGCCTGGGGTCGGCGCCGTAGGCCAGGTCCCCGACGCACGGATGGCGGATGGCGGACATGTGCACCCGGATCTGGTGGGTGCGGCCGGTCTCCAGCCGGATGTCGAGCAGCGAAGCCGCGCGGAACGCCTCGATCGTGTCGTAGTGGGTGATCGACGGCTTTCCCCCGGCGACCACGGCGAACCTGCCGTCGCCGGCCGGGTGCCGGTCGATGGGCGCGTCCACCGTGCCGCGCAGCGGGTCGGGATGCCCCTGCACCAGCGCGTGGTAGCGCTTCTCCACCGTGCGCTCCTTGAACGCCCGCTTGAGCCGCGAGTAGGCCGTCTCGCTCTTGGCCACCACCATCGCCCCGGTGGTGTTGGCGTCCAGCCGGTGCACGATGCCCTGGCGCTCGGCCGCGCCGCTGGTCGCCACCCGGTGACCGGCGCCGAGCAGGCCGCCGAGGACGGTCGGCCCGGTCCAGCCGACGGTCGGATGGGCGGCCACGCCGATCGGCTTGTCGATCACCACGATGTCGTCGTCCTCATGCAGCACCCGCATCCCGGGCACCGGCTCGGCGACCGGCACCGGTGCGGCGGGCGGCGCCGGGATCACCACGTCGAGCCAGGCGCCGGCGTGCACGCGGTCGGACTTGGCCGGGGCCGATCCGTCCAGCAGCACGTCGCCGGCGGCGATCAGCTCGGCGGCCCGGGTGCGGGAGAAGCCGAACAGCCGGGCCAGCGCGGCGTCCAGCCGCTCGCCTTCCAGGCCGTCGGGCACCGGCAGGCTGCGCTGCTCACCCATGCCGCTCCCCCTCCCGCGATCCGGTCGCCTCGGCGGCCCCGGCGGACTCGCTCATCGCGGCGGGCTCGGCGACCCCGCCGGACGCGCCGGCCCCGGCGGGCTTGGCGACCCCGGCGGGAGCGGCCGGCCCGGCATCGTCCCCGGCGTCCCTGGCGTGCGTGGCCTCCGGGGCGTGCGTGGCCTCCGGGGTGTGCGCGGCGCCCGGTGCGGCCGCGGCCTCGGTGGCGCCGGCCGGGGCGGCGGACTCGTCCCCGGCCCGGGTGCCGTCGATCTGGTGCCCGCGCCAGGCCAGGAAGACGGCCAGGAAACCGCCGCAGACGATCGCCGAGTCGGCGACGTTGAAGATCGGGAACCGGGTGACCGGGAAGACCTCGATCCAGTCGACCACGTGGCCCTGCAGCGGCGACGGGCTGCGGAAGACCCGGTCGGTGAGGTTGCCGAGCGCGCCGCCGAGCAGCAGGCCGAGCGTCACCGCCCAGGGCAGGCTGCGCAGCCGGCGCGCGGTGCGCAGGATCGCCACCACGACGCCGATCGCGATCACGGTGAGGACGACGGTGAGCCCGGTGCCGATGCTGAACGCCGCACCGGAGTTGCGGATCACCCGCAGCCGGAGGACGTCGGCGATCACGGTGACCGGCTCGCGTCCCTCCAGCAGGTCGACCACCAGGATCTTGCTGACCAGGTCCAGGACGTACACCAGCACCGCCAGCCCGGCCAGCACCGCGATCCGCCGCCGCCGGGGCACCGCCGGCGGCGTGCCGGCCGCCGCCGCGTCGGACGGCGGCGAGGGGGTCAGCGGCGCTCCTCCCGCTGCTTGCACGACACGCACAGCGTCGCCCTGGGGAACGCCTGCAGGCGCTCCTTGCCGATCGGCTGGTGGCACGATTCGCACACTCCGTATGTTCCCGCGTCGATCCGGGCGACCGCCCGCTCGTTCTGCGCGACGAGGTCCCGCGCATTCAGGGTAAGGGCGATCTCGCGTTCCCGCTCATAGGTCTTGGCGCCGGCGTCCGCCTGGTCGTCGCCCGCGCTGTCGGTGATGTCCCCCGAGGCTATCTGGGACTCCGAGCGGGTTATCTCGGCGTTCAGTTCCTCGATCTCCCCGACCAGCCGGGCGCGGACCTCGGCCAGCTCCTCGCCGGTCCACGTGGTGCCACCGTCGGTCCCCGTAGCGGTCTTCGCCGCCCGCGCCACACCGGCCATGAAGGCCTCCTCGCCGATCGACCAGTTGAGCAGTGCGGGAAGCATAGGTCGGCCATATCAGAAGAACAAACGACGCGCCGACCGTTTACGCCATCCGTAACCCCGGGACCGTTCGCCCGGTTTCCCGGCGGTTACCGAAGATCTCCGGCCCGCTACCGAGGGCTTGCCGCGCCGGTTACCGCGTCACCAGGTCGAGACCGGGCCGCCTGCATCGCCCGGCCGGAATTCCCGCCGCCGCCGGGGACGCGGATGGCGGGGATGCCCGGCCCGGATATGGGATATCGTGGAAATCCGCAAGGCGTCGATGGGGACGAGTACCTCCAGGCCCACTCGCCGGAGCGACCCGGGGAGGGTGCGAGCCCGGGGCGAGAGCCGGAGGGAAGATCACCCCGGAGCCGCCGGAAGAACCGCCGCGCCGGCCGCAGAGCCGGCCGCGGCGCAGTAGAACCGGCCGCGAGAAACAAGAGTGGGCCAGGGTTCGGAAGATATTCCGGACCCGGGCCAAGGAGGGTGGTACCGCGGGGCCCGCACGGCCTCGTCCCTCCACGCCGTCGTGAAACACCCGCGTGGAGGTCCACCGCCGATGTCCGGCCCCTATTTCCGCCCGCTCCCCGCCCAGGTCGACCTGCCCGCCGTCGAGACCGAGGTCCTGGCCCGCTGGCGGGACGGCAAGGTCTTCCAGCGCTCGCTGGAGCAGAACGCCGGCGGCCCGTCCTGGGTCTTCTACGAAGGGCCGCCCACCGCCAACGGCATGCCCGGCGTGCACCACGTCGAGGCCCGCGTCTTCAAGGACGTCTTCCCCCGCTACAAGTCGATGCGCGGCTACCACGTGCCCCGCAAGGCCGGCTGGGACTGCCACGGGCTGCCGGTCGAGGTGGCGGTGGAGAAGGAGCTCGGGCTGTCCGGCAAGCCGGAGATCGAGGCGTACGGCATCGCCGAGTTCAACGCCCGCTGCCGCGAGTCGGTGCTGCGGCACGTGGACGCGTTCGAGGAGATGACCGAGCGGATGGGCTACTGGGTCGACATGTCCCAGGCCTATCGCACCATGGACCCCGCCTACGTCGAGGCGGTGTGGTGGTCGCTGAAGGTCATCTGGGACAAGGGCCTGCTGTTCCGCGACTTCCGGATCACCCCGTACTGCCCGCGCTGCGGCACCGGCCTGTCCGACCACGAGCTCGGCCAGCCCGGCGGGTACGAGACGGTGTCCAGCCCGTCGGTGTACGTGCGGCTGCCGGTGACCTCGGGCCGGTTCGCCGGCGCCGACCTGCTCATCTGGACGACCACCCCGTGGACGCTGGTGTCCAACACCGCGGTGGCCGTGCACCCGGAGGTGACCTACGTGGTCGCCGCCAAGGAGGGCGAGCGCCCGGTCATCGTGGCCGAGCCGCTGCTGGAGGCCGCCCTCGGCGAGGGCTGGACGGTCACCGGCCGGGTGCCCGGCGCCGAGCTGGAGCACACCCCCTACGCCCGGCCGTTCGAGCTGGTCGACATGCCGGACGCCCACTACGTGGTGCTGGCCGACTACGTCACCGTCGAGGACGGCACCGGCCTGGTGCACCAGGCCCCCGCGTTCGGCGCCGACGACATGGTCACCTGCAAGCGCTACGGCCTGCCGGTGGTCAACCCGGTCGGCCCGGACGGGCGGTTCACCGCCGACGTCCCGCTGGTGGGCGGCACGTTCTTCAAGGACGCCGACGAGCCGCTCACCGCCGACCTGCGCGAGCGCGGCCTGCTGTTCCGGGGCGGGCACTTCGAGCACAGCTACCCGCACTGCTGGCGCTGCCACACCGCGCTGCTGTACTACGCGCTGCCGTCCTGGTACATCCGCACCACCGAGATCAAGGACCGGCTGCTCGCCGAGAACGAGCGCACCAACTGGTTCCCGCCCACGATCAAGGAGGGCCGGTACGGCGAGTGGCTGCGCAACAACGTCGACTGGGCGCTGTCGCGGTCGCGCTACTGGGGTACCCCGCTGCCGCTGTGGGTGTGCTCGGCCGACGAGACCCACGTGACCTGCGTCGGCTCGCTCGCCGAGCTCGGCGGGCTGGCCGGCCGTGACCTGTCCGCGCTCGACCCGCACCGGCCCTACGTCGACGACGTGACCTTCCCCTGCCCGGACTGCGGCGAGCCGGCCCGCCGGGTCGCCGACGTGATCGACGTCTGGTACGACTCCGGCGCCATGCCGTTCGCCCAGTGGGGCGCCCCGCACCTCAACAAGGAGACCTTCGAGCAGGCCTTCCCCGGCCAGTTCATCTGCGAGGCGATCGACCAGACCCGCGGCTGGTTCTACTCGATGATGGCCGTCGGCACCCTGGTGTTCGACCGGTCCTCCTACGAGAACGTGCTGTGCCTCGGGCTGATCCTGGCCGAGGACGGCCGCAAGATGAGCAAGCACCTGGGCAACGTGCTGCAGCCGGTGCCGCTGATGGACCAGCATGGCGCCGACGCGCTGCGCTGGTACATGGCGACCTCCGGCTCGCCGTGGTCGCCGCGCCGGGTCGGCCACGCCGCCCTGGAGGAGATCGTCCGCAAGGTGTTGCTCACCTACTGGAACACCACCTCCTTCTTCACCCTGTACGCGAGCGCGGAGTCCTGGTCGCCGCAGACCCCGGCGCCGGCGCATGCCGACCGGCCGCTGATCGACCGGTGGGTGCTGGCCGAGCTGCACCGCACGATCGGCGAGGTGACCGGCGCGCTGGAGGCGTTCGACACCGCGCGGGCCGGGCGGCGGATCACCGACTTCCTGGACGACCTGTCCAACTGGTACGTCCGCCGGTCCCGCCGCCGGTTCTGGAGCGGCGACCCGGCCGCGTTCGCCACCCTGTACGAGGCGCTGGAGACGGTCACCCGGCTGATGGCGCCGATCGTGCCGTTCCTCACCGACCACGTGTGGGACGCGCTGCGCGCCCCGGACGCCCCCGCCTCGGTGCACCTGGCCCGCTGGCCGGAGGTGCGCGAGGAGCTGCTGGACCCGGCGTTGTCGGAGCGGATGGCGCTGGTGCGCCGGCTGGTCGAGCTCGGCCGGTCGGCCCGGGCCGGCAGCGGGGTGAAGACCCGCCAGCCGCTCGGCCGGGCCCTGGTCGGCGCGGCCCGCTGGCCGTCGCTGCCCGCCGAGCTGCGCGAGCTGATCGCCGACGAGCTGAACGTCCAGGCGCTGGAGGACCTATCGGCCTTCTCCGCCGACCTGGTGTCCTTCACCGTCAAGCCGAACTTCCGGACCCTCGGCAAGCGGTTCGGCAGCGGCACCAAGGCGGTCGCCGCGGCGGTCGCCGCCGCCGACCCGGCCGCGCTCGCCGCCCGGATCCGGGCCGGCGAGAGCGCGACCGTCGAGGTGGACGGCCAGGAGGTCACCCTCGGCCCGGACGAGGTGATCATCAACGAGCAGCCGCGGGCCGGCTGGGCGGTGGAGACCGGCGCGGTCGGCAGCGGCGCCGGCGAGACGGTGGCGCTGGACCTGGCGCTCACCCCCGAGCTGGTCCGGGCCGGGCTGGTCCGCGAGGTGATCCGCCTGGTGCAGGAGGCCCGCAAGACCAGCGGGCTGTCCATCACCGACCGGATCGACCTGTGGTGGACCGCCTCCGGCGACCTGGCCGACGCGCTGCGCGCCGGCGGCGGCCGGGTCGCCGAGGAGGTGCTCGCCAGCACCGTCACCGAGGGCTCCCCCGACGGCGACCTGCCGGCTCACCACGACGCCGACCTCGGCCTCACCTTCCACCTCACCCGCACCACCGGCTGACCCCGCGCCGGGTTCGGCCATCCCGCTGTTCGCGGAGCTGACCAGACCCGGCGCCTTTACAACGTAGATTTATAATGCCCGGCGGCCGCACGAGAAGGGCGGAGACCCCGACCAGCGAGTCTCCGCCCTTCCCCGCCGATCAGCCGGCGGCCTCGAACGCGCCGGCCCGCACCCCGCCGACGAAGGCCCGCCAGCCGGACAGCGCCAGCACCATCACCGGCCCCTCCGCATTCTTGCTGTCCCGGACGGCGATGACGTCACCGACCGCCGCCATCTCGACGCACGCGCCGTTTCCGCCACTCCGGCGGCTCTTCCGCCACACAGCACGGGACAGGTCGGGTGTCACAGCCATGCCACACTTCCTCTCAGTTCATCGTCTCGGCGAGCACGGCCCCCACCATGGTTCGGGTGGCCGCAGGACTTGAGGAGACCGCCCGAAGATGCTCGAAGACCACGTTATATCGATCAATATCCGTGTCACTCTCCAGAAAGAGGTCATTCGTCATGCTTTCTAGATAGATGACGTCACCACCCTGCTGGTCGAACTGCATGATGATGAAGTTTCCGTGCATGCCGGGATGCGCACCCGAGCCGAACGGTACGATCTGGAGGGTGACGTACGGCTCGTCCGCGACCTCAAGTAGCCGCTGCAACTGCGCTCGCATTACCTTGCCCCCACCGACGCGGCGATGCAGGACGGCCTCGTCGATGACCGCCCAGAGGTGTGGCGGCTCGGGCCGCGCGAACAGCGCTTGACGCCGCATTCGGGCTTCGAGGCGTCCATCCAACTCGTCCCGGCTCGCCATGGGGAGTGTTCCCTGAATGACCGCCCGGGCATAGTCCTCCGTCTGGAGCAGCCCTGGGATGAACAACGACTCGAAGTTGAGCAGGCGCCTCGCTTCCTGCTCGAAGCCGATGTAGGCGGCGTACTGATCCGGCAACTCCGGTTCGAAAGTATGCAGCCAGCCGCGCTCGGCCGACTCCTTGAGAATCGCCAGGAGTTCCGCGCGTAGCTGCCCGTCAACGCCGTACAGATCAAGCAGCGCCCGGAGTGTCCGTACCTGCGGACGGGCACGGGCCGCCTCAAGACGGTAAAGCGTCGCCCCGTTGATGCCGGTCTGTTCCGTCACCTCGTCCCTGGTCAGGCCGGCCGCCGTACGCAGCCTGCGCAGTTCCGCGGCCAGCCGTCGAAGCCGGACAGTGGGGGTGGCCCGAGGTGCCATGCCGAGATCCTTCCTATATGCCCTATACGCAAATGCCTACCTTGCGTTCTCCCTTGACGCAAGCGAAGAGTAGTCAATACATTACTCGGCGTTGCGATCCAGCGCAGGCCAAGCAGGGATCTCAAGCCACGGTTCGCCTGCGCGCTCTCTGTCCGAGATCTCATGATTG
Organism: Sphaerisporangium rufum; assembly: GCF_016863395.1. GTDB lineage: Bacteria > Actinomycetota > Actinomycetes > Streptosporangiales > Streptosporangiaceae > Sphaerisporangium > Sphaerisporangium rufum. Next base: position 14,262 of record NZ_BOOU01000030.1, on the reverse strand, counting down.
GGGCAGCACTGTGAACACGAGGAGTGTCCGGGCGGCGGAGCCGTCCCCGGGGAGCCGGCTGGCGCTGGCGGCCCTGCCCGGCTCGGTGCGCACCGCGCGGCGGCACGTCCGCGAGCTGCTGCGCAGGTGGGCCCTCCCCCACCTCGCGGACACCGCCGAGCTGGTGGTGTCCGAGCTGAGCACCAACGCCGTCCGCGCCACCGGCCTGGCCACCGACAGCCCGGACTACGGCGAGCTGTCCGGCGGCCTGCCCGCCATCTGTGTCGGCCTGCACCTGGCCGGTGGCTACGCCGTGATCGAGGTGTGGGACGCCAGCGACCGGCCGCCGCACCGGACGGACGCCGGCCTCGACGACGAGGGCGGGCGCGGCCTGCTGCTGGTCGAGACCTGCGCCGCCCAGTGGGGCTACCGCCCGCAGGTCACCGGTGGCAAGGTCGTCTGGGCCAAGCTCTCGGTCACGCCATGCTGATCAACGGCGTCGCCTCGTCCGGCCCGGCCGACCTCATCGTGGCACTCGCTCCCGACCCCTACCAGGTCGCCGACACGCTCCAGCAGGATCACCCCGGCTGGCTCATCCTCTGGGCCCCCTGGCGCCGCAAGTTCTGCGCCTTCTCCCGCGACCCCCACGCCACCAGCCTGGTCGTCGAGGCGGTGACCCCGGAACGCCTGATCGCCCTCGTGCGCCAGGCCGACACCGAACCCCGGCCATCCCGCTGATCCCCCGCTGTCGGCCCTGCCGCGCCGGCCGCAGGCGGCGGCCAAGGACACCGGAAGAGGGGGGACCCGGCAGGGGTACGACCACCCGCCGCCCGCCCTTTCGTCGGCCGGCGGGAGTCCAGGGCCGGTCGTCGCCTCGGTCGTCGAGCCGTTCAATGCAAGTCGAACTCCCCGGCACGGAACACGTCCTCACTCGGCGGCGAGATACCGGTGGCGGAGTGAATTTTCCCGAGCACTTCCCGAGCGCGTGTGCGGACGTTTTCCCATACAGGGTGCGCACGTAGAGCCGCGTCCTCCCACAGTTCAGCGTGCTCCGGGCCGCCGATCGAACCAAGGCGACGATCTATCCCCATCAACTCTTCCTCGATCCGCTGGTCGATCAGCCCGATTTCTCTGGCCTGCCAGAGCGTGCTGATCGACCATTCGAAGTCGAGCGCCAACTCGTCGGAGGGAAGATGCGCTTTCTCCAAGAGCTCTATCTGAACCTCCGCAGGCAGCGCCAGTCTTGCCAGCGCCCTCACGATGTTGCGTACGGTAGCGACCGCATCTTCTCGGCCATCATTCATCTAGGTTCCAAACCATGAACAAGGCGCCGGCATGCGTATTACTAGAATTGATGACCGATTCGGCGACCTGCTTCCATCGGAGACCATCCAGTAAGGAGAGAAGCCGTGGTGGCCGCCGCCGGAGTGCCACTGTGACCCGCACCAGACGACTCCTGATCCAGATCAGGTTCCGCGACGGCGACCGGTGGCAGAGCCACCCGCCGGCGCTACTGTAACTGGACAGGTCACAAAGGGACGTCAATGGTAGACGTACTGGTCGATTTCCACTCCGGCACCCGCGACGGCCAGCGTCTCGACGACTTCCGGGCTCAGAGGTATGCCCTTCTCCAGCACGTCATCATTGCGAAACTCCTGAACGATGATCAGCGATACCTCCCAGCCACGCTCCGAACACAGCTCGCGGAACTTGCGAGCGATCGGCAGACCCCAGGAGGCCAATGCATTTAACGCCTCTTCTGGCCGCTGAAGGCGGGATCCCGGCCCCACGGAGACACCCCAAGAACTGAACCTGACCGGCCTGCCCGTTCTGCAGGAGATTTCCCCTGCCCGGGCCTCGTGGTCCGGCGAGATCCCGGTAAGTGCTGTCACCTATGCAGGGTCCCCGTTGTCACTGACCAGACGCAGCGATATTTTGAACATTTTAAGATCAGTCCCGCTTAAGCTCATCCGTATCTCGGCAGCGCGTAGCGCGAGCGACAAGATGGTGGGTAATGCCGGGCCGTCCTGACCCAACTCGGCTTTACGTGCTGCAGTCCCGCGGTGACCACTGCCGGGACTGTACGGTTTAACTGAACGGGCTCGAGAATCATTTCTATTTCTCCGTAATATCCCACCATCGTTTCACAAACCACCAACCCAACGCGTGGACCACAGACCTTGCGCGCATCCACCATGGGAGCTGGGAATGCGGCACGAATATCCATATATCATCTGCAACCATACCGGCGTGTTCTTTAATCTCCGAATCAGGATTTCGCATAAGCGCACGAAGCGCGTTCAGCAACAACTGATCGACCCGGCCGGTCAGTCTGGCGATGTGTCCCAGGGCGGTCAGTCCTTGTAGACGAACCTCCCTGCGGTCGGATTGCAAGGCTCGCACCACCAGCGGCCCAACCCGATCCGCATCCGGCACCGACAAGGACAACCCAAGAAGCGCGACCCCCACCAACTGCTCCCCCCGCTCGAACGCGGCTTCGACTTCGTCCGGGTCGTCGCACCCCATGAGATCAGTAATATCATCCCAGTTCAACCAAACCTCCTCCCTCGGAATATGACGGCCGGTCGAATACCAGCCGAACGGTCATCGAGCCGAACATGAGGCTTTGTCACCGGAGCGGCTTACCCTCAAGGCCGACACCGAGCCCAGGCCATCCCGGTAATCCCCACCGCCGGCTCTACCGCGCCGGAGGCAGGCGGCGGCCCAGGACGCCGGCCGAGACGGCGATGCCCAGCAGCGCGACGACCAGCCACCGCCCGCGCTCTCGACGTCCGGCATGGGAACCCGGGACCGGACGGGAAGCGGCGCGGGCGTACGGGGCCAGGTTGCACTCCTTTTCGACCGCCGCGTAGGCGTATAAATCCTATTCTGTCTATACAGTAACGTCCCATCGGCGTGTTCAGTCGGAGTAATCCTCACCTTCCCAGAGCCCGAAGCGGCCGATCTTCAATGTCAACTCGGACCAGTCGTACGCTTCGAGGCTTTCGATGCGCCGCCGTAGATATCTCTCTATCAGCCGTCGGTCGAGGGAGGCCATCACGAGGTGATGTCGTCCGTCAACGACCCCATGCTCCCTGACCATCTCCGCGATGTACTCCGGCGTACAGGCCATCAGGGTGAAGGATTCAGCACCCTTGCCGCCCCGCGGGCCGGCGAACACCTGCACCAGAACACTACGCCGCGCTTTCCATTCGGCCGGGGTGGCGTCCTCCCAATCGATGTCGGGGCTATGAAAATCGCTTATTTCTACCTTCATTCCATTTCCGTGCGGTGAACATGCCCGTTTCCCTTGATCCACCCCCGTCGGCTCCGCCGCGCCGGACGCAGGCGGCGAAGGACACCGGCCGAGACGGCGATGCCCAGCAGCGCGATGACCAGCCAGCGCCCGCGCTTTCGACGTCCGGCATGGGAACCCAGGACCGGGGCGGGAGACGGCGCGGGGGATGTGCCGGCGCGGTGGTACTCCTCGTCGAGGATCTCATGGAAGCGGCGCTCTCGCCGGGTGGAGGTGCTGTTGATCCGCAGATCCCGCACCTTGGCCCAGTAGCGGCGACCCGCCGGGCCGGAGAACAGCACATGGGCGATGGAACGGAGATGGTCTTCGGTGATGGTGCGCAGCTCGTACTCCATGGCCCACTGCGACACGATCAGATTGACGTACATGTGCTCGCGTGGCCCGTCGTGGTCGTCGGACTCGAAGAACGGGCCCCAGGCCCGCCGGTAGAGCGGATCCTCCATCGCCATCTTCATCAGGTCGGCGTGCAGCATGCGAAGCGCCTGCTCTCGGGTCGCCTTGGCCTCGCGGGCCTGGAGGAACAGCGAGACCGAGACGCCGATCAAGGCCAGCACGGACAGCAGCGCCGAGGCCGCGCCGTACGTCTGGCCGATGAAGCTGAGGCGTTCCCAGTCGTCGCCTCGGCCGTCGAGCCAGTTCAGCGCGAGCGGAGACAGCGCGACCAGAGTGGAGACCAAGACGATCACGATGAGAAGCAGCACGGTGATGAGCGCGCTCCGCGGCAGACCGCGCACCGGTAAGCGCGCGGACAGGCGGGTACGCGGCACCGGCGGCCGACCTTTCGGATCAGGTCGTGACAATTGGGGGCGGAAGAGTCGCGATCTCTCGGTCGAAATAGCTCAGCAGATCTTCGCCTTTGTCATACAGCTCGGCAAGCTGAGCGCGACAGCCGTCGAGGACCCGTCGATCGTCGATCCGCCTGGCTCCGTCGAGAATGCCCGTCGCGTCATACAGCACCTCGTACATGGTCAGGGAGCCGAGAATCACCACCTCCGGCAGCTCGATCTCGCCTTCCAGATGAGCGACGGAGTCCACCGGGAGCACTCGGATCTTCTCCCCCGCCTCCACCCGTACCCTGAGGATCTACATCTCCCATTGCAGATAAGGAGTGACCGGCCGATCGACGATACGGACCCGGCGCAGATCGGGACCGGGACCGGAATCGATGTCCCGGCGCATCGCTTCCACCAGGGCGAGCGAGCGTTCCCAGTCACCCTCGGCCATGGCCGCCCAGCTCGGCACATCGGGCTCCTGGAAGCTCTGCGCACGCTCCAGCTTCCACAGCGTCCCGGCGCCGAGCCGGTCGAAGTAGGGCCAGAACTCGTCGAGATAGGCGGCGGCCTCCAGATGATGACCGGGGATGCCCCGAACTCGATCAAGCATGCGGGATCTCCGGCGCGGCGACGAGCATGTTGCGCGGAATGATGACGATGCGCTCGTCCGCGGTGACGGACACGTCATCGGGCAGTCGCCCGGTGTAGGACACGGTCAGATCGCGGCCGATGACGGCGAAGTCGCCATTGTCCAGTTCCCAGATATCGGGACAGGAGGGACTGCTGTTGGTATTTCCCAGTTCCAGCGCTGACCTACCGAGACGGCGTTGGAACCCCGCCTGCGGATTCGCTTCCCAGGGTCTCCCCATCGCCATCCTCCAGGTGACCGCAATGATGGCAGCAGCCTCCCATGCCTGCCGTCTCACGAGCAACGAACCTCAGCGCGACATCTGGCTTGTCGTGCCACCCAGGACGTTAGGCCGACTTTCACTCTTTGGCGGCAATAATTCAGAACTATCACGACCATTTTCTCGTTCAACCTTCGTCGGGAGAGCCGGGGCGTATGTGATGGACATGGGCCGACCGGCGCCAGGATGAAGCCGCGACGCGCGGCGTACCTCCACAAGCCGGCGACCACACGCCTCGTCAGGTCTCGGATTTCTGGACGGCGAGCCCCTCACCGGTACTTCCTGGTGATCGTCCACCAACATAGGACCAGCCACCAGCGCACCCGCCTGATCGTCGCCCGGACCCATAACCAGGCCGGTAGCCGCCGGTGCGGGACGAAGATCCAGACATCCCCGGCGACCGTGTCAGCGTGTTCCTTGACCTCCGGATTGGAACTCTTCAACAACCCGCGAAGCAGGTCGAGGGTCGCCCGGTCGACCTCACCGTTGATCCGCACCATGTGGCTGAGCGCGGTCAATCCTTCCAGCCGGACCCGCACCCGATCGGACCGCAGAGCCCGCACGACGAACGGCTCGACCACCCCGGCATCCGGGACGCACAGGGCGAGCCCCATGACCGCGATCCCGACGAACCGCTCCCCCCGCTCGAACGCCGCCTCGACCTCCGCCGGATCGTCGCACCCGATGAGATCGCTGCCCTCTTCCCAATCCAACGCCCTCATTCACCTCCCGGTCCACACAGACATGACCGGCCCATCGGGCCGCCTGGCCGGCCCTACATCCATCACCCGCTCGACACGGTCAACCGGCAAGGCACACCACGGCGCCGGCGTCCGCTCACAGCCTCCCCGACGCCCACATCTGGAACGGCGACCGGATGGCGATCTGTGGCGCCACCGTACGGAGCGCGGTGACGAAGTCGCGCGCCAGGCTGACCAGCATCTCGTCCAACTCGTGGCGGCCCATGTACTCCACCTCGGGCTCCGGCGTCCAGGATGTCGCCGACCGGCAGCACAGCCGGACCGTCTCCCCGTTCGGAACGATCTCCACCAGCCTCGCGGTCCCCTGGGCGTAGAAGTCAAGCGCAGTGACCAGCCCGGCGCGCACCTCGGACAATACCTGCGGCACCTGCAGTAACACCGCAGCAAGGTCGTAGTCGACGGTCACCGGCCACCTCGCCTGCCCGAACCCCGCGACGAGGAATTCGCAGCCGCTCGCCGCCAGCAGCTCAGTGGCATCCATGATCAGTGCTTCGAACTCGCCGATGTCCTGCGGAAGATCGGCGGTGGAGGTCACGGCACTCCCGGCCGGCGGCGGCAGCCGCATCACAAACGCCATGATCAGCTCGCCATCTCCCTGCCCACGGGCCGGATAACGGTCTAGATCGTGCCGTGCCGATCCCGGACGATCAAGCGGAGGAAGAGCGGTCAGGCCGCCGCGCTGGGGCACACCGCGCAGCGCAGCGGAACGATTCGATTCAAGTGAGTGAAAGTTTCACTACCGCGTTCTCGGCGGTCCGGGTCGCTTCTCCTGGCCAGGCGGAGGTGCAGCGGCCGACCGCCGAGAAGGTCAGCTGACCGGTACAGAGCCCATCTTGACAGGGCCGGTCATGGTCGGATTGGCTCCACTGCACATCACCATCGGCGCCCGAGGATAGGAGGCCCTGATTACGGCGGCGTTGAGTGAGCGTTAACATGTCGCGTCTCGACCGACCGGCCAGGCATGCCGGGGCGGTTGGTTCGATCGGCGGAACGCGGTGCGCCGCGTGGACGTGGCATTCTCCTGGTCAGAGACCGACGGCACCGGCCGGCTGACGCCCTTCACCTTCGGACGGGTGAAGCAAGAGTTCCTTTCTGTGTGATCACTATGAGAACGACAAAGGAATCGCGTGATGCCGAGGCATAGGTCCCTCTTCACCGCCATCGCGTCCATGGCCCTGCTCGTCCTGGCCGGCGCGCAGGTGGCCCTGAGCAACGGCGCGGCCGCCGCCGCGCCCGCCAAGGCGAGCGCCCTCGCGGGCACCGCCGGGTGCGGCAAGTCCCCGACGCTGCGCAGCGGCAACCAGACGATCAGCAGCAGCGGGAAGAACCGCAGCTTCATCCTGCGGATCCCCGACAACTACAACAGCAACACCCAGTACCGGCTGATCTTCGGGTTCCACTGGAACGGCGGCACCGCCAACGACGTGGACTCCGGCGGCACCAGCGGCTACCCGTGGTCGTACTACGGGCTCCGGGCGCTGTCGAACAACACCTCGATCTTCGTCGCCCCGCAGGGCACCAACAACGGGTGGGCCAACCCCAACGGCGAGGACACCACCTTCGTCGACGACATGATCAAGCGGATCGAGGCGGACCTCTGCGTCGACACCACCCAGCGCTTCGCGATGGGCTTCAGCTACGGCGGCGGCATGAGCTACTCGCTCGCCTGCAACCGGGCGTCGACCTTCCGCGCGGTGGCGGTCTACTCCGGCGGGCAGCTCAGCGGGTGCAGCGGCGGCACCGAGCCGGTCGCCTACATCGGGCTGCACGGCCTGCGCGACCCGGTGCTGCCCATCTCCACCGGCCGGTCGCTGCGTGACCGGTTCGTCCGGAACAACGGCTGCACCCCGCAGAACCCGCCGGAGCCCGCGCAGGGCAGCCTGACGCACATCGTCACCTACTACTCCGGCTGCCGGGCCGGCTACCCGGTGGCCTGGGCGGCGTTCGACGCCGGGCACACCCCGAACCCGTCGGACGGCAAGCCCGGCGACTACGAGCCGGGCGAGAACTCCTGGACCCGGCCGGTGGTGTGGAGCTTCTTCACCCAGTTCTCCGGGGGCGGCAACCCCTCCCCGTCGCCGTCGCCGACCGTCTCGCCGAGCCCGTCGCCCAGCACGCCGGGCGGCGCGGGCGCGATCAAGGGCGTCGGTTCGGGCCGGTGCCTGGACATCGCCAACAGCAACGGGTCGCAGGCGCAGATCTGGGACTGCAACGGCCAGACCAGCCAGCAGTGGACCGCGACGGCTTCGAGCGAGCTGCGCGTCCACGGCAACAAGTGCCTGGACGTCAACGGTGCCGGCACCGCGGACGGCACCGCGGTGATCCTGTGGGACTGCAACGGGCAGAACAACCAGAAGTGGCGCTTCAACGCAGACGGCAGCATCACCGCGGTCGGCGCGAACAAGTGCCTGGACGTGTCCAACAACGGCACCGCCAACGGCAGCAGGATCCACATCTGGTCCTGCCACGGCGGCAGCAACCAGAAGTGGACCCGCACCTGATCACAGCTGCCGGAGGGTGACCTCCGGGAGGCAGGCCATCGCCGGGGCGGTCCGCCGCTCCGGCGATGGCTCATTGCCGGTCAGGGCCGGAACCGAATTCCGCCGGGAGGCGCTCGCATCCGTCCGCATCGTCAGCGCTGGTCGGCCGGGCTCGGGACGGGGACCGGCGGGATGCGGCGCAGGCAGGCGGTGCCGGTGAGGCGGTGGTCGCGCACGAACCGGTTCTCGATGCCGAGCACGCACGCCGCCGCGCGCGGGTCCTTCTCCGGGACGTGCCCGGCGCTCGGCACCTCCACCACCCGGGCGCTCCGGAACCGCGCGGCGACCTCCAGCGCCTCCTCGGTGGGCGTGCTGAGGTCCAGTTCGCCGGACAGCACCAGTACCGGGACGTCCGGCAGCCGTCCGTCGCCGTACCGGGCGGGCGCCCGGCGGTCCGGCCAGCTCACGCAGAAGTCGCCGAGGTCCAGGATGCCGCCGAGCCACGCCGCCGGGCGGAACGGCCGGAAGTCGTGCGGGTCCAGCCGGGCCACCCGGGCGCGGTAGCGGCGGACGCGCTCGGCGAGCGGCGCGGCCCGGTCCCACAGCACCGGGTAGTCGTTGCAGGTGACCGTCGTATAGATCGGCATACTGAAGCCCGGCCCGCCGCGCGCGCCGCGCAGGTCTGGGCCGCTCAGCGGGCGCACCCGGGCGGCCAGGCCGGCCAGCGGCACCAGGTCGCCGGCCGCCGCCGCGCCGAGCGCCTGGGGCAGCCGGCCGAACAGCGCGACGTGGCTGGAGGCGAGCTTGTAGACCGTGCCGGCCAGTGCCGTCTCGTCCAGCAGGTGGCCGCCGGAGTAGCGCACCGGATGCCGGGCCAGCCGGTCGGCCGTCGCCGACAGGTCGGCCATCACCTGGCCGCCGTCACAGGCTCCGCCGGAGCGCGCGCACAGCAGGCGCAGCGCGCGGCGCATCGCGAAGGCCGCCGGCCGGCCGAGCATGTCGAACTCCACCGGGTAGGCCGAGGAGAGGATCAGCGAGCGGACGTGCCGGGGGTGCCGCTCGGCGTACACCGTCATCAGGTACGCGCCGTAGGAGCGGCCGATCAGGTCGAGCCGGTCGATGCCCAGGCGTGCCCGCACCGCGTCCAGGTCGTCGGCGGTCGCCGCGGTCGTGTAGTACCGGCGCAGCGAGCCCAGTTCCCGGCCGCACGCGCCGGCCGCGGCCACCGCCTCGGTCCGGGTGCGCGACAGGTCCGACCAGCCGGCCGACCGGCAGGTCAGCGCGCTGGACCGGCCGACGCCGCGCGGGTCGACGAGCAGCAGGTCGTGGGTGCGGGTCAACTCCGGGTAGTCGGCGGCGTAGTCGCGCCGGCCGATCGCCGGGATGCCCGGGCCGCCGGGGTTGAGCGCCAGCGTGCCCGCCGCCGGGTGGGCGGTGTCGCGCCGCAGCACCAGCATGTAGGCGACGGTCGTCGTGCCGGCCGCCGGGCGGGCGTGGTCCAGCGGCACCTGGACCGTCCCGCAGACCGCTCCCGCCCCGCAGCCCGGCGCGGTGCGGGCTGGCGCCATGACGGCGGTCGCGGCGGCACGGGCGGCCACGGATGGGGCGGTCACGGGTGCAGCGGCCATGGGTACGGCGCTCACGGGCGCGGCGGTCACGGGCGTGGCCGCCGGAGCGAGGACGCCGGCGGCCAGCACGGCGGCGGTGACCAGGTGTGCATGGTCCATGATTCGATCTTGCGCCGGACCGCCGCCGCGCTCCGTACGCACCTCGCTGCCGATGGCCGATCGGGGTACCGGCTTGACCGCGCCGTGCCGATTCGGGGCCCGCCGTAGTGGATCTTCTGGCCGCGCCGGCCGCGCGGGGTGACGGGCCGCGCCACCGGGGGGTGTCCTCCGATGGCGCGGCCGGCCGGACGGCCGGATTGCGCTCCCACAGCCGGCCGTACGGCCATCGTCGCCCGGCCGGGTCGCGGTTCCCGGCGGGCGCATGAGGGCCCCCCTTCGAAGCCCTTTACGCAACCGGTGGGCCGGGCCGGCCGCGGCGCCGGGGCCCGGAGTCGCCCCGGAGGCACTCGGGATTCCTCGACCCTCGCCGGCCCGCCGCCGCGACCGGAGCCCTGGCGACGTTCACATATATGAACATCAACCATGACTGTGAACATGCTAACCATAGGAACCGCTCGCCTGGCCTGTCAACGGCAGGGCGGCGAGCCCGCGAGCGGCCGGGTGGATCGACGCGCCGGGTCGCCGCACCGGTGCGTTCGGCGGCGCGGGGACGTGCGCGCCCACGTCCGCGATCGTCAGATCATGCGTCGAAGCGCGCTCTCCACGGCGTCGACCAGCGGATCGCCCTGGGTCGGCGGGTGCCGGACCAGGCCGAGTTCGACCTCCGGCAGGGCGGGCAGCGCCGCGGTGTCGTGCCGGGCCATGGCCGGTTCGAGGTTCTCGGGCATGAGCGCCGCGACGCCGAGCCCGGCCCGCACCGCGGCGAGCACCCCGATCAGGCTGTTGCTCTCGAACGCCACCCGCCAGGACCGGCCCGCACGTTCCATCGCCTCCAACACCGCCGTGCGCCAGGAGCACGTACTGGAGAACAGCACCACCGGCAGCGGATCGGTGGCCACGTCCATCTCCTGGCCGATCGCCCAGGTCAGCGGGCGGCGTACCGTCCAGCGCGGCGGCCCGGGAATGTCGGGCACCGCGTCGAGCACGAGCTGGACGCGGCCGGTGTCATAGGCCTCGCGCATCGCGGCGCCGGACAGGCTGAGCACCTCCAGCGTCGCGCCGGGATGCAGCCGGGCCAGATCGGCGAGGGCCTGCGAAAGCCGGGAGGCGGCGAGGTCTTCGAGCAGCCCGACCCCGCAGTGCCCGGTGAGCGCGCGCCCGGTCTCGGTGAGGGCCTGGGCCGAGAGCGACAGGATGCGTTCGGCGTACGGCAGGAGTTCCTCGCCGGCCCGGGTCGGCGTGACACCGGACGGTGACCGGTGCAGCAGCGGCCGACCGACCACGCCTTCCAGCCTGCGCAGCTGCTGGCTCAGCGCGGGCTGGGTCTGCCCGAGCCCGGACGCGGCGCGGCTGATGCTGCCCGCGCGCACGGCGGTGACGAAAGCCCGCAGCAACGCTATCTCCAGATCCTTCGCCATAAGGATTCATTATGGCACCCCCAGCAGAACAGTCACTTCCTATGGCGCGGCGCGAGGTCTAGCGTCACCCAGATGACCGGCTACCGACGGGTTCTCGCCATACCGGGAATGGCGCCGCTGCTCGGCATCTCGCTGCTGGCCCGGACCGCGATCACCGCCGCCGTGATGGCGCTGACCATGTACGTCGTGCTCGGCCTGCGGATGAGCTACGCGGCGGCGGGCGGCGTCGCGGCGGCCATGACGCTGGGGGTGGCGCTGGGCGGGCCGCTGCTCGGCCGCGTGATGGACGCGCGGGGCCCGCGTTTCGTGCTGCTGGTCACCGTGCCGGCGCAGATGGCGTTCTGGCTCGGCGTGCCGATGCTCCCGTACGGGACCCTGCTGGGCGCCGCCCTGGTGTCGGGGCTGCTGATGGTGCCGGTCCAGCTGGTGACCAGGCAGGCGATCGCCGCGATGACGGCGCCCGGGCAGCGCCGGGCCGCGTTCGCGCTGGAAGCGGTGCAGGGCGAGCTGTCGTACATGGTGGGCCCGCCGATCGTGATCCTCATCGCGGCGCGGGCCTCCCCCGACGTGGTGGCATGGGGCGTCGGCGCCGCCATCGTGGCGGGTGGCGTGGGGATCGCCCTGCTCGACCCGCCGCTGCGCGCCGGGGACGAGGTGGACGCCGGGCCGGTCACCCGCCCGCGCCGCCGGCAGTGGCTGGGCCGCGGCATGCTCGCCGCACTGGTGATGGCGTTCGGCACCACGATGCTGCTCGCCGGTACCGACCTGGCCATCGTCGCCACGCTGGAGAAGGCCGGCCAGGTGTCCTGGGCCGCCTTGGTCGTGGCGGTGTACGGGGTGGCCTCCATCGCCGGCGGGCTGGCGTACGGCGCGCTCCCGCGGTCGCCGCCCACCTGGGTGCTGCTCGGGTTGCTGGGACTGGCCACCGTTCCCGCCGCCCTGGCCAGCGACTGGCCATGGCTGTGCGTGGCCGTCACCGGTGCGGGACTGCTCGCCGCGCCCACCCTGTCCGCGGTGGCCCACACGGTGAGCGGCCTCGCGCCGGCCGGGGCGCGCGGCGAGGCGACCGGCCTGCAGTCCTCGGCGAGCAGCGCGGGCTTCGCGCTCGGCGCTCCGGTCGTCGGGGTGGCGATCGACGCCTCGGTGCCGGGGGGCGGCTTCACGGCGGCCGGGCTGGCCGGTCTCGCCGCCGCGCTGACCGGGTGGCTGCTGGCCGGCGGCACTTCCGGCCGGTCGACGCGGGACGATCCCGGCCGGGCCGGGGTGGCGGCTCGCGACCCGTGCCGGACCGCGACCGGGCCGGACGCCCGAGGTACGGACACCTGAGCTACGGCTGCCCGCCACCGACCGGCCGGCCGGATGGCTCGCCGGCACGTGCGTCCCGCTCCACCGCCCCGCGCCGGCGAGCCGGTGAAGACCGGCTGATGTCCGCTCTTCCAGACCCGGACAGTAAAGATCGGAAAACCCCTAAGGTATGAACCGACCATTCTTCGCGGGGCCGCAGGCCCGGTGGCCCCGGCCGCCGCGTCGCCTCCCCGGCCGCCGCCCGATCTGCGTTGGAGGCCCCATGGCCGAGTTAAGGCCCTCCGTCCCGGCCGGCATCGACACCAGCAAGCCGAGCGTGGCCCGCATGTACGACTACTACCTCGGTGGCAAGGACAACTACGAGGTGGACCGGGCCGCCGTCGACCGCGTCGAGGAGGCCATGCCGGAGATCCGGTTGCTGGCCCAGGAGAACCGGGCGTTCTTACGCCGCGCGGTGCGCTACATGGCCCGTCAGGGCATCCGCCAGTTCATCGACATCGGGTCCGGGCTGCCCACCGCCGGCAACACCCACGAGATCGCCCAGTCGATCCATCCCGACGCCCGGGTGGTCTACGTCGACCACGACCCGATCGTGCTGGCGCACGGCCGCGCGCTGCTCGCCACCGACGGGAACACCACCGTCGTGGAGGCTGACATGCGCCGCCCGGCCGACGTGCTCGCCAATCCCGAGACCACCCGCCTCATCGACTTCGACGCCCCGGTGGGCATCCTGCTCATCGCGATGATCCACTTCCTCACGCCCGCCGAGCGGACCGGCGTCATGGGCGCCCTGCACCAGGCCCTGGCCCCCGGCAGTCACGTCACCGCCACCCACGTGACCGGAGAGGGGCACCCCCGCGCGGCGGTCGAGAAGATCGAGTCCGTCTACGCCGCCACCCCCACGCCCATCTACTTCCGGGAGCGGGCCGAGGTCGCCCCGTTCTTCGACGGCTTCACGCTGGTGGAGCCGGGCCTGGTGACGGTCGACGCCTGGCGTCCGGACCCGGCCGACCCCGCCCCCGCCGCCACCCGCTGGCTCTACGGTGCCGTCGGCCGCAAGGACTGAGCCGTCCCCCGGGCACCGCGCCCGCCTTTCGGCACCGCCGGCGGCGCGCCCGGCTCCGGTCCCCGGACGGCGGGGACCGGGGGCGGCGCCGTCCGGCCGGACGATCACCCGGCCGCACGCCTGACCTCCGGGAACCACCGGCCGGCGACCACCGGGACAAGGTCCGGCGGCCACCGGGCGCATGGTGGTGTGAACCCGCGGCCGACCCCTTCGGGCACGCCGTCAGTCGTCGGTGTCGCAGACCGAGCAGTGGGTGAGGCCGGCGGCCTCGGCGTCCGGGCGGGCCATCGTCTCCAGGGTCGCCGGATCGGATCCCTTGATCAGCGGGCAGGCGGTGCTGTGGTAGCGGCGGGTGCCGGGGATGACCTTGACGATGCCCGGGCGCATCACCTCGACGGTGGACCGCGCCTTCGCCGGCCGCTCCCCCGCCGCGCCGCCCGCGGGCCCGCCGCCGGCCTTCGCCGCCGCGGGCTTCCCGTCAGGCTGACCGGAGGACGCGGGTGTACCGGAGGGCTGCTCCGCGGGCTTG
>NZ_BOOU01000029.1 GCF_016863395.1 Sphaerisporangium rufum | reverse complement strand
CCGGTGATCAGGTCCGCGGGAGGCCCGGCGGAGCGCTCCGCGGGTCTGGCGGTGCGCTGCTCGGCCGGCTTCATCTCCGGCGTCCCGACGGGCGCGGGCTTCCCCTCGGACTGCCCGGCGACCTTTGCCGCGGACTGTCCGGTGACCTTCCCTGACCCGGCCGCCGGGCTGGATCCGCCGGAGGGCTCCACCGGGAACGGCAGCCGCCGGGTGTCCTCACCGGACGGATCGTCCGCGCCCCGGGCGGGCCGGGCGGCATCGGATGCGGACCGGTCGCCCGGGCCGGCGGCCGCCGGGCGCTCCGGGCGGCGGAAGGCCTCGAACGGCGACTTCGCCTCGGGCAGCACCAGCGGCTTGAACATCGGGATGCCGGCCGCCTCGCCGCCACCCGTCACCGGCGAGTCCCCGCCGGAGGAGGTGCCGTTGCCGGGCCGGACGCCGGCGGCCGGCGCCTTTCCGGCGCGGGCGGTGGGCTCGGTGCCCGGGTCGTCGTCCAGCGGCGCGGCGGGCTTTCCCACGGCCCGGGCCGCCATGGGCGTCCCTTCCGCGGCCTTGGCATCCGGCCCGGACGCCTTCCCCTGCCCGCCTGGCACGGGCCGGGTCTCCTCGGCCTTCGCGTCCCGCTGTCGCCCGGACGGCGACCCGGCACCGGCGCCCTTCCCGGTGTCTTCAGCGTCTGCGGCGTCCTTCCCGAGGGCGGCGTCCTTCCCGGCTGCCCCGGCACCCTTCGCGGCGGCCTCGGGACTCTTCCCGGCCCCGGTGCCCGGTCCGGCGGCGCCGGCACCCTTGCCCGCGGCGCCGGCCGCGGACGCGCCACCGGTGACGGTGGCCGCGGCGGCCGATCCCGGCCGAGCAGCGGCGGCGGGCCCGCCGGGCGGCATGGCCCGGGCGGCCGGGGAGGTGCCGCCTGGCTCGCGGGCCTCGGCGGCCAGGGCGGTGCCGGAGGTCTTCGCGCCGCCGGCGTCCGGGCCGGGTGCGGCGTCGGAGCCGGCGGGCCGGTCCTCGCCGGCACCGGCCGGCCGCGTGGCCGACGGGGGGCGGCCGGTGCCGGACGGCGGCACGGCGCCCGCGGGTTCGGCCGGGTCGGCGCGGTGGCCGTCGGGCAGGCAGGTGGTGCAGGCGGAGAAGCCCTCGTCCCGGGCCTCCTCGCAGGTGAGCTCCTCGGTGCCGCGCCCGGCGAGCTGGCGGCAGCCCGGCAGGTGGAACCGCCGGCGTCCCGGGATCACCAGCACCAGCGTGTCAGGGGAGAGCGCGGAGCCCGCCCCCGCGCCGGCCGGGACCCGGACGGGCGACGGCGGCGGAAAGCCGCGGGACGCGGCGTGCGCGGTGGGGTGCGGCCCGGCGGCGGGGTGCGCGAAGGGCGAGGAGGGCCCGCGCGGCGCCAGGCCCGGGGAGGCCGTCGCCATCCCGGGCGGGCCGGCCACACCACCCGCGACACCGGCACCCGCCGGCGACATGGGCGGCGGGCTCGCCGCCACGGTGCCACCGGAGGGGAACAGCTCGTGACGTCGCAGCAGCGCACCGATGATCAGGAAGGTCGCGGACAGCACGCTGACCACGATCGACCACACGACCAGAACGGCGGTCCCGGTCACCACGCCGACGACCAGCAGGCCGAAGGCGATGACGACCAGGACGGCGCTGAGGTAGATCACGGAGTCTCCCAGTCACGGGTCGGGGGAACCTGACCCGTTACCTTAACGCCGATCGGTGTGCGGGCCGTCAACTCCCTGGAACGCGCCGGAGTGCTGCGCGGACTCGCCACCGAAGGGGTTGCCCTGGCCGGGGCCCATCTGCTGCTGCCCGCCGGGGGCGACGGCGTGCGACATGGCGGGGGCGCCGCCCATCTGGCCGCCACCCATCTGGCCGCCGCCCATCTGGCCGCCGACGACCGGGAAGCCGCCGCTGCCCTCGGCCGCCACGTTCAGTTCGGCGAGCTGGTTCTCCAGGTACAGCTTGAGGCGGCTGCGGTACTCGCGCTCGAAGCTGCGCAGCTCGTCGACCTTGCGCTCCAGCTCGTCGCGGGTCTGCACGAGCGACCCCATCGCCTGGCGGTGCCGCTCCTGGGCGTCCCGCTCCAGCGTCTCGGCGCGGGCGCGCGCGTCACCGATGATCTGCTCGGCCTGGCGGCGGGCCTTGCCGAGGATCTCGTCGGCCTCGCGGCGGGCGCGGGTCACCGTCTCGTCCGCCTCCCGGCGGGCGTCGGCGATCGCCTGGTCGGCGGTCTGCTGCGCCAGCGCGAGCACCCGGGCCGCGGTGTCCATGTTGTCCTCGGCCGGGGCCATCCCCATGACCGGCACGGGCTCGGGCCGGATCGGCTCGGGCGCCTTCATCGGCTCCGGCTGCGGCGGCATCATCATCTCGGGTTTGGGCTCGGCCACCGGAGCCGGCGCCATGCCCATGCCCATGCCGACCCCGCTCGAGGCCTTCCCGCCCCGCAGGCAGTCCGACAGCTTCGCCCGAAGCTCCTCGTTCTCCTGGATGAGGCGGTCGAGCTCGGCCTCCACCTCGTCCAGGAAGGCGTCAACCTCTTCCTCGTCGTACCCCGGTCGCAGCCGGGTGGTACTGAACTGCTTGTTCCGCACATCAGCGGGCGTCAGCGGCATTTCGGTCTCCTTGGCGCGCTCGGAGTCTGTCCGGAGGACGGTACTCGAATCAGAACCGAAGCGCGGACACGACTCTGATCATGAGAAAGACCACAATGAACAACAGGGTGAAGCTTAGGTCAAAGGCCACCGTACCCAACCGGAGGGGCGGAATGAAACGGCGGAGGAACTTGAGAGGAGGGTCGGTCACCGTGTAGATGGCCTCCGCCAGCACGAGCACGACACCTCGGGGATGCCACGACCGTGCGAACGCCTGCACCGTCTCGAAGATCATTCTGCCGATCAGCAGGATCAGAAAGATCGTCAGGGCGCCGACCACGATCTCCTTAACGATCTCCACGGTTGCGCCCAGCCTCCGTCCCGATCCGCCGCGGTCGCTCTGGATGGGCCGTGTCCGGCCGTTCTGTGTTCATGATGGAACTCTAGCTCTGGTTGAAGAACCCGCGTTCCGCGATTCGGGCCTTGTCCTCGGCGGTCACCTCGACATTGGCTGGGGACAACAGGAACACCTTGTTCGTAACACGTTCGATGCTCCCGTGGAGGCCAAAGACCAGACCTGCCGCGAAATCGACAAGACGCTTGGCGTCGCTGTCGACCATTTCCGTCAAGTTCATGATGACGGGAGTGCCCTCCCGGAAGTGCTCGCCGATCGTGCGCGCCTCGTTGTACGTGCGGGGGTGCAGCGTGGTGATCCGCGCCAGATCCGTCGTGCGGCGCTCGATGACCGGTGCGCCGGACCGCGGCGCCGGGACGGGCGTGTCGCCCTCCTCCGAGGTCTCTTGGGGCGTTCCAAGGCCCCTGTCCTCCCCGTGCCGCCGGTCGGTGTAGTCGTCGGGGTAGTCGTCATCGTCGGGGTAGGTGCCATAATCCGGGTAGCGGTCGTCCTCCACGAGACCGAGGTAGACCGCCATCTTGCGCATCGCGCCGGCCATCGCTACGTCGTCCTCCTGCTCATGGTCGCCGCACCCAAGGGCATCCAAGGCACCGCTGTCGACCTCTGCTCGGATCTATGGACATCAAGGTCCACTCGGGGGGACATTACCTGACGAAGGGCGTCCGGCGGCCGAGCAACGCCGTACCGACCCGCACGTGTGTCGCGCCGTGCGCGATGGCCTGATCCAGATCCTGGCTCATGCCGGCCGAGATGGCCGTCGCCCCCGGATGCGCGGCGCGCACCGCGCGCGACACCGACCGCAGTTCGGCGAACGCCGGGCCGGGATCGGCGCCGAGCGGGGCCACGGCCATGACACCGCCCAGCACCAGCCCTTCGGTGGCGGCGATCATGTCGGCCAGCGCGGGCGCCCCGGCCGGGCCGACGCCGCCACGGGCCGGCTCACCGTCCAGGGCCACCTGGATCAGGCAGGTGATCCGCCGGCCGGCCCGGACGGCCTCGCGGCCGAGCGCCTCGACCAGGCGGGGCCGGTCCACCGAGTGGACGACATCGGCGTAGCCGGCCACCGATCGTGCCTTGTTGGTCTGCAACTGGCCGACGAAATGCCAGGTCAGCGGCAGGTCAGCGCACTCGTGGGCCTTGTCCGCGGCCTCCTGGTCGCGGTTCTCTCCGATGTGGCGCACGCCGAGCCCGGCCAGCACGCGCACGTCGGAGGCGGGATAGGTCTTGGTGACCGCGATCAGGGTCACCTCGTCGCGGGAGCGTCCGGCCACCGCGCAGGCGGCCGCGATCCGGTGCTCCACCTCGGCGAGAGCGGTCGCGATCGCCTCGCGGCGGGCGGTGCCGGCGTCGTTCACGTGGGGGTACGGGCCCTTCGGGGGTCGGTCGTGGCCGGCCGGTCACGCCGGCCGGCCGCTCACTTCAGGAAGTCCGGTACGTCCAGCTCCTCCTCCGGCTCCTCGAACACGACCGGACGGCGCCGGACGGGCTCGGAGACCCGGGAGGTGATGGGCGTGGGCGGCTCGGGAGCCGGCCGCGGGACGCTGACCTGGCCCTGGGCGGGCTCGGCCGGCGGCGGCACGGCGGCCGGCTCGCGCCCGAAGGCCCCGGCCGGCGCGGGCGACGGCTCGGCCGCCGCCACCGGCTCCGCGGCGGGGACCGGCGGCACCGGGCGGACCGGGGTGGCACGCTGCTCGGCGCGCGGCTGCTCGGGCTTGGGCGCCGGGAACGCCGGCGCGGCGGACACCGGGGCGGCGGGCGTCGCCGGGCGGGCGGGCGGGGCCGGGATACCGGACGCGGCGCCGGACGCGGCGGCCGGGGCGTTCCCCGGCCCGGCCGGCCGGGCCGGCTGCTGGGCCGGCTGCTGGGCGCGGCCGGCCGGCTGCGCCTGACCGGCCGGCTTGTCGGGCACCAGGTCGTCGAAGCCGGCCGCGATCACCGTGACGCGCACCTCGTCACCGAGGGCGTCGTCGATGACCGTGCCGAAGATGATGTTGGCGTCCAGCGCCGCCGCGTTCGAGACCAGCTGGGCGGCCTCGTTGATCTCGAACAGGCCGAGATCGGAGCCGCCGGCGATGGACAGCAGCACGCCGTGCGCGCCGTCGATGCTGGCCTCCAGCAGCGGGCTGGACACCGCCATCTCGGCCGCGGCCACCGACCGGTCGTCGCCGCGAGCGTGGCCGATGCCCATCAGCGCGGAGCCCGCGCCGGACATGACCGACTTCACGTCGGCGAAGTCCAGGTTGATGAGGCCGGGCGTGGTGATCAGATCGGTGATGCCCTGGACGCCCGACAGCAGGACCTGGTCGGCCGCCTTGAAGGCGTCCAGCACGCTGACCTGGCGGTCGGAGATCGACAGCAGCCGGTCGTTGGGGATCACGATGAGGGTGTCGACCTCGTCGCGCAGCGTCTCGATGCCGGCCTCGGCCTGCATCGCGCGGCGCCGGCCCTCGAAGCTGAACGGGCGGGTCACCACGCCGATGGTGAGCGCGCCGAGGGACCGGGCGATGTTCGCCACCACCGGCGCGCCGCCGGTACCGGTGCCGCCGCCCTCGCCCGCGGTGACGAACACCATGTCGGCGCCCTTGAGGACCTCCTCGATCTCCTCGCGGTGGTCCTCGGCCGCCTTGCGGCCGACCTCGGGGTTGGCGCCCGCGCCGAGGCCCCGGGTGAGCTCGCGGCCCACGTCCAGCTTGACGTCGGCGTCACTCATCAGCAGCGCCTGGGCGTCGGTGTTGATGGCGATGAACTCGACGCCCTTGAGTCCCTCCTCGATCATCCGGTTCACGGCGTTCACTCCGCCGCCGCCGATGCCGACGACCTTGATGACCGCGAGGTAGTTCTGCGGTGCTGCCACGACGAGGGGCCTTTCCGCTCGTTTACTTGCATTACGTGAAGCCCGTATCGGGCCTTAGCGTCCGACTAACTCTCACCCTCAAGTTGAGATTTAGAGTTATGTCAACCTGAGGAATGATACGGACAGTAGGGTTGCCCATCCCCCAGGGTCAACTCACCGCGCCGCACGGCCGCCCGGCGTGTCGCCGCGTGTCCCTTTCGCTCCGGTGGCGTGGCCGGCCGCGTCACCGCACCGCCGCGGCACCCGGCGCGCTGACGTCGATGGTGCGTCCCGGGCCGCCGAGCAGCACCGATGCCACCCGCGCCTTGGTGCGGGTCCGCTCGGCTCCGCCCCACAAGATCGTACGGCCGTCGTGCAGGTTCAGCGTGACATCACGCGCCGACACGGCGTGGACGACCGACACCAGCCGGATCAGGCCGGGGGGCAGCTCCGCGGCCACCGCGAGCGCGGCCCCGGTCGCCGGATCCCCGGCGGCGAACCGGGCGACCCGCACGGTGGGCAGCCCGGGCGGCGGCGGGTCGCGCAGCTCGATCACCACGCCGTCCCGGTCGACCACCGCCGACCGGCCGCCCTGGCCGACCAGCGCGACCGCCCGCCGCTCCACCACCCGTACCCGCAGCGTGCCCGGCCAGTCGCGCTCGACCCGGGCCGAGCGCACCCTGGGCAGCGCGGCGATCCGGCGCCGCACCGTCGCCAGGTCCACGGTCGCCAGCGGCTGCCCGGCCCGCACCGCCGCCGCCCGCCGGATCTCCGCGTCGGCCAGCACCGCGTTCCCCGTGACGGCGACGTCGCGGACGCCGAGCACCGGGGAGTAGAAGACCAGCCACCCGGCGGCGCCCACCACCCCGCAGGACAGCAGGACGGCGAGGACCGTGCGCCAGGCCGTCGGGCTCACCGGGCGGCGAGCTCCGCGACGATGTGCGGGCCGAGTTCGGTGACGTCACCGGCCCCCATGGTGAGCACCACGTCGCCCGGCCGGGCCCGCGCCGCGACCAGCGCGGGAACCGCGCCGCGGTCGGGGACGTAGGCGACCCGGCCGTCTGGCAGCGGGACCTTGCCCGCCACCAGCGCGCCGGAGACCCCCGGTTCGGGATCCTCCCGGGCGCCGTACACGTCCAGCACGATGGCCTCGTCGGCCAGCGCGAGCGCGGCGCCGAACTCGTCGGCGAAGAAGCGGGTGCGCGAGTACAGGTGGGGCTGGAACACCGCGATGACCCGGCCGGCCGGCCCGGAGAACGAGGCCACCACGTCCCGGGCCGCGCGCAGGTCGGCGGCCAGCTCGGTCGGATGGTGGGCGTAGCTGTCGAAGACGGCCACCCCGGCCGCCTCGCCCTTGGCCTCGAAGCGGCGCTTGGCGCCGGTGAAGGCGGCCAGCCCTTCGCGGAACTCGCCGAACGGCACGCCGAGCTCGTCGGCCACCGCCAGCGCGGCCGCGGCGTTGAGCGCGTTGTGCCGGCCGGGCACCGAAAGGCGCACCGGACCGCGGCCCTCGACGGTGAACGCGACGCCGAACCCGTCGGGCGCGATGCCGGTGACCCGAAGGTCGGCGCCCGCGGTCTCGCCGTAGGTGCGGACCGAAAGGCCCCGGTCGCGGGCGATCGGCGCCAGCACCATCGAGCCGGGGTCGTCGGCACACAGCACCAGCGTCGAGCCGACGCGCTCCACGAACCGGGCGAAGCTGTCGTACACCGCCTGCGGGTCGCCGTAGTTGTCCAGGTGGTCGGCCTCCACGTTGGTCACCACGGCGATCCGCGGCGCCAGCATGAGGAACGAGCCGTCGCTCTCGTCGGCCTCGGCCACGAACACCTCGCCCGCGCCCTCGTCGGCGCCCAGCCCGGTGGTGACCAGCTGCCCGCCCACGCAGTAGGAGGGGTCGCGCCCGCATTTCTGCAGGGCCACGGTGAGCATGGAGGTGGTGGTGGTCTTGCCGTGCGTGCCGGCCACCGCGATACCGGCCCGCCCGACCATGACGGCGGCCAGCGCCGCGGCCCGGGGGATCACCCGCAGCCCCTGGCGCAGCGCCTCGCCGAGCTCGGGGTTGGAGTCGCGGATGGCGGTCGACACCACCACGGTGTCGACACCCTTGATGTGCGAGGCGGCGTGGCCGACGTGCACGGTGGCGCCGAGGTCGCGCAGCTCGCCGACCATCTGGGAGCTGCGCGCGTCGCTGCCGGACACGGTGACACCGCGCTTGAGCAGGATGCGGGCGATGCCCGACATACCGGACCCGCCGATGCCGATGAAGTGGACGCGGCCGAGCTCGGCCGCGGCCACCGGCTCGATCAGCCTGACCAGGCTCATCGGCGGCCTCCCGCGGCGGCGATCTCCGCGACCTTGCGCGCCAGCACCGCGTCGGCGTCCTTGCGGCCGATCCGGGAGGCCGCCTCGGACATGGCGACGACCCGCTCGGGGTCGAGCAGCACCGGCAGTACCGTCTGGACGATCCACTCGGCGGTCAGGTCGGCGTTGTCCACCAGGATGCCGCCGCCCGCCTCGACGATGGGCGCGGCGTTGAGCCGCTGCTCGCCGTTGCCGTGCGGCAGCGGGACGTAGGCGGCGGGCAGCCCGACGGCGGTGAGTTCGGCGCAGGTCATCGCACCGGCCCGGCAGAGCACGAAGTCGGCGGCGGCGTAGGCGAGGTCCATCCGGTCGACGTAGGGCAGCACGACGTACTGCGGGTCGCCGGGCGGCGGCTCGGAGGCCACGGTGTTCTTCGGGCCGACCACGTGCAGCACCTGGACCCCGGCCCGGCGCAGCACCGGCGCCGAGGCGAGCGCCGCCTCGTTGATCGCCTGGGCGCCCTGCGATCCGCCGAACACCAGCAGCGTGGGCCGGTCGTTCTCCAGGCCGAAGTAGGAGCGCGCCTTGTCGCCGGTGGACAGCCGGTCCAGCGCCACGATCTCGCCGCGCAGCGGGATGCCGACGTACTCGGCGTGCGGCAGCGCGGTGTCGGGATGCCCGGTGAACACGTGCTCGGTGAGCCGGGCGCCGAGGCGGTTGGCCAGGCCGGGCCGCGGGTTGGCCTCGTGCACCACGATGGGCACGCCGCGGCGCCGGGCGCCCAGGTAGGCCGGGGTGGCGACGTAGCCGCCGAAGCCGACGAGCACGTCGGCCGCCACCCGGTCCATGATGCCGGCGGCCGAGTTGATCGCGCCGGCCAGCCGGCCGGGCACCGTGAGCAGCTGGGGCGTGATGGATCGCGGCAGCGGCACCGCGGGCACCATGGCCAGCTCGTAGCCGCGGGCCGGCACCAGGCGCGTCTCCAGGCCGCGCTCGGTGCCGAGGCAGGTGATCCCGATGCCGGGGTCCAGCTTGCGCAGCGCGTCGGCCAGCGCCAGTGCGGGTTCGATGTGGCCGGCCGTTCCGCCGCCGGCGAGGACCACCCTCATGTCGGTCCTTTCACTCCACGTGCCTCGTTGTCGGTCGGTCGGGGCCGGCCGGTACGGCGATCGCCCGCCGCCCGGCGACCCAGGCCCAGCCAGCTTAGAGCCCGCGCGACCGGTCCGGGGCCACGGGCGGCCAGCGCGGCCGCCGCACCGGGCTCGCGTTTGGCGAACGACAGCAGCATGCCCAGCGCCGCGAGGGTGGGCAACAGCGCCGAACCGCCGTAGGAGACCAGGGGAAGCGGGATGCCGGTGATGGGCAGCGCGCCGATCACCGCGCCGATGTTGATGATCGCCTGGCCGACGATCCACGCCACCGCGGCCGCCGAGGCCAGCCGGACGAACGGGTCGCGCACCCGGGCCGCCACCCGCAGCCCGGCGTACCCGAGCAGGGCGAACAGGGCGACCACCACCAGGGTGCCCATCAGGCCGAGCTCCTCGCCGATGATGGAGAAGATGAAGTCGCTCTCGGCGTGCGGCACCCGGCCCCATTTCTGCCGCCCGCTGCCCAGGCCTAGGCCGAACCAGCCGCCCGAGCCCATGGCGATCTGCCCCATGGCGGCCTGGTAGCCCGAGCCCTGGGCGTTGCCCCACACGTCCAGCCAGCCGGTGATGCGGGCCGACCGGTAGCCCTCGACGCTGATCATGATGGTGGTGGCCAGCGCCGCGACCGAGAGAATGGCGGCGAACAGCCGTACCGGCGCGCCGACCACCCACAACAGGGCCAGGAAGATCAGCATGAGCACCAGGGTGGTGCCGAGGTCGCTGCCGATCATCACCATGAGGGCGAGCAGCACCGTGCCGGGCAGCAGCGGGATCAGCAGCTGCCGCCACTCGATCAGCCCGCCGCGGGCCTTGCGGGCCAGCAGGTCGGCCCCCCACAGCACCAGGCTGAGCTTGGCCGGCTCGGAGGGCTGGATGGTGAGCCCGCCGATGTAGATCCACCGCTGGGCGCCCAGCTCGGCATTGCCGATGAAGATCACCATGATCAGGCCGAAGATCGACAAGATCAGGAGCGGGGTGCCGGCCAGCCGGAAGAACCGCTGCGGCAGCCGCGAGCAGGCCCACATCAGCGGAAGACCGATGGCCACCGACAGCGACTGCTTGATGAACCAGGTGAACGGGCTTTTCTTGAGCTGCAGCGCCTCGATGCTGGAGGCCGACAGCACCATCATCAGCCCGAGTGCCAGCAGCAGCAGGCTGCAACCCAGCAGCAGGTGGTAGGACGTGAGCGGGCGGTTCAGCAGCTCGCCGAGGGCCGCCAGCCGGTCGCGCCGCGCCGGCCCGCCGGCGGGCGCCTCGGCCGCCGGGGCGCTCACGAGGTGCCGGCGGCGGCCAGCCGGCGGACGGCTCCGGCGAAGGCGTCCCCGCGGGCGCCGTACCCGGCGAACATGTCGAGCGACGCCCCGGCGGGGGCGAGGAGCACGGTGTCGCCCGGCGAGGCCAGGCGGGCGGCTTCGGTGACGACGCGGTCCATGACCCCAGTCTCTTGCCCCTCGACCTCCACCACCGGAACATTCGCCGCGTGTCGCGCCAGAGCCTGGCGAATTCGGGCCCGGTCCGCGCCCAGCAGCACCGCGCCGCGCAGCCGCCCGGCCGCCGCCCGGACCACCTCCTCCACGTCGGCGCCCTTGAGCTGCCCGCCGGCCACCCACACGACGGAGTGGTAGGCGGCGAGCGAGGCGGCGGCGGCGTGCGGATTGGTGGCCTTTGAGTCGTCCACGTAGTCGACGCCGCCGACCCGGGCGACGTGCGCGATGCGGTGCGGGTCGGGCACGTGGTCGCGCAGCCCTTGCCTGACCGCCGCGGCCGGGACGCCGTGCGCGCGGGCCAGCGCGGCGGCGGCCAGGGCGTTGGCCACGTTGTGCGGCGCGAGCGGGCGCACGTCGTCCAGGGTGGCGAGCTCCTCGGCCCCGCCGCGGGGGTCGGCGACGAAGGCCCGGTCGACCAGCAGGTCCTCCACCAGGCCGAGCATGCCGGCCGCCGGGACGCCCAGGGTGAAGGCGGCGGTGCGGGCCGGGCCGGCCGCGTAGGGGGCGGCCAGCCGGGCCGACCAGGCGTCGTCGGCGTTGTGCACCACGACCCCGGCGCGTTCGAAGACGCGGCCCTTGGCCCGGGCGTACTCCTCCATCGACCCGTGCCAGTCCAGGTGGTCGGCGGCCACGTTGAGCACCGCCGCGGCCGCCGGGGCCAAGGTGGCCGACCAGTGCAGCTGGAAGCTGGACAGCTCGACCGCCAGCACGTCGTGCGGCTCGGCGACCGCCGTGACGATCGGGGTGCCGACGTTGCCCACCGCGACGGCCGACAGGCCGGCCGCGCGCAGCATCGAGGTCAGCATGCGCACCGCGGTGGTCTTGCCGTTGGTGCCGGTCAGCGCGAGCCAGGGGGCGGCGCCCGGCGGGCGCATCCGCCAGGCCAGCTCGACCTCGCCGATCACCTCGACGCCGCGGGCGGCGGCCTCGGCGGGCAGCGGGTGGTCCGGCCGCCAGCCGGGCGAGGTGACCACCAGGGCGGCGCCGGCCGGCAGCCCGGTGCCGAAGGCGACCCGCACGCCGGCCGCGGCGAGCTCGGCCGCGGCGGCCCGCTGCGACTCGCCGTCGCGGGCCTCCACGACGACCACGGACCGGCCGGCGGCGGCCAGGGCCCGGGCGGCGGCCACCCCGGAGACGCCCAGGCCGGCCACGCAGATGACGCCGTCGGGGATGCCGGTGCTCACGGCTTCGGCATCCACTCGACGTAGAACAGGCCGAGGCCGGCCGCGGCGCACAGCGCGGCGATCAGCCAGAAGCGGACCACGATGGTGGTCTCGGCCCAGCCCTTCAGCTCGAAGTGGTGCTGCAGCGGCGCCATCCGGAAGACCCGCCTTCGGGTCATCTTGAAAAAGCCCACCTGGATGATCACCGAGGCGGTGATGATGACGCACAGCCCGGCCAGGATGAACAGCAGGAATTGGGTGCGTGTGGTGATGGCCAGGCCGGCCAGCACGCCGCCGAGCGCCAGCGACCCGGTGTCGCCCATGAAGATCTTGGCGGGCGGGGCGTTCCACCACAGGAAGCCGACCAGCGCGCCGAGGACGGCCGCGGCGACGACCGCCAGGTCCAGCGGGTCGCGCACCCAGTAGCAGCCGGGGCCGAGCTGGTTGATGCAGCTGTTGCGCAGCTGCCAGTTGCCGATCAGGACGTAGGCGGCCAGCACCACGCCGGTGGCGCCGCTGGCCAGCCCGTCCAGGCCGTCGGTGAGGTTCACCGCGTTGGAGAAGCCGACGATGAGGATCAGCACCCAGACGGCGAACAGCACGATGCCCAGCGGGGGGCCGAAGTCGCGCAGGAACGACAGCCGCGCCTCGGCCGGGGTGAGCGCGTAGGCGTTCTCGAATCGGACCACCAGCACCGCGAAGATGGCGCCGACGACGAGCTGGCCGAGCGCCTTGGCGCCGCTGCGCAGGCCGAGGCTGCGCTGCTTGTAGATCTTGATGAAGTCGTCCAGGAAGCCGACGGTGCCGAGGCCGGTCATCAGGAACAGCACCAGCAGGGCCGAGGCGGTGGGCGGGGTGAGCGTGGCCAGGTGCGAGCAGGCGAAGCCGATCAGCGCGGCGATCACGATGACGGTGCCGCCCATGGTGGGCGTGCCGCGCTTCTCGTGGTGGCCGGACGGGCCCTCCTCGCGGATGTTCTGGCCGTAGCCGCGCCGGCTGAACAGCCGGATCGCCAGCGGGGTGCCGAGCATGGACAGCACCAGCCCCACCGCCGCGGCGACGAGGATGTTCCTCATCGGGCGTCACCGCCGAGCAGGGCCTCGGCGACCCGTTCCAGGCCGGCGGCGCGCGGGCCCTTGACCAGCACCACGTCGCCGGGGCGCAGCACGGCGGCCAGCCCGGCCGCGGCGCCGGCCGGGTCGGGCACGTGGGTGAGCGGGGCGTCCTTGCCGCCCCGGGCCATCGGGACGGCGTCCTCGCCGCCGACCACCCACAGGCCGGTCAGCCCGGCGCGGGCGGCCGCCCGGCCCGCCTCCTCGTTCAGCGTGTCGGCCTCCTCGCCGAGCTCCAGCATGGGGGCGATGACGGCGAACCGCCGCCGGTCCCGGCCGATCGCGCCGAGCGCGTCGAAAGCCGCCCACATCGAGTCGGGGCTGGCGTTGTAGGCGTCGTTGATCACGGTGACGCCGTCGGCGCGGTCGGTGACCTCCATCCGCCAGCGGCTGCGCGGCTCGGCCGCCGACAGCTCCTCGGCGATGGTGGCCACCGGGATGCCCAGCTCGTAGGCGGCCGCCGCGGCGGCCAGCGCGTTCGGCACCAGATGCGCCCCGTGCAGCCTCAGCCGCACCCCGGCCCGCCCGGACGGGGTGACCAGGGTGAAGACCGGCCGGCCGCGCTCGTCGAGCCGCTCGTCCACGGCCCGCACCCGGGCCCGCTCCGACCGCCCGAACCAGCAGACCCGGGCCGCGGTGCGCCCGGCCATCGCCGCCACCAGCGGGTCGTCGGCGTTGAGCACCGCGGCGCCGTCGGCGGGCAGGGCCTCGACCAGCTCGCCCTTGGCCTTGGCGATCTGCTCCCGGCCGCCGAAGACGCCGAGATGGGCGGTACCGACGTTGAGCACGACGCCCACGCGCGGCGGGGCGATGCGGGCCAGGTGGGCGATGTGGCCCTCCTCGCGCGCGCTCAGCTCCAGCACCAGAAAGCGGGTGCCGGAGTCGGCCCGCAGCACGGTGAGGGGGTGGCCGATCTCGTTGTTGAAGTTGCCCGCCGGGGCGACGGTGGCCCCGGCCCGGGAGGTGAGGCCGGCCAGCAGGTCCTTGGTGGTGGTCTTGCCCGCCGAGCCGGTCACCCCGATCACGGTCGTGCCGGGCAGCATGGCCACCGAGGCGGCGGCCAGGTCGGCGAGCGCGGTCACCACGTCCGCCACGACGACGCACGGCACGTCCACCGGCCGGCTCGCGAGCACGGCCACCGCGCCGTCCCCGCTCGCCCGCCCGGCGAAGTCGTGCCCGTCGACACGCGCGCCCCTGATCGCCACGAACAGCGATCCGGGCTCGACGGCCCGTGAGTCGATCACGACGGGCCCGCGGACCACGGCCCGCGGATCGGCCCCGCCCGCCAGGGCACCCGAGGTGATCTCGGCGATCCTTGCCAGCGGCAACGGGATCATGCGTTATCCCTACTCTCCATACATGCGGTTCGTGCGGGGGCGAGGCCCGGCACCGCCGCGCGCGGGGCGCGCGCCCGGGCGCGGGCCACGGCCGCGGCGCGCCGGCCGGTCACGTCCGCCCACGGCGGCCGATCGCCTCGGCGACGACCTTCCTGTCGTCGAACGGCAGCACCTCGCCGTCGACGTACTGGCCCTGCTCGTGTCCTTTACCTGCCACCACGACCACGTCGCCGGGCGCCGCGCGCCCGACGGCCAGATCGATCGCCGCGGCCCGGTCGGGCTCAATGATCACATGGGCGCGCAGGTGCGCGGGCACGCGCAGCACGCCCTCCAGCATGGCCGCCAGGATGCCCAGCGGGTCCTCGGTGCGCGGGTTGTCGCTGGTGAGGATCGCCACGTCGGCCAGCCGGGCCGCGGCCTCGCCCATCAGCGGGCGCTTGCCGCGGTCCCGGTCGCCGCCGCAGCCGAGCACGACGACCAGGTCACCCGAGGTGACCTCGCGCAGCGCCTTCAGCACCGACTCGACCGCGCCCGGCTTGTGCGAGTAGTCGACGATGGCCTGGAAGCCCTGGGCGCCGGGGACCCGTTCCATCCGGCCGGGAACCCCGCTCACGCCGCCCACGCCGTGCACGGCGCTCTGCAGCGGCACGCCAGCCTCCACCAGGGCGACGATCGCGCCCAGGCTGTTGGCGACGTTGAACGGCCCCGGCAGGCCCACCGACACGTCGGCCTCCACCCCGCCCGGGCCGATCACCCGGAAGGTGCTGCCGTCGGCGCCGAGCCGCACGTCGCCGGCCCGCCAGTCGGCCTCCGGCGTGCCGGAGGCGGAGAACGTGGTGATCGGCACCTTGGCCAGGCCGGCCAGCTCGCGCCCGTGGTCGTCGTCGATGTTGACGACGCCGACGCGGCACATCTCCGGGGTGAACAGCCGGGCCTTGGCCGCGAAGTAGTCGTCGAGATCGCGGTGGAAGTCCAGGTGGTCCTGCGACAGGTTGGTGAACAGCGCCACGTCGTAGAACAGCGCGCCGACCCGGCCGAGGGCCAGCGCGTGGCTGGAGACCTCCATGGCCGCGGCGGTGACGCCCCGCTCGCGCATGAGCGCGAACAGCCCGTGCAGGTCGGTGGCCTCCGGGGTGGTCAGCGCGGCGGGAAACGCCTCCTCGCCGATCCGGATCTCCACCCCGCCGACCAGCCCGGTGCGGTGCCCGGCGGCCCGCAGGCCGCCCTCCAGCAGGAACGAGGTGGTCGACTTGCCGCTGGTGCCGGTCACGCCGAGCAGCAGGATGTCGTCGGCGGGCCGGCCGTACACCCAGGCGGCGACCTCGCCGAGGACGGCGCGCGGGTCGGGGACCACCAGCACGGGCACGCCGGTCGCGACGGCGGCGGCCCGGCCGGCCGGGTCGGTGAGGATCGCGACCGCGCCGGCGGTGACCGCGGCGGCGGCGAACCCGGCACCGTGGACGGTGGAGCCGGGCAGGGCCACGTAGAGATCTCCCCGGCGCACCCGCCGGGAGTCGATCGTGATGCCGGTGATGGCGGCCAGCGGGGCCCGGGGGCCGGCCGCGGGCGCGCCGAGCATGGCCGACAGGCCCGAAAGCGGGCGGACCTGGCCGGCCTCGGGACGGATTGACGACGGGGGACGCACGGGCGAGAGCGTACCTTCCTCGGTCACCCGTCGGTGCTCAAGCGCACCGGAGGAGCGGTCGTCCCGGTCGACGGGATCTTACGGGTCTTCAGCGCGAACGACATGACTTCCTTGAAAACTGGCGCGGCGATCTCGCCGCCGAAGTGCCCCTTCTCGGGCGCCTGCACGACGGCCAGAACGACCAGCCGGGGCGCGTCGGCGGGAGCGAACCCCACAAACGTAGCGGTATAACCGCAATACCCTCGGCAGTTCTGGTCGTATCGCTGCGCGGTGCCGGTTTTACCCGCCACCCGGTATCCCTTGATGGCGGCCAGGGCGCCGGTGCTGCCCTCGGCGGCCACCGCCGCCTCCAGCATCCGGGTGATGTCCTTGGCGGTGCGGGCGCTGACCACCCGGGTGCGCCGCCCCGGATCGGCCGGGACGAACCGGCGCTCGCCGTCCACGGTACCGGCCACCAGCCGGGGTGTGACCCGCACGCCCGCGTTGGCGATCGTCTGGTAGACGCTCGCCATCTGCAGCGCGGTCACCGACACGCCCTGCCCGAAGGCGATCGTGCACCGCTGGCTGCCCGACCAGGTCTCCGGCCGGGGCAGCAGCCCGGCCTCCTCGCCGTAGAAACCACCGCCGGTGCGCGCGCCGAAGCCGAACCCGCGCAGCATCTCGTACAGCGACCGGTCGTCCACCTTGTCGGCCGCCATCAGCGTGCCCACGTTGCTCGACTCGGCGATGATCCCGGTGAACGTCAGCCGCTCGGGCGGGTGCGGGTGGGCGTCGTTGAGCACCCGGTCGGCGCACTGGTAGGTGTCCTTGACCTCGAACACCGTCTCCGGCCGCACCACGCCCTTCTCCAGCGCGGCGGCGGCCGTGATGACCTTGTTGGTGCTGCCCGGCTCGAAGATCTCCGACACCGCGCGGTTGCCCAGGGCGGAGGCGGGGGCGCGCTCCCAGTGGCCGAGGTCCACCTCCGGGGCGTTGGCCATGGCGACCACCTGGGCCGACTGCACGTCCATCACGATGACGGCACCGCTGCGGGCGCCGGACTTCTCGACCTGGCGGGCGATCGCCCGCTGGGCGGCCCACTGGACGTCACGGTCGATGGTCAGCCGCACGCCCTGACCGGCCACCGGTTCGCGGCGGGTGCTGCGGGTCATCGGGATCCGCTCGCCGGTGCCGCCGATCTCGACGGTCTGCTTGCCGTCCTTGCCGGACAGCAGCCGGTCGTAGCTCTGCTCCACCCCGCTGGCGCCGGCGCCGTCGTCGCGCACGAAGCCGATCAGGCTGCCGGCGAGGTCGCCGCCGGGATAGAGCCGCTGGTAGTGCGGCGTGGCGGCCAGGCCGGCGATCCGCAGCCGGAGGATGCTCTTGGCGGTGCCGAGATCGACGTTCCTGGCCAGCCGCGTGTAGCGGGTGCCGGTCTGGCCGAGCTTGGCGAGGATCTGGTCCTTGGGCAGCCCGAGCTTGGCCGCCAGGGCCGCCGCGGCCCGGTCACGGTCGGCCGGCTTGATCTTGGTCGGGTCGGCGGAGATCTCCCGGGCCTCCACCGTGACGGCGAGCTCGTGGCCGGCCAGGTCGGTGATGGAACCGCGCCGGGCCGGCAGGGTCTCCTCGCGCACGCGCAGGAGCTCGGCCTTGGCCTGGAACACCTTGGAGTCCAGGCCCTGCAGCTGCACCAGCCGTCCGGCGAACAGCGACAGCACGACGGCCATCCCCATCAGCCCGATGTTGATGCGCCGCCCCGGGTTGCCCAGGCGTAGCGGCGGCATGGGGCGCGGGGCCCAGGAACGGGACCGGGGGCCGCGGGGCGGCCCCTCGCCGCCACCAGGAGCGCCGGGACGCCGGCGCGGGCCGCCGGCACCGGCCACGACGCGGCGCGGGCCGCCCGCGGGGCCGGGCCGCGGCGCGAAGCCGGGCCGGGAGGCTCCGGCCGTGCGGGGTGGCGGCGTGCCACCCTCGGCGCGGCCGGACGCGCCGGACCGCGCCGCCGGATCGGATCGCGCGGCCGGATCGGGCCGGGCCGGGCGGGCCGGGCCGTCGGCCGGCTCGCCCGGCCCGGCCGGGCGGCCGGAGCCGCGGCCGGCCGGGTCGGGACGGCCGCCGGGCGTCCGCCGCGGGCCGCCGGGCCCGCCGCGACCGCCACCGGGACCGCCGCGACCGGGCCGGGGCGGCCGGCCGCCGCCGTCTCTCACTGGCGCGCGCCCTCCGCCGCGGCCTCGGGAGCACCGGTGGCGGCGCCGGCGCGGCCGGCGCCGTCGAGGTCCAGCACCCGGGGCTCGCCGTCGTCCGGCCGCAGTCCCTGCTGCCGGGCCCGCTCGTCGAGCCGGCCGGGCTGCGACTCGAACAGTAGCTTCTTGCGCATGTCCTGGGCCTGCTGGTGCAGCTCGTTGGTGCTGTCGCGCAGATCCTTCACCCGGAAGGAGTCCTGGGCGAGCATCAGGTTGAGCAGCAGCAGCGTGACCAGCCCGCCGCACATGAGGCCGACGACCAGCAGCACGAACGGGGTACGCGTCGCAGCGGGGCGCCGGCCGGCGGGCCGGGTGCGCGAGGCGCGCTCCGGCCGGGCGCCGGGCACCGCGACCCGCCGCGGCCGGCGGGCCGGCGCGGGGCGCCGGGCGGGCCGGACCGGGGCGCGCGGCGCGGCGGCCTCCCGGACCGGCCGCTCCTGAAGCAGGGTGGCCGTCCGGCCGGTGTCCCGCGTCGTCTCCTTGTCGTTCCTCATTCCCGTTCCCGGATCCTCTCTGCCGCCCGCAATCTGGCCGAGGCCGCGCGCGGGTTGCGCGCGAGCTCGTCCTCGTCCGGGAGCTCCGCTCCTCTAGTCAGCAGGCGGAACCACGGCCGGTGGGCCGGCAGCGGGACGGGCAGCCCGGGCGGGCTGGTGTCCCTGGTTCGCGCCACCAGGACCTGCTTGGCGAGCCGGTCCTCCAGTGAGTGATAAGAGAGCACGACCACGCGCCCCCCGACGGCCAGAGCGTCGAGAGCCGCGGGGAGCGCCCGTTCGAGGGCGATCAACTCCCCATTAACCTCGATGCGTAACGCTTGGAACGTTCTTTTCGCCGGATTTCCACCGGTACGTCGGGTAGCCGCGGGGATCGCCGCCCGGACGATCTCCGCGAGCCGCTTGGTCGTGGTGATCGGGACGGCCGCCCGCTCCCGGACCAGGGACCTGGCGACCCGGGCGGCGAACCGCTCCTCGCCGTAGTCCCGCAGGATGCGGGTGAGCTCGCCCTCGGAGTAGGAGTTGACCACCGACTCGGCGGTCAGCTCCTGGCCGGGGTCCATCCGCATGTCCAGCGGCGCGTCGTAGGAGTAGGCGAACCCCCGGGCCGCCTCGTCCAGCTGGGGAGAGGAGACGCCGAGGTCGAACAGCGCGCCGTGCACCTCATCGACGCCCAGGCGCGCCAGCACCTCGGGAAGCTCGTCGGAGACCGCGCGCACCAGCGTCGCCCGCCGCGCGTACGGCGCCAGCCGGCCGGTGGAGCGCTCGATGGCGGCCGGGTCGCGGTCGATGCCGATCAGGCGCAGCCCCGGGTGCGCGGCCAGCAGCGCCTCGGCGTGGCCGCCCAGGCCCAGGTTGGCGTCCACGCACACCGCGCCCGGCGCGGCGAGCGCCGGCCCGAGGATCTCCAGCACGCGGTCCAGCATCACCGGCACGTGCCCGCCCGGTCCGTCTCGTTCTTCGGCATGCATGATCCAACCCCCTTTCGCCGCCATGGCCGTGCCCTGGAGAACCCCGTGGTCCGTGGCATCGGCCCGCTCGCGGATGCGCGGCTTTCGTCCCCGCCGGCCGGGCACTCCCCCACCCGGGAACGGCTCGTCCGGCCAGGTCCCCATCCGCGTCCCCGCCGCGCGTCCCGCCACCTGACACCGGGGAAGGTGCATCAGCTGCCGGGCCGCGCCCATGGTGACCGGAACCTTCCCGGCCCCCGGGAGCGGGTGGAGACCTCGCCGAACGACGTTCTCACCGACGAGTCGATCGTTTTCTCAAAGAACTCCGGGCAGCACCTCCTCCGACAGATCGGAGAAGGACTGCTCCTGCTCGGCCAGGTAGGTGTCCCAGGCCGGCGCGTCCCAGATCTCCAGCCGGGTGTTGGCCCCGATGACCACACAGTCGCGGCGGAGACCGGCGTACTCGCGCAGACCCTGCGGGATGGTGACCCGCCCCTGCTTGTCGGGCGTCTCGTCTGAGGCACTGGCGAAGAAGACGCGACTGTAATCGCGGACGGCCTTGGCTGTCACCGGCGCGGTGCGCAGCGCCTCGGTGATGCGCCTGAACTCCTCCACGGGAAAGACGTAGAGGCAGCGCTCCTGGCCCTTGGTGATCACAAGACCCTCCGCCAGCTCCTCACGGTACTTCGCCGGCAGGAACAGTCGTCCTTTCTCGTCAAGACGCGGGTGATGGGTGCCGAGGAACACCGGCGCCACCTCCCGTGCCGAGTGGAACAACCGGCGCTATCGCCCCAGCTCCTCCACTGCGCACCACCATACTCCACTTCTCTCCACCGTCAACTGATTCAAACGGTCAACGATCGCGATTTCGCCGACGTTTACCCAGGTCAACGCGGTGGAGCGAAGTGGAGCGGCCGGACGCGGCGCACCCGGGTCCGGGCGTGTCGGACGGCCCGGGGCCGCGGCCGCGGGTCCGATGTGCACGGCGCCATCGAGGCCGTGGTAATACGCGCGCACGCGCGTGGAGGAAAGTGGTGCGCGGCCGGGCCCGCCGGGTGTCACGTTTTCCGGACGGTTACCGGACACAACCCGGATGACCGGGATGAACACTGAGCTCTTGCCGGTGAAATGTGATGGAACGTCCCCCGAGTTCCCGGCGCGTCGTAGGGTCGGACACAGAATGAACAACGAAAAACACAGCCTCCGGCGGAGCGAGCCCCGGCGGCGGCACCCCCATGGAGGGCCGGTGGCAGTAACCCCCGACGTCGGACCGGAGCTCACGGAGCTGGTCACCACCGCGCACCGGATCCGCGAGGCCATCGAATCGGTGATCGAAGGCAAGGGCGACGTCGTCCGCCTCACGCTGACGGTCCTGCTGGCGGAGGGCCACCTCCTCATCGAGGACGTCCCGGGCGTCGGCAAGACCATGCTCGCCAAGGCCCTGGCGCGCTCCATCGACTGCCCGGTGCGCCGCGTGCAGTTCACCCCCGACCTGCTGCCGAGCGACATCACCGGGGTCAGCGCCTTCAACCAGCAGACCCGCGAGTTCGAGTTCAAACCCGGCCCGGTCTTCGCCAACATCGTCGTCGGCGACGAGATCAACCGCGCGTCGCCCAAGACCCAGTCGGCGCTGCTGGAGTGCATGGAGGAGCACCAGGTCACCGTGGACGGCGCCACCCACCCGCTGGAGGCGCCGTTCATGGTCATCGCGACGCAGAACCCGATCGAGATGGAGGGCACCTACCCGCTGCCCGAGGCCCAGCGCGACCGCTTCACCGCCCGCATCGCCATGGGCTACCCCGAGCCGGCCGCCGAGCTGGAGATGCTGGACGTGCACGGCGCCGCCTCGCCGCTGGACAAGCTCCAGCCGGTCGCCACCACCGCCGAGGTACGGGCGCTGATCGAGGCGGTGCGCGCCGTCTACGTCTCCCAGCCGATCAAGAAGTACGCGATCGACCTGGTCACCGCGACCCGCCGCTCCCCCGACGTGCGGCTCGGCGCCTCTCCGCGCGCCACCCTGCACCTGGTCCGGGCGGCGCGGGCGCACGCGGCCCTGGACGGTCGTGACTACGTCATCCCCGACGACCTGCAGGCCCTGGCGGTCCCGGTGCTGGCCCACCGCCTGCTACCGAGCCTGGAGGCTCAGGGGCAGCGCCGCCGGCCCGACCAGGTGCTGGAGGAGATCGTCCGCCGCGTCCGGGTGCCGGAGGGCCGGGAGAAGGCGAGCGGCGGGGCGGGACCGGCCCGGTGATCGGCGGCCTGCGGGCGCTGACCTCACGCGGCCGCTCCTTCCTCGCCTCCGGCGTCGCCGCCCTGCTGTGCGCGCTGGCCCTCGGCGAGCACGACCTGCTGCGGGTGGGCGTGCTGGTGCTGACGCTGCCGCTGCTCGCCGCCCTGGTCGTCGCCCGGACCCGATACCGCCTGGGCTGCGCCCGCCGGCTGGACCCCGTCCGGGTCGAGACCGGCAACGACAGCACGGTCACCGTGCGACTGGAGAACGTCACCCGGCTGCCCACCGGACTGCTGCTGGTCGAGGACACCGTGCCCTACGCGGTCGGCACCCGCCCGCGGTTCGTGCTGGACCGGGTGGAGGCCCAGGGTGTCCGGGAGATCGACTACAAGGTACGCTCGGACCTGCGCGGCCGGTTCCCCATCGGACCGCTCTCGGTGCGCATCGCCGACCCGTTCGGCCTGGTGGAGCTCACCCGGGCGTTCACCGCCACCGACACGCTGACCGTCATCCCCGAGGTGGTGCCGCTGCCGCGGGTCCGGCTGTCCGGCGAGTGGACCGGCGGCGGGGACAGCCGCTCCACCAGCGTCGCGGTGGCCGGCGAGGACGACATCGGGCCGCGCGAGTACCGCCAGGGTGACGACCTGCGCCGGGTGCACTGGCGCTCCACCGCGCGCTACGGCGAGCTGATGGTGCGCCGCGAGGAGCAGCAGTGGCAGAGCCGCGGGGCACTGCTGCTGGACACCCGCCGGCACGCCCACCGCGGCGAGGGTCCCCGCTCGTCGTTCGAGGTCGCGGTGTCGGCGGCCGCCTCGATCGGGGTGCAGCTGGCCCGCGACGGGCTCGGCCTGCGGCTGGTCACCGACCAGGGGGTCCATCACCTCGGCGACGGGGCCGCCGGGCACGCGCTGCTGGACGCGCTGGCGGTGGTCCGCACCAGCACCGCCCGATCGCTGGAGTCCGGCGTGACGACGCTGCGCCAGGGCGGCGGGGACGGCCTGATCGTGGCGGTCCTCGGCGAGCTGGACGCCGAGGAGGCGCGCGCGCTGGCCCGGCTGCGGCACGGCGGCGTCACCGGCGTCGCCGTCCTGCTGGACGTGCGCACCTGGCAGCAGGTCCCCGAGCACCACACCGGCACCGATGAGACGTTCCAGACCGCCCGCACGGTGCTGGCCGCCGCGGGCTGGCGGGTCGTGCGGCTGCCGGCCGGCACGTCGCTGGCGGCGGTCTGGCCGGAGGCCGCCAAGGATTCCTACGCCGGATCGCTCGGCACGGTCACGGCAGGAGGGACCGCATGAGACTCCCGATCGCGGCGGGCCTGGCCACGGCCGCGGTGTCCATCACCCTTTACCCGCTCTTCTCCGCCCTGGACTGGTTCTGGGCCGGGCTCGGCGCGATCCTGGTCGTCACCACCGTGTCCGCGCTGACCTTCCGCCGCACCGTGCCCCGGTGGGCCGGCCCGCCGCTCGCGCTGCTCGCCCTGCTGGTGTACCTGGTCGCGGTGTTCGCCGGCGACCAGGCCTGGCTGCGGTTCATCCCCAACCTGCGTGCGGCCGACGCGCTGGCGGCGCTGCTCGGCGAGGGATTCGACGCCATCCAGCGGTACGCGGCGCCGGTGCCGCCCCGCCCGGGGGTGCTGCTGCTCACCACCGCCGGCATCGGACTGATCGCACTGCTCGCCGACGTGCTGGCCGTGCGGCTGCGCCGCGCCGCGCTGGCCGGGCTGCCGCTGCTGGCGCTGTTCACCGTGCCGGCCGCCGTGCTGTCGGACCCGATCGGCTGGCCGGCGTTCATCGCCGGCGCCCTCGGCTATATCGGCCTGCTGATCGCCGACGGGCGCGAGCGCGTCGGCCAGTGGGGGCGGGCGGTGCTCGTCCGGCGTCCCCGGGCCGGCGGCACGGCCCGGGCGGACGCCGCCCCGCTGGCGCTGACCGGCAAGCGCATCGGCGTCACCGCGATCGTGCTGGCCGTCGGGCTGCCCGCCCTGCTGCCCACGCTCGCCCCCAACCCGCTGTTCGGCTTCGGGGTGGGCTCGGGCAACGGGCCGGGCGGCAACACGATCACCATTCCGAACCCGATCGCGAGCCTGCGCGGTCAGCTCACCCAGCCGGTGAACGCGGTCGTGCTGAGCTACCGCAGCGACGACAACGCCTCCCGCTACCTGCGGATGTACTCGCTGGACACCTTCGACGGCGATCAATGGACCATGTCGCAGCCCAAGGGGCGGCCGGAGAACCGCGTGTCGGCCGGCCCGCTGCCGGCGCCGCCCGGCCTGGGCCAGGGCACCCCGGTGAAGGCGTACTCCTCGGAGCTGCTGGTGAGCGAGGAAGTGGAGGGCCTGAGCTTCCTCCCCCTGCCGTACCCGGTGACCTCGGTACAGATCGAGGGTGACTGGCGGGCCGACGAGAGCACGCTGATGGTGTTCTCCACGCACGACACGGCGGGCGGCAGGCGGTACACGGTCTCCGGCCAGGAGCCCCGGCCCTCCTACGAAGAACTGCGCCAGGCGGCCGGCGCCCCCGACGAGGGCCTCGCCGAGCGCTACCTGCGCCTCCCCGGCGACCTGCCGAGGCGGATCCGCGCCCTCGCCGACCAGGCGGCCGGCGACGCCGCCACCCCCTACGAGAAGGCGGTCCGGCTGCAGCGGTGGTTCACCACCGAGGGGGGCTTCACCTACAGCCTGCGAACGCAGGGCAACGGCAACGACGCGCTGGTGGAGTTCCTGCGCAACCGGGCAGGCTACTGCGAGCAGTTCGCCGCGGCCATGGCGGTCATGGCGCGCACCCTCGGCATCCCGGCCCGGGTGGCCATCGGCTACACCGGCGGCACCGGCGTCAACGGCCTGTGGCAGGTTCGCACGCACGACCTGCACGCCTGGCCCGAGCTGTACTTCGACCAGGTCGGATGGCTGCGCTTCGAGCCGACGCCGGCCGGCGGCATCGGGCAGGCCACGGCCCAGGTGCCCGACTACAGCCAGCCACCGGCCTCCGCCACCGGCGAGGAGGAGGACGGCCGCACGACCCCGTCGGCCGGCCCCAACGATCAGGACGCCGAGGACGCGGTCGCCGCGCAGCGGGCCCCCCGCGACCCGGACGCGGTCACCGGCGGGCAGCCGGCCCTGGCCGAGGAGGGCGTGCCCGCCGGCGCCAAGATCGGCCTGGGCGCGCTGGGCGCGCTGCTGATCGCCCTCGCACCCGCGGCCTGGCGGGCGCTGACCCGCCGCCGGCGCCGGGCGGCGTGGACGCGCGGCGGTCCCGCCGGCGCCTCGGCGGCCGGCGCCGCCACCGCCGCCGGCCCGGCGCCGTCCCTGGGCCGGGCGGTGCACGGCACCTGGCGGGAACTGGCCGACACGCTGGAGGATCTCGGGCTCGGCCACGACCCCGGCGACAGCCCCCGCGCGCTGGCCCGGCGGCTGGTGGAGCGGCACGAGCTGGACGCCGAGACCTCGGCGGCGCTCACCCGGATCGCCATGGCCGAGGAACGGCTGCGGTACGCGCGCACCCCGGGGGCGATCTCCCCGCTCACCGGCGACCTGCGCCGGGTGCGCCGGGCCCTGCGGGCCACCGTCTCCCGGGGCCGGCGGCTGCGTTCGGTGCTGCTGCCGGCCTCGACGCTGCGCCGGTTGCGTCAGGCGGGCGGCCGGGTGCTCGACGGCTTCGACCGGCTGGAGATGATCCGCCTGTGGCCGTCGCGCCGGGGGGACGATGGCCGGGCCCAGGCTCCGGCCGAGACCCGGGAGCGGGTGCCCGCCGGACGGTGAACGCCGGACGGCCCGGGCCCGTCAGGGCCCGGGCCGCTCATCCGGCTCCTGCCGCCTGCCGGCGGGCACCGACCCGCCGGCACGCGGCCCGCCGGGAGGCGGAGCCGGCCCGCGGGCGGCCCCCGCCTCCCGGCGGATCAGCGCTCGTCGCTCCGGCGGCGCCAGCGCTCCTCCATGCGTTCCATGAACGACTGGCGGTTGGCCGGCCGGCGCCGCTCCGGCGGCCCGGCCGCCCCTGGCTTGGCCTCGCTCCCGAAGCCGTTCATGCGTTTCCAGCTCGACAGGCCCCACAGGCACGCGGCCAGCATGACCACGAAGCCTCCGGCGCCGAGCCAGGTCCGCTGGGCGACGACGCCCACCATCAGCAGGACCACGCCGAGAACGAAACCGATGGACGCTTTCACCAGACGGCGGCGGTAGTGAGCGCGCGGATCACTGGTGCGCACGGTGTTGGCCCACTTCGGGTCCTCGGCGTAGAGGGCCTGCTCGATCTGGTCGAGCAAGCGCTGCTCGTGTTCAGAGAGCGGCACGGCGCCTCCCAAGGACGGCCCCTTTACGGGGAAAACGGCAACGGGCACCCCAGGGTGTCCGGACCTCGCGGTCGGTTATCCCCAGAATACGAGGCTGTAGACGTAGGCGAAAGAAAACGTCCAACGTGGACCAAACCGGAGGTGACGTCATACATCCATTCCATCAAACGGAGGCCGGACTAGCGAGGCGGGGCGGACGGTCTCGGGACCGAATCTGCGGGCGGCCCGGTCCATGGCGAGCTCGGCCTCCCGCCAGCCGGTCTCCCGGTCGCCGAGGCCGAGCTGGCGGGTCGCGGTGCCGGCCGGGCGGAGGTTCTCCACCCGGACGCCCACCAGCCGAAGCCGCACCCGCTCCAGCCCGGCGGCGCGGTACAGCTCGCGTGCGGTGGCGTGGATCTCCTTGGCCACATCGGTCGCCTCGCGCAGCGTGCGCGACCGGGTGATCGTCGTGAAGTCGGCGCGGCGGAGCTTCACGCTGACGGTCCGGCCGACGTGCCCGCCGGCCCGCAGCCGGGCGGCGACCCGCTCCGACAACCGCAGCAGCTCGCGGCCGATGACCTCCGGATCGTCCACGTCGCGGGCGAAGGTCTCCTCGGCGCCGATGCTCTTGTCGGGGATGTGCGGCGTGACGCGGCGCTCGTCGCGGCCCCAGGCCAGCGCGGCCAGGTGCGCGCCCGCCGCACCGAACTCGCGGCGCAGCGTCGCCTCCGGCACCTGGGCGAGGTCGCCGACGGTCTTGATGCCGAGCCGCACCAGGGCCTCCTCGGTGCGCTCGCCGACCCCCCACAGCGCGGCGACCGGCAGCGGGTGCAGGAACTCCACCACCCCGCCGGCCGGGACCACCAGCAGCCCGTCGGGCTTGCACTGCGCCGAGGCCAGCTTGGCGACGAACTTGCTGCTCGCCACCCCCACCGAGCAGGTGATGCCGTGCCGGTCGGCGACCTCCGCGCGGATCATGGCGGCGATCTCGGCCGGCCGGCCGAGCCGGCGCCGGGCCCCGCCGACGTCCAGGAACGCCTCGTCGGTGGAGATGGGCTCCACCTCGGGGGTGATCGAGCGGAAGATCTCCATCACGCTCCGGGAGACCGCGGAGTACTTGCCGTGGCCGGGCGGGATGATCACCGCCTGCGGGCAGAGCCGGCGGGCACGGGTCATCGGCATCGCCGAGTGGACGCCGTGGCGGCGCGCCTCGTAGGTGGCGCTGAGCACCACCCCACGCGCGCCGGCCGCGCCGACGATCACCGGGGTGCCGCGCAGCTCCGGGCGCTCCAGCAGCTCGACACTGGCGAAGAACGCGTCCATGTCGACATGCAGGATGGGACAGCCGGTGTCGTCGGCCGGCACGGCGCCGCCGGCCGGACGCTCCGGCCGCGGCCGCATGACCTGCTTGCGGGACACGGTTCGATCCTAGCCGAACATCCGTTCTACCAGGAGGGGGCACGGTCAGCGATGGCCGAGCAGGTGCAGCTGGGTCGCGATCTCCCGTAGCACCGGGTGGTCGGCGGCGGCCTGCTCCAGCGCGACCAGCGCCCGCGCCGCGCCGGGCTCGCCGTCCAGTACCCGGCCGGGCACCAGGTCGGCGAAGACCCGGACCCCCTTGACCTCTCCCGGGGTGAGCCCGGCGGCCGACAGCAGCCCGGCCAGCGCCGTGGCACCGAACCGGCGCGGCGCCGGGTCCTGCTCGCCCCACCGCCCGGCCGGGTCGGCCAGCACCGCCCGCGCCTCGTCGAAATGGCCGGCCAGCGAGCGGTGGATGGCCGTGGCGACCGGGTTGGCGGTCAGCACGCTGACCGCGCCGCCGGGGCGCAGCAGCCCGGCCACCGCCGCCAGGGCGCGCGCCGGGTCCTCCACGTACTCGAGGACGCTGTGGCACAGCACCAGGTCGGCGCAGCCCGGCTCCAGCAGGTCGCGCAGGTCGGCGGCGTCGCCCTGGATGCCCTTGACGGCCACGCCGGACTCGGCGGCCCGCCGCTCCAGCGCGGCCAGCGAGTCCGGGCTCGGGTCGACCACGGTGACCTGGTGGCCGAGCTCGGCCAGCGGCACGGCGAACCCGCCGGTGCCGCCGCCGGCGTCCACGATGTCGAGCCGCTCGCGGCCGGTGGCGGACGCCTGCCCGGCCAGCGCGTCCCGCAGGGCGTCCCACACGACGGCGGTACGCACCGCCGGGGAGGTGGCCGCCTGCCGGGCGGCGCCTTCGGTGCGCAACTTCAGCTCGCCTCCTTGGAGAAGTCCGGTCGGCCCCAGCCTACGCCGCGCCGGGCGCCCGGCCGCGCCCGAGCCGCCACCGGACCCGCCCTACAGCGCCAGCGACGGCTTGAGCTGCCGGAAACGGGCCAGCAGCCCGTTGACGAACTGGGGTGACTCGTCGGTGGACAGCTCCGACGCCAGGTGCACCCACTCGCTGATCACCACCGCCTCCGGCACGTCCGGCATCCACAGCAGCTCGTAGGTGCCGGCCCGCAGCAGGTTGCGGTCGACGGCGGGCATCCGGTCCAGCGTCCAGCCCTCGGCGTAGGTCGAGATCAGCTCGTCGATCCGCGGCCGGTGCCGGTTCACCCCTTCGACCAGGGTGGCGGTGTACTCGTTGACCGGCGGCTCCGCCCGCTCGACCCGCTCGGCCAGCACGTCGGTGGCCACCCGGTCGCGCAGCTCGGCCTCGAACAGGATGTCCAGTGCG
The DNA here is from genome assembly GCF_016863395.1 of Sphaerisporangium rufum. Lineage (GTDB taxonomy): Bacteria > Actinomycetota > Actinomycetes > Streptosporangiales > Streptosporangiaceae > Sphaerisporangium > Sphaerisporangium rufum. Next base: position 38,533 of record NZ_BOOU01000029.1, on the reverse strand, counting down.
CGGCGGCGCGCCTTTCCCCGCGCGGACACTCAGGCCCGGCCGAGGTACTCGCCACTGCGAGTGTCGACCTTGACCTTCTCGCCGGTGGTGATGAACAGCGGCACCTTGATCTCGGCGCCGGTCTCCAGGGTGGCGGGCTTGGTGCCGCCGGTGGAGCGGTCGCCCTGCAGACCGGGCTCGGTCTGCTCGACCGTCAGCTCGACGGCGGCCGGCAGCTCGACGTACAGCACGTTGCCCTCGTTCACCGCCACCGTGGCCAGGGTGTTCTCCAGCAGGTAGTTGGCGGCGTCGCCGACCGTCGCCCGCGACACGTGCAGCATGTCGTAGGTCTCGGTGTCCATGAACACGTAGTCGTCGCCGTCCAGGTACGAGTACTGCATCTCGCGCTTGTCGACGTTGGCCACGTCGACCTTGACGCCCGCGTTGAAGGTCTTGTCGACGACCTTGCCGGACAGCACGTTCTTCAGCTTGGTGCGGACGAAGGCTCCGCCCTTACCAGGCTTGACGTGCTGGAACTCCACCACGCTCCAGAGCTCACCGCCGTCGAGCTTGAGCACCAGGCCGGTCTTGAGGTCGTTGGTCGTCGCCACTCGTGTTCTCCCGCGTCTTCATGGTCGCGCTCGCTGGGCCGCCGCCTGCGCTGTCACAGGATCAGCAGTTCCTTGGTCGTGCAGGTGAGGAGTTCCGGCCCGCCGGCGCGCGTCACCAGAGTGTCCTCGATCCGGACACCGCCCCTGCCTGGCAGGTAGACGCCGGGCTCGACGGTGATCGGAACCCGATCGTCAAGTCTACCGGCACCGGCGCGACGCAGGAACGGGTCCTCGTGGATCTCCAGGCCGACGCCGTGGCCGAGGCCGTGCTCGAAATGATCGGCGTGCCCGGCCGCGGCGATGACGTCGCGCGCGGCGGCGTCCACCTCGGCCGTGGCGGCGCCCACCGCCACGGCACGCCGGCCGGCCCGCTGGGCCGCGCGCACCAGCTCGTACAGCTCGCGCTGCCACCCGGCCGGGGCGCCCACGGCGACCGTCCGCGTCATGTCGGCGTGATAGCCGCCGTACAGCGCGCCGAAGTCCATGGTGACCAGGTCGCCGCGCTCGATCGGGCGGTCGCCCGGCGTATGGTGCGGGATCGCGCCGTTCGGGCCGCCGGCGACGATCGAGGGGAAGGCCGGCCGGTCGGCGCCGGCCTCGACCATCCGCGTCTCCAGCGCCCGCGCCAGCTCCCGCTCGGTCATGCCGGGGGCGATCCGCGGCACCACCTCGGCGAAGGCGAGGTCGGTCAGCCGGCAGGCCTCGCGCAGCGCGTCGATCTCCGGCTCGTCCTTGACCACCCGCAGCCGCTCCACCAGGCCTTCCAGCGGGACCGGCTCGCCCGGCAGCCGCCGGTAGGCCGCCACCGACATGTCGTGGGCCTCGATGGCCGGCCGGTCGGCCAGGCCCACCAGCGCGCCGGCCACGTCCCGCGCCTCGACGATCTCCACCTCGGCGCAGTCGCGGCGGGCCGCCGCAAGGTAGCGCGAGTCGGTGGCGAGCACGGCCGACGCGTCGGCCCGGACGAGCAGGGCGGCGTTGGTGCTTGCGAGCCCGGTCAGGTAGCGCACGTTGACGCCCCGGGTCACCAGCAGGGCGCCGGCATCGTGCTCGGCCAGCAGCGCGGCCAGCCGGGCGCGGCGCTCGGGGTGATTGACGGTCATGTGCCGACTGTACGACTTCACCGGCATCCGCCGGACCCGCCGGACCCGCCGGACCATCGGGCACCTGGGGCCGCCCTGCCACCGGCCGCCTTCCGGAGCCGAGGTCAGGACGGCGTGGTGAACAGGTCGTCGGCCGAGGTGACGGCGGCCGCCCGCAGCACCCACTCGTCCAACTGGGCCAGGTCGGCGCAGGAGGAGATCCGCTCCCGGACGGCGTCGGACACCGCCACTCCCCTGGCCTGTAGGAGCATCAACACGGCCCGCGCCTCTCCCCGCGCCTCTCCCCGCGCCTCTCCTTCGGCGAGACCTTTGCCGTAGTGGCGGCGGGCGAACGGGCTGTAGACCGGCCAGGTGGCGGATTCCATGATCTTCTCCATCATCTGTCGGGCGGCCTGGGCGGCCAATCGGTATGCGTATTCATAGTAATGCGGAGCGTGATCGACGGGCAGGTGGCTCAGCGCGGCCATGAACGCCTCCACGACCGGCTGCTGCTCGCCGTGGGTCATCACCGACAGCGCGGCCAACTCCGGATGCCGGGACGCCTCGCCCGGGTCGGTGATCACCGGGATCTGGCCGGGGCCCAGCACGTGGCAGCCGAGCACGTAGCCGGCCAGGCTGGTCACGATCGGCACGGCCGCCCAGTCGGCGACCTTGGGCTGCGGGCAGATCACCAGCACGGTGACCGGGCAGTCGAGCTGCAGCCACAGCGCGGCGGCGTAGCGGGGCAGCGCCCGGCGTTTGGAATCCGCCTCACGCTGCTGGATCTCGACGACGACGGCGTGGACAGGGTGATGCCGGGGCCCCACCGTGATCACCGTGTCGGGATACAGGTCGGACGAAGGCCGGTCCTTGAGATCGTTTCCGGCGAGCTGTACCGGCAGACCGGCCGGAAGCTCGACACCCAGCCGGTCGCGCAGGATCTCCACGGCGAACTCGGGCCGGTCCCGGAACAGCAGATTCAACGTGTCATGCAGGGGGGAGGGCATGTCACTGCACGCTACCGCATGAACGCGTAACGTGATGAATTTTCGGATGGGCCGGTGTCCAGCCGGGTGCCGGTGGACGGGGCGCGGCACCGGCGGGCCCGGAAGGCGGCCGGCCGGGGACCGGTCCAGCCCCGGCCGGGCGGCGGGCGGGATCCGTCAGGATGCCAGGTTCTTGATCTTCTCGATGAGGGCGAGGCGGTCGCGGTGGGTGCCGGCCATCGGGGTGACGTTCAGGGTGGTGACCCCGGACTCGCGCAGCGCGGCCAGCCGCTCGCGGACGAAGCCCTCGCTGCCGATCAGCGCCGTCTTCTCGATCAGCTCCAGCGGCACTTGGGCGGCGGCCTCGTCCTTGCGGCCGGCCAGGTAGAGGTCCTGGATCAGCTCGGCCTCCTTCTCGTAGCCGTAGCGCCGGGCCAGGTCGTTGTAGAAGTTGCGGCCCTTGGCGCCCATGCCGCCGATGTACAGCGCGGCCATCGGCCGGCCGAACTCCAGCAGGCCGGAGACGTCGTCGCCGATCGCCAGCGGAGCCTGGGCGATCACGTCCAGCTCGCCGAGCTCCGTGTCGCGCCGGGCGCGGCCGGCGGCCAGCGCGCCGCCCCACACGTCGGCGGCCTTCTCCGGCACGTAGAAGATGGGCTCCCATCCCTCCGCCAGCTCGGCGGCGAGCTCGACGTTCTTCGGCCCGATCGCCGCGACCACGATCGGGATGCGGGGGCGCACCGGGTGGTTGATCAGCTTGAGCGGTTTGCCGAGCCCGGTGCCCTGCCCCTCCGGCAGCGGCATCGTGTAATGGCGCCCCTGGTGTTCCAGCTTCTCCCGCCGCCACACCTTGCGGCAGATCTCGATCACCTCGCGGGTGCGGCCGAGCGGCGCGGTGTACGGCACGCCGTGGAAGCCCTCGATCACCTGCGGGCCGGAGGCGCCGATGCCGAGCGTGAAACGGCCGTCGGAGACGTAGTCCAGCCCGGCGGCGGTCATGGCGAGCAGCGCGGGCGTGCGCGAGTAGATCGGCAGGATGCCGGAGGCGATCTGCAGCCGCTCGGTCCGGGCGGCGATGTAGCCCATCTGGCTGACCGCGTCGAAGCTGTAGGCCTCGGCGACGAAGACGATGTCCAGCCCGGCGCGCTCGTAGTCGGCGAGCTCGGCCACGGTCTCCTTGAAGCCCCCGGCGTAGTTGAGTGCCATCCCGATGCGCATTGCCGCGTCCTTCCGTCAGGAACCGAATGTTGTTCCAGTAGCGTGCCCGGCAAGGCTACCGATCGCCCGCCCGCCGGTCGACCTCGCCCCGCCCCTGGTGGGCGCCGGGCTCCCCTACCCGGGCCGACAGCCGGCCGAGATCCTCAGGGGTGTCGATGTCGGCCGGGTCGCCGGCGTCGTCGCAGTTCACCAGGGTGACCAGTTCGGGATGGGCGCGCAGGAACGGCCGGGCGCCCGCGTCCCCGGTCGCCGCCCGGGCGACGGCCGCGACATGCTCGCGGGCGACCAGCACCGGGTTGCGCGGCGCGCCGCCGTAGGCCGCCACCGCGATCGCGGCGCCGCCGTGCCAGGCGGCGACCAGCCGGCGGACCGCCTCGGCGCCGACCAGCGGCTGGTCGGCCAGCGCGATCACCACGGCTCCGGCCGCCGGCGGCAGCGCGGCCAGGCCCGCGCGCAGCGACGAGCCCATGCCGGTCGCCCAGTCCGGGTTGCGCACGGTGAGTGCGCCGGGCACTTCCAGGACGGCGGCGCCGACCACGACCAGGACGGGCGCGCAGCCCCCTTCCCGCAGCAGCCGGGCACCCCGGTCGGCCAATCGCTCGCCGGCGAACCGGACGGCCGCCTTGGGGGTGCCGAGCCGGGTGCCGGCCCCGGCGGCCAGCAGCAGCCCCGCGCACCCGGTCGCACCGCCCGGGTCTCCCGGTGCCGGGTCGCCGGCGGGCCGGTGCCGCCTGGCCGGGCCGGACGCGGCCGGGCTCACGCCCGGCCCGCCGGCCCGTTCCCGGCGACGTCACCGCGCGACCGGTCCACGCCGGTGGCATCGCCCTCCGGCCGGACCGGGCCGGCGGCGTCGTCGTCCGCCTGCCGGTCCGCGCCGGGGACCCGGGCCGGTGCGGCGCCGGCCGGGCCGTGGATGCGGCCGGTGGTGTCGCGCAGCGCGCGGCCCGAGCCGCCCCAGCGCAGCTGGACCAGCTCGGCCGCGATCGACACCGCCGTCTCCTCCGGGGTGCGGGCGCCCAGGTCCAGGCCGATGGGCGAGCGCAACCGGCCGAGCTCCTCCTCGGTCAGCCCGGCCTCCCGCAACCGGGCCAGCCGGTCGGCGTGCGTGCGGCGCGAGCCCATGGCACCGACGTAACCGGCGGGCGTGCGCAGCGCCACCTCCAGCAGCGGCACGTCGAACTTCGGGTCGTGGGTGAGCACGCAGACGACCGTCCGCTCGTCGACCTCGGCGGTGGCCAGGTAGTCGTGCGGCCACTTCACCACGACCTCGTCGGCGTCGGGGAAGCGCTTGGGCGTGGCGAAGACCGGCCGCGCGTCGCACACCACCACGTGGTAGCCGAGGAACCGCCCGATCCTGGCCACCGCGGCGGCGAAGTCGATCGCGCCGAACACCAGCATGCGCGGCGGCGGGGCGAAGGACTGGACGAACACCGCCAGGTCGTCCCGGCGCCGCTCGCCTCGCGGGCCGTACCTGCGCACGCCGGTCGTGCCCTGGGCCAGCATGCCGCGCGCGTCGTCGTCGACCGCGGCGTCCAGCCGCGCGGGGCCCAGGGTGCCCGCCGCGCGGCCGGGCCAGATCACCCGCCGGGCCCCGGTCCGTCCCGGGCCGGACAGTACGGTGGCCACGGCGACCGGCTCGCGCCCGCGGATCGAGGCGGCGACGTCGCCCAGCCATGGGAACGTCTCGCGCGACACCGGCTCGACGAACACGTCGATGATGCCCCCGCAGGTTAGTCCGACGCTGAACGCGTCGTCGTCGCTGACCCCGTACCTCTGCAGCACCGGGCGGCCGTCGGTGACCACCTGGCGGGCCAGCTCGTAGACCGCGCCCTCCACGCAGCCGCCCGACACGCTGCCGGTCGCCTCCTCGCCGCGCACCGCCATGGCGGCGCCGGGCGGGCGCGGCGCGCTGCGGAAGGTCTCCACCACGGTGGCCAGGGCGAAGTCCTCCCCCGCGGCCCACCAGCGTTCGATCTGCGACAGCACGTCACGCATGGGAAAGCCTCCCGGCGAGCTCCTCGAAGGCGGCCAGGCTGTGCCCGGCGACCAGCGCCTGGCAGTACGGCAGCGCCGCCCGCATGCCGCCGGTCAGCGGCCGGTAGCCTTCCTGGCCCTTGTGCGGGTTGACCCAGATCACCCGGCGGGCGAGCCGGGACAGCCGGGCCATCTGCCGGCCGAGCAGCGCCGGGTCGCCGCGCTCCCAGCCGTCGGAGGCGATGACCACGACGGCGCCCCGGGCGCCCGGCCCCCGGTCCAGGAACGCCTTCAGCTCCTCGCCGAGGCGGGTGCCGCCGCTCCAGTCGGGGATGGCCGCCGACACCTCGCGCATGGCACGGCCCGGGTCGCGGTGGCGCAGCCCGGGGGTGATCCGGGTGAGCCGGGTGCCGACGCTGAACACCTCGGTGGCGCGCGGCTCGGCGCGGACCAGGGCGTGGGCGAAGCGCAGCAGCGTGTCGGCGTAAGGGGCCATCGAGCCGCTCACGTCGACCAGCATCACGACGCGGCGCGGCCGGGTGCGGGGGGCGCGGCGGCGCAGCCGGTCCGGCTCGCCGCCCCGGCGCAGCGCCTCCCGGACCGTGCGGCGGGCGTCCGGCCTGCCCGCCCGGGCCGGGGTGAGCCGCCGGGAGCGGCGCCGCTCCCGGCGCGCGTGCAGGAGCGCGAGCATGCGGTGCACCTCGGCCAGTTCGGCGGGGGTGAGCCGGGCCACGTCCCGGTGGCGCAGCGTCTCGGCGCGGCTCGCCGTCGCGGCGGCGGTGCGGTCCTCGGCCTCGTCCGGCGGCGCGCCGTGACCGCTCGGCGGGGCCAGGGTGTGCCGGATGACGGTGACCGCCGGCTGCGCGGGGCGGCCCGGGCGGGGGCGCTCGCCGCCGAAGTAGGCGGTGAAGCAGCGGTCGTAGCGCGGCAGGTCCTCCGGCCGGGCGCACAGGGTGAGCCGGCCGGCCCAGTAGACGGCCATGCGCTCGCCGGCGCCCAGCTGCGCGCAGGCGCGCAGGAAGGCGGCGGCCCGTTCCTGGTCGGCGGCGACCCCGGCGGCGCGCAACGTGCCGGCGAAGCCGGCCAGCGTCGCGATCACCCGCTCCGCCGCCGGGACACCCGGCTCCGGGCCGGCCGGGCCGGCCGGCCCGGACGTCCCCGCCGGACGACCCGGCACCTGCGCGCCCGCCGGAACCGTCTCCCGGCCCGGGGCTCCGGCGCCACCTGGCCGGCCGGTGGCCTCCGGCCGCTCCGGGCCGGCGAAGCGGCGCGGGCCGGGCGACCCGGTGAGGTCAGGCATGGCCGAGTACCCCGTCCCGCAGCGCGGCCTCCTGGTCCTCCCGGTACTTCAGCACCGCGCCGAGGGTGGCGGCGGCCAGCCCGGGGTCCAGGTCGTGGGCGCCGAGGGTGAGCAGGGCCTCCGCCCAGTCGAGGGTCTCGGCGACGCCCGGCGGTTTGACCAGGCCGGCCGCGCGCAACCGCCCCGCGGCCGCGGCGACCTGGGCGGCGAGCGTTTCGGTGCAGGCGGGCAGCCGGGCCCGCAGGATGGCGACCTCGCGGTCGAACGCCGGATGTTCCAGCCAGTGGTAGAGGCACCGGCGCTTGAGCGCGTCGTGCACGTCGCGGGTGCGGTTGGAGGTGACGACCACCACCGGCGGCGTCCGGGCGCTGATGGTGCCGAGTTCGGGCACGGTGATGGTGAAGTCGGAGAGCACCTCCAGCAGGAAGGCCTCGAACTCGTCGTCGGCCCGGTCGACCTCGTCGACGAGCAGCACGCTCGGCCAGGTCTCCAGGGCGCGCAGCAGCGGGCGGGCGATCAGGAACCGCCGGTCGTACAGCTCGCCCTCCAGCCGGGCCGCCTCGGTGGCGCCGGTGGCGCCGGTCGCCTCGGCGGCCTTCAGGTGCAGCAGCTGCCGGGCGAAGTCCCAGTCGTAGAGCGCCTGGGCGGCGTCCAGGCCCTCGTAGCACTGCAGGCGGATCAGCGGGGCGCCGAGCACGGCGGCGAGGGTCTTGGCCAGCTCGGTCTTGCCGACGCCGGCCTCGCCCTCCAGGAACAGCGGCCGGCCCATCCGCAGCGCCAGGAAGCACGCGGTCGCCAGCCCCTCGTCGGCGAGGTAGGCGTGCTCGCCCAGCAGCTCGGCCAGCCTGGCCGGTGATTCGATATCGGACGCCCGGATCGCCTCGCGCACCTTTCACAGCGTACGCGCCGCCGCCCGGCACTCCCCGCGGGAACCCGCGCAACGGGGCCGGCGGGCGGTCCGCGGATCCGGTGGCCGCGTCCGCGGGCCGCCGGGCGGCCGGTGCCAGGAGCCGGCGGGGTCAGGTCCCCGCGGAGCCGAAGGCGTACTTGAGCGGCGGCAGCACCGAACGGGCGTCCACGCCGCGGAACCAGAGTCCGACCATGAAGACCATGGTCGCCTCCAGGGCGCCGGCCCGGACCAGTCCACCGCCGTCGACGGGGACGCAGCCGAGGTCGCCGACCAGCCCGCCGACGGTCTCCAGCGCTCCCGGGTCGTCGCCGCACAGCGGGACCAGGAGCGGCTCGCCGTCGAAGGCCGGCGGCGTCATGCGCCACACGGCCTCGTGGCAGAGGTTGAACGCCTTGACCACGTGCGCGCCGGGTGCCGCCGCCGCGACCCGCTCGGCCATCGACGGGCCGCCGGCCGTGGCGGGCACCATGCGCTCGTGGTCGACGGCGTTCGTGCAGTCGATGAGCGGGCGCCCGGCCAGCGCGCCGCCTCCGGCCCCCGCCGCGGCGAGCACCTCCTCGGCGGCGGCGGCCGGCACCGCCAGCAACACGACCTCGCCGTGCCCGGCCGCCTGCGCGAGGGTGCCCGACCGGGCGCCGGGACCGAGCCGCGCGGCCAGCGCCGCCGCCTTCCCCGGGTCGCGCCCGCCGACCATCACCTCATGCCCGGCCCGGGCCCACCCGGCGCCGAGACCGCCGGCCATGCCACCCGCGCCAAGGATGCCGATGCGCATCCGTCCTCCTTCTGGTCGGTTAGGTTCACCTAGAAGGTAGGGATCGCGATGGGCACCATCCGGTGCCCATCGCGCGTGCCACCCTGGAGGTGCCGTGGCCGATCACCGTCCCGCGGATCAGGTGTTCCTCGCCGACTGCCAGGCGAGGCTGGCGTTCGACCTGATCGGCAACACCTGGAACGCCGTCCTGCTGTGGGCGTTGCGGGAAGGGCCGTGCCGCCCGGTCGAGCTGCGCGGGCGGATCGGCGGCATCAGCCCGAAGGTGCTCACCGAGACGCTGCGCCGGCTGGAGTACAACGGCCTGGTGACCCGGCGGACCTACGCGGAGGCGCCACCGCGGGTGGAGTACGGCCTCAGCCCGCTCGGCCGGTCCATGCTCGGGCCGATCGAGGCGTTCGGCGAATGGGCCTTCCAGCACGCCGACGCCGTCATGGCGGCGCAGGAGCGCGCCGAGGCGGGGGCGGCCGAGGACCGGGCGGCGCGGGCCGCGCCGCCCGGCTCCGGGACGCGGCGCTAGGGGCGGTCGGCGGCCTCGCCGTGGGCGCGGATGAGGGAGCGCAGCTCGGTGACGGCCTGGCGGGAGCGGCTCTTCTCGGTGCCCTGGATGCCCATGGCGCCGACGCTGGAGCCGTCGGCGAGGTCGAGCCGCGGCCACGGCTCCCCTTCGGGAAGGCTGACGCCGAGGACCTCCGGCCAGGTGTAGCGGTGCACGCGCAGCGCGTTGACCACCGTGACGCCGCGCTCGTCGGCCTCCACCCGCAGCCGGCCCAGCAGGTGCAGGACGAACGCCACCAGGCAGCCGAACAGCACCACGCCGATCTTGTCGGGCAGCCGGAACGGGGGCGGCAGCACCACGGCGAGCACGATCGCGCCGGCCACCATGACCGTGGCGAAGCCGTAGGCCAGCATGCGGGCGCGGCGCGGGCGCCAGGTCACCGGCAGCGCGGGCGGGCGGTCAGCCACGGCGCCCGCCCGCGGCGGACCGGTGATCGGGCGGGCACGGCACGGTCGTCACTCCTTGTCGTCACTCCTTGAGGTCGCGCAGGGCGAGGGCGGTCGACAGCGCCGCCACCGTCGCCTCGTACCCCTTGTCCTCGTGGCCGCCGGGCAGTCCGGACCGGTCGACGGCCTGCTCCAGGGTTTCACATGTGAGCACCCCGTTGCCCACCGGCGTCGACTCGTCCAGGGACACGCGGGTCAGCCCGGATGTGACCGAGTCGCAGACGTACTGGAAGTGGGCGGTCTCCCCGCGGACGACCACGCCGAGCGCGACCACCGCGTCGTGCCGCCGGGCCAGCGCCTGGGCGACGACCGGGATCTCCAGCGAGCCCGCCACCCGGACGGTGACGAAGGACGCGCCGCAGTCGCCGGCGGCCTGCTCGGCCCGGCGGGCCAGCCGGTCGGTCAGGTCGCGGTGCCAGGTGGCGGCGACGATGCCGACGGTCAGCCCGGCGGCGTCCACCCGGCCGGCGCCGGGGCGCCCGCCGCCGCTCACCGGCCCGCCCGCCGCGGGCCGGCGGCGCCGGACGGCCTCGGACATGTCATGGCGTCTCCTCGCGTGTGACGGTGCCCCGGCCGGGGCTTCAGTGGACGACCTCGATCTGGTGGCCGAGCCGGTCGCGCTTGGCCGCCAGATATCTCATGTTGTGCTCGTTGGCGGCCACCGGCATCGGCTCGCGGCCGAGCACCTTGATGCCGTAGCCGTCCAGCCCGCGCAGCTTGGCGGGGTTGTTGGTCAGCAGCCGCACCGACCGGACGCCGAGGTCGGCCAGCATCTGGCCGGCGTTGGAGAACTCGCGCGCGTCCACCGGCAGGCCGAGCTCCAGGTTGGCGTCCACGGTGTCGCTGCCGTGGTCCTGCAGGTGGTAGGCGCGCAGCTTGGCCAGCAGCCCGATGCCGCGCCCCTCGTGGCCGCGCAGGTAGACGATCACACCGCGCCCGGCGGCGGCCACCGCGCGCATCGCGTGGTCGAGCTGCGTGCCGCAGTCGCAGCGCAGCGAGCCGAGCACGTCGCCGGTCAGGCACTCCGAGTGCACCCGGGTCAGCACGTCCTCGCCGTCGCCGAGGTCGCCGTACACCAGGGCCAGGTGTTCGCCGCCGTCGATGCCGCCGGCGAACCCGTAGGCGCGCCACACGCCGTAGCGGTTGGGGATCTCGGTGACCGCGACCCGCATGACCGTGCGCTCGGTGCGCCGCCGGTGGTCGACCAGCTGCTCGATGGTGATGAGCGCCAGGTCGTGCTCGTCGCAGAACGCGCGCAGTTCGGGCAGCCGGGCCATGGTGCCGTCGTCGTTGACGACCTCGGCCAGCACCCCGGCCGGGGTGAGCCCGGCCAGCCGGGCCAGGTCGATGGCGGCCTCGGTGTGACCGCGCCGGGCCAGCACGCCGCCCTCCTCGTAGCGCAGCGGGAAGACGTGGCCGGGCCGGACCAGCTCGTAGGGCTCGGTGGCCGAGTCGGCGAGCGTGCGGATGGTCCTGGCCCGGTCGGCGGCGGAGATGCCCGTGGTGACGCCGTCGCGCGCGTCGACGCTGATGGTGTAGGCGGTGCGCAGCCGCTCGCGGTTCTGGTGCACCATCAGCGGCAGGCCGAGGCGGTCCAGGTCCGCGCCGAGCATCGGCACGCAGATCACGCCGCTGGTGTGGCGGATCGTGAACGCGAGCAGTTCGGGGGTGGCCCGGCTCGCGGCGAAGATGATGTCGCCCTCGTTCTCCCGGTTCTCGTCGTCGACGACCACGACGGGCCGGCCTGCCTTGATGTCGGCGATCGCCCGTTCCACCGGGTCGAACGCGATACCGCTCATGCGGTGGCCACCTCCAGCCGGCGGCGGGCGTACTGCCGCCGCCATTCCCTGATGCCGAGTAGGACCATGACGAAGAAGATGCCGTACACCACGCCGGACACCACCAGCCCGGAGGCGAACGCCAGCGGGACGCCCACCAGGTCGACGGCGATCCAGATCCACCAGAAGTCGATGAGCGCCCGCCCCTGGGCGTAGGTGGCGATGGCGCTGCCGACGAAGATGTAGGCGTCCGGCAGCGGGGCCCAGGACCAGCCGGTCGCATTGAAGAAAAGGGCGACCAGCGCGGTGGCGGCCGCCATGACCGCGACCAGCGCCAGGCGCTCGCGGGCGGTGCCCGGGCGCACCTCGATGGCCTGCCCGGCGCGGGCGCCGCGCGCCCAACGGACCCAGCCGTAGACCGCGAGCACCCCGAACATCGCCTGCTTGAGGGCGTTGCCGGTGATGTGGGCCTGCACCGAGGCGACGAACAGCAGCACCGAGCCGGCCAGCTGCACCGGCCAGGTCCAGATGGTGCGCCGCACCGCCAGCCAGACGGTGGCCAGGGCGCAGATGTTGCCGACCAGGTCGATCCACAGCACGTGCTGGCCGAGCAGGGTGAAACCGGCCTGGGTCCAGTTCACGAGGCCACCTCGCGGACGTGCCCGGTGACCAGCTTCTCCACGTACTTGGCGATCACGTCGACCTCGAGGTTCACCGGGTCGCCGGGACGCCGCAGGCCGAGGGTGGTGAGGGCGAGGGTGGTGGGGATGAGGCTGACCGCGAACTCGCCGGCGCCGGCGCTCACCACGGTGAGGCTGACGCCGTCGACGGCGATGGAGCCCTTCTCGACCACGTAGCGGTCCAGGGCGGCGGGTAGCGAGATCCGGACGAGCTCCCAGTGCTCGGCGGGCTCGCGGGCGAGCACGGTGCCGGTGCCGTCGACGTGGCCCTGGACGATGTGGCCGCCGAGCCGCTGGTCGGCGCGGACGGCGCGCTCGAGGTTGACCCGGGAGCCGGGGACCAGGGAGCCGAGGGCGCTGCGGTCGAGGGTCTCCTTCATCACGTCGGTGGTGAAGGAGTCGTGGCCGGTGGTGACGACGGTCAGGCAGACGCCGTTGACGGCGATCGAGTCGCCGTGGCGGGCGCCGGGAGTGACGGCCGGGCCGCGCACGGTGAGCCGCGCCGCGCCGGGCAGCGGCTCCACCGCGGCGATCTCGCCGAGTTCCTCAACGATTCCGGTGAACATCAACGCTCCTTGTGCTGCGGCGTGCCGCGGGCGCGGGGAGGCCGGGCCGGCCGGGGGCGGCGGGCGCGGCGACGGCCCGTCCGGGGGCGCGCCGGGGCCCCGGCGCGGGCCGGGGCGTGGTGGAGCGGGCGGGAGGGGTCGCGCGGCAGGGCGCGGGACGGCACCGCGTGCTCGGCACGGTGCGCTCGGCTCGGTCCACCCGGCCCCTCCTGCTCGCCAGTAGCTCTGCTACGGCGGCTCCGGGGCGGTCGGGTGCGGCAACGCACCACGAGGCGCCCGGCACGGATGCCGGACGCGCGCGCGCTTCCTCCCATCCGGACTTTGACCGTCGGTCCCGGAGTTCCACCGGGTCAACCGGCCGATGGACTCGGCCGGGTCGCGGACTATCACCGCCGGTTCGGAATTTCACCGACCCCGGAGCACGCTGCTCTGCCCATCAGTCTGCCATACCACGCAAAGAGCGAGTAACCCCAGGACACCCCTGAGGGGGCTCCCCCTATCGCAGGGGGCCGGCGCCGCCGGCGATCAGGCGGCCGACATGAGGCGGCGCGCCCGCCGGGCGTCCGGGCCGTAGCGCAGCCCGGGCGGGACGACCCGGACGCCCTGGTGCAGCGCCTTCAGCGTCAAGGTGGCCCACAGGCTCTCCACCGGCGTGGCCGGCAGCCGGTAAAGCCGGCGCGCCCAGCCGGGGAGGGTGGCCAGCGCCAGCGTGGTGCCGAGCGGGAACACCGGGCGCAGGGGGGCCAGCCGGGCGGGCAGCCGGGCACCGGCGGAGATCCGCAGGGGGTGTGCGGCCTCGGGGACGAGGTACAGCCCCGGGCGCTCGCCCTCGATGTAGTCGGCCATCTCGCCGACCGATCCGGGCACGTCCCGCGGGTTCAGGCCCACGAGTTCGGCGGCGCGCCGCCACTCGGCGACGAAGCGGTCGGCGTCGGCGCGGCTCAGCGGCACCCCGGCGCGGCGGGCCACCGTGAGATAGGAGTCGACCTCGCCGACGTGCACCCAGCGCAGCGCGTCGGGGTCGTCCAGCCGATAGCGCTCGCCGCGGTCGGGGTCGTAGGCGGTCAGCGAGGCGTGCATCCGGCGCACCCGGGCGCCGGCCAGTTCCGCCTCGGCCCGGGTGCCGTAGGTGCGCACCCGGACGAACTCGGTGGTGCGCAGGAAGCGCGGCCAGATCTGCTCGGGATCCATCAGGGTGGAGTTCTGCACGACACCGCGCATCGCCCGCGGATGCAGGCCCTGCATGAGCAGCGCGCGGAAGCCGCCGACGAGTTGCACGGGCTCGCCCATGACGCGCCAGGTCACCGACGTGGGGCCGAAAAGTCCATGATCCATGCATTCCCCCGGAGCAGCTGCGTAAGTAAAGCATTACCCCAGGCCCGGGCGCCTTACACCGGTCCATCACCACGGCGATCTCGTGGGATTGTGTGGGTTTACGTCATGGGCACGTCATGCTTGTGTCACGAAACCGTGACAAATGGACTGAAGTGTAATCGACACCTTTTCGTACCGCGTAACCGCAGGTCAATGGGCGGACGGACACGAAGTGATTTACATTGCACAACGAACAGCGAAATCGTGGACTCCAGGTGCCGCACACGTTGACCAACGGGTAATTAATTGCGAAGGTTCCCCCTAGTCACGGTTTACGGCGATCGATCTCTGGTGGCACCCGCACAATGACTCTCCCCTCACAGGCCATGCCCGAGGCCGGCACCGCCCCGGCCGCCGCCGGCGGCACGGGCGGCGGCGTGAGCGGCCCGGCGATGGCCGGGCGCTCACCCGCCCAGCTGATGTGGCGGCGCTTCCGTCGCGACCGCACCGGGGTGGCGTCCGCGATCGTCGTGGCGTTCTTCTTCCTGGTGGCGATCCTCGCGCCGGTGATCTCGGCGCTCTACGGCAAGGATCCGTACACCACCTACGGCCAGAGCGTCCCCGGCCTGCTCAACGAGTACGGCTACCCCATCGCCCCGAACGGCGGCATGAGCGGGGAGTTCTGGTTCGGCCTGGAGCCCGGTCTCGGCCGCGACGTGTTCATGCAACTCGTGTACGGCATCCGCACCTCGCTGTCCATCGCCGTCGTCGTCGCGGTCATCACGACGATCATCGGCGTGGTGATGGGCATCTGGTCGGGGTACGCGGGCGGCAAGACCGACTACGTCATCGGGCGCGTCATCGACGTGCTGCTGGCCTTCCCCTCCCAGCTCTTCCTGATCGTGATGCTCCCGGTGGTGGAGGCGGCGTTCGTCTCGCCGGAGGAGGAGACCCCCTTCTGGCTGCGGTACGTCTCCATCTGCGTGGTGCTCACCGTGCTCGGCTGGGCCACCATGTCGCGGATCCTGCGCGCGCAGGTGCTGTCGCTGCGCGAGCGCGAGTTCATCGAGGCGGCCCGGGTCACCGGCGCCTCACCGGCGCGCATCATCTTCAAGGAGCTGCTGCCCAACCTGTGGACGCCGATCATCATCCAGTCCACCCTGGCGCTGCCGCTGTACGTCGGCGCCGAGGCGGGCCTCGGCTTCCTCGGGGTCGGCATGACCGAGCCCACCCCCGACTGGGGGCGCATGTTCCTCGTCGGCTCCAACGTCTATCACCAGGACATCACCTATCTGGTCTTTCCGGGCGTGTCCATGGTGATCTTCGTCGTCGCCTTCAACCTGCTCGGAGACTCCCTGCGGGACGCCTTCGACCCCAAGACCCGGCGCTAGAGCCGTCACCCCGCTGACCTCCCGACGGGAACAGCACGAAACACCATCTGGAAGGGCGATATGAACACCTCTCGCAGGAGGGCCACGACCGCAGCGGTGCTGCTCACCGCCGGTGCCCTCACCCTGGCCGGCTGCGCCAAGGGCGGGGGCGGCGGTCCCGCGGCCTCCGGGGGCGGCACCGCCCCGGCCAAGCCCCTGGAGAACAAGGCGGTCAGCACCATCACCGTGGGCACCGCCGCGGACTCCACGGGCCCGGCGCCCGAGGTGGAGGGCGCCAAGAAGGGCGGCACGGTCAACATGATCGACCGCGACGACTTCTCGCACCTGGACCCGGGCCGCGTCTACCTGAACTACAACGCGACGGTGTCCAAGCTGTTCACCCGGACGCTGACCGACTACAAGAAGCAGCCCGACGGGAACCTGAAGCTGGTCGGCGACCTCGCCACCGACACCGGCAGCACCACCGACGGCGGCAAGACCTGGAAGTTCACCCTCAAGGACGGCCTGAAGTGGCAGGACGGCACGCCGATCACCTCGGCTGACATCAAGTACAGCGTGGAGCGGCTGTACGCGCCGTTCATCATCGAAGGACCGGTCTACCTGCAGCAGTGGCTGGTCGGCCAGCAGGACTACCGCAAGGTCTACGACGGCCCGTACAAGGACAAGCACCTGGACGCGGTGCAGACGCCGGACGACAAGACGGTGGTGTTCAACCTCAAAGAGGCGCACCCCGACCTCAACTTCGCCCTGGCGATGACCGGTTACGGCGTGGTGCCGAAGGCGCAGGACACCAAGGAGAAGTACGACAAGAAGCCGTTCTCCTCCGGCCCGTACCAGATCGAGAGCCACGTCACCGACAAGTCGCTGGACCTGGTGCGCAACCCGAACTGGGATCCCAACACCGACCCGATCCGGCACGCCTACCCCGACAAGTGGCACATGGAGTTCGGCGTGCAGTCGCAGAACTCCACCGAGCGGTTCCTGGCCGACTCCGGCCAGGACAAGACCGCGATGACCTTCCACAACGCGGTCGCCCCCGAGCGGGTGCAGGAGGTGTTGAACAACGCCGAGGTGATGAAGCGCTCGATCCAGGGCCTCACCCCGTTCACCACCTTCTACAACATCAACACCAAGCGGATCACCAACGTCAAGGTCCGCCAGGCGATCATCAAGGCGTGGCCGTCCAAGCAGATGCAGCAGATCCAGGGCGGCGAGATCAACACCGGCAAGATCGCCACCACGGTGCTGAGCCCGACGGTCGTCGGCTACCAGCCCTTCGACCTGTACGGCATGCTGGACAAGCCGACCGGTGACCCCGAGGGCGCCAAGGCACTGCTGAAGGAGGCCGGCGAGCCCAACCCGACGGTCGTCTACGCCTACAACCAGACGCCGACCCAGGAGAAGATCACGGTCGTCGTCAAGGACGCGCTTACCAAGGCGGGCTTCAAGGTGGTGGCCAAGCCGCTGAACCCGGCCACCTACTACGACGCCATCGGCGTGGTGGACAACAAGTACGACATCTACTGGGGCGGCTGGGCCGCGGACTGGCCGACCGGCTCCACCGCCATCGGCCCGCTGTTCGACGGCCGGCTGATCGCCGAGGGGGCGTCCAACTACAGCCACTTCAACAACCCCGAAGTGAACACGATGATCGACGAGGCGAACAAGATCACCGACGCGCAGCAGGCCGGCCAGGCCTGGGCCGCGATCGACAAGAAGATCATGGAGCAGGCGCCGATCGTGCCGGAGTTCTACCAGACCTACTTCGGCCTGTACGGCTCCGGTCTGGGCGGTGTCGAGTTCGACCCGATCTGGGGCGAGCAGTCGCCGCTGAACGTCTACGTCAAGTGACGCCCTCCCGTCGCCCGGGCTCCGGCCCGGGCGGCGGGCCGTCGGTCCCACCAGCAGAAGCAGCCCGAGGCCATGTTCCGCTTTCTCCTCCGCCGGATCGCCGGCGCCGCCCTGATCCTGCTGATCATCAGTGCCGTGACCTTCTTCCTCTTCTACGCGGTGCCCCGCGACCCGGCGCGGGCGTTCTGCGGGAAGATCTGCCCGCCGGCCAACCTCGCGCTGATCCGGCACAACCTGGGCATGGACGATCCGCTGTTCGTCCAGTACTGGCACTGGCTGGTCGGCATCTTCGCCGGGCGTGACCTGGTCCAGTTCGGCGCGTGCCCGGCCCCGTGCCTCGGCTACTCGTTCGCCACCCAGGAGACCGTCTTCTCCGCCATCCTGGACCGGCTGCCGGTCACCGTCTCGGTGACCCTGGGCGCCGCGGTGGTCATCCTGACCTTCGGCATCGGCACCGGCATGCTGGCCGCCTGGCAGCAGGGCAGGCCGGTGGACAAGGTCGCCAGCGCGTCCTCGGTCATCGGCGCCTCGCTGCAGATCTACTTCGTCGGGCCGATCCTGGTGTTCTTCATCGTGGACAGCATGGGCCTGCTCCCCCGGCCGGCCTACCGGGCCTTCACCGAAAACCCGCTGGACTGGTTCGTCCACCTGCTCATCCCGTGGGTGGTGCTCGCCATGATCTTCACGGCGAACTACACCCGGATGACCCGCTCGACGATGGTGGAGCAGCTGGCGGAGGACTACGTCCGCACCGCGCGGGCCAAGGGCATGTCCGGCCCCACGGTCTTCCTGCGGTTCGCCTGGCGCGGCGCGATGATCCCCATCGTCACCATCTTCGGGGTGGACCTGGCCACCCTGCTCGGCGGTGCGATCATCACCGAGCAGACGTTCACGCTGCACGGCATCGGCGAGCTGGCGGTGCGGGCGGTGCAGAACACCGACCTGCCGATGCTGCTCGGCGTCACCCTGATCGGGGCGTTCGCCATCGTCATGCTGAACATCGTGGTGGACGTGCTGTACGCCGTCATCGACCCGCGCGTCCGGCTGGCGTGACCGCCGTGCCCGCACCCGCCCGACCCGTGATCCGAAGGAGCAGCAAGTGACCACCGTGACCTGGGACCGCGAGCAGCCCGCATCACGCGGCCCCGGGCCGTTCCTTTCGGTCCGCGATCTCTCGGTGCGGTTCGCCACCGAGGACGGAGTCGTGCACGCCGTGGACCGGCTGTCCTTCGACCTGGAGAAGGGCACCACGCTCGGCATCGTCGGCGAGTCCGGCTCGGGCAAGTCGGTGTCCAACATGGCGATCCTCGGCCTGCACGACCCGGCGTACACGACGCTGGACGGCGAGATCTGGCTGGAGGACACCGAACTGCTCGGCGCGGGCCCGGGCACCCTGGAGCGGCTGCGCGGCGACCGGGTCGCGATGATCTTCCAGGACCCCCTGACCTCGCTGTCGCCCTATCACACGGTGGGTCGGCAGATCGCCGAGACATACCGTAAGCACCGCAAGGCGGGCAAGGCCGAGGCGCGGGCCCGGGCGATCGAGATGCTGGACCGGGTGGGCATTCCCCAGGCCCGGACCCGGGTGGACGACTACCCCCACCAGTTCTCCGGCGGCATGCGCCAGCGGGTGATGATCGCCATGGCGCTGGTCTGCGACCCCGACCTGCTCATCGCCGACGAGCCGACCACCGCGCTGGACGTCACGGTGCAGGCGCAGATCCTCGACCTGCTCGCCGACCTGCAGCAGCAGTTCGGCACCTCGATCATCCTCATCACCCACGACCTCGGCGTGGTCGCCCGGACCGCCCACCAGGTGCTGGTGATGTACGCCGGGCGGTCCATCGAGCAGGGCACCGTCCAGGAGGTGCTGCGCGAGCCGCGCCACCCCTACACCTGGGGGCTGCTCGGCTCGATGCCGAAGCTGCGCTCCAACGTGGACCTGCCGCTGCTGCCGGTGCGCGGCACCCCGCCGAGCCTGCTCGCGCCGCCGCCCGGCTGCCCCTTCCACCCCCGGTGCGACCACCCCGCGCTGGTCGGCTCGGATGTGTGCTTCACCGAGCGGCCGGAGCTGTCCCCCGCCGAAGGCCACCGCGACGCCTGCTATCTGACCCTGGCGCAGAAGCGGGAGATCTTCGACGGCCAGATCAAGGAACGACTGTGACCGAGACCCTGCTGGAGCTGTCCGGCCTGACCAAGCACTTCCCCGTCCTCGGCGGCCTGGTGTTCAAGCGCCAGGTGGCGCGGGTGCACGCGGTGGACGGCATCGACCTGACCGTCGGCGCGGGCGAGACGCTCGGCCTGGTGGGCGAGTCGGGCTGCGGCAAGTCGACCACCGGGCGGCTGGTCGCCCGGCTGCTGGAGCCGACGGCCGGCACGATCCGCTACCAGGGCCGGGACATCACGCACGCGAGCCGGCGGCAGCTGCGCCCGGTGCGCACCGACATCCAGATGATCTTCCAGGACCCGTACTCGTCGCTCAACCCGCGGCAGACCGTCGGAAAGATCATCGGTGGGCCGATGGAGCTGAACGGCATCGAGCCGTCCGGCGGCCTGCAGCGGCGGGTCCAGGAGCTGCTGGAGACGGTGGGGCTGAACCCCGAGCATTACAACCGGTTCCCGCACGAGTTCTCCGGCGGCCAGCGGCAGCGGATCGGCGTCGCCCGCGCGCTGGCGCTGTCCCCCAAGCTGATCGTGGCCGACGAGCCGGTGTCGGCTTTGGACGTGTCGATCCAGGCGCAGGTGGTCAACCTGCTGCAGCAACTGCAGCGCGACCTCGGCATCGCGTTCCTGTTCATCGCGCACGACCTGGCCGTGGTGCGGCACTTCTCCCAGCGGGTCGCGGTGATGTACCTGGGGAAGATCGTGGAGATCGGCGACCGGCAGGCCATCTACGAGCGGCCCCGCCACCCGTACACCCACGCGCTGCTGTCGGCGGTGCCCGAGGTGGAGCTGCCCACCGACGGCGAGCGCCGCGAGCGCATCCGGCTGGCCGGCGACGTCCCCTCGCCCATCGACCCGCCGTCCGGCTGCCGGTTCCGCACCCGCTGCTGGAAGGCGCAGGACAAGTGCGCCACCGAGGTGCCGCCGCTGGCCCGGATCGAGGGCAACACCGAGGGCCATCTGACCGCCTGCCACTTCCCCGAGGAGCCGACCGTCCACGGCCGGGACGTCGTCATCGACCCCGCCCTCGCCTGACCGGCACCCCCGCCGGCCGCCGCCCGCGGCCGGCGGTCAGACCCGCTCCAGATCGGCGAACGACGTCTCGAGCTTCATGCCCTCGGGCAGCTCGGTGACCAGCATCCCCCGGTGCACGGCGGCCAGCTGGTAGTTGCGCCCGCTCCAGTCCAGGCGGTACTCCTCGACCGACCCGATCCGGTCGCCGTCCATCGCGACGATCAGATAGACCGGGATGCCCTGGGCCGCGTACTCGGCGCGCTTGTCGTTGAAGTCCACCTCGTCGTCGGAGGAGGTGATCTCGACGGCGACCAGGACGTCACCGGACCACAGCCGCGCCCCCGGGTCCAGGCAGTGCAGCACGCTGATGTCCGGCCGCCGGAAGGTGAAACGCTTGCCCGCCTGCGTGACATGAGGGTTGCGGTGCCGGTAGCGCATGTCGGTGTCCTGCAGGACGTCGACGCACGGATGCGACGGCCGGGCGGCCAGCAGCGCGAAGGTCAGGTTGCGGGAGACCCGCTGATGTCCGGGCGTCGGTGACTCGCAGAACACCACCCGCCCGTCCACCACCTCGATCGTCTTGCAGATCTCCTCGGGCAGCGCCTCGTACTCCTCCTCGGTGATGAGCAGGCTGGACGGGTCGGTTGCCCAGACCGGCAGGGACATATTGGAGCTCCTTAGGCCGCGCTTCACCGAGGTCGATCCTAGTGGCCCAGGGGGCCGGCCCCGGTGTCACCGCCGCGCGGCGGGCGTCGCGCGATGTCCGGCGGACGGGGTCAGGTGCCGGTGGCGCGGGTGGCGAGGGCGCGCAGATCCTGGACGGCGCGGGCGGGGTCGGCCGAGCCGTAGACGGCGTTGCCGGCCACGAACACGTCCGCGCCGGCCTCGGCGCAGCGCTCGATGGTGTCGGCGGACACCCCGCCGTCCACCTGGAGCCACACCTCGCCGCCGTGCCGGGCGATCATCTCGCGGGCCGCGCGGACCTTGGGGAGCACGATGTCCAGGAACCTCTGCCCGCCGAAGCCGGGCTCGACGGTCATCAGCAGCAGCATGTCGATCTCGCCGAGCAGGTCCTCGTACGGCCGCACCGGGGTGGCCGGGTTGAGCGCCAGCCCGGCGCGGGCCCCGGCGGCGCGGATCTCGCGCAGGGTGCGCACCGGCGCCCGGGCGGCCTCGGCGTGGATGGTGACGCTGCCCGCGCCCGCCCCGGCGTAGTCCGGGGCCCAGCGGTCCGGGTCCTCGATCATCAGGTGGCAGTCCAGCGGCAGGCCGGTCGCCTTGGCCAGCGACGCCACCACCGGCAGCCCGATGGTGAGGTTCGGCACGAAGTGGTTGTCCATCACGTCGACGTGCAGCCAGTCGGCGGCGCCGTCCACCTGGGCGGCGACGTCGGCCAGGTGGGCGAAGTCGGCGGTGAGGATGCTGGGCGAGATCTGTACGGCCATGACGCCGCAGTCTAGGACGTCCGCCCGGCGGCCGCCGGGTCCGGTGCCGGCCGGGCGGGCCGGCCCGCCGTGCTCTCCCGCACCACCAGGCGGTGCGGGACGTGGATCTCGCGCGCCGCCGGGGCGGCGCCGGCCATCCGCTCGGCGAGCAGCTCGACGGCCCGCCGGGCCAGCTGCTCCTTGTCCGGCGCCACGGTGGTCAGCGTCGGGGTGGCGTACCGGCCGTCCTCGATGTCGTCGAAGCCGGCGACCGCTATGTCGCCGGGCACGTCGACGCCGCGCTCCAGCAGGGTGCGCAGCGCGCCGAGGGCGAGCAGGTCGTTGAAGCAGAAGACGGCGTCCGGCGGGTCGGCCCGGTCCAGCAGCCGGGCCATGGCGCGGGCGCCGTCGGCCCGGTGGTAGGCGGCGACCGGCGCGACCAGGCCGTCGTCGGCGGGCAGGCCGGCCGCGGCGAGCGCCTCGCGGTAGCCGGCCAGCCGCAGCCGGGCCGTCCCGGCGGCCGGGTGGTCCTGCGCGCCGATCGCGGCGACGCGGCGCCGGCCGAGCCGGGCCAGGTGCAGGGTGGCCTCGCGGGCGGCCTCGACGTTGCGCACCACGACGTGGTCGGCCGGGCCGTGGTGGATGCGCTCGCCGAGCAGCACCATGGGGGTGTCGTCGGTGCGCGCCGCGAGGTCCTCGCCGGTGAGGGCGAGCGGGCTGAAGATCAGGCCGTCGATGAGGTGGGCGCGGATGCCCTCGGCGACCAGCTGCTCGCGGGCGCGGTCGCCGCCGGTCTGGTCGACCAGCACGGTCAGCGACCGTTCCTCGGCGGCGGCCACCACCAGCCGGGCCAGCTCGGCGAAGTAGGGGATGTCCAGCTCGGGCACCGCCAGCGCGATGACGCCGGAGCGCCCCTGGCGCAGGTTGCGGGCCGACAGGTTGGGCCGGTAGTTCAGCTCCCTGATCGCCGCCTCGACCCGGGCCCGGGTGGCCGGGGTCACGTGCACGTAGCCGTTCACGACGTTCGACACGGTCTTCACCGATACGCCGGCCAGCGCGGCCACGTCCTTGAGCACCACCCGGCGCCGGTCCTCCGGCTCCAGATCCGGCCCGGTATCCGCCACGCCCGCCCACCCCCGTTAGTCACCTTGGACCCGGGAGAAGTGTACGGTCACCAGGTCTTTACAACGTTGTATACAACGATGTATATCTCGTAAACCACCAGAAACACCGAAGGGGGCCCGCCCGTGGAAGCCGCCAAGCTCACCATCGACCCGGCGTTCGAGGTCGGGCCGGTCGAGCGGCGCCTGTTCGGATCGTTCGTCGAGCACATGGGACGGTCGGTGTACACGGGCGTCTTCGAGCCCGGCCACCCGGCGGCCGGCCCCGGCGGGCTGCGCCGCGACGTCATCGAGCTGACCCGCGAGATGGGCGTCTCCGTCGTCCGCTACCCCGGCGGCAACTTCGTGTCCAACTACGACTGGGAGGACGGCGTCGGCCCGGCCGGCGAGCGCCCGACCCGGCTCGACCTGGCCTGGCGGCAGATCGAGACCAACGCCTTCGGCCTGGACGAGTTCATGACCTGGACCCGGCAGGTGGCCGC
The DNA here is from genome assembly GCF_016863395.1 of Sphaerisporangium rufum. Lineage (GTDB taxonomy): Bacteria > Actinomycetota > Actinomycetes > Streptosporangiales > Streptosporangiaceae > Sphaerisporangium > Sphaerisporangium rufum. The sequence continues at coordinate 14,915 of NZ_BOOU01000029.1, read as the reverse complement.
CGAGCCGATGCTCGCGGTCAACCTCGGCACCCGCGGCGTCCGCGAGGCCTGCGACCTGCTGGAGTACGCCAACCACCCGTCCGGGACCCGCTGGTCGGACCTGCGCGTCAAGCACGGCGCCCGCGAGCCGTACGGGGTGCGGCTGTGGTGCCTGGGCAACGAGATGGACGGGCCCTGGCAGATCGGCGGCAAGACCGCCTACGAGTACGGGCGGCTGGCCGCCGAGACCGCCAAGGCGATGCGCCGGGTGGACCCGCGCGTCGAGCTGGTGGCCTGCGGCAGCTCCAACAGCACCCTGCCGACCTTCGCCTCCTGGGAGGCCACGGTGCTGGAGCAGTGCTACGAGCACGTGGACTACATCTCCGCGCACAACTACTACGACCCGGCCCAGCCGGACCGGGCCAGCTACCTGGCCTCGGCCGCCGACATGGAGGCGCAGATCCACGCGCTGGTGGCGACCGCCGACCATGTCGCCGCCCGGCTGCGCAGCCCGCGCCGGCTGAAGATCTCCTTCGACGAGTGGAACGTCTGGTCGCAGAGCCTGTTCGGCGGCGAGCACAGCCTCGACTGGGCCGAGGCGCCGCGGATCATCGAGGAGGAATACGACGCGGCCGCCGCCGCGGTCGCCGGCAGCCTGCTGATCACGCTGCTCGCCAACACCGACCGGGTGGGCATCGCCTGCCAGGCCCAGCTCGCCAACGTCATCGCGCCGATCCGCACCGAGCCCGGCGGCCCGGCCTGGCGGCAGACGATCTTCCACCCGTTCGCGCTCACCGCCGCGCACGCGCGCGGGCGAGTGCTGCGCCTGGCGCTGTCGTCGCCGGTGTTCCCCACCGAGCGGTACGGCGAGGTCCCGGCGCTGGTCGCCACCGCGACGCACGACGACGACGCGGGTAGCCTGGCGGTCTTCGCGGTGAACCGCAGCGAGACGCCGCTGCCCGTACAGGCGGACCTGCGCGCCCTGACCGGCCTGGCCCGCGCCGAGCACCTCACGGTGGGCGGCGGCGACCCGGCCGCGCGCAACACGCGGGACGCGCCGGACCGGGTCGTGCCGCGCCCGGCGCCGGGCGCGGCGCTGTCCGGCGGGCGGCTGTCGGCGGTCCTGCCGCCGCTGTCGTTCAACGTCCTGCGACTTTCCCCGGCCTGACCCCGGGATGCATCACATCGTTCGGGGAAACAGGCAGCGAGGAAAAGGAAAGATCACATGGCAACCCGCAAACCCCTCCGGCTCGCCTCGGCGATCGCCGCCCTCGCCCTGGCCACCGCCTGCGCCGGACAGGGCGCGAGCGGCGGCGGCAACGGCGGCGGCGACACCGGTTCCGGCGGCGGCCCGGTCACGCTGAAGTTCTGGAACGGCTTCACCGGGCCGGACCGCAAGGCCGTCGAAGGCATCGTCGAGAAGTACAACTCGTCCCAGAACAAGGCGAAAATCGAGATGTCGATCATGCCGTGGGACGTGTTCTTCAACAAACTGCTGCCGAGCCTCGGCTCGGGCACCGGGCCGGACATCGCCGCGATGGACACCGTGCAGATCCCGCAGTACGCGGCCCGCAACGTCTTCCAGCCGCTGGACGACGTCTACGGCACCGGGAACCTGGACCCCAACGTGCTGGTGAAGTCGGCGGCGGACGCCACCACCTTCCAGGGCAAGAAGTACGGCGTCCCGATGAACTTCACCACGCTGAAGCTGTACTGGAACAAGGACATGTTCAAGAAGGCCGGCCTGGACCCCGAAAAGCCGCCGGCGGACTGGGACCAGCTCGCCCAGTACGCCAAGAAGCTGACCAAGGACACCAACGGCGACGGCAAGCCCGAGCAGTACGGCATCTCGCTGGCCGACCACGACACCATCGCGATGTGGCCGATCTTCCTGTGGCAGAACGGTGGCGGCGTGGTCTCCGACGACGGCAAGACCGCCACCCTGGACGACCCGGCGACGATCGAGGCCGCCAAGCGGTGGACCGGCCTGGTCACCAAGGACAAGATCTCCCCGATCGGGCAGAGCGGCGGGGACGCCGACAAGCTGTTCCAGAGCAAGAAGGCCGCCATGGAGATCGTCGGCCCCTGGATGACCACCGGCTTCAAGGACGCCGGCATCGACTTCGGCATCGCGATGCCCCCGGCCGGCCCGAAGGCCGAGGTCACCCTGGGCACCAGCGTGGCGTTCACCCTCAGCTCGCGGGCCACCGGCGCCAAGAAGGACGCCGCGGTGGACTTCATGTCCTTCTGGAACGCCAAGGAGCAGCAGGTCTACTGGTCGGTCAACTCCGGCTTCCCGCCCAACCGGACCGACATCACCGCCGAGGAGATCAAGGAGAACCCCTACTCGGCGGCGTTCGGCGAGAACGCCGACAAGACCCGCTTCTGGCTGAACGGCGTCCGCGACTACCAGAAGGTCAACGACGACATCTTCGTCCCGGCCATGCAGCGGGTGCTGAACGGCAAGGGCACCGTCGAGGAGGTGTTCGCCAAGGCGGACAAGGACGTGCAGGCCCTGCTGGACAGCGCCCAGTGACCGCGGAGAGCTGACCATGGCAACCGCGCGCACCGCGTCCCGCGCGCCGTCTCGACCCGCCCCGGGCCCGCGGGCCCGGAGCGGGTCCGCCCGCGGGCGGCAGACCAGGGCGGCCTGGCTGTTCATGCTCCCCACGCTGGTCGTGCTGGCCGTCTTCGTGCTGTGGCCGATGGCGCAGGCGCTGTACCTGTCCTTCACCGAGTACGAGGTCTTCACCCCGGCCACCTGGGTGGGGCTGGACAACTACACCCGGCTGCTGTCCGATCCGGCGTTCGGGAACGCGCTGGCGAACACGCTGTACTACGCGGCGGTGACCACGCCGCTGTCGGTCGTGCTCGCCCTGGCGCTGGCGCTGCTGCTCAACCAGCGGCTGCCGCTGCGCGGCTTCGTGCGCACCGCGGTGTTCGTCCCGGTGGTCATCTCGCTGGCCGTCGTCGCGATCGCCTGGACGTTCCTGCTGGACCCCAACATCGGGCTGCTCAGTTACTGGCTGTCCAAGGTGGGCGTCGTCACCGAGCAGGGCTGGCTGCGCGACCCGTCGCTCGCCATGCCGGCGGTGATGATGGTCGGGGTGTGGAAGAACGTGGGCTTCTACATGGTGATGTACCTGGCCGGGCTGCAGTCCATCCCGACCATGCTGTACGAGGCGGCCCGCGTCGACGGCGCGGGCGCCTGGGCCCGGTTCCGCAACATCACCTGGCCGCTGCTGGCCAACCAGACGATGCTCATCGTGATCCTGGCCGCGATCGCCACCCTGCAGGCGTTCGACCAGATCTTCGTGATGACCCGCGGCGGGCCGTTCTTCCGCACCGAGACGCTGGTCGCGATGACCTACCGGATCGGCTTCAAGGAGTTCCAGTTCGGGTACGGGGCGGCGATCTCCTTCGCCCTGGTCGTGCTGATCGCCCTGCTGAGCATCGGCCAGTTGCTCTACTTCCGCAAGAGGACGGTGACCTACTGATGGCCACGCGAAGCCGCGACGGGCGTGGCCTGCTGACCACCTGGCGGGTGCTCGGCACCCTCACCGGGCTGGCCATCGCGCTGGCCATGCTGTTCCCGCTGGTGTGGATGGTGACCACCTCCTTCAAGCCCGAGCAGGAGATCGTCTCCTTTCCGCCGGCGCTGTGGCCCGAGCACTTCACCCTGGAGAACTACACCGGCGTGTGGGAACGGCTGCCGTTCACCCGGCTGTTCCTCAACACGCTGCTGTTCGCCGGCACCGTCACGGTGTTCTCGCTGCTGCTGGACTCGATGACCGCCTACGCGCTGGCCCGGCTGAACTTCCGCGGCCGGGGCGTGGTGTTCGCCGTCGTGCTGGTGGTGCTGATGGTGCCCTGGCAGGTGACGCTGATCCCGCTGTACGACATGCTGGCCGGCCTGGGGTGGATCAACACCTACCAAGGGCTCATCGTGCCCCGGCTGACCAACGCCTTCGGGATCTTCTTCCTGCGGCAGTTCCTGCTGGCCATCCCGCGCGACCTGGAGGACGCGGCCCGGGTGGACGGCGCCTCGGAGTTCCGCATCTACTGGAACATCATCATGCCGCTGGCGGTGCCCGCGCTGCTCACCCTGGGCCTCTTCCATTTCATGTACAACTGGAACGACCTGCTGTGGCCGCTGATCATCAGCCAGGACGAGTCGCGGCAGACGCTGCCCGCCGGGCTGGCGCTGTTCATGGGCCAGCACGTGGTCGAGTACGGCCCGCTGATGGCCGCCTCGGTGCTGACCCTGCTGCCGGTGGTCGTGTTCTTCGTCATCATCCAGCGCCGGTTCGTGGCCGGTGTCGCGACGACCGGGATCAGGTAGGCCATGCGGTGGCATGAGGACGGGCGGCTCAGGTTCGCCGTCGGCATCGAGGACACGTTCGTCCCTCAGGAGTACCCGGGGCGGCGGCGGCTGGACGAGTACGAACTGACCCAGCACTACCACCTGTGGCACCAGGATCTCGGCCTGGCCGCGGCGACGGGTGCGGAGATGATCCGCTGGGGGATCCCCTGGTACCGGGTGGAGCCCGAGCCGGGCCGGTTCCGCTGGGACTGGCTGGACCGGGTGGTCGACCGGCTGGTCGAGCTGGAGCTCACCTGCGTGGTCGACCTGATGCACTACGGCACGCCGATGTGGCTGGACAACCAGTTCCTCAACGCCGGCTACCCGGCCCGGGTGGCCGAGTACGCCGCCCGGGTCGCCGAGCGGTACCGCGACCGGCTGCACGTGTGGACCCCGCTCAACGAGCCCACCATCAACGCCGTCTACTGCGGCGAGAACGGCACCTGGCCGCCGCACCTGACCGGCCAGGACGGCTTCGTCAAGCTGGCGCTGGCCATCGCCCGCGGCATCACCGCCACCCAGCGGGCCGTGGCCGCCGTGCAGCCGGAGGCCACCTTCGTGCACGTGGAGGCGAGCTTCCGCTACGCCGGAGACTCCTTCCCCTTCGACGTCGACCTGATCCGCGAGCGCCGCTACCTGATCATGGATCTGGTGACCGGGAAGGTGGACGCCGGCCACCCCCTGCACGGGTACCTGCTCGGCAACGGGGCCGGCGAGGCGGAGCTGGCCGAGCTGCGGGCCGGCGCGGTCGTCCCGGACGTGGTCGGCGTCAACTACTACCCGGCCTTCACCACCTCCCGCTACGAGCCCGGCTCGGCCGTCCCCGTCCCGGTCGAGGCGGGCACCGCGGGCCTTGCGGAGCTGCTGGGCGAGTTCGCCGCGCGGTACGGGCGGCCGCTGTTCGTCACCGAGACCAGCCGGGCGGGCACCCCGGCCGAGCGGGTGGCCTGGCTGCGCGACAGCGTCGCCCTCATCCGCCGGATGCGCGAGGAGGGGACGCCGATCGTCGGCTACACCTGGTGGCCGCTGTTCGCCCTGGTCGACTGGCTCTACCGCGAGTCGGCCGAGCCGGTGGAGCGCTGGCTGGTACAGATGGGCCTTTACGACCTGGAGCCGGACGGCGCCGGGGTGCTGCGCCGCGTCCCCACCGCCGCGGTCGAGGAGTTCCGCCGGCTGGCCCGCTGAGGCCGAGGCGCGCGGTCTCACCCGGGGTGTCAGGCGCCGGGAGGGGTGCGGAGCAGCGCGAGGAACATGGCGTCGGTACGGTGGCGGTGCGGCCAGAACTGGGCGTACGGGCCGTCGCCGAGGCCGGCCACCTCGGGCAGGTAGGCCCGGGCGTCGAGGAGCTCGGCACCGCCGTGGCGCCGCAGCACGTCCTCGACCACGACCCGGGTCTCCGCCAGGTGCGGCGAGCAGGTGACGTAGCCGACCACCCCGCCGGGACGCGCGGCGTCCAAGGCCGAGCCGAGCAGCTCGCGCTGCAGCGCGGCCAGCTCGGGCACGCTGCCGGCCGGGCGCCGCCAGCGCGCCTCCGGGCGGCGGCGCAGCGCGCCGAGGCCGGTGCACGGGGCGTCCACCAGCACCCGGTCGAATACCCCTGGCCGCCAGGCCGGCCGGGTGCCGTCCGCGGTCACCACCCCGGCCCTGCGGGTGGCCCGGTAGACCAGCCGGGCGCGGTGGTGGCGCTGGTCGGCGGCCAGCAGGTGCCCGCCGGCGCCGGTGAGGGCGTCCAGCAGGGCGGCCTTGCCGCCGGGACCCGCGCACATGTCGAGCCAGCGGTCGTCGCGCCCCGCCACCGGCACCCGGGTCAGCGCCAGGGCCACCAGCTGGCTGGCCTCGTCCTGCACCCCGGCCCGGCCCTCGGCGACCGCCGGGATCGCCGCCGGGTCGCCCTCGGGCAGGTAGGCGGCATGCGGCGAGTACCGGGCCGGCGTCGCGCCCGCGGCGACCAGCTCGTCCACCGTGGACCGGCCCGGCCAGGCGACCAGCGTCACCACCGGGCGCTCGTTGTCCGCGGCGAGCAGCGCGGCGGTCTCGGCCGGGTCGCCGCCGACCGCGTCGCGCAGCGCCGAGGTGATCCAGCGCGGATGGCTGTGGGTGACCGCCAGGTGCCCGACCGGGTCGGCGGCGGCCTCCGGCGCGACGATGGCCAGCCAGGCGGGCAGGTCGCGGGTCGCCACCTTGCGCAGGATGGCGTTGGCGAAGCGGCTCGCCCCGGCGCCGACGCGCAGCCGCACCAGGTCGACGGTCGCGCTCACCGCCGCGTGCGGCGGTACCCGGGTCTTCAGCAACTGGTGGGCGCCCAGCCGGACGGCGTCCAGCACCGGCGGGTCGATCTCGTCCGGCGGCCGGTCGCTGCACGCGGCGATGATCTCGTCGTAGGTGCCGAGCCCGCGCAGCGTGCCGTAGGCCAGCTCGGTGGCCAGCGCGGCGTCCCGGCCGCTCAGGCCGCGCTCGCGCAGCAGGGTGGGCATCAGCAGGTTGGCGTAGGCGTCCCGCTCGTCCACCGCGCGCAGCAGGTCGTAGGCGGCGTTGCGCGGCTCGTCCCGCGGCGGCCGGGGCCGGCCCCGGCCGGTGGCCCGCCCGGTCGCCGGCCGCCCGGCGCCGCCCCGGCCGCGTACCGCGTCGCGGCCCGGCCGCCGGTCGCCGGCCGGCCGCTCGCCCCGGGTCACGAGTCGCCTCCGGTGGCGGGGACCGCACCCAGGCGCTCCTCGGCGCCGGGACGGACGCCCCGGGCCCAGTCGGCGGCGGGCATCCGGCGCTTGCCCTCCGGCTGCACCTCGCCCAGCTCCACCGGATGGGTCGCGGTGCCGGCCAGCACCGCCGCCCTGGTCACGGCTATCTCGCCGGGCGCGAGCGGTGCCGCCTGCGGCGCCGGGCGGACCGGGCCGAGCCCGAGGCGCCGGCCGCGGAACCCGGTCCAGGCGCCGGGCGCCGGGGTGCAGGCGCGGACCAGCCGGTCGACGCGCATCGCCGGCGCCGTCCAGTCGACCCGGGAGTCGGCGACGCCGAGCTTGCCCGCGTGGCTGACGCCCTCGGTGGGCTGCGGGCGGGCCTGCAGGGTGCCGTCCTCGATGCCGTCGAGGGTGGCGGCGAGCAGCCCGGCACCGGACTCGGCGAGCCGGGCCAGCAGCGCGCCGCTGGTGTCGTCCGGGCGGATGACCTCGGTCACCACGCCGTAGACCGGCCCGGCGTCCAGTTCCTTGACGATCTGGAACGTCGCGGCGCCGGTGATCTCGTCACCGTGCAGCACGGCGTGCTGGACCGGGGCGGCGCCCCGCCAGGCGGGCAGCAGCGAGAAGTGCAGGTTGACCCAGCCGAGCCGTGGCACCTCCAGGGTGCGCTGCGGCAGCAGCGCGCCGTAGGCCACCACCGGGCAGCAGTCGGGCGCGATCGCGGCCAGCCGGTCCAGGAACTCCGGGTCGCCGGCCTTGGCCGGGCGCAGCACCTCGACACCGGCCGACTCGGCCAGTTCGGCCACCGGGCTGGGATGCACCCGGCGCCCCCGGCCGGCCTGGGCGTCCGGCCGGGTGACCACCGCGGCCACCTCGTGGCGCGGGGACGCCAGCAGTAGGCGCAGCGACGGCAGGGCGGTCTCCGGGGTGCCGGCGAAGACGAGGCGCACGGGCTCAGAGGGCCTTGCCGTGCGTCGCGTGCGGGGAGAACCGCACCGCCGGGGCGGCCAGGCCGCTCCACTCGGCCTCGCGGATCGCCCGCATCGCGAGCTTGCGCTGCGCCGGGTCCATCCGGTCGATGAACAGCACGCCGTCCAGGTGGTCGGTCTCGTGCTGGACGCAGCGGGCGAGCAGGTCGGTGCCCTCGATGGTGACCGGCTCGCCGTGCATGTCGAAGCCCTTGGCGACGGCGCGGATCGCCCGCGGGGTGGGGAACGACAGCCCGGGGAAGGACAGGCAGCCCTCCTCCCCCTCCTCGTCCTGCTCCTCCGACAGGTCGAGCGTGGGGTTCACCAGGTGGCCCAGGGTGTCGTCGACGTAGTAGGTGAAGACCCGCAGGCCGACGCCGATCTGCGGCGCCGCCAGCCCGGCACCGGGCGCGTCCATCATCGTGTCGGTGAGGTCCTTGACGAGCCGGCGCAGCTCCTTGTCGAAGTCCTTGACCGGTTCCGCGGGGGTGCGCAGCACCGGATCGCCGAACAGGCGGATCGACTGAATTGTCACGAACGGCTCCGTTCACCTGACGAACTGACGGCCCCCCTAGTTTATGGGCGTACAACCCCCACCCCGTTCACGAAATCGACCGCCCCCGGCCATCCCGCACGAAGATCACCCCGGCCCGCCCTCCCACGATCTGCCAGAGATCACCCCGTCGACCGCCCACCCCACAGAGCGCACCGGCACCCCGCCGCTCCCCCACCCCGGCGTTCGGGCGCGCCGGTGTTGTGAGGAGGAGGGAGTAAGCCTGAGGAACGAAGGCTTGCGAGCGACGCTCGAAGAACGCCGGCTGAAGGCGCCCGAACGCAGCACGAGCGGAGCGAGTGCCAAGCTACACAGATCTTGCTTTCATGGCGGCCTTGCGGGCGGCCTTGGCGATCACCGCGTCGGGGTGGTGGGCACCGAGGAGTTGCAGGACGGCGATGGCGTCGGGGTGGCCGCTGCGGCCGATCTCCTCGACCAGCCGGAGCAGCTCCTCGCCGCCTTCCAGCGCCTCGAACTCGCCCATCGCCTCCTCGGCGTCCGGGACGTGCAGCAGCGTGGCGAGGGTGTCGACGGCCAGCCAGGTGCCGTCGTCCTCGCTGAGGGCCGGCGCGGGCAGGTCGCGCACGCCGAGCCAGACGGCGGCGTGCCGCCACATGGCGGGCTCGGCGAGCGCCTCGCGCATGGCCGGCTCGGCCTCCGGCCCCATCTCCTCCAGGATGGTGCCGATCACGCCGCGCTGCCCGGCGGTGCCGGAGGCGGCCACCTTGATCAGCTCGCGGGCGGCGTCCTCGGGTACCCGGCGCTCCACCCACAGCGCGGGCGCGCTGGAGGGCGCCTCGCCGGACAGCATGGCCTCGACCAGCTCGGCGGCGCTGAGGTCGGCGAACCCGGCCACCTCCGACATCAGCGGCGCGTCGTGGCCCTCACGCAAAAGATCCTGCCGGACGGCCCAGACCCCGAGCGGGGTCAGGCGCACGCCGTCGCCGGCGCGTTCGAACAGGCCGCAGTAGCACAGCAGGTCGAGGGCCGCCCGCAGCTCGGCGGGCAGCACCTCGCGCAGCCGGCGCATCTCGGCGGCCCGGGCCTCGCAGCCGATCTCGTGGGCCTGGAGCATGCCCTCGACCAGCGCCGCGTAGGTGATGCCGTCGGTGGTGGCGTAGATGGTGGCCAGCATCTCGGTCAGGTGCTCGTCGGCCACCGCCGAGCCGGTCAGCCCCTCGTCGATACGGTCCAGCACGTCCATCACGACGCCGTCCCAGAACTCCATCAGGTCGGCGGGCAGCCCCGGCCCGGGCGCCGCGCCCGCCCCGGTGACGCGGATGAGGCCGCCGTTGACCGCGACGATCCAGACCAGCCGCAGGCGCCCCGCGGTGAGGCCGAGTTCGGCGGCGGCCCGCAGGGCGTCGTCCGGTGGCAGCAGGCCCTCGGGGGTGACCGGGCGGACGCCGGTCCAGGCGGCCAGGCGGCGGGCGTCGCGGACCAGCGGCACCGCCGGCACCGCACCGGCCAGCTCGGCGGACGGGGCCAGCTCCACCGGCGGGAAGCTCAGCACCTCGCCGTCGCAGTCGTCACAGTCGCAGGGCTCGTCTCCGCCCGCCATCTCGGCGAGCATCGCCTCCCGCTCCTCGCCGGAGACGCTTCCCAGCTCATCGATGAGATTGCGCAGCTCGCCGAGGTCGAACACCCCGCCGTTCCCACTGTTGGCCATTCCCGCAACTTACTCCACAGCAGCCACACACGACGACGCTCCGCCGAGTTGACCATGACTCGTCCCGAGGGCCGTCATCCTATGCCGCGGGAGCGGGCCTTGAAGGCCGCCTTGCGGGCCGCCTTGGCGGCGTCGGGGTCGGGCAGGTGGCGGCCGAGCAGGTCGAGCACCTCCGCCACGTCCGGGTGGTCCACCCGCCACATCTCCTCGATCACGTGCGCCGGCGGGCCGGACGCGGCCAGGTGCCCGGCGAACGCCTCGGGGTCGTGGTCGGCGCTCGGCAGGGCCGGCGCGAGCATGTCGACGCCCACCCAGAGCACTTCTTCGGGGGTGAGCCTGGGCGCCGGCAGGCCGTGCGCGGACAGCCACTGGACGGCGTGCGGCCGCAACTCCGGGTCGTCCAGGAACTCCCGGACGGCGGGCTCGGCCGCCGGGCCCAGGCGGTCCACCACGGTGACCGCGACACCGCGCGGAACGGCGGCCCCGCCCGCGACGGCGCCGAGCAGTTCGCGGGCGGCCTCCTCCGGTGACCGCCGGGCGAGCCAGGCCGCGATGTCACGGTCGGCCCGCTCGGCCAGCGTCTCGCCGGTGAGGGCCTCGATCAGGCCGGCCGCGTCGCATTCGGCCGGGTCGGCCGCGACCGGGGCCTGGACGCCCATCCGGGCGTAGGTCTCGCGCAGCCCCCACAGGCCGTGCGGGGTGAGCCGGACCACGCCGCCGGCCCGCTCGACGGTGCCGCAGCGGGCCAGCGCGTCCAGGGCCTCGGCGAGGCCGCCGCCGGCCGTGGCCTGGCCGGTGTCCTCACCCACCTGCTCGAGGTGCTCGGCGATCTCCTGGACGTCCACCGGCCCGCGCAGGCGGTAGAGCATGTCGTGGATGGCGTAGATCTCGCGGTCCACCCCGGGGGAGCCGCTGACGTCGGCCTCGGGGCCGCCGGTGAGGAAGGCGACGGTGCGCGCCCACAGGTCGAGCACCTCGGGGTCGTCGCGCTCGGCGGGGGGCCGCAGCCCGGCGGCCGCGCGCACCGCCCGGCCCTCGACCTCGACCAGGCCGAGGGCGACGGCCAGTTCCCAGGCCAGCGCGGGCGCGCCCACATCGTGCTCGGCGGCGACGCGCCGGGCGTCCCGGACCCGCAGCGCCCCGGCGGCGGTCGGGGTGTGGCCGCCGCCGAGCACCCAGCCCGCCACCAGGTGGGCGTCGCGCAGCAGCCCGGAGTCTCTGACGGCCGCGGCCACCTCGGCCGGTGGTGCCAGCCGGACCGCCGGCAGCGGCGTGCAGGCCGGGCACTCGCATTCCTCACCCGGGGTGCCGCCGTGCGCGCGGCGGGGCCGCGGGCCGGCCGCGTCCCCGACCAGGCCGGCCGGCATGCCCTGTTCCAGGGCGTCGGCGCCCATCGCCCCGAAGATGCTCTTGGCCATGCCGTACCTGGTGGTGTCGGCCAGTGCCGCCGGCATCTCCGGTGCGATCCGGTCGATCCGGGCACGCATGCGGCCGGCCATCTTGGTGCCGATCTCCCCGCTGTCCAGCAGGTAGTCGACCAGCGTGCGGGCCGCGGCCACCGTCTCGGGGGCGCTCTCCGGCGGTGTGATGACCTTGCGGGGATAGATGTCGAGCAGCAGCTGCTCGAACGTTTCGGGCGTGAAGTCGGCGAGCTCGCCGACGTTGAGGTAGTCGCTGGCGTAGTCGCACAGGAGACGCACTTCGTCGATGTCCACGGAGATGCCGTTCGAGCGCCCCCACGCCCGGATCTCCTCGATGGCCCCGTTCACCCATTCGATCGACACAGGGAGAAACTAACGGCTTACTTTCAGCACCGCGAATCGGCGAGGTCGGGTCAGATGACGTCGATCGGATCCATACACACTCGGACCAGGTCGGGAGCCTTGCGTGCCGATCTCACGCCGGCGGCGCCCTTCAGCTCCCGGGCGAGCGCCGCGCCGCCCGCCCGCGGGACCCGGATCATCAACCGTTCCTCGGCCGGTCCCTCGGCGTGGCGCGGGGTCTCGACCGGGACCGGGCCCAGCAGCCGCGCGTCCGGCGGCAGCCGCAGCCCGGCCGCGGTCTCCCGTACCGCGGCGGCCGGGCCGGTGAGGGTGGCCAGGTGGACGGCGGGCGGGAAGCCGAGCGCCGCCCGCTCGGCCAGCTCGCGTTCGGCGTGGGTGACCGGGTCCCAGCGCAGCAGTGCCTGTACCGCCGGGACGGCGGCGTCGGCCAGGACCACCAGCTCGCCGCGCGAGCGCAGCAGCGCCGCGGCGTTCATCCAGCGGCGCAGCGTCTCCTCGGCGGCGCGCAGGCCGGCCCGGCCGAGCAGCGCCCAGCCGTCCAGCAGGACGGCCGCCGCGTAGCCGTCCTCGGCCACCGGTTCGGCGCCGGGCGTGGCGACGACCAGGGCGGACGCCGCGCCGACGGTGGCGAGCACCCCGTCGCGGCCGGAGGTGCGGACCGGGACCGATGGGAAGGCCCGGCCGAGTTCCTCGGCGGTGCGCCGGGCGCCGATCACCACGGCGCGCATCCGGGCGCCGCCGCAGGCCGGGCAGCGCCAGGTGCCGGCGATGCGGCCGCACCACCGGCAGTACGGGGCGGAGTGGCCGCCGCGCAGCGCGAGCGGCCCGCCGCACGCCGGGCCGCCGGCGCGGTCGCCCCCGGGCGGCTCGGGGAGGTCGGCGGTCCCGCCGGCCGGCCGGGCGGGCTGGGTGCAGCGGGCGCGGGCCCGGCAGTGCTGGCAGGCCAGCGCCGGCAGGTAGCCGCGCCGCGGCACCTGCACCAGGACCGGCCCGTCCGCCAGCCCGTGCCGCAGCGCGGCGAAGGCCTGGGCGGGCAGCCGGGCCGCCCGGGCCGCCTGGTCGCGTGCCATCTCGGCGTCGTCACCCGACGGCCGGACCCGGGGGGCGTGCGCGCGCAGCGCCGTCCGGGTCGCGGTGATCGGCCGGGCCCAGCCGGTCGCGACCAGCCGGGTCGCCTCGGCGGTGCGGGCGTGCGCGGCGATCAGCATCGCCGCGCCGGCCTGGTGGGCGCGCAGCGCCAGCACCTCGCGCGCGTGCGGGTAGGGGGCGAGCCGCTCGGCGTGCAGGTCGTCCCCGTCGTCCCAGACGGCCACCAGCCCGAGATCGCGGACCGGGGCGAAGGCGGCGGCCCGGGTGCCGGCGACCACGCGCACCTCCCCGCGCAGCGCCCTCAGCCACCGGCGGTAGCGCTCGGCCGGGCCGAGGTCGGCGGTCAGCGCCACGTGCCGGTCCTCGCCGAGGACGCGGCGCAGCGCAGTGTCGAGCATGGCGACGTCCCGGCCGTCCGGCACCACGACCACCGATCCCCGGCCGGCGCGCCAGGCGGCCAGCACGGCCAGCGCGACGCCCTCGGCCCAGGCGAGGACCGGGACGGGCGCGCCGGCCGTCCGGCGGCGCCCTCGGGCCTCCCTGGCCGGCACGGGGGCCGGCATGGGGGCCGGCACGGGGGCCGGCACGGGGGCCGGCACGGGGGCCGGCACGGGGGCCGGCACGGGGGCCGCCACCATGGCCGGCCGGCCGGCCGCGGTGCCGTCACCGGCCGGGACGGCACCCGCGGACGTGCCGTCGTGCGCCCCGCCCGCCGGGGCGGCGGCGGGCGGGCGCAGGCCGGGGAGCACGGTCCACACCGCGCGCGCGGGCCGCCCCTCCGCCAGCGCGGCCAGGAACGCCGGCCCGGCCGGGTACCCGGCCCACACGCCCGGCAGGTCCGTGGCGGGCACCGTGGGCGCGGGGACCGGCGCGGCGGCGGGGCCGGCACCGGCCGGTGGGACCGCGGACGCCGTCGCGGGCGTGGCCGCCGGGGGCGGTCCGGGCGCCGGCGAGGCCGGCTCCGGCCCCGGTGGAGCGGCGGGTGCGGGCGGCGGGAGGGCGACGGCCTCCGGGGCACCGGCCTCCGAGGCGACGGCCTCCGAGGCGACGGCGTCGGGGGCGACGCCGGACTCTGCGGCGGAATCGGCCACAGGCGGCGGGACGGAGGCGGCGGCTTCGGCCTCCACCCGGGCGTGGCGGGGCGGGACGGCCAGGCGCACCACGTCCGGCATGGTGCCGGCGTAGCGGTCGGCGACGGCGCGGCACAGCGCCGCGACGGCCGCGGTCAGCACCGGTTCGGCGGAGACCACCCGCTCCAGCGGGGCCAGCGCGCCCTCGTGCTCGGTGGTGCCGGTGCGCTCCAGCACGAACCCGTCGGTGAGCTTGCCGGCGAAGCGCACCCGTACCCGGCAGCCGGGGACGGCGTCATCGGCCATCGCCGCGGGCACCAGGTAGTCGAAGGGCCGGTCCAGGTGGGGCAGCGGATTGTCCACCAGCACCCGGGCGACCGGCAGGTCGGCGGCGGGGACGACGGCGCCCTTGGCGGGCGGGCCCGCGATCGCGGAGGTGACGGCCGTCGGGGCGCCGGGTCCGGCGCCTGCGGCGACCGCGCGGCGCCGCCCGGGCGCGTCCCGGCCGGCGGCCCCGGCCGGCGGGGACACCGCGGACAGCGGCAGCAGCGCCCCGGGGTCCTCGGGGTCGGCGCCGGGGCCGGTTCGGGTCACCTTCACGTCCTACCAGACGGCGGCGGCCGGCCCCTGCGAACGAGTCGCGGCCCGCGGGTCGCCCCGCGGGCCGCGCCCACCTGCCTGGTCAGGCGCCGGAATCAGCTGCCGGCGGCCTGCTTGAGCTGCTCGACGCGGTCGGTGCGCTCCCAGGAGAAGTTCGGCTCCTCA
>NZ_BOOU01000028.1 GCF_016863395.1 Sphaerisporangium rufum | reverse complement strand
CCTTACGCGAACGCCAGGAACACGAACTCGTCAACAACCCCGACTTCGGCCTGCTCGCGGGCGCCGACCTGCGCCAGCGCATCCAGACCCGCACCGGCCCACCCACCCCCGACGACCTCGACGAGATCCTCTGCCGGCGGCGCAGCTCGCATTTCTTCCTGGCCCACCCGGCGGCGATCGCCGCGTTCGGCCGCGAATGCACCCGCCGGGGCGTCCATCCGCAACCGGTCGAGGTCGACGGCCGCCGGGTGACCGCCTGGCGGGGAGTGCCGCTGCTGCCCTGCGACAAAATCCCCATCAGCGACGCGCGCACCAGTTCCATCCTGGTGATGCGCACCGGCGAGGACGAGGAAGGGGTGATCGGCCTGCACCAGACCGGCCTGCCCGACGAGTACGAGCCGGGGCTGTCGGTCCGCTTCATGGGCATCGACGAGCAGGCGATCGCCTCCTACCTGGTCAGCGCCTACTACTCCGCCGCCGTGCTGGTGCCCGACGCCCTCGGCGTGCTGGAGAACGTCGAGATCGGCCACTGATCGTGCATCCGAGCCCGGTGCCAGGCCGAAATCAGTGCTGCCGGTCACGGGATCGGCGGCGGTGATTGTGATGAAGTCGAGGGAGAGGATCCCGGCGTGCCCGCACGCCCCGAAACCTCCCGTTCCGTGCCCAGAGAGGAGGCCCAGGTATGGCCAGGGTGATGACCACGAGCCGACCGGCGACGGAAGTGCTGGCCTGGAGTCGGGAGTTGACCGGCCCCGCCCTGCGGTCGGCCGTGGAGACCATGCCGGCGCCGGTACGGCGCATCGCCGGCTACCACTTCGGCTGGCTGGACGCAGGCGGCCTGGCCGCCGCCGGTGACGGCGGCAAGGCCCTGCGCCCGGCGCTCGTGCTGCTCGCCGCGGAGGCGGCCGGCGGATCGGCGACCGCCGCCGTGCCGGCCGCCGTCGCGGTCGAGCTGGTGCATAACTTCTCGCTGCTGCACGACGACGTGATGGACGGCGACGCCACCCGCCGGCACCGCCCGACCGCGTGGAGCGTCTTCGGTGTCGGGGCCGCCATCTTGACCGGGGACGCGCTGCTGGCACTGGCGTCGGAGGTGCTCGCCGCGGCTCCGGCCATCTACGCCGGTGACGGGGTGCGCATGCTCGCCGCCGCGGTGCTCGACCTGGTGGAGGGCCAGATGGCCGACACGGGTTTCGAGGGCCGCGACGATGTGACGCCGGTCGAGTGCGCACGCATGGCGGAGGCCAAGACGGGTGCGCTGCTCGGCACCGCCTGCGCACTCGGCGGCCTGGCCGGCGGCGCCGACCCCGAACGGGTGGAGGCGCTGCGCGGATTCGGCCGGTGCGCCGGCCTGGCGTTCCAGCTGGCCGACGACCTGCTCGGCATCTGGGGCGACCCCGCGGTCACCGGCAAGCCGGTGTACTCCGACCTGCGCAACCGGAAGAAGTCGCTGCCGGTGGTGGCGGCGCTCACCTCCGGCACGCCCGCCGCCGCCGAGCTCGCCGCGCTCTACCGGTCAGGCCAGGATCTCGGTCCCGCCGAACTGTCCCGGGCGGCCGCGCTGGTCGAGGCGGCCGGTGCGCGCGAGTGGGCCGACACCCGGGCGGGCGAGCTGCTCGCGGACGCGCTGGACCTGCTGTCCGCCGCGCGTCCCGAGCCGCGTCCCGCCGCCGAGCTGGGCACCCTCGCCCGCCTGCTGGTCCAGCGCGATCACTGAATCCGGGCCGGCCGGCGCGGTCACGGGCCGGCGGGCTGGGGAGCCGGGCCGGTGTCGAGGCGGCGGGCGGTGCGGGCGGCGGTGCCCTCGGCCCACCGGCCGGTGGTGACCAGGCCGGCCACCAGCACCACCACGCCGTACCCGGCGGTGATCCACCAGCCTGCCTGGCCCGCGCGTAGGAAGCCGTCCCGCATCGAACCGGCCAGCCCGGCGGCCAGCACCGATCCGGCGACGGCCACGCCGAGCGACTGGCCGACCTGGCGGCTGGTCGAGGCGACCGCGGCCGCCACACCGGCCTGGGTGATGGGCATTCCGGAGACGGCGGTGTTGGTGATCGGCGCGTTCACCATGGCGAACCCGAAGCCGAAGACCGCGTAGGCCACCAGCAGCCAGGCCAGCGGCGTGTCCGCCGCCAGGCGGGTGAGCATGAGCCCGCCCGCGGTGATGCCGAGCCCGGCGAGCACCAGCGACGGTCGCGGGCCGCGGTCGCCCACCAGCCGGCCGGACAGCGGCGCGAAGATCACGGCCATCGCCGCGATCGGCAGCGTGCACAGCCCGGCGTCGAACGGGGACAGCCCGCGGACGTCCTGCAGGTAGAGCGTGTTGAGGAACAGGAAACCGCCGAAGGCGCCGAACGCGCACACCGCGATGAGCGAGGCACCGGAGAACGGCGCGCTGCGGAAGAACCGCACGTCGATCAGCGGCTCCGGGCGGCGGAGTTCGTACCCGCACAGCGCCGCGAAGGCCGCCACCGCCGCCACCGCGGTGCCGATGATCAATGGTGACCGCCAGCCGAGCATCGGCAGCTCGATGATCGTGTAGGTCAGCGCGGCCAGCGCGACGATGACCAGCGCCTGGCCCAGCGGATCGGCCCGGCGCGGGCGCGGTGCCCGCGACTCGGGCACGAACCGGGCGGTCAGCACCACGGCCAGCACCGCCACCGGCACGTTGATCCAGAAGATGGCCCGCCAGCCGAACGGCTCCACCAGCGAGCCGCCGACGACCGGACCGAGCGCCATGCTGATCCCCACCACGCCGCCCCAGACACCGATGGCCCGGGCCCGCTCCCGCGGCTCGGTGAAGGTGTTGGTGATGATCGACATGGCCACCGGGTTCATCATCGAGCCGCCGACCGCCTGCAGCACCCGGAACACCACCAGCCAGCCGAGGCTCGGTGCCAGGCCGCACAGCAGCGAGCCGATCGCGAAGATCACCAACCCGGCCTGGAAGGTGCGGCGGCGGCCGATCCGGTCCGCGGTGGACCCCGACAGCAGCAGCAGGCTCGCCAGCGTCAGGGTGTAGGCGTCGACGGTCCACTGCATGCCGGAGACCGGGGCCGCGAGATCGCGCTCGATCGCCGGGAGCGCGACGTTGACGATCGTGTTGTCCAGTCCGACGATCAGTAGGCTCATGCAGCAGATGAACAGGACGAGTATCCGCCGCCGGCGGCCGGGCTCGGGCACGTCGCTCCTCGGGGGGTACTGGACGTACAGCGTACGTCTCGCACGCTACCCGAACCCCGAGGCGAGCCCGGATCAGGGGCGGCCGGCACCGGGACGACCTCCGGACATGGAGAAGCCGCGGTCCCGCTCCGGGGAACCCCTGGGCCGGAGCGGGACCGCGGCGTGGCCGCCGGTGGGCCCCGCCGCGACCGGATGCGGTCGCGGCGGGGCCCGTCGTGCGGGTGCTTACCGGACGGCCGGGTAAGCGTTGGCGAGCAGCTCGCGGAACTGCGCGGAGAACCACTGGCCCGCGATCGGGGCGTCGGGCAGCGCGCCGGTCGGGTTGTTGCCGTTGCGCTCGTTACCACCGTAGGTGGGGTCGCACATCCGGTCGAAGCCCTTGCCCTCGTCGTTCGGGATCTCCTTGCTGGCGCCGTCGGACTCGCCCGGCGGCTTGATCCACACGTAGGCGTCGATGCCCGCGGCGGGGCTGGCCTTCGGCCGCTCGCCGAGGCCGGCGCCGCTCTGGTTGCACCAGTTGCCGGCGTGGATCCGCCGGTCGACACGCGACTTGTTCACGAAGGCGTCGACGCTGCTGGTGTCGGTGCTCGGCCCGGCCGGCCGGGCGGAGCCGCCCCAGCCGTTACGCGAGGTGTCGATCAGCATGCCGATGTTGGAGTTGAAGCCCTCCGAGACCAGCCGCTGGCGGAACGCCTGGGCGTAGGACTGCTCGTCGACGTAGTAGTTCCAGTCGACCCACTTGGACTGCCGGACGCTGGTGCCGTTCACCGTGGAGTTGATGGTGAAGTGCGGCTCGATCAGCGCCGAGTAGTTGGCGGTGTTGGTGATGAAGCCGTCGACGCTGGCGAAGCCCGCGGTGGTGCCGCGCACGGTGCTGGCGAACAGCTGCGCGGAGGGACCGAAGTTAGAGTCCCAGCCGAGCCAGCCGTGGTGACCCGCGTCCACGTAGGTGTAGACGTTGCCGATCGCGTGCAGCTTGTTCAGCGCGTACTGGACACCCTCGACGTAGGCGCCGGAGGACTTGGCCTCGGCACAGGCCGCGAGGTTGGTGTTGGTGACCAGGTTCGGCAGCGAGTCGATCTCGACGACCGTCACGATCCGCAGCGCCCGGTACTTGGCGTCGCCGAGGATCGCGGCGATCGGGTCGATGTACTCGGTCTTGTAACGGGCCAGACCGTTCTCGGAGATCTTCAGCTCACCGTTGGAGGCGAGCGCCGAGCAGTCACGGTTCGGCAGGTTGTACACGACGAACTGGATCGTCAGCGGCGTGCTGCCGTTGGCGGCGTCCTGCTTGACGGCCTCGTCCAGGTGCGCCCGCACGCCGCGCGCGGTGCTGGTGCCGTTGATGGCGGCGATCCGGTCGATCCACACGCCGGTGGAGTTCTGCGCCACCGCGCTGCCGCCCGGCTCGGCGGCGGCCTTGGCGGACCAGTCCGGGTTCACATACCCCGTCGCGCCGGCGTAGGGGTTGTCCACGTGCGCGGGAGGCGGACCGGTCGGGGTGACCGTCGGGGTCGGCGTCACCGTGGGCGTCACGGACGGGGTCGGCGTCACCGTCGGCGTCACGGACGGGGTCGGCGTCACCGTCGGCGTCGGGTTCGGGCCCGGCTGGCCGTTACAGGTGACCCCGTTGATCGCGAAGCTGGTGGGGTTGTTGTTGGAGCCGCTGTAGCTGCCGTTGAACCCGATGGTCCAGGAGGCGCCCTTGGCCTGGGACCCGTTGTAGGACATGCTCCTGGCGGTCACGTTGGCGCCGGACTGGGACCACTCGGCGGTCCAGCCGCTGGTCACCCGCTGGCTGTTGGGGAAGGCGAAGGTGAGCGTCCAGTTCGACAGGGCGTCACCGAGGTTCTTGATGGTGACGTTGGCGCCGAAGCCGCCGCCACCGTCCCACGTCTTCGCGTACGTGACCTCACAGGCGACCGCGGCGTTCGCCGAGGTCGGGCTGGCGATCAGCGCACCGGCGGCCAGCAGCGAACCTGCCAGCACCGTCGCGGCTGTACGCCAGGAACTCTTTTGGGGTCCCATGGTGTGTTTTTCTCCCTAATGAAACTGACGGGTCCGCCGCCTTCTTGAGACGGCCAAGCAGCGCCCAGCGCGCATCCTGCTGTGGGAGCGCTCCCATCGTGTGGTTGTTTCGGGAGGATGTACAGCATATTGCGCGCAGCCCTTCAACAGCAGGGCCCGACAGCGGCCGGATCGCCGAAAAGCGCGCCGTCTGCCTGCGCAAATGCGAGGAGATCATCGATCAAGATCAACAATCGCCGATGAAACATTCATCCGGAAAGACGTCCGACCATTTATCGCCACCCCCACCCTGTGGATAACTTCCGTCCCGCCACCCGGGGTCCGGTACGCTGGGTCATGACTTGGTAACGCCGGGTCAACAGACCCGCCGGTCCCCCCGAAAGCAGGCGGTCATGCAGGCGTTCACGCTGCCCGAGTTCTACCTGCCGTATCCGGCTCGGCTGAACCCGCACCTGGAGCGGGCCCGCGCGCACAGCACCGACTGGGCCCGCCGGATGGGCATGCTCGACTCCGCCCGCCCTGGTGGGGGCCTGGTGTGGGACGAGGCGGCGCTGGCCGAGATGGATTACGCGCTCATGTGCGCCTACACCCATCCCGACTGCGACGGCCCCGCCCTGGATCTGGTCACCGACTGGTACGTGTGGGTGTTCTTCTTCGACGACCACTTCCTGGAGCACTTCAAGTACTCCCGCGATCTGGCGGGCGCCCGGGCGCACATCGACCGGCTGGAGTCGTTCATGACCGCCGACGGCGCGAGTCCACCTGAGCCGGCCAACGCCGTCGAGGCCGGCCTCGCCGACCTGTGGGCCCGCACCGTCCCGGCGATGTCGGCGGGCTGGCGGCGCCGGTTCGTCACCAGCACGCACAACCTGATGGTCGAGTCGATGTGGGAGCTCGACAACATCGACCAGGGCCGGGTCGCCAACCCCATCGAGTACGTGCAGATGCGGCGCCGGGTCGGCGGCGCCCCGTGGTCGGCCAACCTGGTGGAGTACGCCGTCGGCGCCGAGGTGCCGGACGCCCTGGCCGGCACCCGGCCGATCCAGGTGCTGACCGACACGTTCTCCGACGCGGTGCACCTGCGCAACGACCTGTTCTCCTACCAGCGCGAGGTGCGCGAGGAGGGGGAGAACTCCAACGGCGTGCTGGTCTTCGAGCGCTTCTTCGGCTGCTCGACCCAGGCGGCCGCCGAGCTGGTCAACGATTTGCTGACCTCCCGCCTGCAGCAGTTCGAGGACACCGCGCTCACCGAGGTGCCGGCCCTGCTCGCCGAGCACCGGGTGCCGCCGGCCGAGCAACTCGGCGTGGTGGCCTACGTCAAGGGCCTGCAGGACTGGCAGGCGGGCGGCCACGAGTGGCACGCCCGCTCCAGCCGGTACATGAACAACCGCACCGCCGGCGATACGCCGGCCGCCGGCCCGGGTGTGCCGGCCGGTCTCGGCACCGCCGCGCTGCGGGCGCCGTTCCCGTCCGCCGGGCCGGCGCCGCGGCTGCGGCTGCGGCAACGCAGCCATCTTCCCTACCAGCCGGTCGGGCATCTCCCGCCGCCGGGCCTGGTCATGCCCTACTCGTTCCGCACCAGCCCGTATCTCGACCAGGCCAGAGCGCACGCCATCGGCTGGGCGCGGCGGATGGGCATGTTCGACGCGGTGCCGGGCGTGGAGCTCGGCGGCGTGTGGGACGAGCGCCGCTTCCGCGGGTTCGACTTCGCGCACTGCGCCGCGATGATCCACGCGGACGCCACCGCCGAGCGGCTGGCGCTGTCCGCCGACTGGCTCGCCTGGGGCACCTACGGGGACGACTACTATCCCCTCGTCTTCGGAGCCCGGCGGGACCTCGCCGCGGCCAAGGCGTGCGACGAGCGGCTGCCCGCCTTCATGCCGCTGGATGCCGGGGTCACGCCCGAGCCGGCGAACGCGCTGGAGCGCGGCCTGGCCGACCTGTGGCGGCGCACCGCCGGGCCGATGAGCCCGGCCGCGCGCCGCCGGTTCCGCGGCGCGGTCACCGACATGACGTCCAGCTGGCTGTGGGAGCTCGCCGACCAGGCACAGCATCGGGTCCCCGACCCGATCGACTACGTCGAGATGCGTCGCCGGACGTTCGGTTCCGACCTGACGATGAGCCTGGCGCATCTGGCGCACGCCGACCTGGTGCCACCGGAGATCTTCCAGACCCGGGTGCTGCGCGAGCTGGACACCGCCGCACAGGACTACGCCTGCTTCACCAACGACCTGTTCTCCTATCAGAAGGAGATCGAGTTCGAGGGCGAGCTGCACAACATGGTGCTGGTCGTGCAGCGTTTCCTGGACGTCGACCGATGGCAGGCGCGCGACGTGGTCGCCGACCTGATGGCCGCCCGGATCGAGCAGTTCGGGCACATCCTGGCCAACGACCTGCCGGCCCTGTGCGACGGCCTCGACGAGCCGGTCCGGCGGGCCCTGTTCCAGCACGCCGACCGGCTGAAGGACTGGATGTCCGGCATCCTGGAGTGGCATCGGCGATGTGCCCGGTACACCGAGGCGGAGCTACGCCGGGTGTACACCCCGCGCCGGCTGGCCGACTTCCCGTTCCCGCCGGCCGGGCTCGGCACCTCGGCCGCCCGCCTCACCCCGGCCGAGCGCTGACGGCCCGGGGCCGGCGGTCAGTGCCGGTGATGGCCAGGGCGGTCCCGCAGGCCGGGGGGGCGAACACACACCCCCGGGTGACCGGATGCCGGCGAACACCGGACCGCCACCCCCACGGCGCGGCGGCCGCCCGGCCGAATGCGAGCCGCTCCCGGCCGACGTCACAGTGGCCTGCGGCAAGTGGCCGGCGGCAAGTGGCCGGCGGCAAGTGGCCGGCGGCAAGTGGCCGGCGGCAAGTGGCCGGCGTCACAGTGGCGGTTCGCGGTGATGCCACGGCAGCACGGCAGGGGCGGGCGGCGCGTCACCGGCCAGCAGGCGGCCGAGCAGACCGGCCAGCCCGAGCGGTATCACATGCTCGGCCGTGGTCCGCAGCTCGGCGGGCGTCCACCAGCGGTGCACCGACAGCAGGGGCGCCTCGTAGACCTCCATGCCGGAGGTGTCGACCGCGGTCTCGGCGACGCGCAGGAAGAAGTAGGAGTCCCGCGAGTAGTACAGCCGTCCCTTCCTGCTGACCCAGTGGCCGGCGCTGACCGCGACCACCGGCCCGAAGTCGGCCGGCGCCGCCCGGATGCCGGTCTCCTCGAGCAGCTCGCGCGCCGCGGCCGCGGGCAGATCCTCGCCCCGGTCGACACCGCCGCCGGGGGTGAACCACGCGGGGGTGCCGATCTTCATCATGTCGGGGCCGTGGAACAGCAGGATCCGGTCCCGGGCGTCGACCAGCAGGATGCGGGCGGTGGGCCGCAGCCGGGCGTCCGCTCTCGGTGCGGCGACCGGCACCTGGTCCCGTTCCGGCGTCTCTCCCATCAATGTGTCGGCCATGCCGCGAGAGTATGCCGCACCCGCGGATCGGACCACGGCTTCACCGGGCCGCGCCGCAGCGTGCCTGCCGCCGGAGACGGCGATCGCCAACCGGCGGGCGTGCCGCGGCCGACGGGCGGCCCGGTGCGCGTACCACGGCCGGCGGCCGGGCAGTCGTCTCCCGTCCCGACCGCCCGGCCGGTGGCCGTCCCGGCCCCAGGAGCCACCGGGCCGCGAGCACTCCTGCCGGCACGGTTGACGGTCATCGGCCCGGCCGCCGGACGGCCCGGATCGGTGGAGGCGTTGGTCCCGGCGATCGAGGACCGACGGTCGGCCCGCCGCGGCCGGCCCGGTGGGAGATTGGGTGCGGGATCGCCGGGACCGGCGGTTCCGGCCGGTCCGGGCGAGTCCCGGGCGAGGTCTCGGCCAGGGAGGTACGCGGTGGTCACGGCGGTAGTCAACGATCAGGGGACCGGGCTCGCGGCGTGGCGGGGCTTCCGTCCCGGCAGGTGGCGGACCCATGTCGACGTACGCGATTTCGTCCAGGGCAACCGCACCCCTTATTCGGGGGACGCGGGCTTCCTGGCCGGGCCGACCGAGCGCACCCGGACGGTGTGGGGAAAGGTGTCCGCGCTGTTCCCCGAGGAGCGCCGGCGCGGCGTGCTGGACGTGGACGCGGCCACGCCCTCCTCGATCACCTCGCACCGGCCCGGGTACATCGACCGGGACCGGGAGCTGATCGTGGGCCTGCAGACCGACGCCCCGCTGCGCCGCGCCATCATGCCGGCCGGCGGGCTGCGCATGGTGGAGGCGGGCCTGGCCGCCTACGGGTACGAGCTGGACCCGCGGGTGCGGGAGGTCTTCACCCGATACCGCAAGACGCACAATGAGGGCGTCTTCGACGCTTACACCCCGGAGATCCGGCGGGCCCGCCGGTCGGGGGTCATCACCGGGCTGCCGGACGCCTACGGGCGGGGACGGATCATCGGTGACTACCGG
Source organism: Sphaerisporangium rufum (assembly GCF_016863395.1). Lineage (GTDB taxonomy): Bacteria > Actinomycetota > Actinomycetes > Streptosporangiales > Streptosporangiaceae > Sphaerisporangium > Sphaerisporangium rufum. The sequence continues at coordinate 3,741 of NZ_BOOU01000028.1, read as the reverse complement.
CGGGTCGCCCTCTACGGGGTGGACCGGCTGGTCGAGGCCAAGCGCGCCGAGCGCGCGGCGCTGGACGGCGCCTACGCCACCGAGGAGGTGATCCGGGACCGCGAGGAGCTCGCCGAGCAGCTCCGCGCGCTCGGCGAGCTGAAGGCGATGGCGGCGTCCTACGGGTACGACGTCTCCCGGCCGGCGGCCACCGCCCGGGAGGCGGCGCAGTGGCTGTACTTCGCCTACCTGGCCGCGATCAAGGAGCAGAACGGCGCGGCCATGTCGCTGGGGCGCACGTCCACCTTCCTCGACATCTACCTCCAGCGCGACCTCGACGAGGGGCAGATCACCGAGGAGGAGGCGCAGGAACTGGTGGACGACCTGGTGATCAAGTTGCGGATCGTGCGCTTCCTGCGCACTCCGGAGTACGACCGGCTGTTCTCCGGGGACCCGACCTGGGTGACCGAGTCGATCGGCGGCATGAGCTCCGACGGCCGGACCCTGGTCACCCGGACCAGCTACCGGTTCCTGCAGACGCTACGCAACCTCGGCCCGGCGCCGGAGCCGAACCTCACCGTGCTGTGGTCGCCGCGGCTGCCCGAGCCGTTCAAGCGGTTCTGCGCGGAGCTGTCCATCGAGACCAGCGCGATCCAGTACGAGAGCGACGAGCTGCTGCGCCCCCGGTTCGGCGACGACGCGGCCATCGCCTGCTGCGTGTCGGCGGCGCCGATGGGCCGGCAGATGCAGTTCTTCGGGGCCCGGGTGAACCTGGCGAAGACCCTGCTGTACGCGATCAACGGCGGGCGGGACGAGATGACCGGGGAGCAGGTGGGCCCGAAGCTGCCGCCGCCGGCCGGCGACTTCCTGGATTACGAGCAGGTCGCCGCGGCCTTCGACCGGATGATGGACTGGCTGGCCGAAACCTACGTGAACGCGCTGAACATCATCCACTACATGCACGACAAGTACGCCTACGAGCGGCTGGAGATGGCGCTGCACGACCATCCGGTGAAGCGCACGCTGGCCTGCGGCATCGCCGGCCTGTCGGTCGCCGCCGACAGCCTGGCCGCGATCCGGTACGCCAAGGTGCGGGTGATCCGCGACGCGACCGGGCTGGCGGTGGACTACGAGGTCGAGGGCGAGCACCCGGTCTACGGCAACAACGACGACCGCGCCGACGCCATCGCGGTGGACCTGGTCCGGTCGTTCATGGCGAAGATCCGCCGGTATCCGGCCTACCGGGACGCCGAGCACACCCAGTCGGTGCTCACCATCACCTCCAACGTCGTCTACGGCGCGCACACCGGCAACACCCCGGACGGCCGCCGGGCGGGGCGGCCGTTCGCGCCGGGGGCCAATCCGATGAACGGCCGGGACGCGCGCGGCATCGTGGCCTCGGCGCTGTCGGTGGCGAAGCTGCCCTATGACGACGCGCTGGACGGCATCTCGCTGACCAGCACCATCACCCCCGACGGGCTGGGCCGGACCGAGGCGGAGCGGGTGGCGAACCTGGTCGGGGTGCTGGACGGTTACTTCGACGCCCGCGGGTTCCACATGAACGTCAACGTGCTCTCCCGGGCCACGCTGCTGGACGCCATGGAGCACCCCGAGCGGTATCCGCAGCTCACCGTGCGCGTGTCGGGTTACGCGGTGAACTTCACCCGGCTCACCCGCGAGCAGCAGCAGGACGTGGTCGACCGCACCTTCCACGGTGCGCGGTGACCACCGGCGCCGTCTCCGGCTGGGACCTGTCGGTCGGGGTCGACGGGCCGGGCACCCGGCTGGTGGTGTTCACCGCCGGGTGCCCGCTGCGCTGCCTGTACTGCCACAACCCCGAGACGTGGCGGATGCGCGACGGGCAGCGGATGGCCGCCGGCGAGGTCATGGCGGAGATCGCCCGCTACCGCCGGTTCATCTCGGTGGCCGGCGGCGGGGTGACGGTCAGCGGCGGCGAGCCGCTGCTGCAGCCGGAGTTCACCGGCGAGCTGCTGCGCCGCTGCCATGATCTCGGCCTGCACACCGCGCTGGACACCTCCGGATATCTGGGCGACCGGGCCACCGACGCGATGCTGGCGGTCACCGACCTGGTGCTGCTGGACGTCAAGGCGTTCGCCCCGGTCACCTACCGGCGGCTGACCGGCGGGCCGCTCGCGCCGACGCTGCGCTTCGCCCGCCGGCTGGCCGTGCTCGGCCGGCCGGTGTGGCTGCGGTTCGTCCTGGTGCCCGGTCTCACCGACGACCCGGACGAGGTGGACGGGCTGGCGGGGTTCGTGGCCGGGCTGGGCAACGTGGAGCGGGTGGACGTGCTGCCCTTCCACCGGATGGCGGCGGCCAAGTACCACCGGCTCGGCCGGCCGTTCCCGCTGGCGGACACTCCGCCGCCCACCGGCGATCAGGTGGCTGAGGTCCTGGCGCGCTTCCGCGCGCACGGCCTCACCGCCGCGTAGCGGGGACCACCGGGGCAGGTCGAGCGGATCCAGGTGACCGCGGCCGCTGGAATCCGCGACGCCGCGACGATCCGGCCGGGCAACGGCGGCCTACGCCCGGGCGGCGTCCGGGTCCGGGGCGGCGCGGCGCCCGGTGACCCGGGTCGTGCGGCGCCCGGGCCGGCTCAGGTCAGCGCGGGGATCGGCGGGCGGGCGGGGGTGCGCCGGTGGCGCCACAGCCATCCGGTGTCCCGGCCGAACGACCAGGCGAGCAGTCCGAGGGCCAGGCCGGCCAGCCCGGCGGCGACCGGCGGGGCGGCCACCCCGGCCGCGACGACCACCAGGATGACACCCTGCGACGCGGCGACGGTCTTGCGGGCGAAGCTGGGCGGCAGCGGCGCGCGCAGCCACGGCGCCAGGCGTCCGGCGGCCACGAACGCGTACCGCATCAGTCCGATGGCCAGCACCCACGGCCCGGCCGAGCGGGCGACGAAGACGCTGAGCACCAGGATCAGGAAGGCGTCCACCTCCATGTCGAACCGGGCGCCGAGCGCCGACACCGTGCCGGTGCGCCGCGCGACGTGCCCGTCCACGCCGTCCAGGACCAGCGCCACGGCGGCGAGCGCGACAACGAACGCGGCCGGCGCGTGCGCGCCGAGCAGATCCATCGCCACCAGCGCGGTGACGCCGCCGACCAGTTCGGCCCGGGCGAGGGTGACCAGCCCGGCCGGGCCGAGCGACCGGGCCCGGGACCGGAGCAGGGCGCCGGTCAGGATGGCCGCGAGGATCACGGCGTAGGCGGTGCCGGCCAGCCAGCCGACCGGGCGTAGTCCGGCGCCGGAGCCGAGCGCGGCGAGCAGGAGCAGCTGCGCCGCCACTCCGGCCACCGGGCCGCGGGCCGAGATTCCTGTACCGTGCCAATCGAGCGTGGTCAACGCGCCTCCACCTGTGCGCTCTGGACGCCGGGCGTCCAATATCATCCAGCTGGCCCCCGCGACGTGCGGGAACCGGTCCACCGACTGCAGCTACGTGAGGGAGGCCGATGGAGTTCGATGCGAAGGCGTTCTGGCTGCGCGCGCCGGGTGCGGGAGAGATCCGCCCGGCCGCCGTGCGGCCGCCGGGCGCGGGCGAGGTGCTGGTCCGCACCCGCTATTCGGCGGTGAGCCGGGGCACCGAGACGCTCGTCTTCCAGGGCCGGGTGCCGCCGAGCCAGCACCAGGTCATGCGGGCCCCCTTCCAGGACGGCGACTTTCCCGGCCCGGTCAAGTACGGGTACCTCAACGTGGGCACCGTCGAGCAGGGGCCGCCGGGCTGGCCGGGGCGCACCGTCTTC
>NZ_BOOU01000027.1 GCF_016863395.1 Sphaerisporangium rufum | reverse complement strand
TTTACCCCCACCAGACACGGTACGTCGTGCCGGTCGAGGCCGTGACGCCGGTGCCGGACGCCGTCCCGGCGGCGCGCGCGGTGCTGGCCGGAACGGTGGAGACCGCGGTGAACGCGCTGTGGGACGCGGCACCGCTGGTCGGTGATCGCGTCGCCGTGGTCGGGGCCGGGATGGTGGGCTGCGCGGTGGCCCGGTTGCTCGCCGGGATCCCCGGGACGCGGGTGCAGCTGGTGGACGTGGACCCGGCGCGGGCGCGGACCGCCGCCGCGCTCGGCGTGGAGTTCGTGCCGCCGGAGCGGGCGGCCGGTGACTGTGATCTGGTGGTGCACGCCAGCGCCACCGAGGAGGGCCTGGCCCGGTCGCTGGAGCTGCTCGCCGCCGAGGGCACCGTGATCGAGCTCAGCTGGTACGGCGACCGCCGGGTGCGGGTGCCGCTGGGCGAGGCGTTCCATTCGCGGCGGCTCACCGTGCGCGCCAGCCAGGTGGGGACGGTATCCCCGGCCCGCGGCGGGCGGCGTTCGTTCGCCGACCGGCTCGATCTGGCGCTGCGCCTGCTGGCGGATCCGGCATTCGATGCGCTGATCAGCGGCGAGTGCGAGTTCGCCGAGCTGCCCGCGGTGATGGCGCGCATCGCGCGCGGCGATTTGCCCGGCTTGTGCCATCGCGTCGTGTATGGTCCGCCGGAGGACCGAGTGACCGCCGAACCCGCTGGAGGATGACCCGTTGTTCAGCATCACCGTCCGTGATCATCTGATGGTCGCGCACAGCTTCCGCGGCGAGGTCTTCGGCCCGGCCCAGCGGCTGCACGGCGCGACGTTCGTGGTGGACGCGACGTTCCGCCGGGCCGAGCTGGACGCGGACAACATCGTGGTCGACATCGGCCTGGCCACCAAGGAACTCGGCGACGTGCTCACCGCGCTCAACTACCGCAACCTGGACGACGAGCCGGACTTCGCCGGAGTCAACACCTCGACGGAGTTCCTCGCCAAGGTCATCGCCGACCGGCTGGCCGGCCGGGCCGCCACCGGCGCGCTGGGCGAGAGCGCCCGCGGGCTGGCCGGCATCACGGTCACCCTGCACGAATCACACGTCGCCTGGGCGACCTACGAGCGCGCCCTGTGATCCTGCGCGTCCACGTGGTGCTGCCCGGCGATGTGGACGATCCGGCGGTGCCGAGCGGGGGCAACGTCTACGACCGCCGGGTGTGCCGGGAACTGGCCGCCGCCGGCCGGCCGGTGCGCGAGCACGCGGTGCCCGGCGGCTGGCCGCGCCCGGACCGGGCCGCCCGGGCGGAGCTGGACCGCGCCCTGGCCGGGATGCCGGACGGCACGGTGGTGCTGCTGGACGGGCTGGTCGCCTGCGGGGTGCCCGAGGTGGTGGTCCCGCACGCGCGGCGGCTCCGCCTGGCGGTGCTGGTGCACCTGCCGCTCGCCGCCGAGACGGGACTGCCACCCGCCCTGGCCGCCGACCTGGACGCCCGCGAGCGAGAGACGCTGCACTCGGCGAGCGCGGTGCTGGCCACCAGCGCCTGGGCCGGCCGCGGGCTGGCCGGCCGGCACGGCCTGGACCCCGCCCGGGTGCACGTCGTCCCGCCGGGCACCGATCCCGCCCCGCTCACCGCCGGCGAGCCGGCGGGGACCCGGCTGCTCTGCGTCGCCGCGGTCACCCCGCGCAAGGGCCAGGAGGTGCTGGTCCGCGCCCTCGGCGGCCTCGCCGATCTGCCGTGGGACTGCGCGTGCGTCGGGTCGCTCGACCGGGCGCCCGAGTACGTCGCGGGTGTGCGGCGGCTGATCGCCGCCCGGGGGCTCGACGGCCGGGTGCGGCTGGCCGGCCCGCGTACCGGGGCGGAGATGGCCGCGTGCTACGCCGCCGCCGACCTGATGGTGCTGCCCTCGCACGGCGAGACGTTCGGCATGGTGGTCACCGAGGCGCTGGCCCGCGGCGTGCCGGTGCTCACCACCGAGGCGGACGCGCTGCCCGAGACGCTCGGCCGGGCGCCCGGCGGGGAGCCGCCGGGCCTGCTGGTGCCGCCGGGCGACCCGGCGGCCCTCGCCGCGGCGCTGCGCCGCTGGCTCACCGATCCCGGACTGCGCTCGCGGATCCGGGCATCCGCCCAAGATCGACGTGGCATGCTGGCCGGATGGGACGCGACCGCGCGGCGCCTGGCCGAGGTGCTGGACGGCCTCCGTCCGCGGGAGGTCGTCCAATGAGCGAGCAGCCGGAGTTCACCCCGGAGTGGCTCACCCTGCGCGAGGCCGCCGACGCCGCCGCGCGCGACGCCACGCTGCCCGCCCTGCTGGGCGACCGCCTGGCCCGCCACCCGATGCCCGCCGGGGCGGCCGAGCGGCCCGCCGGCCCGGAGCCGGCGGACCGGTCCGGCGACGGCCTGGTGATCCGCGACCTCGGCTGCGGTACCGGATCCATGGGGCGGTGGCTGGCCGGCCGGCTGCCCGGCCCCCAGCGCTGGATGCTGCACGACCGCGACCCGGTGCTGCTCTCCCGGGCGGTGGCGGGCGTCACCGGCCCGGCGGCGGACGGCCGCCCGGTCACCGCGGTGGCCGAGCCCGGCGATCTCACGCTGCTGCGGGCCGACCGGCTGACCGGCACCTCGCTGGTCACCGCCTCGGCGCTGCTCGACCTGCTCACCGCCGAGGAGGTGTCGGCGCTGGCCGTGGCCTGCGCCGCCGCGGGCTGTCCGGCACTGCTCACGCTGACGGTGACCGGCCGCGTCGAGCTGGACCCCGCCGAGCCGCTGGACGCCGAGATCTCCGCCGCGTTCAACGCCCACCAGCGCCGGGTCGCCGGTGACCGCCACCCGCTCGGGCCGGACGCCGCGGCGGGCGCCGCCGACGCGTTCGCCCGGCACGGCGCCGAGGTGCACCGCCGGCCGAGCCCGTGGCGGCTGGGCCCGGAGCAGTCCGCACTGACCGCCGAATGGCTGCGCGGCTGGGTGGGCGCCGCCGTCGAGCAGCGGCCGGACCTGGCGGCTCCCGCGGCGGCGTACCTCCGTCGCCGGCTGGCGGCGTGCGACGCCGGCGACCTGCGGGCGGTGGTCCACCACGAGGACCTGCTCGCCCTGCCACCCCGCGGAGACGGCCGATGACCTTCGCCGGGACCGGCGCCGGAGCCCCGCCCGCGCCCGGCTCCGCCGCGCCGCCCGTCGCGTCCCCTGCCGCGCCGCCCGTGGGGCCGCCCGTCGCGCCGCCAGCCGGCCCGCCCGCGATCCACCCGGCCACCGCCCCGGCCACCCCCACCGCCCCGGCCGCCCCGGCCACCGCCTCCACCGGCGGCTCCGCCCGACTCCCGGTGCCCGCGTCCGGTGATGACCTCGGTACGCGCCACCCGACCGGGCGGGAGCGCCGGGCGGCGGTGGCGCGGCGGGTCTGGCCGTGGCTGCGGATCCTGCTCGCGCTGGCGGTGCTCGCGGTGCTGGCCCGCAAGGTGGGCACCGCCGCGTTCGTGGACGGCGTGCGGATGGTCGGGCCGCCCGCGGTGGCGGCCGCGCTGGCGATCGGCCTGCTGACCACGGTGTGCAGCGCCGGGCGGTGGGTGCTGGTGGCCCGCCGGCTGGGGTTGCCGCTGCGCTGGCCGACGGCGCTGGGCGATTACTACGGTTCGCTGTTCCTCAACGCGGTGCTGCCGGCCGGGGTGCTCGGCGACGCACACCGGGCGGTGCGGCACGGGCAGCGGGCCGGTGACCTCGGCCGCGGCGTCCGCGCGGTGGTGCTGGAGCGGGCCGCCGGCCAGGCGGTCCTGGTGGCCGCCGGGGTGGCAGTGCTGCTCGCCCGGCCGTCGGCCGCCGCGTCGGCCGGCCTGGATCTCGCCCCGTGGCTCCTGCTCGCCGTTGGGGCGGCCGTCGCCGGTCTGGCCGGGGCGTACCTGCTGCGTCGCCAGGCCCGGCGCCCGGTGGCCGGGAGCCCGGCCCGCCCGCGGCCGCGATGGCGCCGGGCGCTGCGGACGGCGCTGGCCGACGCGCGGACCGGCCTGCTCGCCCGGGACACCTGGCCGGGCGTGGCCGGGCTGTCGGCGGTGGCGCTGGCCGGCCACCTCGCGCTGTTCCTCGTCGCCGCCCGGACCGCCGGGTCCACCGCGCCGCCCGGGCGGCTGCTGCCGCTGATGCTGCTGGCGTTGCTGGTCATGGCGGTGCCGGTCAACATCGGCGGCTTCGGGCCGCGCGAGGCGTTCCTGGCGGTGGCCTTCGGCGCCGCCGGGCTCGGTGCCCAGGCGGGGCTCACCACGGCCGTGGTGTACGGCGTCCTCGCGTTCGCGGCCAGCCTGCCCGGTGCCGCCGTCCTCCTCGCCCGCACCCGGATGCCGCGCCGCACCTGACACCTAACACCCTCAGCCGGCGGCAAAGCCTTCCCCACCCCAAGTGACCAACCCCGACAAACCGGGCATCTATCCAAGCGAGCCGGCCACCAGGTCGGACAATCAGCAAGTCAGATACCGACACCACCCGCTCTCCACCATCCCAGAAAGCCCGACGATCACCCACCGCCTGCCCGCCCCGGCGTTC
>NZ_BOOU01000026.1 GCF_016863395.1 Sphaerisporangium rufum | reverse complement strand
CCGAACCCGCGCGCGAAGCGCGCCGAACAACACAGGCGCGCCGGTGTTGTGAGGAGGAGGGAGGAAGTGCGAGGAACGAGCGCTTCCGAGCGACGAACGAACAACGCCGGCGCGCCCGAACGCGGCGCGAACGAAGAGAGCGCGATCAATACAGCGTCTCGGTGAACGAGCGGGTGAGGTCGGCCAGCACGGCGCGGCCCTTGGCGGCCGAGGCGAGGGATGGCCGGCCGATCACGCCGGACTCGGTGTAGGCGGCCATGCCGCGGATGAGCAGGTGGCGGCGGTCACCGGCCAGGTGGTCGGCCGATTCGTAGCCGGGGCGGACCAGGTCGGGATGGGTGTGCAGCAGGATGGAGGTCTCCAGCTCGCCGGCGTGCATGTCGTCCCAGGGCGAGGTTTCGATACCGGCGGCGGCGAACGCCTCCTCCCAGTCCGCCGGGCCCGGGAACAGTGCCATGCGGTGCCCGTTCGCGGTGGCCTCCTGGACCACGTTGCCCAGCACGTAGTTGCCGCCGTGGCCGTTCACCAGCACCAGCCGCGGGACGCCGGATTTGCGTAGAGAGTCCGCGATGTCGTGAATCACGGCGTAAAGTGTCGAGGCAGTGAGGCTGACCGTTCCCGGCCAGGCCTCGTGCTCGTGTGAACAGGAGATCGTGAGCGGCGGCAGGTGCAGCACGGAGTGGGCGGCGGCCAGGGTTCCGCTGATCGCGCAGGCGACGAGGGTGTCGGTGGCCAGCGGAAGGAAGGGGCCGTGCTGTTCGAAGCTGCCGATGGGCAGCAGCGCCGTGCCGGCGCGCCGGTCCCGTTCGTCGTCGGTCGTCCCCACCGGCAGCGGGTAGGCAGAGGTGTTCATAGTCTGCAAGCCTCTCGCGAATCCGTCGCAGCCGGAGCCGCCGGCCGCAGAAACGAGGACGATACAGTGCGTGACCAGAGCATCGACCAACAGGACATCGCCGAGGCGGATCTGGTGACGCGTCGTGGCACCTTCCGCACGGTCGCGTTCCGCGACCCGGTGGACGGCAACGAGCATCTCGCACTCGTGCTCGGCGAGACGCGGATGCGGGACGACGTCCTGGTCCGGGTGCATTCGGAATGCGTGACGGGCGACATCTTCGCCGCCATGCGGTGCGAGTGCGGCGAGCAGCTGGACGCGGCACTGGACGCCATCGTCCGCGAGGGCGCCGGAGTGCTGGTGTACCTGCGCGGGCACGAGGGGCGCGGCATCGGCCTGGTGGCCAAGGTGCGCACGCACGTCCTGCAGGACGAGCAGGGGCTGGACACCGTCGACTCGGCCACCGCCCTCGGCCTGCCGGTGGACGACCGGGACTTCGGGCCGGCCGCCCGGGTGCTCGCCTACCTCGGCGTCCGGTCGGTGCGGCTGATGTCGAACAACGCCGACAAGATCCACGCGCTGGAGCGGCACGGGATCGTGGTCGCGTCCCGGGTGCCGCTGCTCATCGAGGCCACCGACCACAACATCCGGTACCTGACCGCCAAGCGGGACCGTTTCGGGCACGACCTGCCGCACCTCGGTACTCCCGCGCAGCATGGCTGATCCGGGCGACCTGCTGCCGGTCGCCCGGGAGGCGGTGGCCATCGGCCGCCGGATCATCCGGTCCCGGGCGCCCCGGTCGGTGGCCGAGAAGAGCGAGCGGGACGTCGTCACCGACATCGACCTGGCGGTCGAGGAGGCGGTGCGCGACTTCCTGAGCCGGGAGACCCCGGAGATCGGCATCCTCGGCGAGGAGCACGGGCGGTCCGGCCCGCCCGGCGAGGCGTTGTGGTGGACGCTGGACCCGGTGGACGGCACCGCCAACCTCGCCTGCGGCATCCCGCTGTGCGCGGTCTCGCTGGCGCTGGTCGCGGGACGGCAGAGCGTGCTGGCCGCGATCGACCTGCCGTTCCTCGGTACCGGCTATACCGCGGCGGCCGGCCGGGGGGCGTTCGCCGGCGAGGACCGGATCCGGGTGTCGGGCGTGCGCGCCCTGCCGGAGGCGGTGATCTCGATCGGCGACTTCGCGGTGGGCCCGGACGCGGCGGCGCGCAACCGGGTCCGCCTGGCACTGCTGGACCGGCTCGGCGCCCGGGCCCGGCGGATCCGGATGCTCGGCACCGCGGCCATCGACCTGGCCTGGGTCGCACAGGGCAGCCTGGAGGCGTCGATCATCCTGGCCAACCTGCCGTGGGACACGATGGCCGGGGTGCTGCTGGTCCGGGAGGCGGGCGGTCTGGTGCTCGACGCGGACGGCACCGAGCACTCCGCCGACTCCGCGGCGACCATCGCGGTCTGCCCCGGGCTGCGGGACACGGTGCTGGCCGTCCTTGCCGAGGCGCGGGCGGGATAGTCCAGCGACATCCCATGTCTCTCCCCTTGACGCCGTCACAAACCGGACATTACGGTTTTGCGAAACGTTTCGCATCTCCGCCCAGCCCTCCCGGAGTGGCATGTCCTCCCTACGTGACGTGGCCGAACGCGCCAACGTGGCCGTCAGCACCGTCTCCGCCGCGCTCAACGGCACCCGTCCGGTCGCCGCGGCCACCAAGCGGCGGATCGAGCAGGCGGCGGCCGAGCTCGGGTACCGGCCGAACGTGCTCGCCCGCGGGCTGGTGAGCAAGCGAACCCGCATTCTCGCCCTGCTCTTCCCCACCCCGCACAGCGGCTTCGGCCTCACCGAGATGCAGTTCGCCACCGGTGCCGCCGAAGCGGCCGCCGAACTCGGCCACCACCTGCTGCTCTCCCCCGAGAGCCACGACCCGGTCGACGCGCTGCGCCACCTCACCACCCTCGGCCTGGTCGACGGCGTGCTCCTCATGGAGGTGCGCCTGGACGACGAGCGCACGGCCTTCCTCGCCGCGAACGAGATCCCGTTCGCCATGATCGGGCGGACCCGGCGGCCGGACGGGATCAGCCACGCCGACATCGACTTCGCGGCGACCGCCGAGGCGGCCGTGTCGCATCTGGCCGGGCTCGGCCACCGCACGCTCGCCTTCTTCAACCACACCCCGGACGCGTACGCCGCCCAGTACGGGCCGACCGTCCGCACCGGCGCCGAGTTCGCGTCCGCCGCCCGCCAGGCCGGGCTGACCTACATCGACGAGTTCCGCGCCGACACGGCCGAGGAGGGCCGGGCCGCGTTCGACCACCTGGTCGCCGCGCATCCCGGCGTGACCGCCCTCGCCGTGATCAGCGACCAGGCCGCGGTGGGCGTGATCGCCGCGGTGGCGGCGCGCGGCTGGTCGATCCCGCGCGATCTGACGCTGCTGCTCGTCCTGTCCTCCGGGCGGGTGGCGGAGATGTTCCACCCAAGGCTCACCACGCTCGAACCGCCGAGCGCCGAGCTCGGCCGGCTCGGGGTGCGCATGCTGATCGACCGGCTGGCCTCCGGCGGCGACGCACCGCCGGAGCAGCGCCTGGTGCCGTGCCGGCTGGTCCTCGGGGACAGCTCCGGCCCGCCGCCCGCCGACCCCCGTGCCCGGGGCGGCCGGACCTCCGAGACGACGGGAGCTCGACCATGACCACAGAGCGGCCACCGGACTCCGCGCCCGGGATGCACACCCTCACCGCCGGTCGCGGCCTGCTGTACGGCGGGGACTACAACCCCGAGCAGTGGCCGGAGGAGGTCTGGGCCGAGGACGTCGAGCTGATGAAGGCGGCCGGGGTCAACTTCGCCACCGTCGGGGTGTTCAGCTGGGCGCGGATCGAGCCCGAGCCCGGCGCCCGCGACTTCGGCTGGCTGGACCGGGTGCTCGACCTGCTCGCCGGGGCCGGGGTCGCGGTGGACCTGGCCACCCCGACCGCCGCCCCGCCCCCGTGGCTCGGCCACCGCTGGCCGGAGACCCTGCCGGTCGACGAGTCGGGGCGCCGCCTGTGGTACGGGTCCCGCAACCAGTTCTGCCCGTCCTCCCCGGTCTACCGGGAACGGGCGCTCGCCCTGGTCGCCGACCTCGCCGACCGCTACGCCGGCCACCCGGCGCTGGCGATGTGGCACGTGGGCAACGAGTACGGCCAGGTGTGCCACTGCGATCTCGCCGCGGCCGCGTTCCGGGACTGGCTGCGGGCGCGCTACGGCGACCTGGCCGCGCTGAACGAGGCGTGGGGCACCACCTTCTGGAGCCAGGCCTACTCCGACTGGGCGGAGATCATCACGCCGCGCCGGGCACCCTACCTGGTCAACCCGACGCAGAAGCTGGACTTCTGGCGGTTCTGCTCCGACGAGCAGCTCGACTGCTTCCGCGAGCAGCGGGATCTGCTGCGCGACCGCACGCCCGGCGTGCCGGTCACCACCAACTTCATGGGCCTGTTCAAGCCGGTGGACTACTGGGCGTGGGCCGCCGAGGAGGATGTCGTCTCCAACGACCACTACCCCGACCCGGCCGACCCGCTGCACCCGGTGCGCACCGCGCTCGTCCACGACCTGTCCCGGTCGCTGGCCGGCGGCCGGCCGTGGCTGCTGATGGAGCAGTCCCCCTCGGCGGTCAACTGGCGCCCGCACAACCTGCCCAAGCCCGCCGGGCAGCTGCGGCTGGAGTCGCTGCAGGCGGTGGCGCGCGGCGCCGACGGGTCCGCCTACTTCCAGTGGCGGGCCTCCCGGTTCGGGGCCGAGCGCTTCCACGCCGCGATGGTGCCGCACGCCGGACCGCATACCGAGCTGCACGCCGCGGTCCGCGCGCACGGCGCCGAGCTGCGGCGGCTCGCCCCCGTCGCCGGCACCACGGTGCCGGCCCGGGTCGCGATGGTGCACGACTGGCCGAGCTGGTGGGCGCTGGAGGAGGACGCCCGGCCGTCCGACCGGCTGCTGCTCACCGACCAGCTGCTCGCCTACTACCGCCCGCTGTGGGAGCGCGGGGTGACCGTGGACCTGGTCCCCCCGTCGGCGGACCTGACCGGCCGCGACCTGGTCGTGGTGCCGAATCTCTACCTGGTGGCCGACGCGGACGCCGCCGCGCTGACCGAGTACGTCCGCGGCGGCGGCACCCTGCTGGTCGGCCCGTTCTCCGCGGTGGCCGACCCGAGCGGGCACGTCCGCACCGGGCGGTTCCCGGCCCCGCTGCGCGAGGTGCTCGGCGCCTCCGGCGAGGAGTGGCGGCCCGCGCCGGACGGGCCGGTGCACTGCCGGTGGACCGGCGGCGCCGGCTTCACCGCCACCACCTGGACCGAGCTGCTGCGCGCCGAGGGCGCCGAGGAGGTGGCCGCGTTCACCGGGGGCGACCTGGCCGGCCGGCCCGCCGTGCTGCGGCACCGGCTGGGCGAGGGCACCGCCTGGTACGTGGCGACGCTGCCCGAGCCGGCCGCGATGGCCGAGCTCGCCGCCCGGGTGCTCGCGGACGCCGGGGTGGCCGGGGTGCTGCCCGGCCTGCCGGCCGGCGTCGAGGCGGTCCGCCGCGGGCCGGTGCTGTTCCTGCTCAACCACGGCGCCGAGCCGGCCCGCGTGCCGATCCCCGAGCCGGCCGAGGACCTGCTCACCGGGGCCACCGCCGAGGACGCCGTGACGCTCGCGCCGCGGGGCGCCGTCGCGCTGCGCGCCGTCCCCTGACGTTCCCGCCGGCCGCCGCGGCGGCCGGCGGCGCACGACGACCGGACTCGCCCGGGCCGGTCCCGCACCACCAAGGAGTCACCATGCGCAGAAGGACCTTTCTCGGCGCCTCCGCCGCGACGCTGTTGCTGAGCGCCTGCGGCGGCAACGGCGCCGGCGAGGAGGGCGGCGGCCAGGCCGCCTCCGCCTCCCCCATCGGCGGCGACGAGAACGCGCCCACCACCCTGGTCTTCTGGAGCTGGGCGGAGAACATCCAGCGCGTGGTCGACCTGTGGAACGACAAGAACCCCACCCAGAAGGTGCAGCTCAGCGGGCAGGCGGCCGGCGACGAGCTGGTCGCCAAGTTCCTCACCGCGGTGAAGGCCGGCAACGCGCCGGACGTGCTGCAGGCCGAGTACCAGTCGCTGCCCACGCTGATCACCAACAACGCGCTGCAGGACCTCAGCAGCGTCGTCGGCCCGGTGAAGTCCGCGTTCCCGCAGGGCACCTGGGACCTCACTTCGTTCGGCGGCGCCACCTACGCGATCCCCGCCGACGTGGGCCCGATGATGCTGTTCTACCGGGCCGACATCTTCGAGAAGATGGGGTTGTCGGTGCCGAAGACCTGGGAGGAGTTCGGCGCGCTGGCCGAGACGGTCCGCGCCAAGGACGACAAGCGCTACCTGACCACCTTCTCGCCCGGCGACGCCGGCTGGCTGGCCGGGTTCGCCCAGCAGGCCGGGGCGAACTGGTGGACCAACGACGGCGGCTCCTGGCAGGTCGCCATCGACGACCCGGCCACCCGCAAGATGCTCGGCTTCTGGGGCGGGCTGGTCAACTCCGGCGCGGTGCTCGGCGACCCGATGTACACCCCGCAGTGGAACAGCCAGATGAACGACGGCACGATCATCGCCTGGCCGAGCGCGGTGTGGGGGGCGGGCGTGCTGGCCGGCGTCGCGCCGTCCGGCAAGGGCAAGTGGCGGATGGCCCCGCTCCCGCAGTGGAGCGCCGGCGAGCAGTTCACCGGCTTCTGGGGCGGCTCGTCCACCGCGGTCAGCGCCACCTCCACCAAGAAGGCGCAGGCCGCGAAGTTCGCCCGCTGGCTGAGCGCCGACCCCGAGGCGCTGAAGCTGCTCATCGAGATCGGCCTGTACCCGGCCGCGCTCCAGGGCCAGAGCCAGCTGGACGTGGCGCCGGAGTACATGGCCGACCAGCCCGACTACTACACCTCCGCCGCGGCGATCGCCAAGACCGCGCGCGGTTTCAGCAGCTGGGGGCCGAACACCAACGTCACCTACGGCGCGTTCGAGGACCTGATGCCGAAGGCGGTGCGCGGAAGGTCGGACTTCGCGGCGGTCGCCGCGCAGGTGCAGCAGGCCAGCGTCGCGGACCTGAAGAAGCAGGGCTACCAGGTCGCCGGCGGCTGACCGGCTCCGCCCGCCCGCACCGTCTGGAGCGTTCCAGGTGGCGCGGGCGGGCCGGGGCCGCGGAACGGATGGGAAAACTCATGACCACTGCCGACGACACCACGCCATCGCGGCCCGCCCGCCGCGGGGGCGCGGCGCCGTACCTGATGACCGGGCCGGTCGTCCTGCTGTTCGCCGTCTTCATCCTGGTGCCCATCGGGTACGCGGTGTGGCTCAGCCTGCACGCCATGCGGGTGCGCGGCGCCGGGCTCGGCATCCGCACCGAGGTGTTCACCGGCCTGGAGAACTACCTGTCGGCGATCCAGGACTCGGCGCTGCACGAGGCGACCCAGCGCATGCTCGGCTACGGGCTGATCATGGTGCCGACCACCATGGGACTGGCGCTGCTGTTCGCCCTGCTGCTGGACGCCCCCCGGGTGGGCGGCAAGCGGGCCTCGCGCATCACGATCTTCCTGCCCTACGCGGTGCCCGGCGTCATCGCCACCCTGCTGTGGGGCTTCATCTACCTGCCGGCGGTCAGCCCCGTCACCGCCACGCTGCGGGCGGCCGGGCTGCCGGCGCCGGACTTCTTCGGCGACGTGTCCATCTTCTTCTCGGTGGCCAACATCGCGGTCTGGGGGTCGGTCGGCTTCAACATGGTGGTGCTCTACACCCAGCTGCGCGCGATCCCCGGCGAGCTGTACGACGCGGCGCGCATCGACGGCTGCGCCGAGTGGCAGATCGCGCTGCGGATCAAGATCCCGCTGCTGCGGCCCGCGCTCGTCATGACGTCGGTGTTCACCCTGATCGGCATGCTCCAGGTGTTCAGTGAGCCGGCCACGCTGCGCCCGATGACCAACACCATCACCCAGGACTGGGTTCCACTGATGCGCATCTACCAGCAGGCGTTCGTCGACAACGACATCCACCTGGCGGCCGCCAGCTCGGTGCTGCTGGCCGGGGTGACGGTGCTGCTGTCGCTGGCCGCGCTCGCCGCCTTCCGGCTCCGCGTCGCCAGGAGCGGGCGATGAGCGCGCCGCCGGCCGCCGCCGCCCGGCGGGCGAAGGTCCTGCCGACCCTGATCCTGGCCCTCGGCGGGGTGTACGCGCTGCTGCCGCTGCTGTGGGTGATCTTCGCGGCCACCAAGAGCCCGGACGAGCTGTTCACCACCTTCTCCGGCCGGCCCAGCTTCACCGGCGGGTTCGGCCAGAACGTCGCGGCGCTGCACGACTTCGGCGACGGCCGGTTCTGGCTGTGGATGCTGAACAGCCTGATCTACGCCGGCGGCGGCGCGCTGCTGACCGTGGTGGTGTCCGCGGCCGCCGGGTACGCGCTGGCCAAGTACCACTTCGCCGGCCGGCGGCTGATCTTCGGCGCGCTACTCGCCGGGGTGCTCGTCCCGCAGATCACCCTGGCCATCCCGCAGTACCTGCTGCTGTCGCAGATCGGGCTGGTCGGCTCGTACTGGTCGGTCATCCTGCCCAGCATGATCAGCCCGTACAGCGTCTACCTGTGCCGGATCTACGCCGGCGCCGCGGTGCCGGACGAGATCCTGGAGGCCGGCCGGGTCGACGGCTCCGGCGAGTTCCGGCTGCTCTGGTCGGTCGCCGCGCCGATCATGGCACCTGGGCTGGTGACCGTGTTCCTGCTGCAGTTCATCGGCATCTGGAACAACTTCCTGCTGCCCTACATCATGCTCGCCGACGATGACCGGTTCCCGCTCACCGTGGGGCTGTACTCCCTGCTCAACCGGGGGGCCTCCCAGCCCGCGCTGTACAGCCTGGTGATCACCGGCTCGCTGCTGTCGATCATCCCGATCGTCGCCCTGTTCCTCTTCCTGCAACGCTACTGGCGGCTGGACCTGGTGGCCGGCGGCCTGAAGGGTTGACACCACGGTCGCCGCCCCGCCCCGGCGACCGGACCCCCGTTCACTTCCTGACCATGGAACGGAGAGCCATGAAGTTCAAGGACGGCTACTGGCGGATGCGCCCCGGCGTCCGCGGCGACTACGCCACCGCGGCGCACGACGTGACCGCCCACCCCGGCGGCCTGCGGGTGCTGGCGCCCACCAAACCCATCACCCGCCGCGGCGACACCCTCGACGGGCCGGTGCTGCGGCTGGACGTGTCGTCGCCGATGCCAGACGTCATCCGGGTCCGCGCGGTGCACCTGGCGGGCTCGGTGCCGGCCGGGCCGGCGTTCGCGCTGCGCGAGGACCCCGGCGGCACCCCGGTGAAGATCGAGGTGGACGACGCGGCGGCCACCCTGACCAGCGGCGCGCTGCGGGTCACCCTGGGGCGGGCGGCGCCCTGGGACCTCACCTTCAGCGCGGGCGGGCGCACCCTCACCCGCAGCGGCGCCAAGTGCCTGGGCGCCATGCGCGACGGCGACGACCGGCACTTCATGGTCGAGCAGCTGCACCTGTCGGCCGGCGAGCTGGTCTACGGGCTCGGCGAGCGGTTCGGCCCGCTGGTGCGCAACGGCCAGTCCGTCGACATCTGGAACGAGGACGGCGGCACCAGCAGCGAGATGGCGTACAAGAACGTCCCCTTCTACCTGACCAACCGCGGATACGGGGTGTTCGTGGACCACCCCGGCCGGGTGTCGTTCGAGGTCGGGTCGGAGTCGGTGTCGCGGGTGCAGTTCAGCGTCGAGGGGCACGAGCTCTCCTACCTGGTGATCCACGGCCCGACGCCGGCGGAGATCCTGCGCCGCTACACCGCGCTGACCGGCCGGCCGGCGCTGCCGCCGGCCTGGTCGTTCGGGCTGTGGCTGTCCACCTCGTTCACCACCGACTACGACGAGGCGACGGTCACCTCGTTCGTGGACGGCATGGCCGAACGTGACCTGCCGCTGAGCGTGTTCCACTTCGACTGCTTCTGGATGCGCCGCTACCGCTGGTGCGACTTCGAGTGGGACCCGGAGGTGTTCCCCGACCCGCCCGGCATGCTGGCCCGGCTCAAGGAACGCGGCCTGCGGGTCTGCGTGTGGATCAACCCCTACATCGGGCAGGCGTCGGAGCTGTTCGAGGAGGGCGCGGCGGCCGGGCACCTGCTGCGCCGCCCGGACGGCCGGATCTGGCAGGACGACCACTGGCAGGCCGGCCGGGCCCTGGTCGACTTCACCTCGCCGGCCGCCCGCGAATGGTACGCCGGCAAGCTGCGCCGCCTGGTCGACATGGGGGTGGACGCCTTCAAGACCGACTTCGGCGAGCGGGTGCCCACCGACGTCGCCTGGGCCGACGGCGGCGACCCCGAGCGCATGCACAACTACTACAGCCTGCTGTACAACGAGACGGTCCACCAGGTGCTCGCCGAGCGGCGCGGTCCGGGCGAGGCGGTGCTGTTCGCCCGCGCGGCGACCGCGGGCGGGCAGCGGCTGCCGGTGCACTGGGGCGGCGACTGCGAGTCGACCTTCGAGGCGATGGCCGAGAGCCTGCGCGGCGGGCTGTCGCTGGGCCTGGCCGGGTTCGGCTTCTGGAGCCACGACATCGGCGGGTTCGAGGGGCGCCCGGACCCGGAGGTCTTCAAGCGGTGGATCGCCTTCGGCCTGCTCTCCTCGCACAGCAGGCTGCACGGCAGCGGCTCCTACCGGGTGCCGTGGCTGTTCGACGAGGAGTCGGTGGAGGTGCTGCGCGCGTTCACCCGGCTCAAGGCCCGGCTGATGCCCTACCTGTACGGCGCGGCGGTCCAGGCCGCCCGCGAGGGAATGCCCATGATGCGGGCCATGCACCTGGCCTTCCCCGCCGACCGCGGCTGCGATCACCTGGACGCCCAGTACATGCTCGGCCCGGACCTGCTGGTCGCCCCGGTCATGTCCGCCGGCGGCGAGGTGTCCTACTACGTCCCGGACGGCGAGTGGACGCGGCTGCTGGACGGCACCACGGTGTCCGGCCCCGGCTGGCGCACCGAGACGCACGGCTTCGACTCGCTGCCGCTGCTGGTCCGCCCGGGCGCGGTGCTGGCCCTCGGGGCCCGCCGGGACCGCCCGGACTACGACTACGCCGACGGGGTGACGCTGCGGGTGCACGCCCTGCCCGACGGCACCCGCCGCACGGTCGCCGTCCCCGGCCCGGACGGCGGCGACGCGGCGGTGTTCGAGGTGTCCCGCACCGGGAACCGCCTGTCCGCGCGCCGCGTCGCGGGCGACGCCAAGCCCTGGAACCTGGAGCTCGCCGGAAGCCCCACCGGCCCGCGCGCCGCCGGCGCCGGAACCGACCTGATCGAGATCACCACCACCGTCAAGGAGTGACCCAGTGCCAGCCACGCCACCCCCGCGCCGGAACTTCCCCGCCGGCTTCCTGTGGGGCACCGCCACCGCCGCCTACCAGGTGGAGGGCGCCGCCGCCGAAGACGGCCGCGGCCCGTCCATCTGGGACACCTTCTCGCACACCCCGGGACGGGTGGACGCCGGGGACACCGGCGACGTCGCCTGCGACCACTACCACCGGGTGGAGGAGGACCTGGACCTCCTCGCCGACCTCGGCGTCGGGGCCTACCGGTTCTCCGTCTCCTGGCCGCGGGTGATCCCCGGCGGCCGCGGCCCGGTCAACCCGCGCGGCATGGACTTCTACTCCCGGCTGGTCGACGGGCTCATCGCGCGGAACATCGAGCCGGTCGCCACGCTCTACCACTGGGACCTGCCGCAGGAACTGGAGGACGCCGGCGGCTGGCCGCACCGCGACACCGCGCTGCGCTTCGCCGACTACGCCCGCACCATGGGCCAGGCCCTCGGCGACCGGGTGCGCACCTGGATCACCCTCAACGAGCCCTGGTGCACCGCCTATCTCGGCTACGGCTCCGGGGTCCACGCGCCGGGGCGCACCGACCCGGCCGCCGCGCTGGCCGCCGTGCACCACCTCGACCTCGGGCACGGGCTCGCCGCCCAGGCGCTGCGCGAGACGTCCGCGCCGTCCGCCCAGGTGTCGGTCACCCTCAACCTGCACCACGCGCGCGGCGAGTCCGAGCGGGACGCCGAGGCGGTGCGGCGGATCGACGCGCTGGCCAACCGGGCGTTCCTCGGCCCGATGCTGGAGGGCGCCTATCCTCGCGACCTCATCGAGGACACCGCGGCCGTCACCGACTGGTCGTTCGTCCGCGACGGCGACGAGAAGGCCGCCTGCGCGCCGCTGGACCTGCTCGGGGTGAACTACTACAACCCGGTGCTCGTCCGCGTCTGGGACGGGTCCGGGCCGCGCGCCACCGCCGACGGGCACGCCGACGGCGCCGGCACGCCGTGGATCGCCTGCGACGACGTCGAGTTCGTCCAGCAGCCCGGCCCGTACACCGAGATGGGCTGGAACATCGACGAGACCGGCCTGACCGAGTTGCTGCTGCGGCTGCACCGCGACCACCCGGGCCTGCCACTGATGATCACCGAGAACGGGGCGGCGTTCGCCGACGTGCCGGACGCCGGCGGCCGGGTCCGCGACGAGCGGCGCGTCGACTACCTGCACCGCCACCTGGGCGCGGTGCTGGACGCCATCGACGGCGGCGCCGACGTCCGCGGCTACTTCGTGTGGTCGCTGATGGACAACTTCGAGTGGGCCCGCGGGTACGCCAAGCGCTTCGGCATCGTGCACGTCGACCGGGACACCCTGGAGCGCACCTGGAAGGACAGCGCCCACTGGTACCGCGACGTCGTCACCAGCGGATCCCTGCCGGCCTGACCGGGTTACGGGCCAGGGCACGGCCCTGGCCCGTAACCCGGCGGTTCCGACGTGCGCGGCATGGGCGGCGGAGCGGGGCCCGGCGTGGGCACGAGGACACCCGGCCGCCGGGGAATCGGCGGTAGCCTCTCGGGCAGATCACTTTTCGTGATGGAACGCCGTACGGGGGTCCGGCGAGGGTTCCCGGTGGGCCGATCGGAGGGCTGCCGTGCTGGAGACGCTGTTCGACACCGAAGATCTGCCCACCGAGGACCGGCTGCCCGCCTGGATGGACCTGGTGTCCCGGTCGATGCTGCCCAGCCTGTTCAGCGTCCCGCGGGCCGAGAGCTTCCAGGCGGCCAGCCGGACGCTCGATCTGGGCGCTACGCAGGTGAACACCTTGCGGTACTCGTCCATGCGCACGCACCGGACGCCGAAACTGATCCGCCGGTCCGATCCGGAGCTGTACATGGTGGCGTTGGTCAACAGCCGTGGACAGCACCTGGAGCAGTGCGGGCGGCAGCTCACCCCGAAGCCCCGGGATCTGGCGTTGTACGCGACGTTCCAGCCCTACCTGAGCCGGGTGGACGTCGAACGGGCCACCGCCTCATCGGTGGTGGCGGTGATCCCGCGGAGCATGGTGGCGCTGCCACCGGACCTGGTGACCCGATTGCTCGCCGTACCGCTGTCCGGGCAGGACGGGCTCGGCGCGCTGCTGGCGCAGTTCCTGACCCGGCTGGCGGCCGATTCCGGCTCCTACCGCGCGACGGACGGCCCGCGGCTCGGCACCGTCCTGCTCGATCTGTTCGGCGCCTTCCTCGCACATCACCTGGACGCCGAAACGGCGATTCCTCCCGAATCCCGCCGGCGCACGCTGTACCTGGAGATACAGTCCTTCATCCGGCGGCACCTGGGCGACCCGCGGCTCACCCTCCGCGACGTCGCCGCCGCCCACCACATCTCGATCCGCCAGCTGCACCGCCTGTTCCAGGAACACGCCGAGGACGGGGAGACCGTCGCCGGGTGGATCCGCCGGCAGCGGCTCGAACACGCCCACCGCGATCTGGCCCGGCCGGAGCTGGCCGGGATGCCCATCCATGCCATCGCCGCACGCCGGGGCTTCATCACGCCCGCCGCCTTCAGCCGCGCCTTCCGGGCCGCCTACGGCCTCTCCCCCCGGGACCACCGCCACCACGCCGCCATCGGCCACCGGCCGGAACCCCCGCCCGGGCCGGCGGCCTGATCGGCGGGCCGCCCGGCTCACACCGGGCGCTTGTACCCCGTGTCGCCGTCCGCCAGCACGGTGACCACCTGCGGCGTGCGCACGACGCCGTCGGCCACCGCGGGCGGCGCCTGCGGCGTGCGCACGACGCCGTCGGCCACCACCGGGGCCACCTGCGGCGTGCGCACGATGGTCGCGGCGGTCGCCGGCCCGGCGACGGCCGGGACCGAAGCGGCGCCCACCGCCAGCACCGCGGCCATCCCGGCGGTGGACGCGGCGGCACGGCGAATCCAGGTACGGGGCTTCATGCGGATCTCCCAAACGTCCGGCGTTCAGCAAGGTCTGCCCTCAGAATGCGGCCGGTGCCCGCACATGTCCACCGTTCATCCGCGTTTTCTCGCACCGTTTGCGGCCAGCGGCCGAACGACAGGCCGGATATCTCCGGGAAGCACCACGGTGAAGCCGCCGGACCCGGCGATGGTCGGTCGCGATAACGAACCGAATTCCACGTCACGCGATTACCGAAACGGTCGCCGGCAGCCCGAACCGGTGACCATGCGTCATCCCGCGCTCCGCCGGACGGCGGCGCATCACGGACCCTCGCTCATCGGTCGCATGTAATTTTCGGAGTCCATCCGATAATTTCCACTCGGATGCTAGGCGCCGGACCGCCGGCCGTCAAGGGCGCTCGGCGCGCCGGCCCGGGCCCGCATGGCCCGCGGCAGCCCCACCGCCATCCGCGCATCCGGCG
Organism: Sphaerisporangium rufum; assembly: GCF_016863395.1. GTDB lineage: Bacteria > Actinomycetota > Actinomycetes > Streptosporangiales > Streptosporangiaceae > Sphaerisporangium > Sphaerisporangium rufum. The sequence continues at coordinate 12,436 of NZ_BOOU01000026.1, read as the reverse complement.
GCCCTTTATTGACGACACCGCAGGTAGAAACGTCCTACGCCGGGGCGTCCGGCGGGCCCGGCGGCGGCGGCACGTCCCGGTGCCGGCCCGCCCGCACTCGTGGACCTTTTCCGGCGCCCGGCGGGCCTGCTGCGGGCCCATCCTCCGGGAGGGCCGAAAATTTCGGTGATTCGTACCGACATGTTGAGCCTTGCCGCTGGCCCGTGCTATCACTGTCAGTGTTAAGATCCAGTGTCGTTCGTGAGCCGTACCGAACTCCGACTTTACGCGCCGGCCCCAGCGTCACCGGTGGTTTCTCGCCCGCAATCGACAGCGTACTGCCGACGATATTCCGCCCGCCGGCCACCCGGTTCGAATGGCCCGCACGCACACCGCCCGGTCTTTCGATGATTTCCTCCCCCCACCGGAGCAGTCATGCGCAAGAAGCACCTCATCGCAGCCGTCCTGCTGGTCGCCCCGCTGATCGCCCAGGCACAGCCGGCGGCCGCGGACGCGGTCACCATCGACATCCAGGACGGCACCAGGTACCAGAAGATCGACGGTTTCGGCGTCTCCACGGCGTTCCGCCGGAACGAGCTGATCAAGGCGTTGCCCGCGGACAAGCAGCAGGAGATCCTCGACCTGTGGTTCAGCAAGGACAAGGGCGCCGCGCTGAGCATCCTGCGGCTGGGCATCGGCTCCCGGCCGGAGGGCGTCCCCTACGACCAGATGGTGTCCATCCAGCCCGAGGACCCGGGTGGCCCCACCGCGCCGCCCAAGTACGTCTGGACCGGTGACGACAACAGCCAGGTCTGGATGGTCAAGGCGGCCCGCAAGTACGGCGTGAAGCGCTTCTTCGCCGACGCCTGGAGCGCGCCCGGCTACATGAAGGACAACGGCGACGCCCGCAACGGCGGCAAACTGCTGCCCGAATGGCAGCAGGCGTACGCGAACTACCTGATCGAGTACGCCAGGTTCTACCGGAAGGAAGGCATCAAGCTCACCGAGCTGGGCTTCACCAACGAGCCCGACTGGACGGCGAGCTACGAATCGATGCGCTTCACGCCTGAAGAGGCCGTCGCGTTCGTCAAGGTGCTCGGCCCGCTCGCCAGGGCGGCCGGCGTCAATCTGGTGTGCTGCGACTCCTTCGGCTGGAACGAGGCCAAGGCGTACTCCGCGGCGATCGAGGCCGACCCTGAGGCGCGCCGCTGGGTGAAGATCCACACCGGCCACGCCTACGCCAGCCCGGTGACCTCCCCGCTGCCGACGAACCGCAACACCTGGATGTCGGAGTGGGGCCCGGGCGGCAGCGTCTGGAACGAGGCCTGGGACGACGACAGCGAGCAGGACGGCATGACGGTGGCCGAGGCCATCAACGACGCCCTCACCTTGGGCAACACCTCGGCCTACATCTTCTGGCTCGGCGCCTCGGCGGGCGCCACCCGGGCGTTCATCCAAGTGGACACCGCCAACCAGACCTACCACGTGTCCAAGCGCCTGTGGGCGATGGCCGCCTACAGCCGGTTCATCCGCCCCGGCGCGGTCCGGCTCGGCGCGACGTCCTCCGACGCCGGCCTGAAGGTCTCGGCGTTCCGCAACGCCGACGGCTCCAAGGTGATCGAGCTCCTCAACACCGGCACCAGCGCCCTCACCTGGGACAAGATCAAGGGCCACGGCCGCGCCAAGGCGTATGTGACCGACGAGAACAACGCGGTCGCCCCCATCCCGCTGCACGGCAAGAGCGTGACCATCGCCCCCCGCGCCATCACCACCATCGTCCTCCGCTGACCCACCGCCCGCTTCGGACGAGGCTCTAGCCCAGGCGACATCTCTCGACGTCTCTGTTGATGGCGGCCGGCCAGGTCATACCGCGCGTCGGTGGGCCCGGCCGGCCGGTCCGCAGATCGCCGATACGCGCATAGGAATGGGAGGACCGGCTCGGCAGTGCGGGCTCGTGGCCGATATCGGCGAACTCCTGCCGACGTCAGGTGTCCAACTCCGCGATCTCGACGACGTTGAGCCCTCGGACTTCGCGCGACGCTTCCTTCCAGCGGGCGTGATCCGTGGTGAGCACCGGACAGCCCCGCATGACCGCCTGCAGAGCCGCCTGGACGTCCCAAAGTTCTTCCAGCGACCGCGCCGCTCGCCGCCCGTGGGCCAGATCCGTCGCGTCGTCGAATGTGACGACCCCCGCCAGCGCCGCCGACTCCAGCCGGGCGACTCCTCTGATCAGCGCCATCTGCTCGTCACGCGCGCCGATGTCGAGCGCGGCACCGGTGACGGCGAGGGCGGGCACGACCAGACCGATTCCGGCGGCGTCCATTCCTTGGAGCAGGTGAATCACGCCGGCGTCGCCCCGCGCCACCTCCATGAGCACTCCGGCGTCCAGGATGAACGCGCGGTCAGCGAGCATCCAGAATCTCCAGCGCTCGCGCCACCCGGTGCGCGGTGCGCGCGACGACCGCGGGGTCTTTCTGTGCTTCTTCGACCTTGGCCTGCCAGGCGGCGTCGGCCGCGCGCTCGGTGGCGATGCGTCGGCTGATCGCTTCGTTGATCCAGGCCGATAGGGATCGGGCACGGCCGTCGTCCACCTGGGCTGCCACGTACTCCAGGTTCTCACTGTCGAGCGTGACGCTGACCGGTTTCGTACTCATCATATGTTCATCGTATAACTGAGGCGGCCCTGGCGGCCATGCAACCGCCGTCCATGGCGCTCCGGTCGAAGGCCGGTTGGTCGGCCGCCTTCTGCGGGTGGCCGTCCGCCTGACAGTCGTTGACGGTGCCGGTCGGCCGAGCTCCTCGCCGGCGCTCGCGACCGCCCAGAAGGTGCTCTCCGGCCAGACATGACGCCGCGGCCTGAGCCCCGGAACGACGATGGGCACCCTCCATGCGCGGAGGATGCCCATCGTCGTTGGTGATCATTGCGGTGCGCCGCCAGGGACTCGAACCCCGGACCCGCTGATTAAGAGTCAGCTGCTCTAACCAACTGAGCTAGCGGCGCCTGCGGTGACAACATTAGCGCACCTGTGGACCACTTCGTACCACGGCCGGCCCCTGGCTAGAATAAGGTTCCGGATGTGGACGGGAGGACGGATGACGTCGTGGTTCGGCTCGCCGGAGGACGCGCGCGAGCGGCTGGCCCGCACCGGCTACCTGGCCGGCGACGCCATCGCCACCTCGGTCTACCTGGCCGGCGCCCTGGAGCGCCCGCTGCTCGCCGAAGGGCCGGCCGGGGTGGGCAAGACCCAGCTCGCCAAGGCGGTCGCCGCGGCCGCGGGCGCCGAGCTGGTGCGGCTGCAGTGCTACGAGGGCCTGGACGAGGCCCGCGCGCTGTACGAGTGGAACTACAAGAAGCAGCTGCTGCGCATCCAGGCCGCCGGTGACCAGGGGTGGGCCGAGACGCACGACGACATCTTCAGCGAGGAGTTCCTGCTGGAGCGCCCGCTGCTGCGCGCGATCCGCCAGACGACCCCGACGGTGCTGCTGATCGACGAGACCGACAAGGCGGACGTCGAGGTGGAGGGCCTGCTGTTGGAGATCCTCTCCGACTACCAGGTGACCATCCCCGAGCTCGGCACGATCGCCGCGGCCCGCCGGCCGTACGTGGTACTGACCTCGAACGCGACCCGCGAGCTGTCGGAGGCGCTGAGGCGGCGGTGCCTGTACCTGCATCTGGACTATCCGCCGCCGGACCGGGAGCGGGACATCGTGCTGGCCCAGGTGCCGGGGATCGGCGCGGCGCTGGCCGAACGGCTGGCCCGGACGGCGGCGGCGCTGCGGGCGCTGGAGCTGAAGAAGCCGCCGTCGATCGCCGAGACCGTCGACTGGGCCCGCACGCTGCTCGCGCTCGGCCGGACCGAGCTGGACGAGGCGACGACCGCCGGCACGCTCGGCGTGGTGCTCAAGCACGCCTCCGACCAGGAGCGGGCGGTCAAGGAGCTGGGCCTGCCGGCCGGTGGAGCGGGCTGACGAAAAAGGCCGAGCGAGCCGGCGCCGGCCGAGTCGGCTGATGGGGCCGGCCGAGCGACGGGAGGGGCGGCGGTGTCACTGCTGGACAGGCACGTGGCGTTCGTGGCCGCGTTGCGCCGGGCCGGCCTGCCGGTCTCGGTGGCCGAAGGGCTGGACGCCGCCCGCGCGCTGGCGGTGATCGACCTGGCCGCGCGGGAGACGCTGCGCGAGGCGTACGCGGCCACGCTGGTCAAGCGGCCGGCGCACCGGCCGGGGTTCGACGTGCTGTTCGACCTGTGGTTCCCGCCGGTGATCGGTGACCCGGCAGCGGCGGACGAGGACCTGGATCTCGCCCGCGCGGAGCTGCCGGAACTTCGTGACCGGCTGGCCGGGCTGCTGCCGCTCGGCGCCGACGCCCGCGACGACCCGCGGGTCGCCGCGTTCGCCCGGGCGATGGTGGCCCGGTTCGGCCGGCAGCCCGCCGGGCCGGGGCGCCAGCACTGGTTCTCCTATCCGGTGCTGAACGCGCTGTCCCCCGGCACGCTGACCGCCCGGACGCTGGCGGGCCTGCTCGGCGGGCAGCGGCGCGGCGGCCTGGCCGAGCGGGTGGCCCGGCGCCGGATCACCGACGGCATCGCCGCGTTCGAGGGCGCGGTGGCCGCGGAGGTGCGCCGGCGGATCGCCGAGGACTCCGGGGTGGAGAAGATCGCCCGGTCCGCGGTCCGGCCGCCGATCGACCGGATCGACTTTCTGCGGATCACCCGGGCCGACCTGGCCGCGCTGCGCCGCGAGGTGCACCCGCTGGCGCGGCGGCTGGCCACCCGGCTGGCGGCCCGGCAGCGGCTCGGCCGGCGCGGGCGGCTGGACTTCCGCCGCACGGTACGCGCGTCGCTGGGCACCGGCGGCGTGCCGCTGGCCACCCGGCTGCGGCCCCGCCGCCCGCACCGGCCCGAGCTGGTGGTGCTGTGCGACGCCAGCGACTCGGTCTCGGCGTTCTCGCACTTCACCCTGTTGCTGACCTACGCGCTGCGCGAGCAGTTCACCAAGGTGCGGGCGTTCGCGTTCGTCGACACCGTCGACGAGGTGACCCGGTTCTTCCCGCCGGGCGCCGACGTGGCGGACGCGATCACCCGGCTGGCCGCCGAGGCCGACATCAGCCGGTTCGGCCGCAGCGACTACGGGCGCGCGTTCGAGCGGTTCGCCGAGCGGTACGCCGGCGTGGTCGGCCCGAAAACGTCGCTGCTGATCCTCGGCGACGCCCGGACCAACCACCAGCCGCCGTCCCTCGGCACGCTGCGCGAGCTGGCCGGCGCCGCCCGGCACGCGTACTGGCTGAATCCCGAGCCGCGGGCCCAGTGGGACACCGGCGACTCGGTGGCCTCCGCCTACGCCGAGGTCGTCGCGATGCACGAGTGCCGGAACATCGCCCAGCTCGCCGCCTTCGTCGAGGACATCGCCTGACCGGCCCGCCTGACCGGCCCGCCCGGACGCTCCCAGCGGGCCGGCGCGGCCGGACGTGCCCGGAGGCTTCGCCGCCGGACGTGCCGGGGAGCCGGCCCGGCGGCGGTCAGTTCATCCGGCGCAGGATGCGGGCGGCGGTCCGGGCCAGCACCTCCACCTGCTCCTCGGTGAGCCCGGCGTGCGCGTCGCCGAGGATCCACCGGGCCGCGCGGCGGGGCAGGAAGAGGGTCAGCCCTTCGGCGGTGACCGAGGGACCGATCACCCGCCCGCCGTGGATCACCAGTACCGGGGTGATCTGCACGGGAATGCCGGATTCGCGGGACAGCAGTTCGCCCATCGTGGTGGCGGCGTCCACCAGGCCCTTGGCGACCGTGCCGCCGGACCGCTCGCCGAAGAACAGCTTCCCGCCGTAGGCGGCGATGTGGGTGTCCGGCGGCCAGGCCTCGTTGTCGACGATCCAGACGCCGCCCGGGCCGATGACCAGGTGGTCGATGGACGCCTTGCCCGGGACGGCCCGCCCGTCCAGCACCCGGTAGCCGTGCCGGCCGAGCCCGCGGCGCAGCAGCCGGCCGGTGCGCACCGCGCCGCTGCGCTTGCCGCGCCACACCGCCGTCCGCTCGAACATCCGCCAGGAGATGAACGCGTCGGTCACCCAGACGGCGCCGCCGCCGAGCAGGCCGACCAGGAACGGCATCGGCAGCGAGCGGTAGAAGGCCAGGGCGGTGAACAGGATGACGCCCGCCACGGCCATGAAGTGCCGCCGCCGGCGGCGTTCGGACCTGGTCTCGCGCCAGCGCAGCTCGTACATCACCGATGGCGAGCCCCACTTGAACTTGTCGTCCTGCGGCACGTAGATGGAACCATTGGGCACCGGAAACCCCCACGATTTCGGGCTCAGTCGATTACAAGGTTGGTACCCGATCAGGGGCTCCAACTCGGCATCAGGTTACGGAATTGACTCGCGCTCGCCATACCCCCCCTGGGGTGGCGGCGCGGTGATGACCTGGTATTGCCGGCCGCCCGGACGGCGGCCGGGCGACCGACCAGTCGGTATCCTGGTCGGCGGTGACGAAGGGGGCAGGAGTGCGGGCAGCGGCGGCCAGGGACGAGCCGGTACGGCGGCGGCTGATGGGCGAGGCGACCCGGCTGTTCGCCGAGAAGGGCTTCGAGGGGACGTCGGTCCAGGAGATCGTCTCGGCCGCCGGAGTGACCAAAGGCGCGATGTACCACTATTTCGCGTCAAAGGACGATCTGCTGCGCGAGATCTACGCCCGGGTGCTGCGGCTGCAGACCGAGCGGCTGGACCGGTTCGCCGACACGCCGGGGCCGGTCGCCGATCGGGTCCGGGCCGCCGCGGTGGACGTGATCGTCACCACGGTGGAGAACCTGGACGACTTCGTGATCTTCTTCCGCTCCATGCACCAGCTGGCGCCGGAGACCCAGAAGGCGGTGCGGGCCGAGCGGCGCCGCTACCACGAGCGGTTCCGCGACCTGGTGCTGGAGGGCCAGCGCGCCGGGGCGTTCCGTGCCGACGTGCCGGCCGAGCTGGTGGTCGACTACTTCTTCGGCTCGGTGCACCACCTGGGCAGCTGGTTCCGCGCCGCCGGCCCGCTCACCGGGCGCCAGGTCGGCGAGCACTTCGCCGACCTGCTGCTGGCGTCGCTGCGCCCCTGAAGCGCGCCTCCCGAGCCGCGCTCCCTGACCCGGCCCTCCGGCTCCCTGAACCGCGCTCTCCGGACCGAACCCCCTGCCCCGGCTCCCGCTCGACCCGCCTCGCTGACCCGCCTCGCTGACCCGCGTCGCTGAGCCGCGTCCTGGACCACGACTCCGGTGGATCACCCGGCCGGCGGCCCCGGCACGTCGGCGAGCCGGGCGAGCGCGGCGCGATGGTCGCCGGGGGTGCCGAGCGCGATCTGATCGGCCTTGGCGCGCTTGAGGTAGAGGTGCAGGGGATGCTCCCAGGTCATCCCGATGCCGCCGTGCAGCTGCAGGCACTCCTCCGCCACCGTGACCGCGACCTCCCCGCACCAGGCCTGGGCCACCGCCACCGCGATCGCGACCTCCGCACCGGCTCCGGCCCCGGCCCGCGCGGCCTGCACCGAAGCGCCGCCCGCCGACGCGGTCCCCACCGGCACGACCGTCACCGGGACGGCTCCCGGCGGGACGGCATCCGGCGGCTCCGCAGGCGTGACACCCGCCGATACGGGCTCCGCAGGTGCGGCCGGCGGCGGATCCGTCTCCGGCATCGCGGCCCTGGCCAGGGCGTCCGCCGCGTTGCGGGCCGCGGCCCGGGCCTGGGCGACCGCGAGCCACAGGTCGGCCAGCCGGTGCTTCAGCGCCTGGAAGGAGCCGACCGGCCGGGCGAACTGGCGGCGCTCCTTGACGTAGGCGACGGTCGTGGCCAGGCACCACTCGGCCAGCCCGAGCTGCTCGGACGCCAGCAGCCCGGCGCCGAGCTCCAGCGCCGCACGCACCGGCCGGAGGTTCGGCCCGACCGACCGGCCCGGCGCGCCGGACAGCACGACCGCGGCCACCGGCCGGGTCAGGTCCAGCGAGACGGCCGGCTCCACCTCGGCGTCCGCGGCCTGGACCGCGTACAGCGCCCCGCCGGCCGGCACGAGGAGCACCTCCGCCGTCGCGGCGCCGGCCACGGCCGGCACCCGGCCGTGCAGCCGCCCGCCGGCCACGGTGACCCGGCCCGCCCAGGCCGCCTCCGGCGCGTAAGGCGAGGTGCCGAACGGGACGGCGAGCGCTGCCACGGTCTCACCGGCCGCCAGTGCGGCCAGCAGCTCGCGGGCCGCGTCGGTTCCGGCGCCGAGCAGCGCGCGGGTGGCGAGCACCGAGCTGGTCAGGAACGGGACCGGCGCGACGGCCCGGCCGAGCTCCTCCAGCACCACCGCCGCCTCGCGGGCGGTGGCGCCCGCGCCGCCCAGTTGCTCGGGGACCAGCAGGCCCGCCGCGCCGATGTCCCGGGCCAGCGCCGGCCACAGCCCGCCGACCGTCCCGGACCCGGCCGCGCCGTCCGCGATCACCGCGCCCGTCCCCGCACCATCCGCGAGCGCGGGCCCGGGACCCGGCGCCGCCGCGGCGCCCGTCACCGAGCCGGCCGGCACCGCGGCGCCCATCCCCGGACCGGTCACCACCGCGGCGAGCACCGCGGCCGGCGGGCACCGGTCGGCCAGCAGGTCGCGGACGGCGGACCGCAGCTCCTCCTCGACCTCGGAGTACAGCAGCGTCATCGGCCGTCCTTCCCCATGCGCGTCATCGCGCTCTCCCCGGTCCACGTCGTCCCCGCCATCCCCGCCGCTCGAGGCGTGGACGGCGTCCACCACGCCCGGGCGGTCACCGCGGCAGGTCCTTCCACGGGACGTCCTTGTCGGCGCGCGGCTCGGCGGGCAGGCCGAGCACCCGCTCGGCGATGATGTTCCGCAGCACCTCCGAGGTGCCGCCCTCGATGGAGTTGCCCTTGGCCCGCAGGTAGCGGTAGCCGGGGCCGCGGCCGAAGAAGTCCACGCTCTCCGACCGCCGGAACGTCCAGTCGTCGTAGGCCAGCCCCTCGTCGCGGCGCAGCTCGACGTCCAGCCCGGACAGCTCCTGGTTCAGCCGGGCGAAGGCGATCTTCATCCCGGACCCCTCCGGGCCGGGGGCGCCGGCGGCCAGCTGCTGGCGCAGCCGCACCCCGGCCAGCCGGGTGACCTCCGCCTCCACCCACAGCCGCAGCAGCCGCTGGTGCAGGTCGTGCGTGCGCAGCTCGGGACGCTCCCGCCAGGCGGCGAGCACCGCGCCGAGCATGCCGCCGCCGCGCCGGATCGGCGTGCCGCCGATCGCGACGCGCTCGCTCATCAGGGTGGCCTGGGCGACCCGCCAGCCGTCGCCCACCTCGCCGATCCGCAGGTCGTCCGGCAGCCGCACGCCGGTGAGGAAGACCTCGTTGAACTCCGCCTCGCCGGTGATCTGGCGCAGCGGCCGCACCTCGACGCCCGGCGCGCGCATGTCGCAGACGAAGTACGTCAGCCCGCGGTGCTTGGGCACGTCCGGGTCGGTGCGGGCCACCAGGATCCCCCAGCGGGCGAAGTGCGCGCCGGAGGTCCACACCTTCTGCCCGTCCACCCCCCACTCGTCGCCGTCGCGCACCGCGCGGGTGGCCAGGGTGGCCAGGTCGGAGCCGGCGCCCGGCTCGCTGAACAGCTGACACCAGACCTCCTCACCGGTCCACAGCGGGCGCAGGAACCGCTGCCGCTGCGCCGGGGTGCCGAAGGCGAGGATGGTGGGCGCCGCCATGCCCAGGCCGATGGCCAGCCGGCCGGTGTCGGTCTGCGGGGTGCCGGCGAACTCCTCGTCCACGGCCGCCTGCAGCTCGCGCGGCGCGCCGAGGCCGCCGAGCCCTTCGGGGAAGTGCACCCAGGCCAGCCCGGCGTCGAACCGGGCCCGCAGGAAGTCCAGCGGCGGGCCGGCCGCCTCGTCGTGCGCCGCGAGGAAGTCGCGGGCCCGCGCACGGACCGCCGCCTCGTCCACCGTTCGCCCGGCTCCCTCGACCACTGCCATGAACCTTCCCTTCACGACCCGGCGGACATGTGCTTCTTCAGTTCCCGGCGGGCCAGTGAGCGCTTGTGCACCTCGTCCGGGCCGTCGGCCAGCCGCAGCGCGCGGGCGGCCGCCCACAGCCCGGCCAGCGGGAAGTCCTGGCCGACGCCGCCGGCGCCGTGCAGCTGGATGGCCCGGTCCAGGATGGTCTCCACCGCCCGCGGGGTGGCGATCTTGATGGCCTGGATCTCGGTGTGCGCGCCGCGGTTGCCGGCGGTGTCCATCAGCCAGGCGGTCTTGAGCACCAGCAGGCGCAGCTGCTCCACGGTGACCCGGGCCTCGGCGATCCACTCCCGCACCACGCCCTGCCGGGCCAGCGGCTCGCCGAACGCGGTGCGCGACAGCGCGCGGGCGCACATCAGCTCGATGGCCCGCTCGGCCATGCCGATCAGCCGCATGCAGTGGTGGATCCGGCCGGGGCCGAGCCGGGCCTGGGCGATGGCGAAACCACCGCCCTCCTCGCCGATGACGTGGTCCAGCGGCACCCGGACGTCCTCCAGCAGCAGCTCGGCGTGGCCGCCGTGGTCGGCGTCGGTGTACCCGAAGACGCGCATGCCGCGCCGGACGGTCAGGCCGGGGGTGTCGCGCGGCACCAGCACCATGCTCTGCCGCCGGTGCGGATCGCCGTCCTGCGACGTCCTCCCCATCACGATGAACACCGCGCAGCCCGGGTTCATCGCGCCGGAGGCGTACCACTTGCGGCCGTTGATGACGTAGAAGTCGCCGTCGCGGACGATGGACGTGGCGATGTTGGTCGCGTCGGAGGAGGCGACGTCCGGCTCGGTCATCGCGAACGCCGAGCGGATCTCCCCGGCGAGCAGCGGCGCCAGCCAGGTGCGGCGCTGCCATTCGCTGCCGAACTCGGCGAGCAGCTCCATGTTGCCGGTGTCCGGCGCGGCGCAGTTGGTGGCGGCGGGCGCGATGCCCGGGCTGCGGCCCATGATCTCGGCCAGCGGGGCGTACTGCAGGTTGGTCAGGCCGGCCCCGTGCTCGCCGGGCAGGAACAGGTTCCACAGGCCGCGCCGGCGTGCCTCCTCCTTCAAACCGGCGAGCAGCGGCGGCGGGCTCCAGCCGCTCTCGGCCGCCTGCCGCTGGAACGTCTCCTCCGCCGGATACACGCACTCGTCCATGAACGCCAGCAGCCGCTCGCGCAGCTCGGTGGTCCGCTCGTCGAACGCGAAGTCCATCAGCCCTCCTCAACCGCGGCCAGGCCGTGCGCCGCCAGCGGGGCGACGTGCCCGCCGATGTCGTCGAACCCCTCGCCGACGGTCAGGCCGCCGAGGTGGCGGTAGTGGATGCCTTCGGCGATCACCGCCAGCTTGAAGCAGGCCAGCCCCACGTACCAGCCGAACCGGGAGACGTCCAGGCCGGCGGCCGCGGCGTACCGACCGGCCAGCTCGGCGGTGGGCAGGTGCTCGCCGCCCGCCGGGCCGTCGGTGTCGAGCGCGGCGAAGTCGGCGTACAGGACGAACAGCGCCAGGTCGGTGAGCGGGTCGCCGAGCGTGGACATCTCCCAGTCCAGCACGGCGCGCACCTGGTCGCCGGCGATGATGGTGTTGCCCAGCTTGTAGTCGCCGTGCACGATCGCGTGCCGCTGCGACGGCGGGACGGCCGCGGCGAGCCGGTTGTGCAGCCGCTCCAGGTCGGGCAGGTCACGGCTGCGGGAGGCATCGAGCTGCCGCTTCCACCGGCGCACCTGGCGTTCCAGGAAGCCGTCCGGGCGGCCGAAGTCCGACAGCCCGACGGCCGCCGGGTTCACCTGGTGCAGGGTGGCGAGCACGTCGATCAGCCGTGCCTCGATGGCCGGGGTGGCCGCCGGCCGGTCGCCCTCGACGTACTCCATGACGTAGAACGGCGCGCCGATCACCTCGGCGTCCGCGCACAGGTGATAGGTGGCCGGGACGGGCACCCCGGTGCCGCGCAGCGCCGTCATCACCCGGTGCTCGCGGGCCATGTCGTGCGCGGTGGCGAGCACGTGCCCCAGCGGCGGCCGGCGCACCACGAAACGGCGCTCGCCGTCGCGCACCAGGTAGGTGAGGTTGGACTTGCCGCCGGTCACCACGGTGGCGGTGAGCGGGCCGGCCACCAGGCCGTGCCGCGCGAGGTAGGCGCCCAGCCGTGCCGGATCCAGACCCGGCGAGCCGGTGGCGGTGTCCTCCGGCTCTCCCGGATCTTCCGGCATGGCGCCCCCCGCTCGTCCGTCCTTCCCGGAGCGTACCGACCGGACGGTATGGGTGTCGAGCCGGTCCGCCGCGTGGCGCGGGTCAGCCGGCGAGCATGCCGCGCAGCAGCTCGCGCAGGCCGTCCCGCAGCTCGTCGCGGGTGGGCACCGCACCCGCGCCGGCCACCGCGTCGAAGATCAGTCCTTCGGCGAAGGCGACCAGCTGCCGCCCCTGGCGCCGCGGATGGGGCGCGCCCGCCGCGGCCAGCATGGCGACCCCCACCTCCCGCCAGTGGCGGCCCC
>NZ_BOOU01000025.1 GCF_016863395.1 Sphaerisporangium rufum | reverse complement strand
ACCTCCCGCCAGTGGCGGCCCGCCGCGTCGTACACCTGGCGCAGCTCCGGACGCCGGGTCGCCTCCAGGGCCAGCTCGTACCGGGCGAGCGTGGCGCGCCGGCCGGTGGTGAGCTGATGGTGCAGCATCCCGGCCAGCAGGCCGGCGACCTCGTCCGGCGAGGCGGGAGTGCCCGGGCCGGCGGCGGGAGCGCCGGGGACGGCGGGACCGGCGGGCGGGGTGAAATAGCCCTCCTCCAGCGCGCTGAGCCGGGCCAGCGTGAGGGACAGCAGCGCCGCGCGGGTGCGGGCCAGGTTGGACGTCGACCCCGGCGGCAGCCCGGCGGCCTCGTCGACCGCGCGGTGGGTGAGCCCGCGCATCCCTCGCTCGACCAGCAGCGATATGGCCGCGTCCGCGATGACTTCCTCCCTGCGCACCGGACCAGACTACCGCCGTAGTACGCTCACTACAGGTGTAGTGAAGGAGGACACATGTCCCACGCAGTCGTCGTCGGCGGCGGGATCGGCGGCCTGACCGCCGCCTGCGCGCTGATCCACTCGGGATGGACCGTCACGGTATGCGAGCGCGCCCCCGCGCTGACGGAGGTGGGCTTCGGCCTGGCCATGGCCCCGAACGCCGTCAAGGCGCTCGACACCATCGGGCTGGCCGGCGAGGTGCGCCGGCTGGCCGCGCTGCAGGGCCCGGCCGGCGTGCGGGCCGCGTCCGGCCGCTGGCTGCTGCGCACCAGCGCCGAGGCGTCACTCGCCCGGTTCGGCGAGCCCACCGTGCTGATGATGCGCGCCGCCCTGGTCGACCTGCTGGCGAACCACCTGCCCGACGGGACGCTGCGGCTCGGCACCACCGTGCGCGCGGTCGACCCGGCGACCGGCACGGTGACCACCGACGCCGGCGAGCTGCGCGGCGATGTGGTGGTGGCCGCGGACGGCATCCGCTCCCCGATCCGGGGCGCCCTGTTCCCCGCCCACCCCGGCCCGGTGCCCTCCGGCGTCACCGGCTGGCGGATGCTGGTGGAGACCCCCGGCGAGACGCTGGGCGGCAGCGAGAGCTGGGGCGGCGCCGGGCAGGTCTTCGGGATCACGCCGCTGGCCGGCGAGCGCGTCTACTGCTACGCCACCGCGCCGCTGCACCGGCCGGGGATCCTCCCCGGGCACCGGGCCGAGCTGCGGCGCCTGTTCGCGGGGTGGCACGACCCGATCCCCCGGCTGCTGGCCGAGCTGAAGGAGGAGAACGTCATCCAGAACGACATCTGGTCGCTGGAGCCGCCGCTGCCCGCCTTCCACTCCGGCCGGGTGGCACTGCTCGGCGACGCGGCGCACGCCATGACGCCGAACATGGGCCAGGGCGCCTGCCAGTCGATCGAGGACGCGGTGGTGCTCGCCGCCGAACTGCGCCCGGCCCTGGCCGACCCGGCCGCCCTGGGGCCGGCGCTGGCCGCCTACAGCGCGGCGCGGCAGCCCCGCACCGCGGCCATCATGCGCCGGTCCAAGACCTTCTGCCGGCTGACCCAGTGGTCGAACCCGGTCGCCGTCCGGCTCCGCGAGGCCGCCATGGCGACCGCCGGGCGGCTGGGCGACGTCACCCTGCGCCAGTTCGACGACGTCTTCAACTGGCGCCCGCCCGTGAACTGACCGGGGCGGGCAGCGGGACGTCCGGCGGGCCGGCCGGCGCCGCCGCCGCGGTGTCCGGGGCCAGCCGGCCCAGCGTCACGGTGCCGGCGATCAGCACCGCCGCCGACAGCAGGGCGGGCAGCACGGCGCCCGCTCCGCTCGGCAGCGGCTCGCCGAGCAGGACTGCCCCGGCGAGGACGGAGGTCACCGGGTCGACGACCTGCACCGTCGCGTACGCGATGCCGAAGTGGCCGACCGCGTACGACCGCTGCAGCAGGACGACCGCGCACACCAGCAGTACCGGGATGGCCAGGGTGAACCAGTGCACCAGCCGCGACCAGTCACCGCCGAGGCCGCCGCCCACCACCCGGACGAACGTGGACACCGACGCGGTGACCGCGCCCGCGCCGATCGACAGCAGCAGGGCCCGGGACACGCCGCCGCGGAAGCGCCGGGTGGCGATCTCGCAGGCCAGCGCGACCCCGGCCACCACGCCCAGGAACGCCAGCGCGGCCGGGGTGGACAGCTCCGGAGGCTTGGCGGTGGGCGGGATGAGCAGCATCAGCCCGAGCAGGCCGGCGGACACCGCGATCGAGCCGAGCACCTCGGCCCGCCGGGGACGCCGGCCGTGCAGCACGGCCGCCAGCGGCACCGCGAAGACCAGCGTCGTCACGCTCACCGGCTGGATCAGCACCAGCGGCGCGAAGCTCAGCGCCACCGCGTGCAGGGAGGCACCGGCGAAGCCGATGACGCCGCCGATCAACCAGCGCGGCCGGCGGATCAGCTTGAGGGTGGCGCCGCCGTGCACCGCCTCGTACTGCTGCAGGGCCGCGCCGCCCGCGTACCCGAAGGCACCGAGCAGCGCGATCAGCACACCGAGCCACATCATGGCCGGCCGCCGGCCGGGCGGGAGGCGGCACGGGCCGGCAACGGGGGTCGCAGAGGGAGCACCCAGCAAGCTTAGGGACAAACCACCCGGCTCTGCGCCGGATCCTGGTCATTGCCAGGGGCCGGCACCGGGCGGGCGAGGCCGGCGCACCCGGCGGCGCCGGTCGCCGGACCGGGGTGGGGCCGACCGGGCGGGCGAGGCCGGCACGCGCCGTGGACCGGCCGGACCGCCGGGGAGCGGGGACGTCGCGCCCCCCGGTGACCGCGCCGTCCCCGCCGGGGCGCCGCGCCGGTCCCGGCGCGGCGAGCGGTGCGGGCGGCCCCGCCGGCCAGGTCAGCCTGCGGGTTCCGGGCACACGCAGAACAGGTGGCCCTCGGGGTCGGCGAGCACCACCCAGCCGTCCCCGGGCTGGTGGTCGGGCCGGGTGGCGCCGAGCGCGACGTATTCCTCCACGGCCTTCTCCACGTCCGGAACCCGGAAGTCGAGGTGGAACTGCTTGTCCGGCCCCGGCCACTCGGCCGGCCGGCGCTCGGGCACCCGCCCGAAGTAGATGTTCGTGGTCCCGTCGCCGATGGCGGCGTAGTCGCCTTCGGCGAAGGTCACCTCGAAGCCGGTGATCTCCGCGTAGAACCGGGCCAGCTTCTGCGGCTCGGCGCAGTCGATGCTGACGGCGAGGAGCTTTGCTTTCGTGGTCATGCCACCATCGTCGCCGCCATACCTGCCATCTCGTGTCAGGTACCGGAAAGACGCCGTCCCTGGCGGCCCGCGGCGGCCTCCGGCCCGCGTCCGCCCGGCCCGCGTCCGCCCGGCCCGCGTCCGCCCGGCGCGGCGCTCGCTCCGGCCCGGCGGTCATTCCCGGCGGGCACCGTCCGGCCAGATCACCAGCACCGGCATGCCGCGACCGCGCGCCTCCGCGACCACGTCGGCGGTGCCGCCGTACCCGCGGGCCGGCCGCCCGTCCCACACCGCGAACAGTTCGCCCGCCAGGTCGAGCATGTGGCGGCTCGCCTGCATGTAGGACTCGTTCGTCGGCTCGGCGAACGGCAGCCGGTGCACCCGGCGGGCGGCGGTGACCAGGGCGTCGAACTCGCCGCGGGCCGGCGCCGGCAGGCCGGCCCGGTAACCCGCCGACCCGATCACCGCCTCCAGCGTGCCGCCGAGGTCGAGCACCGCGCGGGCGAAGATCTGGTCGGCGCCGTCGGCCAGGCAGGAGATGCCCCGCACCGGCCGGCCCCGCTCCACCAGTAGTTTGCGAATCGCCTCGTCGACCAGGGCCGTGGTGTCCGCGGGCAGGCCGCGATGCCCCGAGATCGCCACCCGTGGCGTGCCGTGGTCAGCTGCGCGACCCCCACCAGAGCATGTGCTCACGCGAGATGGCCTCCTCCGACTCGTCCACGAAGTGCGCCCACTCCGCCTCGGTGCTGGGCCCTTCCACCCGCGACAAGATATCCGCCAGTTCCAGCGCCGCGATCGAGTAGGAGGTGGCGAGCTGCTGGTGCTGCCGGGTCTGCAGCCAGGCGATGCCGGCCGCGGCCACCGCGCCCACGATGCCCGGCAGGTCCAGATCGACGACCTGGACCGCGGTCAGCACCGCCGCGATCAGGCCGCCGGCCTCCAGCGCGGCCAGCGCGACCGACCACCGCGCCGACCGGCGTTCGTGGAACCCCGCCTTCCGGGCGTACCAGATGCGCTGGTCGTTGATCCGCCCGGTCAGGTAGTGCCGCTTGCGCTCGGCGAGCGACAGCCCTCTGATGGTGCGCATCACCGTGGTCACCTGCGACTCCTCTTCCAGCGGCGGAATCGGGGCGAATCCATGGATGCCGCGGATGATCTCGGAGTAGCGGTGCATCAGCAGCCGGTCGACATGCTCGTCCCCGCCGGTCTCCCGGCCGAACGGCTCGCCGCCCACGACGTACCGCCAGGCGAGGGTCTTGGCCGACTCGGCCGCGGCCCGCGCCTCGTACCACTGCCGGTCGGGGCGGACGCTGAGCAGGTAGACCTCGGTGACCAGCGCCGTCGCCAATGCCGCCGCCGCGCCGACCGCCGCGGCGTCCAGCCGGCCGGTGTCCAGGCTGACCGCGCCGAACATGGCCGCGGCCACCAGCGAGGCCAGCCGGACCCCGGTCGCCATCAGCAGCCGGCGCTGCCCGACGATGGCTCCCCGATCGGCGGCGTGATAAAGCGCCGGAAACGCGGTCTCCGGAGAGATGGCCATATCCACTCACTGCAATGGCCGCCTCGCCGGCTGTCAAGGCACCAACCGGCCTGTCTCGGCTACCCGGGGGGCGGTCAGGCCGGCATGCCGGGAACCGCAAATACGACAAACGCTACTATCTCGCTATATTTTTCACTGATAAGGATTGCCGTAATCTCGATTTCGGCGCCCGCACACCGGCTCCCGAGTCCGCTCGCCCGCCGCGGACGTCCCGGAAGAGCGGTGGGATCACTCGAACCCGTTCCCGCCCATCGATCGATCCGCTCCCTCCGGGAGGGGAGCAACGCCCGCCGCTTACCCGACAGATCGGACACTCATTCATATCTCGGACAGATAGTCCACTCTGTCCATAAAGCATGAAACAGCTTATTGTTCAACAAATCAGCATAAATGCTAAGCGTCATTCGATAAGCGGATCGAGAGGTTATGCAAGGCGGCCCGGAAATGCCTTATTGCGCATTGCCGATTTTGTCGAACAGCGCGACACCTGCGGCGTTACTGGCGTACCGTAGCGCGCGAGCCCTGCAGCAGCTTTTCACCAAGCGTGACCGCGCGATGACGCATGGTCAGGTAGGCTTCATATAACCCAGCAGTATCGGACGCGTAGGAGACACCGATGAAGAACGACAACACCGAACACCTACGGTCCGAGGCCGGGCGCAAGGACGTCCGCGACCTGCCGCTGTCCCGCCTCGGCTCCCTCGCCGCGGCCGGCCACCTCGACCGTGACACGCAGCGGCCCGGCACCAAGGTGGATGTGGCGGCCTTCAACTCCTCCATCTGATCCACCCTCCGTGAACTCTTCCGCCACCCCCTTCCGGCAGTTCGTGATCAAAGTCGCGACTCGGTGCGATCTCGCCTGCGACCACTGCTATGTCTACGAACACGCCGACAGGTCGTGGCGGACGAAGCCGGCCTACCCGTCCGATGAGACGGTCGTCCGGATCGCCGAGCGGATCGCCGAGCACGCGCGCCTCCACGCCCTTTCCAGCGTGGAGGTCGTCCTGCACGGCGGCGAGCCATTGCTCGCCGGCCCCGACCGGCTGGCCCGCACCGCCGACGTCCTGGCGGCGGCCCTCTCCGGGACGAGCCGGCTCACCATCAAGATCCATACCAACGGTGTCCTGCTGGACGCGAGGTTCTGCGACCTGTTCGCGGCCAAGGGCATCAAGGTCGGCATCTCGCTCGACGGCGACCGGATCGCCAACGACCGGCATCGCAGATACGCGAGCGGCCGCAGCAGCTACGACAAGGTGATCGCCGCCATCGACCTGCTGCGCACCAGGTACCCCCAGCTGTACTCCGGACTGCTCTGCACGGTCGACATCGCCAACGATCCCGTCGCGGTGTACGAGGCGCTGGCCGCGCTGGAACCACCCCGCATCGACCTGCTGTTGCCGCACGCCACCTGGGACGCCCCGCCTTCCGGTGCGACCGGCGCGCACGGCGAGTGGTTGGTGAAGGTCTTCGACCGCTGGTGGTCGGACGGCCGCCCCATGGCGGTGCGGCTCTTCGACTCCGCGCTGCGCACCCTGGCCGACCGGAGCAGCCTGACCGAGTCGCTCGGCCTGGAGCCCAGCGATCTCGTGGTCATCGAGACCGACGGGTCCTACGAGCAGGCCGACTCCCTCAAGACCGCCTATGACGGCGCACCGGCCACCGGTTTCGACGTCCGGCACCACTCGCTGGACGAGGTGGCCGGCCACCCCGGCATCCGCAACCGGCAGATCGGCCTGGCCGGGCTGGCCGAGGAGTGCCGCGCCTGCCCGGTCGTCTCGTCCTGCGGCGGCGGGTTGTACGCCCACCGCTACCGCACCGGAACCGGGTTCGACAATCCCAGTGTCTACTGTGCCGACCTGCTCCGGCTGGTGAGCCACGTCCGTGACACGGTCGAGGCCGTCGAGCACACCACGCACGCCCTGCCGCCGACCGAGTTCGACGCGCTGGCCGCCGGGTACGGGGCGCGGCGGGCCGTGCTCCGGCTGGAGGAGGCACAGCAGAGCCTGCGCCGCACCCTGCTGGCCGAGGCGGGCGCCGAATCCGCCGAATCCGCCGAATCCGACGCCTGGCGCCTGCTCACCCGGCTGGACCAGGAGGCCCGGCCCGCGCTGGACCGGGTGCTCGCCCACCCGTACGTGCGGGTGTGGGCGGTCCGGTGCCTGGCCGACCGGTCCCACGCCGGCCACCTGGCGTCGATCGCGGCGGCCACCGCGATCACCGCCGGGGCACGAGCGTCCATCGGCGTGCCGCTCTCATCCGAGGCGCTTCACCTGCCTTCGCTGGGCAGGCTCGATCTGCCGGGCCGGACCGAGGTGGAGATAGAGGTCGACGGCCGGGGATTCAGCGTGCACGACGGCGCGCGCCGTCTGGTGGTGGACCTGGACCGGCCCGAGCGTACGCCGGAGTGGTGGCCGGTGCGCCGGGTCGCCATGGACGGATGGACCGTCGCGGTGGACGATGTCGACCTCTATCGCGACTGCCACCAGTGGCCGGCCTCCGGACGGTTGTCCGGCGCGGAGTTCGGCCGCTGGACGGCGATGCTCGGCGACGCCTGGCGGCTGATCGTCAACGACCACCGGGACTACGCGCCGGGCCTCGCCGCCGGGCTGGGGGTGGTGGTGCCGCTCCGGCCGGCTTCCGACGGTTCGGAGACCAGTTCGACCGCGCGGGACGCCTTCGGTGCCGTCGCCGCCGCGCTGCCGTCCGGTGCCGTCTCGCTCGCGCTGCTGCTCATCCACGAGTTCCAGCACGTCAAGCTGGGCGCGATCCTGGACATCCATCCGCTGTTCGACCCCAAGGACGCCAATCTGTACTACGCCCCCTGGCGCCCGGATCCACGTCCGCTGGAAGGTCTGCTGCAGGGGACCTACGCCCATCTGGCGGTGACCGACTTCTGGCGGGTCCGCCGCCTGGTGGACCACGGTGTGGACGCGCACACGGCGGCGGTGCGCTTCGCCCGCTGGCGGACGCTGACCGCCGAGGCCGTCGAGACCCTCTCCCGCTCGGGTGGCCTGACCGAGATCGGGACCCGGTTCGTCGGCCGCATGCGGGAGACGGTCCGGCCCTGGCTGGCCGAGCAGGTGCCGGCGGCGGCCGAGCGAGAGGCCCAGGAGGCGGCGGCCGCACACCGGCGCGCGTGGCGGGCCGCCGCCCCGGACGTCGCACCTCAACTGTAGGCGCCCGCCCGGTACGACGCCCGGTCCGGCCGGTCGCCCGGGCGCTCATCACCGCCCTTCGACGCCATGCCCGTCCGGCGTGCGCGCCGGACGGTCCGGATGGCCGATTCACCGAATTAAATCCGGCACAAAACAGGGCCGGCGGCTGTTTTTCGCTTTCACATTGCTCGCCGACATTGCCGGGACCTAAGGTGCGCTTCTATAGTCATGTTTCCGCACCGGATCGCGGCTGGAGGTGCGTCTGCGAGTGTCGGATGATACGCGTACCGGCCCTTACTTCTTCTTCAGCTACGCACACACGCCCCGGCATGACCTCGCCGATCCCTACGATCCGGACCAGGCGGTCGAGAAGTTCTTCACAGAACTGTGCCGGCATGTGATGGTCCTGGGCGGACTGAACGGCAAGCCCGGGTTCATGGATCGTGAACTCCATTCGGGAAGTTACTGGCCCGACCGGCTCGCGGAGAGTCTGGCCACCTGCCGGGTCTTCGTCCCGCTCTACTCCCGCCGGTACTTCGAGAGCGAACACTGCGGCAAGGAGTGGGCGGCCTTCTATGAGCGTGTGCTGTTACACCGGGCGCGCGTTTCCGAACGAGCCGAAACGATCATTCCGGCGCTCTGGGTACCGGTCCCGGTCGACGAGATGCCGGAGGTGGCGAGGTCGATTCATTTCAACCACGCGGGCGTCGGCCCGCGGTATGCGGATCAAGGACTTTACGGGATAATAGTCCAGCAATATAAAAAAGACTACCAAACGGCCGTGTACAACCTCGCCCAGCGTATCGTCGAGGTGGGCCAGTCTACCCGGCTCCCGCCCGGCGACCCGCCCGACTACGATTCGCTGAAAAGCGCGTTCGGCCCCTACGAGGGGGGCCGGTTGCGCGTCACCGTGGTGGCCCCGGATCTCGGCCACCTGCCGAAGGACTGCAGCCCTTACTACTACGGTCTCGCCGCCCGGGAGTGGAATCCCTACCGGCCGACGATGACCAGGTCACTCGCCGATCACGCGGGTGACCTGGTACGCACCGTCGGGTACCGGCCGGAGATCGGGTCACTGGACGAGCACGCCGACCACCTGTTCGGCGGCGCCACGGCCGACAGTCCGGGGCTGGTCCTGCTGGACGCCTGGGCCGTCACCTCAGACCACGTGTTCGAGCGGTTGCGCCGCCTGGACGCGGCGGACCGCCCGTGGATCACGGTGATGGTGGCCTGGAACAAGGACGACCCGCAGAGCTCCGCGGTGCAGTCCCGGTTGCGGGAACGGCTCTGGGAGGCGCTGCCGCGGAAACTCTCCGAAGGGCTGCCCGCCAAACGCTCCCTCGCCAACGACGTCCACGATTTCGACCAGTTCTGCCGGACGGTGCCCGAGCTGGCCCGCGCGGTGATGTCCCGGTACCTGGAGCAGGCGTCGACCAACCCACCGGCGGGCGTCCCGTCGATCGGACGCCCACGACTGCAAAGTCCCGTTTTCCCATCCCCTGGCAACGCCCCGGAGGTGCGGCCATGAGTGATGCCCCCGAGGGCCACATCATCACGTTCTACTCCTACAAGGGCGGAACCGGGCGCACCATGGCCCTGGCGAACACGGCCTGGATCCTGGCGGCGAACGGCAAGCGCGTCCTCATGCTCGACTGGGATCTGGAATCCCCGGGCCTGCACAAGTTCTTCCACCCCTTCCTCCCCGCCGGTTCCGTCGGCGCGATGGAGGGTGTCATCGACATGATCAACCACTACACGATGGCGACGCTGCGCACCACGCCCCGGCCGGAGGGGTGGCACCGGGACTACGCCCAGGTCCGCCGGAACGTGGCCCGAATCGACTGGAGCGGCTTCCCCGGGCACGGCAGGCTGGACTTCGTCTCCGCCGGCAAGCAGAACCGCGACTACTCGTCGCTGATCTCCACCTTCAACTGGGACACCTTCTACACCCGGTTGAACGGCGGCCAGTTCCTCGACGCGCTGCGCGCCGACATGCGAAGCAACTACGACTACGTGCTCATCGACAGCCGCACCGGACTGAGCGACATCGCCGACATCTGCACCGTGCACTTCCCGGACACCGTGGCGGTCTGCTTCACGCTGAGCGACCAGAGCATCGAGGGCGCGGCCGGCGTGGCCCAGCAGATCGACACGCGCTACCGGCAGCAGAACATCCGGATCCTGCCGGTGCCCATGCGGATCGACGACGGAGAGAAGGAGAAGCTGGACGCCGGGCGCGCGCTGGCCCGGCAGCGGTTCGACGGCCTGCCCCGGGGCCTGACCGCCGAGCAGCGCCGGGACTACTGGGGGCGGGTGGAGATCCCCTACAAGCGCTTCTACGCCTTCGAGGAGACGCTGGCCGCGTTCGGTGACGCGCCCGGCTCCCCCACCTCGCTGCTGGCCGCGTTCGAGCGCCTGGCCGGCGCGATCACCCAGGGTGAGATCGTGTCCCTGCCGGTGATGCCCGAGGAGTTGCGCCTGCGCGTGCGGGACGCCTTCATCCGCCGGCAGGCCACCGTGTCACAGGACGTCCTGCTCAGCTACGTGCCCGAAGACCGCATGTGGGCCGACTGGATCACCTCGGTCCTGGAGCGGGCCGGCTTCCGGGTGGCACCGCACGTGCCCACCGGATCTCCCGCCAAGGACAAGCCGGCGGGCGTCGGTTACGTCGTCGCGGTGCACTCCCCCGCCTACCTGCGCTCGGTCCAGGCGCAGGCGCTCGGCCGGCTGATCGCGGCCTCGTCCGGTCAGGGCGGCCGGCTGCGCGAGGTGACCGCCCGGGTGGGGGACGCGCGGGTCACCACCGCCGGGGGCGAGCGCACGATCGTGGATCTCACCAGGGCCGGTCTGTCGGAGTCCGAGGCCATCGAGTCCCTGCTCCGCGCGCTCGGACGCCCGGCCCAGGCGTCCGGCGACACCGTCGCCGAGGACGTGGCCGGCCCGCGGTTCCCCGGTATCCGGCCCGTGGTGTGGAATGTCACCACCCGCAACGCCGCCTTCACCGGTCGCAACGCCGTACTGGAGAAGCTGCGCGACCAGATCGTGAGCGGCAGCAAGACGGTGGTGCTTCCCCAGGCGCTCTACGGCCTGGGCGGCGTGGGCAAGACCCAGGTCGCGCTGGAGTACGCCCACCGCTTCATGGCCGACTACGACGTCATCTGGTGGATCGCGGCCGAGCACCTGGAGCAGATCAACCCACGGCTGGCCGAGCTGGCCGAAGCGCTCGACCTGCCGACGCGGGACACCGTGGCCGATGCCGCCAAGGCGGCGAAGGAGGCGCTGCGGCTGGGCCGCCCGCACGGCCGATGGCTGCTCATCTTCGACAACGCCGACGACCCCAAGGACCTGGAGCCGTACCTGCCGAGCGGCACCGGGCACATCCTGATCACCTCACGGAACCCGGCGTGGTCGCAGGTCGCCGACCCGCTCGAGATCAACGTCTTCACCCGCGAGGAGAGCGTGGAGCACCTGCGCCGCCGGGCGCCCGGGCTGAGCCTCTCCGACGCCGACAAGGTGGCCTCCGCGCTCGGTGACCTTCCCCTCGCCATCGAGCAGGCCGGCGCGTGGTTGCAGCAGACCGGCATGCCCTCCGACGAGTACGTGGTGCTGCTGGAGAAGCAGGCGGCCAAGATGCTGCAGCAGGCCGAGCAGCCCACCGACTATCCGACGTCCGTCGTCACCACCTGGGACCTGTCCTTCGACCGGCTGCGCCGGCAGTCGCCCGCCTCGGCCCGGCTGCTGGAACTGCTCGCCTTCTTCGGGCCCGAGCCGGTGGCGCTGGACATGCTCTACTGCGACGCGATGCTGGAGTGCCTGCGGCCCCTCGACAGCCGGATGTCGGACAAGCTCATGCTCGGCCCGGTCATCCGGCAGCTCGGCCGGTACGCGCTGGCCCGGGTCGACCAGGCGGCGAATTCCATCCAGGTCCACCGGCTGATCCAGGCCGTGGTGCGCGCCCGGATGGATTCCGACCAGCGGGAGACCACCGTCCACGAGGTGCACCGCATCCTGGTGGCCGGGCGACCCCGGCGCGGCGACACCGACGACCCGGAGAACTGGCCGCGCTACGACGAGATCTGGCCGCATCTCGGGCCGTCCGATGCCGCCGAGTGCGACGAGGAGGCCATCCGCACGCTGCTCATCGACCGGGTGCGCTACCTGTGGAAGCGCGGCGAGTACGAGGCCAGCCTCCGGCTCGGCAACGAGCTGGAGGAGAAGTGGAACGTCAAGCTCGGGGTGGACGACCGGCAGACCGTGCATCTCCGGTTCCACATCGCCAACACCCTCCGGTCGATGGGCCGGTACGCCGAGGCGCACGACGTGGACACCCAGGTGCTCACCCACCAGACCAGGGAACTGGGCGAGACCCATCCCTACACGCTGTCCACCGCCGGCAGCCTGGCGGCCGACCTGCGCGCGCTGGGCGACTTCCAGGGGGCCCTGCGGGTCGGCCGCCAGACCTACGACCGGACCAAGGACCTGTTCGACGAGGACCACCCCCGGACGTTGATGGCCGCGCACAATCTGGGCATCAGCCTGCGGCTCGCCGGGGACTTCATCGCCGCCCGGGACCTGGACCAGGAGACGGTGGAACATCGCCGCAAGGTCATCGGCGCCCGGCATCCCTATACCCTGCACACCACCACCCACCTGGCCCGCGACCTGCGGGAGCTGGGCCACTTCTCCGAGGCCGTGGAGATGATGCGGCAGACCGCCGAGCTGTACGGCCAGGTGCTCGGCGAGTCGTTCGTGGAGACCCTGCGGGCGGCCACCGGCCTGGCCACCTCGCTGCGGCGGGCCGGCCTGGAGCGCGAGGCGCGCGCGCTGGCCGAGGAGACCTACGAGCGGTACGTGCAACGGTACGGCAGCGGGCATCCGGAGGCCGTGCTGTGCCGCCTGGAACTCGCGGCCTGCCAGGCGCGGACCGGGGAGCCGGCCGCCGCCAGGAACGCCGCCGCCGAGGTCACCGAGTACTACCGGCGGACGCTGGGCGACGAGCATCCCAACACGCTGGTGGCGGCCATCAATCTCGCCTGTTACCGGCGCCACTGGGAAGATCCGGCGCCGGATGACGGGCTGGCCGAGTCCACCTACCGCGCGTTCATCGACAAGCTGGGGCCCGACCACCCGCTGACGCTCAACTGCGCGACGAACGTGGCGAACGGCCGGTCGGAGGCCGGCGACCTGGCCGGGGCCGAGGAACTGCTCCAGGACACCCTGCGGCGGTTGACGGCCATCCTCGGTCCTGAACACCCTGACACGCTCGTGTGCGAGGCGAATCTGTCGGTCACGCTGAACGCCGCCGGGCGGTCCGCCGAAGGACGGCGGATGCGTGAGCAGGTGCTGCACTCCATGCGCGCCGCCCTCGGCGACGATCACCCCTACATCGCCGATCTCGCGGCCTGGCGCAAGATCACCCGGGACCTGGAGCTGCAGCCCTGGTGATCAGGCGGCGTCCTCGCCGTTCACCAGCCAGGGAAGCAGGTCCGGGAGCGCGGCCAGGGCACCGAAGTGCGCGGCCTCCGGCTCCTCCCACATGGTGGCGGTCCGGATGCGCGTGGCCAGCCAGCGGGAGTGGTCGATGGGCGAGAAGCGGTCCTGGCCGCCGTGCCAGAGCAGGGTGGGCACCGTGATGTCCGCCGGGTCGAAGCCCCATGGCGAGCAGAAGGCGATCGCGTCGTCGACCCAGCCGTCCTCGGACCGGCGCAGGGCCTCGGCGTAGTTGCGCAGCAACATGTCGCGCACGCCGGGATTGTTGACCATCCGGCGGTCCGCCTCCGGCAGTTCGGCGTACAGCCCGGCGATCAGGCTGGCCGGATCCGCCCGGATCTCCCGGGCGGCCGGGGCGAGCCAGTCGGCGAACCGGTGGCGTCCGCTGAGCGCGACGGTGTACTCGGTGACGTTGGACGGGGTCATCCCGCCGAACCAGTCCAGGCCCTCGGCGGCGTGCGGAGCGAGACCGACCAGCACGGCCACCCGCAGGACACGCTCGGGCAGCAGCGCGGCACAGGCGAGCGCGTGCGGCCCGCCGCCCGAGCGCCCCACCACCGAGAACCGGTCCAGCCCCAGGTGATCCGCGATCGCCGACACGTCGCCGGCCACGCTGCCGACCGACCGCCCGACCTGGCGGTCGGAGCCGCCGTAACCCGGCCGATCGAAGGTGATCAGCCGCACGCCGAGCCAGTACAGCACGGAGATCCTCGGGTGCGGACCGATCCTGCTGCCCGGGGTGCCGTGCAGGAGGAAGACGGGATCCCCGTCCGACTTGCCCATCTCCTCCACCGAGAGTCGTCTGCCGTCGTCCGTGCACACGACGTGGGTCAATGTCCGCCTCCCGTGGCCGAGACACCCCCGTTGAACGTATGATCGTTCGCCGGGCCAGAGGAATCGCCTTTCATCGGGTTTACCGCGAACCGGACCGCGCGCCAAGAGACCGGGACGAGATGCCCTGCTCCGGACAGCGCTTCGCCGCGCGGGCCCGGCGGCGGACGCCTGAACGCGATCCGGCTGGGTACGACATGCGACGCTCATCAGGCGGAGACGCGGAGAGGCGGCCGACGTGAACGTGGAGGTGCCGCGGCTGAGCGGCCGGCAGGTCAACGTGGTGTTCGCCGGCCTGATGCTGGCCCTGCTGCTGGCCGCGCTGGACCAGACGATCGTCTCCACCGCGCTGCCGACCATCGTCGGCGACCTGCACGGGCTGGAGCACATCGGGTGGATCGTCACCGCCTACATCCTCGCCTCGACCATCGGCCTGCCGATCTACGGCAAGCTCGGCGACCTGGTCGGCCGGAAGATCGTCTTCCAGGCGGCCATCGTGATCTTCCTGGCCGGGTCGGTGCTGTGCGGCATGGCGCGCAGCATGCCGGAGCTGATCGCGTTCCGGGCGTTGCAGGGGCTGGGCGGCGGCGGGCTGATGATCGGCGTGCAGGCGATCGTGGCGGACCTGGTCTCGCCCCGGGAGCGCGGCCGCTACACCGGCGTCATCGGCGCGGTGTGGGGCCTGTCGTCGGTGGCCGGCCCGCTCATCGGCGGCTACTTCACCGACCACGCCGGGTGGCGCTGGTGCTTCTATGTGAACCTGCCGCTCGGCCTGCTCGCGCTGGTCATCACCGCCGTCGTGCTGCGCCTGCCCCGGCCGGCCGGGCGGCCCCGGCTGGACGTGGCGGGCACCGCGCTGCTGGCCGGCGTCTCGGCCTGCGTGGTGCTGGTCACCAGCTGGGGCGGCACCACCTATCCGTGGGACTCACCGGTGATCATCGCGCTGGCGGCCGGCGCGGTGCTGCTGGCCGGCGGGTTCGTGCTGGCCGAGCGGGCCGCGGCCGAGCCGGTGATCCCGCTGCGCCTGTTCCGCGACCGGCTGTTCACCGTCCCGGCGGCCATCGGGGTGTTCGTCGGGGTCGGCATGTTCGCCGCGGTCGCCTACCTGCCCACCTTCCTGCAGATGGTGAACGGCGCCAGCGCGACCGGCGCCGGGCTGCTGATGCTGCCCATGGTGGCCGGGATGACCATCACCTCGATCGGCTCCGGGCGCGTCATCACCCGGACCGGGCGGTACCGGATGATCCCCATCGCCGGGATGGGGATCCTGGTGGTCGGCCTGGTGCTGCTGTCCCGGATGACCGCCGAGTCGTCGATGGCGCTGAACGCCTGTTACATGTTCGTCACCGGGTTCGGGCTCGGCCTGGTGATGCAGACCCTGGTGCTGATCGTGCAGAACGCGGTGCCGCACCGGGACGTCGGCACGGCCACCTCGGCGGTGAACTACTTCCGGCAGACCGGCGCCTCCCTCGGCACCTCCCTGGTGGGCGCGGTGTTCATCCACCGGCTGACCGACGCGTTCGCCGCCGGCCGGGTGGCGCTGCCGCCCGGCGGCCCGAACGCGCTCACCCCCCAGGCGCTGCAGTACCTGCCGCCCGCCACCAGGCAGGCGATCGCCGGCGCCTACGCCGCCGCGCTGCCGCCGATCTTCCTGTACGTGGCGCCGGTCGTCGCGGTGGGGTTCTTGCTGGCATTCTTCGTCAAGGAGATCCCGCTCTCCGACCGGCCGGCCTCCGCCCGGCCGGAAGTACCCGCGCGCAGCACCTGACGCCGCGGGGGGCGGGAACGTCAGAGTCGTCGTAAGGCGTTGGAGTGGACGTGGCCTCGATACCGAGATTCATCAGGAACGCCCTGGACCGCCCGGGCAGCGTGGGCATCGGCGCCTTCCAGCGCGTCGCCGCGCAGGCCGGCGCGCGGGAGGACCGGTTCCGCGACCTCGCGGAGCTGCCGCGTCCCACGCTGGACGATCTCGCCGACTTCTGCGCGATCGCCCGGGAGGCGGCCCGCCGGACGATCGATATGCGGCCGTTCGACGTGCAGCTGGTCGGCGCGCTCGCGCTGCTGTCCGGGCACGTCGCCGAGATGGCGACCGGCGAGGGCAAGACGCTGTCGGGGGCGATCGCCGCCGCCGGGCACGCGCTGCGCGGCAAGCGGGTGCACGTCATCTCGGTGAACGACTACCTCGCCCGCCGGGACGCCGAGTGGATGGGGCCGTTCTACGAGGCGCTCGGGGTGTCGGTGGGCTGGGTCGGCCAGTCCTCCACCCCCGAGGAGCGCCGGGAGGCCTACGCCAGGGACGTCACCTACGCCTCGGTCAGCGAGGCCGGCTTCGACGTGCTGCGCGACCGGATGGCCACCTCCGCCGCCGATCTCATCGTGCCCGAGCCGTCGGTGGCGGTGATCGACGAGGCGGACTCGGTGCTGGTGGACGAGGCCCGGGTGCCGCTGGTGCTGGCCGGCGCCGCCGACCCGGGCGCGGACGCGCCGGAGGCGGCCGAGCTGGTGCGGCGGCTGTCCAAGGGCTACCACTACGAGCTGGACGAGCAGGGGCGCAACGTCTTCCTCACCACCAAGGGCACCGACGCCGTCGAGAAGGCGCTCGGCGGCATCAACCTGTACGAGTCCCCCGACGAGCTGACCCGGATCAACCTGGCGCTGCACGCCCACGCGCTGCTCACCCGGGACGTCGACTACCTGGTCCGCGACGGCCGGGTCCAGCTGATCAGCCAGTCGCGCGGCCGGGTGGCGACCCTGCAGCGGTGGCCGGACGGCCTGCAGGCGGCCGTGGAGGCCAAGGAGGCGCTGCCGGCCAGCGAGACCGGCGAGATCCTCGACTCGATCACCGTGCAAGGGCTGATCCGCCGCTACCCGGAGATCTGCGGCATGACCGGCACCGCGGTGGCGGTGGAGGAGCAGCTGCGCGAGTTCTACGGCCTGAAGGTCGCGGTGATCCCGCCGAACCGCCCCTGCGTGCGGGTGGACGAGCCGGACCGGGTGTACGGCACCGTCACCGACAAGGAGCGCGCCCTGGTCGACGAGATCGCCAAGGTGCACGAGGCGGGCCGGCCGGTCCTGGTCGGCACCCTGGACGTCTCGGAGTCCGAGCGGCTGGCCGAGGGCCTGCGCGCCGAAGGGCTGTCCTGCGTGGTGCTGAACGCCAAGAACGACGCGGAGGAGGCCGCGATCATCGCCGAGGCGGGCGCGCGCGGCGCGATCACCGTGTCCACCCAGATGGCCGGGCGCGGCACCGACATCCGGCTGGGCGAGGGGGTGGCCGAGCTCGGCGGGCTGTACGTCATCGGCGCCGGCCGGCACCCGAGCAGCCGGCTGGACGACCAGCTCCGCGGCCGGGCCGGCCGGCAGGGCGACCCGGGCGGCTCGGTCTTCCTGGTCAGCCTGGAGGACGATCTGATCGCCCAGCACGCCGCCGGCGAGGCGCTGCCGCCCGCCGACCAGGACGGGGTCGTCCGGCACAAGCGGGCGGGCTGGATCGTCGGGCACGCCCAGCGGGTCGCCGAGGGCGCCAATCTGGAGATCCACCGCAACACCTGGCGCTACACCCGGCTGCTGGAGCTGCAGCGCGGGCAGGTGCTGGAGCAGCGGGACAAGGTGCTGCACGGCGAGTCCGCCGCCGACGCGCTGGCCCGGGCCCGCCCCGAGCGCTGGAAGGAGCTGACCGAGAGCGCCGGCGAGAAGGTCCTCGGCGAGGCGGCCCGGCAGATCGTGCTGTACCACCTGGACCGCTGCTGGACCGAATACCTCGGTTTCATGTCGGACGTGCGCGAGGGCATCCACCTGCGCGCGCTCGGCCACCGGCTGCGGCCGCTGGACGAGTTCCACCGGGAGGCGGTCGCCGCCTACCGCCGGCTGGAGGACGAGGTGGCGCGCCGGTCGGTCGAGACGTTCGAGAACGCGGTGATCACCGAGGACGGCCTGGACCCCCTGGGCACCGGGTTGGCCCGGCCCACGTCCACCTGGACCTACATGGTGCAGGAGAACCCGTTCGGCGACGCCTTCGACCGGGTGCTGCGCCGCCTCGGCTCGACCGGCGGCGGCCGGCGCAGGTCCGGCGAAGAGGAGTGACCCTGCCCGGCCCGGCGTGCCGGTGACGCGGCGTCCCGGGGCGGGCCGCCGCGTCCCGGGACGCCGGCGTCGGACCGCCGCGCGGGGCGCGTTGGGCGGGGCCGGCCGGCTGTGATTGGCTGCTGAGTAACAGGAGCGGCGGCAACGCGCATCTCCCTGATCGTTTCGGCGGTGACATGGACCCTCAGGACTTCCTCGACGTGGACCGCGAGCTCTCCGACGAGGAGCGCGCGATCCGGGACGCGGTGGCCGACTTCTCGGCCGCCGAGCTGATGCCGCACGTGGCCGACTGGTTCGACGCCGGCACGATCCCCGACCCGCGCGGGCTGGCCAGGGACCTGGGCAAGCTCGGCGTCTTCGGCATGCACCTGACCGGGTACGGCTGCGCGGGGACCAGCGCGGTCAGCTACGGCCTGGCCTGCCGCGAGCTGGAGGCGGTGGACAGCGGGCTGCGCAGCTTCGTCTCGGTGCAGGGGTCGCTGGCGATGACCGCGATCCACCGGTACGGCACCGACGCGCAGAAGCAGGAGTGGCTGCCGCGGATGGCCACCGGCGAGGTGCTCGGCTGCTTCGCCCTGACCGAGCACGACTCGGGCAGCGATCCGGGGTCGATGCGCACCCGGGCCCGGCGGGACGGGGACGACTGGGTGCTGGACGGCACCAAGATGTGGATCACCAACGGCTCGGTGGCCGACGTGGCGGTCGTGTGGGCCGGCACCGGCGAGGGCATCCGCGGCTTCCTGGTGCCGTGCTCGACGCCGGGGTTCACCGCGAACGTGGTGCACCGCAAGCTGTCGCTGCGCGCGTCCATCACCGCCGAGCTGGTGCTGGACGGGGTCCGGCTGCCGGCCGGCGCGCTGCTGCCGGGCGCCGAAGGGCTGAAGGCGCCGCTGTCGTGCCTGTCGGAGGCCAGGTACGGCATCGTGTGGGGGGTGGCGGGCGCGGCGCGGTCCTGCCTGCTGGCCTCGGTCGAGTACGCCAAGACGCGCGAGCAGTTCGGCCGGCCCATCGGAGCGTTCCAGCTGACCCAGCGCAAGCTCGCCGACATGCTGGTCGACGTCAACCACGCGATGATGACCGCGCTGCGCGTCGGGCGGCTCAAGGACGCCGGGCGGGCGCACCACTCCCAGGTGAGTTTCGGCAAGCTGGCGAACGTGCGCGCGGCGCAGCGGGTGGCGGCCACCGCGCGCGGGGTGCACGGCGCCAACGGCATCACGCTGGAGTACCCGGTGATGCGTCACATGGTGAACCTGGAGACGGTCGCGACCTACGAGGGCACCGAGGAGGTGCACGCGCTGACCCTGGGCCGGGCGCTCACCGGCCTGGACGCCTTCCGCTGACCGGCTCGGACGCCTGCCGGCCGGACGGGCCCGGCATCGGGCCCGTCCGGTCCGGCGTCACGCGATCGCCGGTGCGGCTCGCGGCCGGCCCTCCGGGGAGGGCCGGGCGGCGCGAGCCGCACCGGATCGCCGGGGCACGCACCGCCCGGTGATCAACATGCCCCGACGAGACCTCACAGACCCCTGATCCGCGAGGTCGGCTCATGGGCTCCCATGGTGCCCGGTGATGAACCATACGGTCTTCCCGCCGCCCCGCTCCGGTACGACGCCCCAGTCGTCGGCGAGCATGCCGACGATCAGGAGCCCGCGGCCGTCGGTGGCGTCCAGGTCACCGGCGCCCGCGCAGGGCAGCCCGTCGCCGTGGTCGTAGACCTCGCCGTACACCCACGAACCGTCGCAACCGATCTTGAGCGAGAAGGCGGTGCCACCATGCCGGATGGCGTTCGTCACGAGTTCGCTCACGATCAGCGAGCAGTCGTCGACGAGCGTTCCGGCGCCCCACCGCCGTAGCGAGCTGCGGACCAGTACGCGCGCCGCACGAACGCTCTCGGCGTCGGCGTCCAGGACCCACTCCGCGGTCCGGAGCGGGAGGCGGTCGCTGACGTCCGATGCGGGCGCACGATTCGCGCGAAAGGTGAGGGACACCTGCTCCTCCTTAATGGGAGCGCTCCCACTCAGATTACGGCAACAAGTCGGCGATGTGAATGCCAATGACCCCAGAAACTTGCCGCAACCCCCCTTCCGGCCAAGGCGATCCAGCCGACAAACCGGACATTCGGCGTTTCTGTCTCAGGGGTCACAGGGAAGCCGAATCAGGCGACAAGGTTATTGGGAGCGCTCCCAACAGTGCGGGCGCTAACCTGCGGCTGTGCAGATCATCGATCTTCGGGTGTACCCGGTGAAGTCGTTCGGCGGCCTGTCCGTGCCGGCCGCCACCGTGCACCCGTGGGGCCTGGCCGGCGACCGCCGCTGGGCGGTCACCGGGCCGGACGGCGAGGTGCTCACCGCCCGCGACCTGCCCGGCATGCTGGCGATCTCCGCCGAGGCCCGCGAGGACGGCGGCGTGCTGCTGCGGGCCGCCGGCTCGCCGGACCTGGCGGTGCCGCCGCCGGCCGGCGGGCCACCGGCCGCGATCCGGCTCCGCGGCCTGGACCGGGCGGTCGACGCCGGTACGACGGCCGCCGCCTGGGTGTCGGCCGCCGTCGGCCGGCCCGCCCGGCTGGTGTGGCTGGACGACCCCCGCCGCCGGCCGATGAGCGAGGAACACGGCGGCCGGCCCGGCGACACCTTCGTGCTGCAGGACGACGCGCCGCTGCTGCTCACCACCGCCGCCTCGCTGGACCGGCTCTCGGCCTGGATCGCCGAAGAGGCCGCGCTGCGCGGCGAGGACGAGCCCGGCCCGCTCGCGGGCATCCGGTTCCGGCCCAACGTGGTGGTCGACGGGACCGAGCCGTTCGCGGAGGACTCCTGGACCCGGGTCCGGCTCGGCGACACCTGGTTCCGCTTCGCCGAACGCTGCGACCGCTGCACGATGACGACCGTGGACCCCGCGACGTACCGCAAGGGCAAGGAGCCGATCCGCACGCTGTCCCGGCACCGCAAACAGGACGGGAAGGTCTGGTTCGGCATCCGCCTGGTCCCGGAGGCACCCGGCGAACTACGCGTGGGCGACGAGGTGGCGGCCGGCGTGCACCCGACCGGCACGGCGACGGCGGGGTGATTCCGGCACCTGCCCCGGTCGCGCGGCCGGGCAGGCCGCCGGCCGGGGACCCGGGCGTCCCGCCGCCGCATGGGGGCGGGCGGCGGGACGTCGGGCACTTCGGGGTTCTTCGGGGCTCTTCTGGGCTTGCGGTCAGCCGCCGCTCTTGCGGCGGAAGGACCGGCGGCCACCGGCCGGGCCGTGCGTACCGTGAATCTTGGAACCGTCCCGGCCGCGGGCGGTGCCGCCGGCATCGGCCTGGCCCTGGCGCTTGCGCTCCAGCGCCTCGCGGAACTTGCGCTTCAACTCGTCGTCCGGGGACTCGTCCTCCGGCTCCGGCGCGTCGGCGGTCATGCGGCCTCCTGCTCTCGGCCGGCCGGCCCGGCGGGCGCGGGACGGCGGCCCTACGTCGGTGCGATGCGCCCCGCCCTGCCCTGGTGACGCCCGCCGCGGGACCCCGCCATCATCTCACGCCCCGCCCCTCCCCCTCCGCCCGGCGACCCCTCCCGGTGCCGGGCGGACACCGTGATCGAGAACGGCGGTTCGCCGCCTCGGGCGCCCAGTTCGCGGATCGTTCGCGGAGAACGCCGATCATCGCGCCCATCGTCCCCGTTCAACGGCTTTCGCAATAAAGGGCATTTCCTCGCCAGATCGCACCGCGAGGCAGGCCGGACAAGGCATCCGGATAAGCGATGACGTGAAACCTCTGCCTGTTGACGGCAAGATATGGGCTTGGCGACATTTCGCCCGGTTCCGTCAGGCGGTAACACCGGGCGATTGAGCGGCGAATAACGAAACATGATCATGCTCGGCGGATCTGAGCTGCACGGATCTGGCCGATCCACCCGAGGAGTTCTTTTATGGCGACACCCGACACTACTTTTGTGCTGCCCGAAAAGCGAGGGCCGGGAGGGCGACGAAGGCTGGTCTCGGAGCGGACATCCGGATGGCGGTATCTTCCGTTCGTCGTGGCACTGGCGCTCGGGGTAGCGCTGCGCGGGCTGGCCATGCTGGGGTACCGGCCGGCGTTGTTATTCTGGGCCGACTCCTACGCCTATCTGGAGTCGGCGGCCCACCCGGTGCCCGGCGAGTTCCGGCCGCTGGGGTACTCCCTGTTCCTCGCCGCCCTCGCCCCGGGCCCGGGCCTGACGCTGGTGACGGCGGTCCAGCACCTGCTCGGGCTGGGCCTCGCCGTGGCGGTGTACGCGTTGCTGGTGCGGCGCGGGCTGTCCCGCTGGGCGGCGACCGCGCTGGCGGCGCCGCTGCTTTATGACGAGTTCCTCATCCTGCTCGAACACATGATCATGGCCGACGCGCTGTTCACGGTCCTGGCCGCCGGCGGCGTGCTGGTGCTGCTCCGGCGGCGGATCACCCCGGCGGCCGCCGTGACCGCCGGGGTCCTGCTGAGCCTGGCCGCGGTCACCCGGACCATCGGCGTGGTGGTGCTCGCGCTGGCGGCGGTCTGGCTGCCGCTGCGGCGCGGTACCGGATGGCGGATCTGGGTGACCTTCACCGCCGCCGGCCTGGTCCCGGTGCTGGCGTACGCCGGCTGGATGTCCGCCACCAGCGGGGTCTTCGGCCTGACCCGGGCCGACGGCATGTTCCTGTGGGCGCGGACCACGACGTTCGCCGACTGCTCGGTGATCCGGCCCGAGGCCCGGCTCGCGAAACTCTGCCCGGTCACGCCGGTGGACGACCGGCCGTCCCCGCCGTTCTGGCTGTGGGCCACCTGGTCACCGATGTACAAGATGCGCGGTGACCGGAACGGGCCCGCCGGCGAGTTCGCCCGCGCCGCCATCCTGGCCCAGCCGGGTGACTACCTGGCCGCAGTCGGCGAAGACCTGGGTTCGCTGCTGCGCTGGGAGCGCACCACCAGCCCCGCCGAGGCCAGGCAGCGCAACCCGTACTGGTTCCCGCTGGAGGAACGGCCGCTGAAGTCGTCGGTCCGCCCGATCGTCGAGGCCTACGAGGGCGGGCCGGGTGCCACCCGCATCCACGAGCCATACGCGGGCGCGCTGCGCGCCTACCAGCGTTTCGGCTACCTGCCGTTCCCGCTGCTGGTGTTCGCGCTCGCCGGGACTCTGATCGCGGCGGCCGTCCGGCGCCGCCACGACGCGCTGCTCCCCGGCCTGACGGCCGCCGTGCTCATCCCCGGTTTCGACATCCGGTACGTGGTCCCCGCCATCCCGTTCGCCTGCCTGGCCGCCGGCCTGACCCTCCGGAAGGACGGCACCCCCGAGACCGAGCGATCGGCCGGACCGTCCCCAAGGTGACCGGCACCCCGGGCCGTCCTGAGCTCCGGCCTGGTCAAGCCCGGCCCCGGGCGTGACCACCCTTGGGCGCGACCGGGGTCACGGCGCACCGGGCTCGGCGCCGCACCTGGAGTGGCGATCGCCCTCCTCGCCCGGGAGACGGGTCAGCGCGCGAACCGGTCCGCCTTGACGGCGCCGACGAAGTCCTGCCACTGGACCCTGCCGAGCAGCAGCGGAGGCTCGTCCGGCAGCTTGGAGTCGCGGACCGCGACGAGGCCGGCCGGGCGCGCTACTTCGACGCAATTGTTCCCTTGGGCCTGGCTATAGCTGCTCTTCTGCCAGACAAGGGCGGACGGCTCGATGTAACTCTCGCCCCGGGGGATGCGCTGAGACTCATTCGTCATCGCTTAGCCCTTCCTTGATTTCGTTCAACATCTTGCTCGATTCCACCGGACTTACGGCGATCGCCCGCAGGTGGTCGAATATCAGGGTATATCGCATTATCGCCTCGGTCTCCTCCAAATACAGACCGTCGGGGGCCAGTTCCAGATAGACGACCGGGGCGAAGAGATCAGGTTCCGGGAAGTCCAGGACGACGAAGGGGCCCGTCAGCCCGGGATGGGCGCCTACCGAGTTCTTGACGATCTGGAGGGTGATGTGCGGCTGATCGACGAGATCGATGAGCCGCTGTAGCTGTTCGCGCATCGTCTCGGCTCCCCCGACCGGGCGGCGAAGCGCGGCCTCGTCGATCACCGCCCAGAGTCGAGGGCGCCCCTCTTCGGCGGTGAGGAGTTGCTGCCGTGCCATCCGGGCCTGGACGCGCCGCTTGACCTCGGCGGGATCGATGACCGGCCCGGATCGGACGATGGCCCGCGCGTAGGCCTCGGTCTGGAGCAGTCCGGGGATCAGCAGTGGCTCGAAGGTCCGGATGGCGCAGGCCTGCGCTTCGAGATCGTTGTACGAGCCGGTGAAGATGTCGGAGTACTCCGTCCACCACCCCTTCTCGCGGGCCCGGCGGGCGAAGGCGATCAGGGAGTCCCGGCGCGGCCCGGACACCTGGTAGAGGTCGAGCAGGTCGCGGAGATCTCCGGTCGTCACCCCGGATCGGGCGTTCTCGATCCGCCAGGTCTTGGTCGCGTGCCAGTCGAGATGGTGCGCGACCTGTTCCCGGGTCAGGCCGGCCGCCTCCCGGAGCCTGGCCAGTTCTCCGGCCAACCGGCGTTGACGAATGGTGGGGTTTGCGTGTTTCGCCACTTACCTGACCTTTCGG
This sequence comes from Sphaerisporangium rufum, assembly GCF_016863395.1. Classification (GTDB taxonomy): domain Bacteria; phylum Actinomycetota; class Actinomycetes; order Streptosporangiales; family Streptosporangiaceae; genus Sphaerisporangium; species Sphaerisporangium rufum. Next base: position 30,421 of record NZ_BOOU01000025.1, on the reverse strand, counting down.
AAAGTGCGTACCGGCAAATCGAATCAATGCCCGAAATGGGCAGGCCGCGATGCGGGGTGTTGCAGGACTCCGGATGCGACTTTCTAGAGTTTCGTGGATTCCCTTGCAGGATAGTAACCGAGCCATCACGCTGAGTGGTGCTTGTCCGCGATTTCACCGGGTGACGGCGCTCACCGATCCTGGAGAGGAGTAGTCATGGCACCGAAGCACGCAGATTGCGACCAGTATCGCGAACCATCGCACGAGGAGCCGTACTCGCCATTCGACTGGCTGATCATCGGTCCCGGTCCGGCACAGGCTCGCGACGCGGCGCAGGTGCGCAGCGTCCGGCAGGAGACCTTCCCGGCCACCGAGGAGCAGGTGTCCCAGGCGCGGCAGGTCACCCGGCAGACGCTCGTGGATCATCCGGCGGTCGACCTGGCGGTGCTGCTGGTGTCGGAACTGACGTCGAACTCCGTCCGGCACAGCGGCTCCCGGTTCTTCACCCTCGCGATCCGGCGGACCTTCGAAGGGCACCTGCGCATCGGGGTCACCGACGAAGGGCGGCACGGCCTGCCCCGGCTGGTCAGCACCGACTTTCAGGACGAGAGCGGCCGCGGCATGCGCCTGGTCGACGCGCTGGCCCGGCAGTGGGGCATCATCCGCCGGCCCGCGGCCGGGATGGCCGTGTGGTTCGACGTGGACCACACCATCGCCGCGACCGGGCAGGGCCTGTTCCTTCTCGAGGAGCCATGAGCGACCGGGCCTCGCAGCCCGCGGAACGCCGGGACGACGGCCGGCACGCGCTGCGGTTGGCCGCCGAATTGCGGACCCGGATGGAGCGCTGGCTCGACCGGCACCGCGTCGCCTCGACTCCGGTCATCTCGCCGTACGTCGACCGGGCCGGCGAACCGAAGGTCCTCATCCGGCTGGACGCGCACGCCGCGTTGGCCATGATCGTGGAGTTCGAGGAGCAGCAGCGGCATCCTGCCACGCCGGGTGACCGTGCCGCGCGGCAGGTACGGATCTGGCCGCCGGAGCACCAGGCGCCCGGTGCCTGACGGCGGGAAGCTCAGTCCCACCAGAAGGACCAGGTGTGGCGGTCGCGGATCTGGTCGGCGTAGTCCTCCAGGCAGCCGGCACCCTGGATGATGGCGTCCGGGCAGAACGCCCAGTGCTCGGCGGCCAGGTGCAGCGCGTGCTCGGCGGTGGCCGGCGGCCCGGCCACGCTGAGTTCCAGGGTGTTGAAGCCCATGCAGACCAGGCGGGCGCCGAAGCGGTCCTCCCAGCTGCGCACCACCGCCGACAGCGGGACGTTCCACTCGTTGTGGTGCAGCGCGCCCTGCCAGCCCATGACGGCGAGCGCGTCGGCGCCGCGGTCGACGGCTGCCAACCCGACCGGCATGCCCTGGGCGGCCAGCGTGCCGGCGTACCAGTCGGCCACCTCGTCGGGGTCGCCGCGCAGCGGGGCGGGGTCGGCGGGGCCCGGGCAGTAGCCGCCGAACGGGTCGAGCATGGTGACCTGCTCCTCGGCGGCCCGGTCGATCCAGTCGGCCCACACCTCGGCCATGAAGGCGCCGACGTGGTAGTTGTCGATCTCGGCCGCGGCCTCGGGGGCGACCTGGCCGGCCGACCAGGGCTGGACGGACTCCTCCAGCAGCACCGGCCACAGCCCGGACCGGGGGTGCTCGGCGCGCAGCCGGGACCACAGCGCGCCGGAGGCGGGCGCCTCGCTCAGCCAGAACGCCGGACGCTGGTAGGTCCGGTACTGGACGTAGGTGGGGTCGGGCCACACCACCGCCCCTTCGGGGAGCCCGCCGGCCAGGGTGCGGCCGCGGCCGCCGTCGGCGAACAGCGAACGCAGCTCCGGCGGCAGTGGCCGGGGTTCACTGTCGTCCATCTCCACCGTTCCGCCGCGGACCGCGCCGAAGGGAACTCCGGCCGTCGAGATGGTAGTACGCGGAGGATCCGCCACGTCTCCCGTCGTACCGCACGATCTCCCGTTCTGTCGCGTGCCTGCGGCCATGAGGACTACGTTACGGAAGGTGCGGCGGATCGGCATCCGTACGGGGGTCCGGGGCCATCCGGCGGCCGGCCGGGCGAGGGTCAGGCGGCGGCCGGCTGCCCGCCGGGCTGCTCGGACCGGCGCAGGGCCGCGTCCCTGGTCTCGCGCATCGTCAGGTAGGTGACGAGCGAGACCGCCGCGCAGCCGGCGACGTACCAGTAGAAGCCCGGTTCGGCGCCCGCGTTCTTGAACCACAGCGCGACGTACTCGGCGGTGCCGCCGAACAGGGCGTTGGCCAGCGCGTACGGCAGGGCGACACCGAGGGCGCGTACCTGGGTGGGGAACAGCTCGGCCTTCACGCAGGCGTTGATCGAGGTGTACCCGGTGACGATGACCAGGGCGGCCACCGACAGCAGCAGCGCCTGCCCGACGCTGGTGACGTGCCGCAGCGCGGTGAGCAGCGGGACGGTTCCCAGCATCGAGCCGGCGCCGAACGCGATGAGCAGCGGGCGGCGGCCGACCCGGTCGGACAGCGCTCCGGCGGCCGGCTGGAGCAGGCAGAAGACGCTGAGCGCCAGGAAGCTGACCAGGGTGGCGTCCGACCGGGTGAGCCCGGCACTGTTGGAGAGATATTTCGTGAGATAGGTGGTGTAGGTGTAGTACGCCACGGTGCCGCCCATGGTGAGCGCCATGACGAGCAGGAACTCGCGCTTGTGCGCGCGCAGGGCGCGCAGCGTCCCGCGGCCCGCGGCGGTGGCCTGCTCCTCTTCCTCGAACGCCTCGGTCTCCAGCAGCCCGCGCCGGATGTAGAAGACCACGGCGGCGCCGATCGCGCCGACGACGAACGGGATCCGCCAGCCCCAGGCGTGCAGCGCCTCCTCCGGCATGGATCGCTGGAGCACCATCTGCAGGCCCAGGCCGATGAGCTGGCCGACGGTCATCGAGACGTACTGGAAGCTGGAGGAGAACCCGCGCCGGGCCGGATGCGAGGCCTCGGTCAGGTAGGTAGCGCTCGCGGCGTACTCGCCGCCCACCGACAGGCCCTGGATCAGCCGGGCGACCAGCAGCACCCCCGCTCCGGCGTACCCCACCTGGGCGTAGGTGGGGGCGACCGCGATGAGCAGGGCGCTCAGCGACATCATGGTCACGGTGAGGGTGAGTGCCGCCTTGCGTCCCCGCCGGTCGGCGTACCGGCCGAGCAGCCAGCCGCCGACCGGGCGCATGAAGAAGCCGACCGCGAAGATGCCCGCCGTGTTCAGCAGCTGCGCGGTGGCGTCCCCCTTGGGGAAGAACGCGGCGGCGAAATAGGTGGCGAAGCTGGCGTAGGCGAACCAGTCGTACCACTCCACCATGTTGCCGATCGATCCGCCGAGCACGGCCTTCCACGGCGTGCGCCGCGCGGCCGGCCGGGCACCGTTGTCAGGCACGGGACCTCCTCTCCGGTGGGCGGCCCGGTGCCGCCCGCTCGCCGGGAGAACTTCCCGCCGCCCGGCCGGCCGGCCCTCCGGTGACCGGTTCCGGCCGCCACCGGCGGACCGTCGGTGGCGGTAGGTCAGCAGCGGTCGAGCATGCCGGACAGGGCGGACTTCTCGCTGCTGTCCACGGTCAGGCCCCAGTCGTACTTCACGTCGACATAGGCCCGGGCGTAGGTGCACCAGAACGAGGTGAGCGGCGGCTTCCAGGCCGCCGGGTCGGCGTCCCCCTTGGCCTGGTTGACGTTGTCGGTGACCGCCCACAGCTGCGGGCCGGCCAGGTCGTTGGCGAACGCCTGGCGGCGCGAGGTGGTCCAGGCGTACGCGCCGGACCGCCAGGCCTCGGCCAGTGGCACCAGGTGGTCGATGTCCACGTCGGCGGCGGCGGTCCAGGTGGCCCCGTCGTACGGCGAGGTCCACGAGCCGGAGGTGGCGGCACAGCTGGAGCTGGTCACCACGTTGCGGCCATCCCGCTTGAGCACGGTCTCCCGGGTGTTGCAGGTGCCGGAGATGGTGATCCAGTGCGGGAACAGGGCGCGGTCGTAGGTGTCGGCGTTGCGCTCGGCGGCGACGGTGATCGCGGCGAGTTCGGCGGCGGCGGTGCTCGCCGACGGGATGCCCGGCGGGGTGAGCGCGTGGGCGGCGGTGCTGGTCAGGGTGGCGGCGGCCAGGGCGAGCGCGGTGGCCGCGGCGAGGATGGTGACTCGTCTCACGAGTCTCTCCTTCTGTCTCCAGGCCCCGGCGCATCATGAGATGCCGGACCTTGGGGGGTTGATGAGACAGAAAGGACAATGACTCTGTCGGATAAGTCATGAAATATCAGTAGTTGCTGCCGGAAAGTGGACGGCTTGGTCAGAAGCTGCCGCTCCCCCGCGCCGCACCCACCGCGAGCAGCCACGATGGCGCCGCGGCCGGGTGGCGCACGGCACCGCGCGGCCGCCCGGCGAGATGAACATCCGCCACTGATCAGGTGAACGCCGCGAAAGCCGCGATCGGCGCGGACGGCGCGGAGCGCGTAGCGGGCGCGGCGCTCAGGGGTCCGGGCATGACACGGCCCGGCGGCCGTGCTCGGGCCGCCGGGCCGTCAGGACGCTCCCCGGTCGCTCAGTCGACGTCGACCCAGTCCAGGGTGCGCTGCACCGCCTTCTTCCAGCCGGCGTACCCTTCGGCGCGCTGCTCGTCGCTCCAGGTGGGCAGCCAGCGCCGGTCCTCGTTCCAGTTGCTCTTCAGCTCCTCGGTGGAGGACCAGAAGCCGAGCGCCAGCCCGGCCGCGTAGGCGGCGCCGAGCGCCGTCGTCTCGGCCACCACCGGCTTGGACACCGCCACCCCGAGCACGTCCGCCTGGATCTGCATGCACAGGTCGTTGGCCGTCACCCCGCCGTCCACCCGCAGCACGTCCAGGTGCACGCCGGAGTCCTGCTGCATGGCCTCCACCACGTCCCGGCTCTGGTAGCAGATGGCCTCCAGGGTGGCCCGGGCGATGTGCGCGTTGGTGTTGAACCGCGAAAGACCGACGATCGCACCGCGCGCGTCCGAGCGCCAGTACGGCGCGAACAGGCCGGAGAACGCGGGCACGAAGTAGACGCCCCCGTTGTCGCCCACCTGGCGGGCCAGCGACTCGCTCTGCGCGGCGCCGGAGATGATGCCGAGCTGGTCGCGCAGCCACTGCACCGCCGAACCGGTGACCGCGATCGAGCCTTCCAGCGCGTAGACGGGCTTGGCGTCGCCGAACTGGTAGCACACCGTGGTGAGCAGGCCGTGCTGGGAGCGGACCAGCTCCTCGCCGGTGTTGAGCAACAGGAAGTTGCCGGTGCCGTAGGTGTTCTTGGCCTCGCCCACCTCGAAGCAGACCTGGCCGACGGTGGCCGCCTGCTGGTCGCCGAGGTCGCCGCAGATGGGCAGCTCGCCGCCGAGCGGGCCGTCGGCGCGGGTGGACCCGTAGGAGCGCGGATCGGAGGACGGGCGGATCTCCGGCAGCATCGAGCGGGGGATGTCGAAGAACGACAGCAGCTCGTCGTCCCAGTCGAGCGTCTCCAGGTTCATCAGCATGGTGCGGCTGGCGTTGGTCGGGTCGGTGACGTGCACGCCGCCGTTCGGCCCGCCGGTGAGGTTCCAGATCAGCCAGGTGTCGGTGTTGCCGAAGATGGCGTCGCCGGCCTCGGCCGCCGCGCGCACCCCGTCCACGTTGTCGAGGATCCACTTGACCTTGCCGCCGGAGAAGTACGTGGCGGGTGGCAGGCCGGCCTTGCGGCGGATGACGTCGCCCTTGCCCTCGCGTTCCAGCGCGCTGGCGATGCGGTCGGTGCGGGTGTCCTGCCAGACGATGGCGTTGTAGTAGGGGCGGCCGGTGCGGCGGTTCCACACCACGGCGGTCTCCCGCTGGTTGGTGATGCCGAGGCCGACCAGGTCGGACGCCGACAGGTTGGCCTTGCCGAGGGCCGTCTCCACCACGGCGCGGGTGCGCTCCCAGATCTCCACCGGGTTGTGCTCCACCCAGCCGGCCCGCGGCAGGATCTGCTCGTGCTCCAGCTGGTGGCGGGCGATCTCGTTGCCGCCGTGATCGAAGATCATGAAGCGGGAGCTCGTGGTGCCCTGGTCGATTGCTCCGACGAAGTCAGCCATCCGTGGTTCCTCCTCTTGCGGCGGACGTTCCAGACGATGCGGCCTCGGTGGGGACGGTACCCGGCTCCGGCGCGTCGGGGTCGGGCAGGAACCGGGCCACCAGCGCCTGGTACAGCCCGGCGCCGAGCAGGCCGCCGATCAGCGGGGCGATGATGGGCACCCAGAAATAGAGCTGGCCGTACTGATCTCGCCAGGCCGAGCCGTATCCGGTCAGGAAGGAGGCCAGCCGGGGGCCGAAGTCGCGGGCCGGGTTGATGGCGTAGCCGGCGTTGGTGCCCCAGGCCATCCCGATCGCCACGACGATGAGGCCGATGACGAACGGCGCCAGGTTGGCCGCGGGCGAGGTGTTGGCGATGTCGGTGACCGCCAGCACCAGGAACAGCAGGATGGCGGTGCCGATCACCTGGTCGCGGAAGGCGCCCCATTCGTGCACCGGCAGGGTGCCGTTGCCGGGCAGGGTGGAGAAGACGCCCTGGGTCTTGATGGTCAGCCCGGGGTCCACCTGGTGGAGCACCTCGGAGTAGTTCCAGCGGACGATCAGCGCCGCGACGAACGCCCCGGCGGTCTGGGCCAGCGAGTAGGGCAGCACCTTGCGCCAGGAGAACCCCTTGAAGGCGGCGAGCGCCAGCGTCACCGCCGGGTTCAGGTGCGCGCCGCTGATCCGCCCGGCCGTGTAGACGCCGAGGGTGACGCCCAGGCCCCAGGCCCAGGCGATGCTGTCGTGGTCGCCGATGCCGCCGGCGACCACCTGGGCCACGACGGCGGTGCCGAAAAGGATCAGGATGAGGGTTCCCGCGAACTCCGCGGCCAGCTCGCCGGCCAGGCCGGGGGCCTGCCTTGGTCGGACCATGTCGTCTCCTCACTCTCGGCCCCGCGCGCGGTCCCGCCGTCCGGCGAACCGCGCCCGGAACCGCCGGGCGGTGCCCGATCTTCTGCCCGAATCGTCCGATTTGATGCCGGGCTTCGCTCCCGCGTTCCACGGGCCTGGCTGTTACACCAGGCGATCAACGGTGCTGACCGCCTGTTACACGTGCCCCGATTATGAAATTTTTGTGCAGGCTTGGCCACAGCGAGGGACACTTCTTTCCCCTGGATCTACCGTGACCGCGGTACGTGACCCGGGCCTGGTGGTACCCGGGGAGGAGGAGCGCGACGCCCGCGCCGCCGTACGGTGGGATCGTGCGTCGCCTGACCGAGCTGTGGCACGCCCTGCGGGCCCGGCCGCTGCTGCTGAACTCCCTCGTGGCGCTCCTGGTCTTCGTCCCGGTCGCGTTCGGCCCGCCGTCGGAGCACCGGGGCGCCGCGGAGCCGCTGAGCGGGGCCGGCCTGGCCATCGGCGTGCTGGTGTGCGCGGCGCTGGCGGTCCGGCGCCGGTGGCCGCGCGCGGTGGTGGCGATCACCGTCGCCGGCGTGGTCGCCAACATGGCGATCGGCGGGGCCCGCAATACGCCGCTCGACATCGTGCCGGCGGTCGCGGTGGCCGGCCTGGCCGCGCACGGCTCCCGCCGGGCCGGCTGGACGGCGGGGGCGATCGTGGCGCTGGTGCTGGCCGGGGTGCGCATCGCGTTCTCCGGCGCCGCCTGGTGGGGTCCGGAGGTGGCCGGGCAGATCGCCTGGATCGGCATGGCGGCCGCGGCCGGCGACGCGCTGCGCAGCCGCCGCGCCTACGTCGCCGCGATCGAGGAACGGGCCGAGCGCGCCGAGCGCACCCGGGAGGAGGAGGCCCGGCGCCGGGTGATGGAGGAGCGGCTGCGGATCGCCCGGGAGCTGCACGACGTGCTCGCCCATCACATCGTGCTCATCAACGTGCAGGCCCAGGTGGCCGAGCACGTGCTGGCGCGCGAGCCGCGGCAGGCGGGCGAGGCGCTCGGGCACATCCGGCGGGCCGGGCGGTCCGCGCTGGACGAGCTGCGGGCCACCGTCGGCCTGCTGCGCCAGCCGGGCACCGCCGAGGAGGCACCGACCGAACCGGCGCCCGGCCTGGACCGGCTGCCGGAGCTGATCGACGCGTTCGCGGCGGCCGGGATGGCGGTCGGCTGCCAGGTGGACGGCCCGGCGCGCCCGCTGCCGTTCCCGGTGGAGCTGACCGCGTTCCGCATCGTCCAGGAGGCGCTCACCAACGTCGGCAAGCACGCCGGCCGGGCCACCACCCGGGTGCGGCTGCGGTACGGCCCGGCGGACCTGGCCGTCGAGGTGACCGACGACGGCCGGGGCGGCCCGCCGGGGCCCGCGCCGGGGCACGGGCTGGTCGGCATGCGGGAACGCGCGCTGTCGGTGGGCGGCACCTTCCAGGCGGGACCGGCCCCCGGCCGCGGGTTCCGGGTGCGCGCGGTGCTGCCCGCGCCGGCGGTGGAGGGCTGATGGCCGTCCGGGTGCTGGTCGCCGACGACCAGGCGCTGGTCCGGGCCGGGTTCCGGGTGCTCATCGACTCCGCGCCCGACCTGGAGGTCGTCGGCGAGGCCGCCGACGGCGGGGAGGCGGTGCGGCTGGCCAAGGAGACCGCGGCAGACGTGGTGCTGATGGACATCCGGATGCCCGGCCTGGACGGGCTGGCCGCCACCCGGCTGATCACCGCCGACCCGGCGCTGCGCGGGGTGCGGATCCTGGTGCTGACCACCTTCGAACTCGACGAGTACGTCTTCGCGGCGCTGCGCGCCGGGGCGAGCGGGTTCCTCGGCAAGGGCGTCGAGGCGGCCGAACTGCAGCAGGCGATCCGGGTGGTGGCCCGCGGGGACTCGCTGCTCTCCCCCGCCGCGACCCGGGAGCTCATCGCCCGCTACCTGGCCGGGCCCGGCGCGGCGGCCGCCCCGGCGCCGGAGAGCCTGGCGGTGCTGACCGACCGCGAGCGCGAGATCATGACGCTGGTCGCTTGCGGGCTGACCAACGACGAGATCTCCGGGCGGCTCGGCATCAGCCGGATGACCGCCAAGACGCACGTCAACCGGGCGATGCTCAAGCTGGGCGCGCACGACCGCGCCCAGCTGGTGGTGATCGCCTACGAGACCGGGCTGGTCACCCCGCGCCGCCCGGCCCCGCCGGCCCCCTCCGGCTGAGACCGTTCCTCGCCGGGGGCCGGCCGCGGACGCCCGGCGTTCCCGCCGCGGCCTCCGGCAGGCCACCCGTGGGCCGCCCATGGCAAGGCCGGGGAGCCGGTCCGGCGGGCGGCGGATCCCGGCCGGCCCGGTACGGCGATCGCCGTACGCGCGGGATCGTCCTGAAGCGTGATCCACCGGCCCCGCCGATCGGCCAGGCTTGGGGAAGCGTGCCGGCCCCCCGCCGGCCGCCTCCCGCCGACCGTGCCCGCCCGGACGGGCCCGAGCAGAAGTGGACCGATGTCGTCACTCGCCAGACTGAGCCTCGCCAACCGCGGGCTCGTCGCCATGATCACCTTGGTGGTGGCCGCCTTCGGCGCGTACACCATCCCGGCGCTCAAGCAGCAGCTCCTGCCGTCACTGGCCTTCCCCGTCGTGTCGGTCATCGCCTCCTATCCCGGCGCGGCCCCGCAGATCGTCGAGGACAACGTCACCCGGCCGCTGGAGGACGCGGTCCGCGGCCTGGACGGGGTCACCTCGCTCACCTCGACCTCCCGCGACTCCAGCGCGGTGGTGCAGGTGGGGTTCGACTTCGGCAGCGACATCGAGGACGCGCGGAACCGCATCCAGCAGGCGGTGGCCCGGCTGGGCGCCGGGCTGCCGGACGGCGTCGAGCCGCAGGTGGCGTCGGGCAACACCGATGACATCCCGGTGCTGCAGCTCGCGGTCGGCTCGGCCGAGGACCAGCGGCGGCTGGCCGACCGGCTGGCCGAGCAGGTGGTCCCCGAGCTGTCCGGCATCGCCGGGGTCCGCGAGGTGACGGTCACCGGCACCCGCGAGCAGGTCGTGTCCATCACCCCGGACGACGACGAGCTGGCCGAGCGCGGGCTGAGCTCCGCCGCGATCGTCACCGCGCTGCAGTCCGCGGGCACCCCGCTGCCGGCCGGCACCCTGACCCGGTCCGGCCGGTCGCTCAGCGTCCAGGTGGGCACCGCGCTCGGTTCGGTCAAGAACATCCGCGACCTCTACCTGACCCCGCCGGCGGCCGGCGCCGCACCCGGGTCCGCCGGCGGCCAGGCGCGGAACCCGGGCGCGGCAGGCGCGGCGGGCGCGGCCGCGCGCCCGGCGGCGGCGCCCAAGCCGGTCCGGCTCGGCGACGTGGCCAAGGTCGAGCTGGAACTCGCCGAGGCCACCACCCTCACCCGCACCAACGGCAAGCCCAGCCTCGGCGTCTCGATGACCATGACGCCGGACGGCAACGCGGTGGCCATCTCCCACGACGTGCGGGCCAAGCTGCCCGCCCTCGCCGCGGCCCTGGGCGGTGGCGCGCAGATCACCGTGGTGTTCGACCAGGCGCCGTCGGTGGAGCAGGCGATCGACAGCCTGACCACCGAAGGGCTGCTCGGCCTGGCGATGGCCGTGCTGGTCATCCTGGTCTTCCTGTTCTCGCTGCGCTCGACGATCGTGACGGCGGTGTCCATCCCGCTGTCGGTGCTGATCGCCCTCATCGCGCTGTGGCTGCAGGACTACTCGCTGAACATGCTCACCCTGGGCGCGCTGACCATCGCGGTCGGCCGGGTGGTGGACGACTCGATCGTGGTGCTGGAGAACATCAAACGCCACCTCTCCTACGGCGAGTCCAAGGGGCGCGCGATCGGTGACGGCGTCCGCGAGGTGGCGGGGGCGGTCACCAGCTCGACGCTGACGACCGTCGCGGTCTTCCTGCCGATCGCCTTCGTCGGCGGCCTGGTCGGCGAGCTGTTCGGCCCGTTCGCGGTCACCGTCACCGTGGCGCTGCTGGCGTCGCTGCTGGTGTCGCTGACCGTCGTCCCGGTGCTGAGTTACTGGTTCCTCAAGGCGCCCAAGGGCGGGGACGCCGCGGCGATCCGCCGGGCGGCCGACGAGAAGGAGCGCCGCGGGCTGCTGCAGCGGGCCTACGTCCCGGTCATCCGGTTCGCCACCCGGCACCGGATCATCACGGTCGCCACCGCTGCGGTGATCTTCGTGGGCACCCTGGCGCTGGTGCCGCTGCTGCGGACGAGCTTCATCGACGACGCCGGCCAGAACACCCTCAGCATCAGCCAGAAGCTGCCGCCCAACACCTCGCTGACCGCCGCCGACACGATGGCCAAGAAGGTCGAGCAGGTGGTGGCCGGCACGCCGGAGGTGGAGTCCTACCAGGTCACCGTGGGCGGTGGCACCGCCAGGCTCCGCGGCGGCACCACCGCCGCCTCCCGGGTCTCCCACGCGCTGACGCTGCGCGAGGGCACCGACACCGCGGCGGTCGAGCGGCGGCTGACCGACCGGCTGGCCGGGGTGCCCGGCGCGGGGGAAATCAGCGTCGGCCAGTCCGGCGGGTTCGGCGGGAACTCCCTCGCCGTCGACGTGCGGGCGGCCGACCTGGACACGCTGCGCGCGGCCACCCGGCAGGTCCAGCAGTCGGTGAGCGGCATGCCCGGCGTCGCCGAGGTGACCAGCAGCATGGCCGACACCGTGCCGCGCATCCAGGTCACCGTGAACCGGAAGAAGGCGGCGGAGAAGGGCCTCACCGAGGCCGCGATCGGCCAGGCCGTGACGCAGGCCTTCCGCGGCACCACGATCACCGAGCTGGCGTTCGACGACACCACCGCCGACGTCGTGCTGCGCGGCGGCGACCGGCCCGCCTCGGCGGCCGCGCTGCGCGAGGTGAAGATCGCCGGCAAGGTGACGGTGGACGACGTCGCGACGGTGCGCGAGGTGGCCGGGCCGGTCGAGGTGACCCGGGTCGACGGCGAGCGCAGCGCCACGGTGTCCGCCAAGGCCACCGGGAGCGACCTCGGCGCGACCTCCGCCGCGCTGAAGAGCCGGCTGGCGGCGCTGGCACTGCCGGCCGGCGCGTCGTACGAGATCGGCGGGGCCAGCGCCGACCAGGCCGAGGCGTTCGGCAACCTGGGCCTGGCCCTGGTGGCCGCCATCGCCCTGGTCTTCTTCGTGATGGTGGCGACGTTCCGTAGCGTCGCGCAGCCGCTGCTGCTGCTGGTGTCCATCCCGTTCGCGGCGACCGGTGCCATCGGGCTGCTGCTGGCCACCGGCACCACGCTCGGGCTGGCCGCGATGATCGGCATGTTGATGCTGATCGGCATCGTGGTCACCAACGCGATCGTGCTGATCGACCTGGTGAACCAGTACCGGGAGCAGGGCATGCCGCTGCACGAGGCGGTCGTGGAGGGCGGCCGGCGGCGGCTGCGCCCCATCCTGATGACCGCGCTGGCGACGATCTTCGCGCTGCTGCCGATGGCGCTCGGCCTCACCGGCGAGGGCGGCTTCATCTCCCGGCCGCTGGCCATCGTGGTGATCGGCGGGCTGGTCAGCTCGACGCTGCTCACCCTGCTGCTGGTGCCGACCCTCTACACGATGGTCGAGGGCCGCAAGGAGCGGATCCGGGCCCGGCGGGCCGCCCGGCACGGCACCCCGGCCGGCGGCGAGCCGTCCGGCGAGGGCCGCGAGGGCGGCGACCCGGCCGGAGCCGGCGAGCAGGAGCGGGCCGCCGGCCACGACACGGCGGTCGGCGCCGGACGGAGTTGACCCCACCCGGCCCGGCGGTGCCCGCACCGCCGGGCCGGGTCCCCTGAGGGCACGCGGGCTCCCCTCCCACCCGTCCGGCGTGATCCGCGGAGTTCGGCCGGCGGCGGCTCCGGGTCCCACCTGTGGCCGCGACCCGCTTCGGCCGAGTCGATGCCGGAGCGCACCTAACCGGGGGCCGGCGCGTGCTCCGCCGGCCGGCGTCCCCAGGCCGAGATCAGCGGCGCGAGGGTCAGGTCGAGCTCGCCGGCGTGCACGGCGGCCAGGTGCGCGTCGATCTCGGCGTCGCCGGCCAGCCCGGCCGCGACCAGCTCGCCGCGCACGTGCCGGATGGTCGCCGCCTCCAGCCGGTCGCAGGCCGGCCCGCCGACCGGGAACGAGCCCGCCGCGGCGACGTCCACCAGGCCCGCCGCGCGCAGCGCCCGCGGCAGCGTCCGGCCGTAGCGCAGGTCCGCGCCGCGGCGCGCCAGCAGCTCGCGGACCGCGTCGCGCAGCCGGTTGGCCCGCCGCTGCGCGGGGCCGCCGTCGTCCAGGCACGCCAGCGGCTGCAGCGCGGTGTCGGCGTCCTCGACCAGCAGCCGGCCGCCGGGCCGTAGCGCGGCCACCATCGTCGCCAGCGCCCGGGCCCGGTCGGGCACGTGGACGAGCACGAGCCGGGTGTGCACCAGATCGAACGTCCCCGGCTCCGGCGGCGGATCGGCGGCGACGTCGTGCCGGCGCACCTCGTACCCGTCGCCCGCCGCCAGCCACGACGGGTCGATGTCGGTGGCCAGCACGTACCCGGCCGGGCCGACGGCCGCCGCGAGCGCCTCCGGGACGCTGCGGCCACCGGCCCCCACCTCCCAGCAGCGCGAGCCGGGCCCGACCCCGAGCCGGTCGAAGTGCCCGCGCGTCACCCCGTCGAACAGCTCGGCCAGCCAGACGAACCGCTCACCCGCCTCGGCGCGCGCGTTGTCCAGCAGGTACCCGCGGCCTGGTGCGTCCCCGTCGGGCCCGGTGGCCGCGCCGGTCGGATCGGGCCGGACGCCGGCGTCCGGCCGGCGGGGAGTGGAGGTCATCACCACATGGTCGACCTCCCCGGGCCGCCACGCCACGACGATGGCGCGAGAGATGGCTCACACCGGCGGCGGGCTCCGCACCTACCGCACCGCCTGCGCGGCGCGGCGAGCCGGAAGAGGAGATGTGGCGGTCGCGGGACCATCCGGCCGAGCATGCGGGCGGCTTCCCGGCCGCTCGCCGCACGGTCCGGGAGGTCGGGTGGAGCGGCCCTGGATACCCACTTGTAACCGGAAATAAGCCATTGTCTTTACCTTTATCACGCTTTACCGTTTAAGCGAGAGTAAGGGAGATCATCGGGGGCCGCGGTGCCCGGTGGGCTCCGCGACAGGCGCAGGAGGATCCGTACCTCATGGTGAAGCCGCTCGGTGTACAGCTCTACTCGGTCCGCGACCGGATGCGGTCCGAGCGCGACAAGGTCCTGACCCGGATAGCGGAGATCGGCTACGGCGCGGTCGAGCCGTACGACCCGCTCGACGACCCCGAGGGGTTCCGGCGGGTGACCGCCGACCTCGGCCTGCTGGTACCCGCCACCCACGCCTCCGCGCTGCTCGGCCAGGAGCCCGCCCGGGTGCTGGACGCGGTGGCCGCCATCGGCGCCGGCCTGGTCATCGTGCCGGCCGGCATCCCGGAGGAGGACTTCACCACCCGCGACGGGGTGGCCCGCGCCGCCGACCTGCTCAACGGGCTGGCCGAACAGGCCGCGCGGTACGGCCTGCGGCTCGGCTACCACAACCATTGGTGGGAGATCGAGCCGCGGATCGACGGCGTCCACGCCATCGAGGCGCTCGCCGGGCTGCTCGCCCCCGAGGTCTTCCTGGAGATCGACACCTACTGGGCCACCGTCGGCGGCGCGGACGCCCCCGCCCTGCTGCGGCGGCTCGGCGACCGCGTCCTCGCCCTGCACGTCAAGGACGGTCCCGGTGTGAAAGGCGAGCCGCACACCGCGGTCGGCGAGGGCGTCATGCCGGTGCCGGACATCCTGGCCGCCGCGCCGGGCGCCTGGCGGATCGTCGAACTGGACGAGTGCGCCACCGACGTGGTGGACGCGCTGGCGCGCAGCCACGCCCACCTGGCCGGGCTGGAGGCGGCGTGACGGCCGGCCCGGTCGGCGTCGCGCTGGTCGGCGCCGGCGCGATCAGCGACGCCTACCTGCGCAACCTCACCGCCTTCCCCGACGTGCGGGTGCTCGGCATCGCCGACCTGGACGAACCCCGCGCGCGGGCCAAGGCCGCCGAGCACGGGGTGCCGGTGGCCGGCGACCTCGCCGCGGTGCTGGCGGTCCCCGAGGTGGAGATCGTCGTCAACCTGACCGTCCCGCGCGCGCACGTCGAGGTGGCCACCGAGGCGCTACGCGCGGGCAAGCACGTGTACGGCGAGAAGCCGCTGGCCCTGTCCCCCAAGGAGGGCGAGGCGCTGCTCGCCGAGGCGGGCCGGCGGTCGCTGCGGATCGGCAGCGCCCCCGACACCTTCCTCGGCGCCGGCCTGCAGTCGGCGCGGCGCGCCCTGTCCTCCGGTGCGATCGGCACCCCGGTGGCCGCGACGGCGGTCATGCAGAACCCGGGACCCGAGTCGTGGCATCCGAGCCCGGAGTTCCTCTTCCAGCATGGCGCCGGGCCGCTCTTCGACGTCGGCCCCTACTACCTGACCGCGCTGGTCACGATGCTCGGGCCGATGGCGAAGGTCGCGGCGACCGCGCGGCAGGCGCGCGCCACCCGGGTGGTCGGCTCCGGGCCCAAGGGCGGCACCACCTTCACGGTCGAGGTGCCGACGCACGTCATGGCGCTGATCGACTACGCCGCCGGGCCGAGCGCCTCGGCGACGTTCAGCTTCGACTCCCCGGCGGTGGTGACCAGCATCGACATCCTGGGCACCGAGGGAGTGCTGTCGCTGCCCGACCCCAACACCTTCGAGGGCCCGCTGCGGGTGCGCGGGCGCGCCGACGGCGACTGGCGCGAGCTGCCGGTGGAGGGCACCACGGCCGGCCGCGGCCTCGGCGTGCTGGACATGGCCAGGTCGGTGCGGGCCGGCGTGCCGCACCGCACCGACGGGACGCTCGCCCAGCACGTGCTGGAGGGCATGGCCGCGATCAGCGACGCGGCCGAGGCGGGCGAGTTCCGCCCGCTGGCCGGCACCCCCCGCGTCCCCGAGCCGCTGCCGGCCGGCTGGGACCCCTACCAGGCCACCCTGATCTGACCCGGCCGCGTCCCTGGCCGTCCCTGGCCGTCCCTGGCCGGCGCACGTCCGGCCGGGGACGGCGCGGGTCACGCCTCCAGGGCGCGGCCCAGCAGGTCCTGTAGGGTGACCGCGCCGAGCAGCCGGCCGTCCGCCTCCACCACGGCGACCAGCGGGCTGCGGGTGCGCGCCATCAGCGCGGCGATCTCCAGCGCGGTGGCGCCCGGGTCGGTGATCGGCAGCTCGCGCGGCTGGTCGGGCAGGCACTCGCGGACGGTCCGGCCGCCGAGCGCGCGGACGAACCGGTCGGCGTGCCCCTCGTCCACCACCCGGGCGAGCGCCGGGTCGTCCTGGCAGTACCGCGGTACGGCCAGCCGCAGCACCTGGGTGCCGGGCAGCACCGACAGCGGCCGCCCGCCGCCGTCCACGACGATCAGCCCGGGCAGGCGCTGCTCGGCGAGCAGGCGGGCCGCCTCGACGGCGGGGGTGTCCGCCGTGACGGTGGGGAACTCGGCGACGAGATCACGGGCATGCACCGGGGGCCTCCTTCGGCCGTGGGACGCCGGGCTAGGCGAGATAGCGGAACCACAGATAGGGCACGGCGAGGGCGACCGTCACCACGGTCACCACCAGACCGTACTTGGTGAACTCCCAGAAGCTGATCGGCCGGCCGTTGCGGGCGGCGATGCCGAGCACGACCACGTTGGCCGAGGCGCCGACCGCGGTCGCGTTGCCGCCGAGGTCGGCGCCCAGCGCGAGCGCCCACCACAGCACGTCGGCCTGCGGCCCGCCCGCCTTGACCAGGTCGGCGACGATCGGGCTCATGGTGGCGACGTAGGGGATGTTGTCCACGATGGCCGACAGCCCGGCCGAGCCCCACAGCAGGCCCATCGTGGTGAGCCCGAGCCGGCCTTCGGTGGCCGAGGTGGCGGCCTGGGACACCGTCCCGATCACCCCGGTCTCCACCAGCGCGCCGACCATGACGAACAGGCCCATGAAGAAGACCAGGGTCGCCCACTCGACGTCCTCCAGCGCGTCCTCGACCGTGACCCGGGTCGCGGCGACCAGCAGACCGGCGCCGAGCAGCGCCACGACGGCCGGCTCGTAGTGCAGCACCGGGTGCAGCACGAAGGCGACGATGACCACGGCCAGCACGGCGAGGCTCTGCCACAGCAGCCGCCGGTCCTGGATGGCCTCCCGCTCGTTCAGGGTCATGATCTCGGCGGCCAGCCGCTCGTCATAGGTGAACGCCGACCGGAACAGCCACCGGCACATGCCGATGAAGACGACCAGCAGCACCACGACCAGCGGGGCCAGGTGCACCAGGAAGTCGTTGAACGAGAGCCCGGCCCGGCTGGCGATGATGATGTTCGGCGGGTCGCCGACCAGCGTCGCGGTGCCGCCGATGTTCGACGCCAGCACCTCGGCGATCAGGAACGGCGCCACCGGCAGCGACAGCCGGTCGCACACCAGGAAGGTGACCGGGGCGATCAGCAGCACGGTGGTCACGTTGTCCAGCAGCGCGGAGGCCAGCGCGGTGATGACGACCAGCATCACCATCAGCCGGAACGGCCGGCCGCGGGCCCGCTTGGCCGCCCAGATCGCCACGTACTCGAACACGCCGGTCCGCTTCAGCACGCCGACGATGATCATCATGCCGAGCAGCAGGAAGATGACGTTCCAGTCGATGCCGGAGTGCTCGGAGAAGAACGCGGCGCCGCCGTCGGTGGCGTGGATCAGCAGCAGCAGCCCGGCGCCGCCGAGCGCGGCGGCCGTCCGGTGGATCCGTTCGGTGGCGATGAGGACATAGGCCCCGACAAAGATCACAACGGCCGCGATCGCGGTCACCGGCATACCTCCTGGCAAGACGGACGAAGGGCACGAACGCCCCCATCGCCGACCAGACTTCCCGGCACACCAAGCAGCACCCTAGCGGGAATGGGCGAAGCTGAGCAGCAGGACCGCGTCCTCCACCGCCTCCACCCGGTGCCGGGCCGGCGGGATGATCAGCAGGTCCCCGGCCAGCAGGTCCCAGGAGACGTCGCCGGCGACCAGCCGCACCCGGCCCTGCAGCACCTGCAGCGTCGCCTCTCCCCGGTTGTCGTGCTCGCCGAGCTCGCCGCCCGCGGTGATACCGATCACCGTCTGCCGCAGCTCCCGTTCGTGGCCGCCCACCACCGTCTCGGCGGCGTGCCCGGCGGAACCCGCCGCCGCGCGCTCCAGCACGGTGCGTCCGGTGGCGATGAGGGAGAACTTCTCCATCACGGTCTCCTCCTCAGAGGTCGGGAACGGCCGGCCCGCCGACCGGCATGATCGGCGCGCCCACCCACATGCCTACCCGCCCGGCACCGCCCACTCCTCACCACCGCACGGTGGAGGCTTGATCCGCGGTCCGGGGGCCGCCGTATCCTGGCGGTGGCGCCGCGCGGTGCCGGGCGCCGCCACCGCTTCGGGTAAGGAGTGGGTGTGGACCTGTCCGCCGCGGCCGGCGAGCTGTACGGGATCGAGCCGGAGCGTTTCGTCGAACGGCGCAAGGCGCTGGCCACCGAGGCCCGGAAGGCGGGCGACGCGGAGCTCGCCCGCCGCATCGGCGCGCTGCGGCGACCGACCGTGTCGGCCTGGGCGGTGAACCGGCTGGCCCGTTCCGGGCCGGGCGAGCCGGCGCAGCTGGCCGAGCTGCTCGACCTCGGCGCCGAGCTGCGCGCGGCCTGGGAGTCGGGCACCGGGGTCGCCGCGCTGGACCAGCGGCGTGCCGATCTCGTCACCCGCCTGGTGCGCGCGACCGGTGCGCTGGCGGCGGCGGCCGGGCGCCCGCTGCGCGAGCCGGCGCTGCGCGAGGTGGCCGACACCCTGCTCGCGGCCACCACCGATCCGGACGTCGCCGCCGAGGTACGGGCCGGCCGGCTGGCCGCGCCGCGGGCCCACGCCGGCTTCGGCCCGGCCGGCTTCCTGGCCCCGGACGCACCACCACCCGCCGCCGGCGGCGGCAATGCCGGCGGTGCCACCGCCACGGGTACGACCGGCGACGGCACGACCGGGGGCCGCACGACCCGGAGTGGCACGACCCGGAGTGGCACGACCGGTGATCGCACTGCGACGGCACGGCGCCGGGCGGCGGAGAAGGAGGCGGCCCGCCGGCGGGCGGAGGAGGCGGCGCGGCGGCGGGCCGAGGAGGAGGCCGAGCGCCGGCGCCGCCGGGCCGAAGAGGCCGCCACCGCGGCGCGCGAGGCCGAGAGCGCGCTGGTCGAGTGGGAGGCCGAGCTGGCCACCGCGCAGGGTGAGCACGATGCCGCCGTGGCGGAATCCGAGCGGCTGCGCCGGGACCTCGCCGCCGCCGTCTCCCGCGAGGAGTCGGCCGCCACCCGGCTGCGGGTGGCCGGACGGGAACGCGAGCGCGCCGCCCGCCGGGCCGCCGAGGCCCGCCGCCGCGCCGCCGACCGGCACCGGGCGCCCTGACCGGTGTACCGGCCGGACAGCCGGGCAAATCATGCTATTTGCCGCAATAGCTGGAATGCGCCAAGTTCGTCGCAGCGCACTGAGGCCCTGGCAAGGAGTCGACGCATGGCGAACTGGACGTTCGACGACATCCCCCCGCAGACCGGCCGAATCGCCATCGTCAGCGGTGCCAACACCGGCATCGGGTACGAGACGGCGCGGATGCTGGCGGCGAAGGGCGCCCAGGTGGTGCTGGCCTGCCGGAACGCCGAGAAGGGCGCGGCGGCGGCCCAGAAGATCAACGTGACCGGCCCGGCGAAACCCGTCACGGTCGCACCGCTCGACCTGGCCGACCTGGAGTCGGTGGCCGCCTTCGCCGCCGCCTTCCAGGCCGATCACGACCGGCTCGACCTGCTGGTGAACAACGCCGGGGTGATGGTGCCGCCGCTCGGGCGCACCGCCCAGGGGTTCGAGCTGCAGTTCGGCACCAACCACCTCGGCCACTTCGCGCTCACCGGCCGGCTGCTGCCCCTGCTGGAGCGGACCCCGAACGCGCGGGTCGTCGTGGTGTCCAGCTCCATGCAGAAGATCGGACGGATCGACTTCGACGACCTCAACTGGGAACACCGCCGGTACGCGGCCTGGCAGGCCTACGCGCAGAGCAAGCTCGCCAACATGTCGTTCGCGCTGGAACTCGCCCGCCGCCTCACCACCGCCGGCTCCGAGGTCCGGGCGACCGCCGCCCACCCGGGGTGGACCGCGACCGACCTCGCCCGCACGGCGGGCGGCCTCGGCCGGTTCTTCACCTCGCGGCTGGCCATGACGGCGCAGGAGGGTGCCCTCACCACGCTGCGCGCCGCGACCGATCCGGCGGCCGAGCACGGCGGCTACTGGGGACCGGGCCGGCTTTTCGGGATGAACGGGCCGCCGGTCCGGGTACGCGTCCCGCCGCGCGCCAAGGACCCCGAGGCGGCCCGGCGGCTGTGGGCGGAGAGCGAGCGGCTCACCGGGGTGACGTTCCCGTTCTCCCCTGACTCTTCGGGTACCGGCCGGGCCGCCTGACCCCCCGGGCGCGCGACGCCCGTGCCACGGGGCCGGGAGGCGCCCGCTCGAGGGCCCGGACGCCGTCCGCGTGCCGGGTTTCCGGATATAGGGCCGGCACCGCCCGTGGCCGCCCGCGGGTGGACGTGCGGCGCGGGACCTTGGTCATCGGCCCGGCGGCCGTGCGGCTCTACGCGCCGGCCCGCCCGGCGGGGGACGCTTGCGGCGGAGGTGGTTTCCGATGGCACGGATGCTCGTGACGTACGGATCCCGCCGGGGCTCCACGGCGGAGATCGCCGAATGGATCGCCGGCACGATGCGCGACCGGGGACTGGCGGTGGATCTCATCCCGGCGAGCCAGGTCGTTGACGTGCGTGGATACGACGCGGTGGTCATCGGCGGCGCGATTTACAACAACCGGTGGCACCGGGATGCCCGCCGGTTCGCCCGCCGGCACGCCGCCACGCTCCGGGCCCGGTCGGTCTGGCTGTTCAGCAGCGGGCCGCTGGACGGCTCCGCGGCGGAGCGGGACATCCCGCCGGTACCGGGCGCCCGCAGGTGGCTGGACCGCCTGGAGGCCGAGGAGCACGTGACGTTCGGTGGCCGGCTGGCCCGGGACGCGCGCGGATTCGCCGCCGCGCTGCTGGCCCGATCGATGTCCGGTGACCACCGTGACCGCGAGCGGATCACCGGGTGGGCCGGCCGGATCTGCGACCAGCTGGCCGGGCCGGCGGGCGGATCACGGCCATCCCCGCCGGGCGACCGCAGGTGGACGGCGGGCCGGTGAAGATCCGGGCCGGATCGGGTGGGAAGCGCGCCGCCCGGGGAAGAGCCGCACCCGAGGGCCGGGGCGGGGACACCCCGGGCGGCGAGGGAAGGAAACGATGATGAGCGGGGAACGGATCGTCGTCGGCATCGACGCGCGTCCCGAGTCGTGCGACGCGCTGGCGTGGGCCGCTGCGGAGGCCGCGACGCGCGGGGCGGAACTGGTCGTGGTGCACGCCTGGGAACGCACCTGTGCCCAGGCCCCGTACGCCGCCGGTCACCGGCGCGAGGAGGAGGTCCGCCGGCACGCCCGCGACCGCGCCGCCATGGCGGCGGCGATCGACCGGGTGGAGTCCCGGCACCCGGAGCTGCGCATCCAGCGCGAGCTGATCGTGGGCAACGCGGTCAAGGAGCTGCTGCGGCACACCGCGGACGCCACCTTGCTGGTGCTCGGGTCCGCCGCCCGGCACGGCCACGATCACCTGGGACCGGTGCTGCTGGCCTGCCTGCGCCACGCGCGCTGCCCGGTCGCCGTGGTGCACGCCGGTGACGCCCCGCCGGCGACGCGCGACCGCCCGCTGGCCGCCGTCGTCGATCTGCCCCGCCACTGACCGGGCCGGGACGCCCCCGCGTGTAGTGTCACCCGGATGGTCCAGGGCGGGCGGAAGTCCCGAGGGCGCGGGACCTTCGGCCGCTGCGCGAGGTGCCCGCGGGCGATCCCATGGGAATAGGCACGCAGGGAGGCAGGATGTTCGGTGTGATCACGGTGGGGGTCGACGGCTCCGCGCACGCGGCCGCCGCGGTCGACTGGGCGGCCGAGGACGCGGCCCGGGCCGGCGCGGTGCTGCGCATCGTGCACGTGCGCGAGCCCTGGGCGGGCGAGTACCCCTTCCACCGGATGGAAGGGTTCAACGAATCGCTGACCGACTACTGCGCCGGCGTGCTGGACGCCGCGGCCGGCCGGGCCAGGGAGCACGTCCCCGGCCTGGAGGTGAGCACGGCGCTGATCACCGGCGCGGTCGTCGAGCGGCTGCGCCACGAGTCGGAGAACGCCGACACGCTGGTGCTGGGCAGCCGCGGCATGGGCGGGTTCACCGGCCTGGTGCTGGGGTCGGTGGGGCTGGCGCTGGCCGGGCACGCGGCGGGCCCGGTCGTGATCGTGCGCGACGTCCGGCCGGCCTCGTACCGGAAGGTGGTCGTCGGCGTGGACGGCTCCCCGCATTCGGAGGCCGCGCTGGGCTTCGCCTTCGAGCAGGCGTCGGCGCGAGGCTGGCAGGTGGAGGCGGTGCACTCCTGGCCGATGCCGGCGCTGTCGCCGGTCGCGGCCGGCTACACCGACATCATGAGCGACGTCTCCGAAGCGGGCACCCGCGGGATGCGGCAGTGGCTGGCCCCGTGGCGGGACAAGTTCCCCGACGTGCCGGTGACCGAGACCGGGATCTGCGGGCACCCGGTGCCCGCGCTGGGCGAGGCCTCGCAGACGGCCGACCTGCTGGTCGTCGGCTCGCGCGGGCTGGGCGGCTTCACCGCGGCGCTGCTCGGCTCGGTGGGCCACGGCGTCCTGCACCACGCCCACTGCCCGGTGGCCGTCGTCCGCCCCCGCCCCGCCTGATGGGAGCTACCGGGTCGGTCTCGCTGGCAGACTCGGTGCCTGGTAGCCGCTGGTGAGTGAGCACTCCAACCGCCTGGACCTTGAGTCCTAGGGTCAGATCGTGCCCTCTCCGGTGGTCAGGGGTCTTGATCGCTGATGGGATGTCGTGCCCGCTGATCGCCGGCGTGAGCACTTGTCCATTAGGTCGCTGACCGGCTCGAGCCGCCGGCCCGCCCCGGGCCGGGCCTAGGCGGTTTCGGGCTCGTCGTTCCGGGTGGCGGCCCGCGGTGGGCGGTCAAGGGCGGTCCGCCGGGATCATGGCCGCTCAGCCGCGGACCACGGCGGTCGGGACGGCCGCGTGGTGCAGCACCGAGCGGCTCACCGAGCCGAGCAGCGCCGAGCCGACCGCGCCGCGGCCGTGCGAGCCGACGACCAGCAGCTCGGCGCCGTCGGCCGCCTTGACCAGCGCGTCCACCGGGTGGGCGCACCGGACGTCCTCCACCACGGTCACCTCGGGGTAGCGGGGCGCGAGCCGGGCCAGCCGCTCGCGGACCACGTCGTGCTGGGCCTGCCGGATCTCGTCCATGTCGTAGGCGATGGCCGGGGCGTACACGTGCACCGGCGGCTGCCAGGCGTGCACCGCGCGCAGGACGGCGCCGCGCAGCCGCGCCTCCTCCAGCGCGAAGACCAGCGCGGGGTCGCACTCGGCCGAGTCGTCCACCCCGGCGACGACCTCGCCGCGCCGCGGTTCGGCACCCTCGCGCACCACGACCACCGCGCCGCGGGCCCGGCCGGCCACGTGCCCGCTCACCGAGCCGACCAGCGCGCCGGTGAACCCGCCGAGGCCGCGGCTGCCCACCACCAGGACCAGGGCCTTCTCCGCATGCTCGCACAGCGCCGGGGCGGGCTCGCCGTCGATCCGCTCGGTGCTCACCGGGCCGTCCGGCAGCGTGGCGCGGGCGACCGCCTCGGCCTCGGCCAGGACCCGCTCGGCGCCGGCCTCGAGCGAGTCGCCGATCTCCGGCGGGGCGGGCCAGCGGGCGACGCTGTAGGGCCACCGCTCGACCACGGTGACGATGTGCAGCGGGGCGCCGCGGCGGGCGGCGTCCGCCGCGGCCCAGCGCACCGCGGCCGTCCCGGCCGGTGACCCGTCGGTCCCGACGACGATCCTTTCGGACATGATCCCTCCACTGGGCCGACCGCCCGCTCCGCGGCGCGGTCACCGTTCGTCCTCCTCCAAGCAGACCGCTTTCCGATCACGCCGGGCAGTGGCCTACGGCTCGCCCGCCCGGGACCGTCGGCCCCGGCCCGGGCGGACCTTGGACCATCCGGGCGGCCGCACGAGGGGGCCGGACCGGGCCGGTGGCGCCCGCCGGCGGGGCCCGGAGACGGCGACGGCGCCCGCCCCGGGCCGGGGCGGGCGCCGTCGCGGGGCGGGAGGCCGGTCAGCGGGTGATGCGGCGGCCGGTGATCTGGGTGGGGGTCACCCGGATGTACAGCCGGCGCTCGCCGCCGGCCCACGGCTCGACCGGGGTGCCCTGGACCGCGGCCAGCTCCTCCTCGGAGGTGACCCGGTGCGCCGCGCCCTGCACCAGGACGCTCCAGCCCTCGCGGGCCGCGGCGTCCAGGCTGTCCACCTCGAAGGCGATCTTGAATTCAACGCCGGGCACGCCGGTGCTGAGGTCCTGGTCCATCGGCCCGCCGAACGCGGTCCGGAACAGCACCGTCCCGTCGTGCATCGTGTAGTTGACCGGCAGCACCATCGGCCCGGAGGGGGTGGCGAAGCCGACCCGGCCGATGCCGCCGTCGGAGATGAGCTTCAGGCACTCCTCCGCCGCCAGGTCTTCCAGTACGGGGCGGCCGTCGGGGTCGTTCATCAGGGTCCTTTCCGAAAGGTCGTTCAGGGGCCGGGCGGGCGTCAGCGCAGCCGGCGAAGGTAGGGCGAGGGACGCCGCGGGGCCGGCGCCAGCCGCACCCGCACGTCCACGGCCACCGCGCCGTCCGGCGTGACGATCACCGGGTTGAGGTCCAGTTCCGCGACCTCGGGGAGGTCGTCCATCAGACGCCCTACCCCGATGATGTACGCCGCCAACTCCGCGGTGTTCACCGGCGGGGCGCCCCGGTAGCCGTGCAGCAGCGGCGCGCAGCGCAGCTCGGCCAGCATGCGGGCGGCGTCCGCCCGGCCGATGGGCGGCACCCGGAACGCGCGGTCGGCGAGCAGTTCGGCGGTCACCCCGCCGAGGCCGGCCATCACCAGCGGGCCGAAGGCCTCGTGTGCGACACCGCCGACGATCATCTCGACGCCGGGGCCGGCCTGGTGCTGGACGAGCGCGCCGGTCATGGCGTCGCCGATCCGGGCGGCCATCTCGGCGTAGGCGCGCCGCACCTCCTCGGCGTCGCGCAGCCCGACCCGGACGCCGCCCACGTCGCTCTTGTGCACCAGCTCCGGGCCGGTCGCCTTGAGCACCGCGGGCAGCCCGACCTGCGCGGCGGCCTGGGCCGCGGCGCCGGCGTCGCGTACCGCGACGGTCTCGGCCACCCGCACGCCGTAGCAGCCGAGCAGCCGGGCGGCAGTCGGGTGGTCCAGCCACCGGCCCGCCGGGCACGCCGCCAGTTCGGCCTGGACGATGCCCCGGGCGGCGGCGGCGTCGGCGGCCGGCACCGCGACCGGCGGCTCGGCCGGCCGGGCCCGCCACTCGGCGTGCGCCACCGCCCGGCCGAGGGCGTGCACCGCCTGCTCGGGGAAGGCGTAGCCCGGGACCCGCTCCCCGACCATCCCGTCGTGCCCGGCCACGCAGGCCAGCACGGTCTTGCCCGACCCGGCGGCGGCGCCGGCGATCGCGGCGCGGGTCCGGTCCAGGCCGGAGCCGAACGGCGGGGTGTAGACGACCAGCACCGCGTCGACGACCGGGTCGGCGAGCACCGCGCGCACGGCGTGCGCCATCTCCTCGGCGGTGCCGTCGGCGGTGAGGTCGACCGGGTTGCCCACCGCGGCGGCCGGGCGCAGCCGGCCGCGCAGCACCTCCCGGGTCGCCGGCGACAGTTCGGGGACGGCCAGCCCGGCCTGCTCGCAGGCGTCCGCGGTCATGGCCTGCGGGCCGCCGGAGTTCCCCACGATGGCGACCCGCCGGCCGGCCGGCGGCGGCTGGAAGGCCAGCAGCCGGGCGGTGTCCAGCATGTCCTGGACGCTGTCCTCGCGGATCACCCCGGCCGAGCGCAGCAGCGCGTCGACGGCCGCGTCCGGGGTGGCCGCCGCAGCGGTGTGCGAGCGCACCGCGCGGTCGCCGGCGGCGCTGCGCCCGCTCTTCACCACGATGATCGGCTTCTTGGCGCCGACCCGCCGCGCGATGCGGCCGAACCGGCGCGGGTTGCCGAACGACTCCAGGTAGAGCGCGATCACGTCGGTGGCCGGGTCGTCCTCCCAGAACTGCAGCAGGTCGTTGCCGCTCACGTCGGCCTTGTTGCCGACCGAGGCGAAGGAGGAGATGCCCAGCCCCACCTGCTCGGCGCGGTCGATGACGGCGACCGCCACCGCGCCGGACTGGGACATCAGCCCGAGGCGGCCGGGCGCCGGCGCGGCGGGCAGGAAGCTGGCGTTGAGCGCGGCGGCGGTGTTGACGATGCCCAGGCAGTTGGGGCCGACCAGCCGCATCCCCGCCTCCCGGCAGATCCTCAGCAGCTCGGCCTCGTCGCCGCCGTGGCCGGCCTCGGCGAATCCGGCGCTCACCACGACCAGGCCGCGTACTCCGTGCGCGGCGCAGTCCCGGGCGACGTCCAGCACCGCGGCGGCCGGGGTGGCGACCACCGCCAGGTCGGCGGGCCCGGGGAGGGCCGCCAGGTCGGGGTAGGCGGGCAGCCCGCGGACCTCGGCCGCCTTAGGGTTGACCGGGTACACCGGGCCCGGGAAGCCGCCCTCGACCAGGTTGGCCAGCACCCGGTGGCCGACCCCGCCGGGCTCGCGGCCGGCCCCGACCACCGCCACCGAGCGGGGGGCGAACACCGTCGCCAGCGAGCCTCGGTCGGCCTCGTGGTCGCGCGCGTCGATCCGGTCCAGCAGCTCGGGCGTCGGGCCGGTGGACAGGCGCACCTCGACCAGGCCGCCGGCGTACCGCCGCTCGGCCGGCAGCCCGACGTCGTCCAGCACCCGAAGCATCGTCCGGTTCTCCGGCAGCACCTCGGCCACCAGCTCCTGGACGCCCTCGTCGGCGGCGTGCACGGCCAGGTGCTCCAGCATGACGGTGCCCAGGCCGTGGCCGTGGGACCGGTCGGCCAGCAGGATGCCGAGCTCGGCGCGCTCGCCGGTGCCGTCCGGGATGTACTCGGCCACCCCGGCGGGCCGGCCGCGCACCAGCGCCACGATCGCCCGGCCCGGGTAGCCCGGCCCGGTCATCCGGTCCATGTGCCCGTGGGCCGTGCCGGAGCCGCCGGTGCAGAAGCGCAGGTAGACCGACCGTTCGGACGAGGCGTCGACCAGCTCGTGCAGCGCCGCCCGGTCGGCGCGGCGCAGGGCTCTGATGTGGGCGATGCCCCCGTCGCGCAGCAGGACGTCGCACTCCTCGGGCAGTGATCGTGTCATGCCTCCACGGTCCTCCCGGCCGGCCGGCGCGGGCAGGGCCGAAGTCCCCTTCCGCCCGGGACCCTCGTCCCCGCCGGGCTTCTCGGCGTCCGGGCGGCGGTCCCGGCGCCCTTTCCGGCGGCGGCACGCCGGGGGTGCCGTCCGTGCGGCGGCATCGGTGGCAGGTCCGGGAGCGGAGGTCCCGGAAGGGTTCCAGGGACGCCCCGGGGACCGTCCCCCTGCGGCACCGGCCGCTGGAACCGGTTCCGGTCTGGCGAAAACAGGTCTTTCGGCGGCCGCAGCTGGACCGGACGTCCCTGCCGCCGGCCGGCCGCCGCCGATAACGTGCGAGGTCGGAGGTGCCGAGGTGCCCGTCATCGACCTCACCAGGATCCGCGCCGTCGTCTTCGACACCGACGGCGTCGTCACCGACACCGCGCGCGTGCACGCGGCGGCCTGGAAGCGCGTCTTCGACACCTTCCTGCGGGGCCGCGCCGCCCCGTTCGACATCCGCGACGACTACCTGGCCTACGTGGACGGCCGGCCCCGGCTGGACGGCGTGCGCGTCTTCCTCGCCTCGCGCGGCATCACCCTGCCCGAGGGCCATCCAGGGGACGCGCCCGGCGCGCCCACCGTGCGCGGGCTGGCGGCGGCCAAGGACCGGTTCTTCCTCACCGAGGTGGAGCGGCACGGGGTGGCCGCCTACCCGGGCACCGTGGCGCTGCTGCGCGAGCTGCGCCGGCGCGGCTGCCGCTCCGGCCTGGTGTCGGCCAGCCGCAACTGCCGCCGGCTGGTCGCCGCGGCCGGGGTGATCCACATGTTCGACACGGTGGTGGACGGGGAGGACGCCGCCCGGCTCGGGCTGCCCGGCAAGCCGGACCCGGCGCTGTTCCTGGAGGCGGCCCGGCGGCTCGGCGGTTCCCCGGCGGTCACCGCCGTCATCGAGGACGCGCTGCCCGGCATCGAGGCCGGCCGGCGCGGCGGCTTCGGGCTGGTCGTGGCGGTCGACCGCTCCGGCGCCGGCGGCGCGGCGCTGCTGGAGCGGGGCGCCGACCTGGTCGTCGCCGACCTCGGCGAGCTCTCGGTCACCGGCCGGGTGCCGGTCGGCACCTCATGAACCCCTGGACGCTGGTCTACGACGGCTACGACCCCGCCGAGGAGGGACGCCGCGAAGCGCTGTGCACCCTCGGCAACGGCCGCTTCGCCACCCGGGGCGCGGCCCCGGAGACCCGGGCCGGCGACGTCCACTACCCCGGCACCTACGCGGCGGGCTGCTACGACCGGCTGACCTCCGAGGTGGCCGGGCACGCGGTGACCAACGAAGAGCTGGTCAACCTGCCGGACTGGCTGCCGCTGGACTTCGCCACCCCCGGCGTGCGCCCGTTCCAGCCCGACGACGCCGGCCTGCTGGAGTACCGGCAGGTGCTCGACATGCGTCATGGCGTGCTGCACCGGACGCTCCGCTACCGGGACGCCGCCGGCCGGGTCACCGCCGTGCGGCAGCGCCGGCTGGTCTCGATGGCCGACCCGCACCTGGCCGCGCTGGAGACCACCTTCACCGCGGAGAACTGGTCCGGGCCGCTGCGGGTGCGCGCGGCGCTGGACGGGCGGGTCGTCAACCAGGGGGTGGCCCGGTACCGGGGGCTGCGCGGCGACCACCTGACCGGCCACGCCACCGGGCGGGACGGCGAGATCACCTGGCTGACCGCCCGTACCCGGTCCTCGCAGATCACCGTCGCGCTGGCCGCCCGGCTGCTCGGCACGGGCGGGGAAGCCTCGGAGGTCGTGCCCGAGGCCGGGCGGATCGTCTCCGTCCACGTCGTCGACCTGCGGCAGGGCCGCCCGGTGACGGTGACGAAGATCGTCGCGCTGGCCACGTCCCTCGACCACGCCATCGCCGACCCGCGGTCGGCCGCGCTGCGCCAGGTGCGGCTGGCCCCGGGCTTCGCCGGGCTGCTGGCCCGGCACCGGCTCGCCTGGGACCGGCTGTGGGCCCGCGCCCGGCTGGACGTGGACGACCCCGCCGGGGCCCGGATCATCCACCTGCACACCTTCCACCTGCTGCAGACGCTCTCCCCGCACACCGCCGACCTGGACGTGGGCGTCCCGGCCCGCGGGCTGCACGGCGAGGCGTACCGGGGGCACGTGTTCTGGGACGAGCTGTTCGTGCTGCCCTGGCTGGACGTGCGGTTCCCGGAGATCTCCCGGGCCCTGCTGCGGTACCGGTACCGGCGGCTGCCCGAGGCGCGGGCGGCCGCCGCCGCCCTCGGCCTGCCCGGCGCGCTGTTCCCCTGGCAGAGCGGCAGCGACGGGCGGGAGACGAGCCAGTCGCTGCACCTCAACCCGTCCTCGGGGCACTGGCTGCCGGACAACTCCCGGCTGCAGCGGCACGTGGGGCTGGCCATCGCCTACAACGTGTGGCAGTACTACGTCGCCACCGGCGACCAGGCGTTCCTGGCCGAGATGGGGGCGGAGTTGCTGGTGGAGATCGCCCGTTGCTTCGCCGCGCTGGCCCGCCCGGACCCGGTCTCCGGGCGGTACGAGATCCGCGGGGTGATGGGGCCGGACGAGTACCACGACGCCTACCCGGGCGCCGCGTCCCCCGGCCTGGACAACAACGCCTACACCAACGTCATGACGGTGTGGCTGCTGATGCGCGCCCGCGACGCGCTGGGCCGGCTGCCCACCCGGGACCGGGCCGAGCTGACCGCGCGGCTGGCGCTCGGCGACGACGAGCCGGCCCGCTGGACGGAGATCACCCGCCGGATGCGGGTGGACTTCCATGACGGGGTGATCAGCCAGTTCACCGGGTACGCGGACCTGCCGGAGCTGGACTGGGACCGCTACCGGGGAGTGCGGCGGCTGGACCGGGCCATGGAACCGGCCGGTGACAGCCCCAATCGGTACCAGGCCTCCAAGCAGGCCGACGTGCTCATGCTGTTCTACCTGCTCACCGCGGACGAGCTGCGTGACATCCTGGCCGGGCTCGGCTACCCGTGCGGCCCGGAGATCATCCCGCGGACCGTGCACCACTACCTGCGCCGCACCTGCCACGGCTCCACGCTGAGCGCGGTGGTGCACGCCTGGGTGCTGTCCCGCTCCGACCGGGCCGGCTCGTGGCGGTTCTTCACC
>NZ_BOOU01000024.1 GCF_016863395.1 Sphaerisporangium rufum | reverse complement strand
CCCGCCGGCCCGCCGGCGGCCCCCCGGCGTCCCGCGACCCGCCGCCGGTCCCGCCGCACGCGCGCAGCCCGGCCCGGCCCCGCAGGCGCGGCCCGCCGACGATCCCGCCGCACGCGCGCAGCCCTCCCCTGGCCCGCGGGCGCAGCCCGCCGACGGCTCGGCCGCGCGATCCCGGTCCGCCGCCGGCCACCGCGCCGAACCCCGCTGACCACGACAGATACCACCAAGGACCGCGCACGGCCGGCCGAGGAAGGACATGCGATGGACCACCGCACCCGCGCCCCGGGCCTCTCCGGCTCGCCCGAGTCACCGGACCCCGGCGACCTCGGCCGCCGGGTCGCCCGGCTGCGTGCCGAGCAGGGCCTCAGCCGCGACCAGCTGGCCGAACGGGCGGACATGGCGCCGGGCTTCATCCGCTATCTGGAGGAACACCCCTGCTCGCTCACCCCGGGCACCGTGTTGCGGCTGGCCGCCGCGCTGGACACGACCGCCGCCGAACTGCTCGGCGGCACGGCCGGCCGCCCGCCCGGCGGCGCCCGGGCCGCGCGTCGCGCCACCCTGGACCGGCTGGAGACCGACGAGTGCGTCCGGCTCATCGCGCCGGGCGGGGTGGGCCGGGTGGCGCTGGCCGACCCGGCCGGCCCGCTGGTGTTCCCGGTCAACTACCGCTACCACGACGGCACCGTCATCTTCCGCACCCGGCCCGGCGGCCCGCTGGACGCGGGCGCGCGCGCCGCGGCGGCGGGCGAGCGGGTGACGGTCGGCTTCGAGGTGGACCGGATCGACGACGCCCGGCGCGAGGGCTGGAGCGTCCTGGTCCGCGGCGTCGCCGACGCGGTGCCGCCGGACGAGGTCGCCGTGCTCACCGCCGCCACCGTCGAACCGTGGGCGGGCGACGGCCGCGACCTGTACGTCCGCGTCGTCCCGCACCACATATCCGGCCGCCGCATCCACACCTTCTGACCGCCCGCCGGCCGTTCACCCCGGCGGCGCCACCTGGACCGGCACCAATCCGACGACCACGTCACCGTGCGTGCGGCGCAGGTACTCCAGCGCATGCTCCGTCGCCGGATCGTGGTTCAGCCGTTCCCGGTAGAAGTGCAGCCGATCCTCGCAGTCATCGATGATCTCGCTCCAGGTCCGGGCCCAGATCCGGATGCCGCCCTCCCACTCGGCGATACAGCCGGTCGGACGGTTGGGCGCCGTGGCATCCCGCCGGACGATGTCCTCCATCTCGGTGGACACCACCCAGAAATCCCATGACACCCGGGCATCGCGGAACTGCGCATCGTTCGCCACCGCCTGGGCGTAGCTCTTGATCTGCCCTACCTCGGCCTGCCCGATCCGCACTTTCGGCGCCTTCAGCTCCACCACAAGATGCTCGCGACCTGTTCCACTCCGGTGAGCCCGGCCGAGCGTGAGATCCACGATCCCCTGCCGGCCGTCCTCCCTTCGGACCGGCGTCACCGGCTCACCGGCCGGGCGCCCAAGGGCCGCCAGATGCCGGCTCAGCACGGCGTCCAGGCTGCGATCGCTCACCATGAGCGCGTAGGCGTCCCCGAACACCCAGGTCTCCGGCTCCAGAATCTTGTGGAGCTCGGCACGTTCTTTGAGCGTCCGGCTGACCGACGGCTCGAAGACCAGCATCTTGAGCACAGCGACGAAGTCGAGCCGGGCCGCCACCTGACCGGTGGCCTTGATCACATCGGCGAGGCTGGTCCGCTGCAGCAGGCGCTTCAGCTCTTCCTGCTCCGACTGGGGAAGCCGGAAGAGTTCCTCTAGAACCGGGTACAGTCCCGCCGGATCGTGAGTAATGACCTCTTTGAGCAGGCGCAGGGTGGTCTTTCGGCTCTGCTGAGCCTTGGGGAGACGCCGGGCGATGGTCGTGGCGACCTCGTCGAACACCTGCCGCTCCACCGCCTCGGCCGGCTGCCGCGGCTCGCGCGGGTAGGGATAGACGTCCTCCCGCTTCCACTCCTGGATCAACCGGGCCCGCCGCTCGTGATCCCGTCGGCGGAAATGCGCGCGGAGTGTCTCACGTGCCGTTTCGAGAAGACCGCCGAGGTCGTCGAGTTCGGCGAGCGGGAGATCTCCTCGGCGGTCGACGAAGCCGTCCCAGAGGAGGTAAGCGGTGAAGTGGTACCCCGGAGCCCGGATGCCGGGTGATACCTCGTCCAGCACCACTCCGCTCGCGTCACACAGGGCGAGCACCCGGCCGACGTCCTCATGCCACTCGATCACCCGCAAGGTAGGCGGTGGGTACTCCATGGACCCGGGGGACGGGATCTCACATTCGGTCATGCCGGCCCAGACGGTGGCCGGGTCCAGCCTCGTTCCCTGGAAGGTGATGTTCACGTCTGGATTGGCCGCCAGGAAGGGCGCGAAGACGGAGGCGAGCTGGCGCGCGGTGTCGTCGTGCATCAGACGGTTCACGAAATCCGCCGGCACCGAAGCCTCCACCCGGGTGCCCGGCGGCGAACCGACGTACTCGGGAGCGGAGATCTCGAAGTCCGCCGGTCGATCGACCGTGCCATCGATGGTCGTACGCTCGGCCCGCCCGTCCGCACTCCTGGCCACCGTCACCCAGCGGACCTGCTCGCCCAGGGCGAAGGCGCGCAGCCTGCCCTGGCCGCCACGCCCGTGCAGCCCGCGTTTCAAGTCCGGCGATACCTTCGCCGCCATCTTCCATGAGCCACCGAGGCCGCCGAAGTAGCCGGCACATGCCCCATTCGGCATGCCATGCCCGTCGTCACTGACGCTGACGTACTCGACACCGTCCAGATCGTTGGCGTCGACGACGACTTCTATGTTGTGAGCCTCCGCGTCCAGCGCGTTCCAGATCATCTCCGCCACCGCGCCGACCGGATCCTTCAACCGTGCCAGCCGCAGCAGGTGATCGGGCTTCGCCTCGATATGGACCGTGTACACGACGTCACTATCGCAGATCAGCGAGCTCACCATGGGTCGCCCGGTGACCTGATCGGGACGTGTCAGGATCGGTGCACAACCTTAAGGGCGGTCCGGGCGTCCAACCGGGCATGAGACGTGAAAGCGAGATCACTCGGAAGACCGGTGCGATCCGGCGGGCCGGACGGCCGGTCGCGGTCGCGGCGCTGGCGGCGGGGCTGACGCTGACGGGTGTGACCGCCGCCGACGCGGCGGTGCCGACCGCGGGGGGCGGGCAGGCGGCGGCCGCGGCGAAGGGGACCTTCGGGCCGTTCGGGTACGGCGGCGTCCGGCTCGGGATGACGCTGAAGCAGGCCAGGGCCACCGGCAGGGTCGTCCTCAAGATGCGCGACGGCGGCGCCTGCTCGGGCTGGGACCTCAAGGCCCACCCGACCGGCCGCGGCAGCGTGGGGCTGTACATCTCCAAGAAGCGCGGCGTCGCCGTGATCGCCGCGCCTAAGGGGGTCCGCAACCCGCAGGGCATCAAGATCGGCTCGACCAAGGCCCAGCTCAAGAAGGCCTACCCGAAGATCAAGTTCGGCGAGTTCGACCCCCAGGTGACCGTGCCCGGCAACAAAAAGGCCGTCTTCTACTTCGGCGTAGCCCACGGCAAGGTCGAGGGGATGGGTCTCCTCCTCAAGACCCAGGACTGCGTCAGCTGACCCGGCGAATTAGTGCCGCCCTCGCCCGGCAGGGCGGGTGCGGCACGGGACCATCGGCCGGCGACCCGGGGTGGCCGGCCGACCGGCCGGTGGGATCGGCAGGCCGCCGAGTTGACCTTGTACCTTTTATGCGATTGCCTGGCTCGGTGTCCGAACTACGCATCGAGCCGGTCGAGCCCGACGGGGCCGTCGAGGACTGGCGGCATGTGCACAACGTGATCGTCCCGCCGGCGGCGCTGAGCCCGGCCGAGGTCGAGGAGAACGTCCGGCGGTACCGCCTGGAGGTGGCCTACCTGGACGACGTCCTGGTCGGGTGCACGACGGTCCGGCCACCGGAGAACGGCGACCCGGCGACCGTCATCGTCCGGGTGCTGCCTGAGTACCGGCGGCGCGGCTTCGGCGCCGCGCTCTACACCCGGGCGCTGGCCCAGGCCCGGGAGCTCGGCGGCGCGGACATCCGCACGGTCATCTGGGCGGCGAACGAGGACGGCGTGCGCTTCGCACAGGCCCGCGGCTTCACCGAAGTGGACCGCGAGCCCGACCCCGAGGACGGCATCCCCTTCCTGACCTGGCACCTCACCTCGTCCTGAACACCCGCGCGCCCCCGTGGCGGACCCCTCGTCCATGGACGCGCGTCCGTCCACCCGCGCCGGAGCCGCCGGCGCCGGCTGAGCCCCCGGACGGCACCGCGCCCCGGTCGGTCCGCCGCGGCGACGGCGGACCGGGGCGCGGTGCTCGCCCCGGTCAGTCCGGTACGGATCCGGCCGGTGCGGGTTCGAAGCGGACCCGGGACCGCAACCGGCGGAAGCCGCTGCGTTCCAGGTCGGCCACCACCGCCACCCGGTGCGCGTCCACGTCGGCCACCACCTCCCTGGCACCGCCCTCGTCCAGCACCCGGACCGCCTCGGCGAGCAGTTCGGGCCGGGCGGCCTCGTCGAGCACGCCGAGGTAGGCGAACAGCGGGTAGCAGGCGTCCCCGGCCGTACCGGCCAGGCCGACCGGCTCGCCCGCGTCCAGCACGACCCGCCACGCCTCCAGCGAGCCACCCAGCCAGGCCAGCGGATCGGTGGCCAGGTCCACCCCGGCGACCGCCTTGGCGATCTCCATCCCGGTCAGCACGTCCGGCCGGGCGACCCGCGCCACCAGGGCGTCGATCTCGGCCGTACCGGCGGGCGGGCGGAAAGTGTACCGTCCTGAACTCGCCGGCAGCGGCGTGCCGGTCCAGGAACATCTCAGCCGCTCGCCCCGCTCGGCCAGCCCGGCCAGCCGGGCGGCGGCCATCGGCGGCTCGACCACGGCCAGCACCTCCGGCCGGCGCCGCCAGTGCGCGGGCAGCGCGGCGTGGTACGGCACCGGGCCGCCGAACGCCTCGTGCGCGGCCCGCAGCATCGCGGCGCCTACCTCCGGCTCGGCGGCCAGGTCGAACCGCTCCAGCCACGGCGCGCCGGCGGCACCGGGCGGCAGCAGCCAGGCCGCCCGGCCGACGACCCGGCCGCCGCGCAGCGCGACCCAGGTCCGCTCCGGCCGGTAGCCGCCACCGGCGACGCCGTCGGCGTAGGCCACCTGGCGCAGCTCGGGCAGCGGGTCGGGCATGGAATCGAACAGGCTCTCCTCACCCGCGACCAGCGGGCGGATGACCACATCGGTCATGAATGGATCCTCCGGGAAACCGGCGCCCCGGCTCAGACCCGCGCGGACGCCGGAACGCGGAGGGGGCGCAGAACATCGGACATCGTTCTGACCTCCTCCCGGCTCGACGGCGTACCCGCAACCTACCCGCCCTCCCCCACCTCCGCAACGGCCGAGCGATCTTCCGGCCGGCGTCCCGCACACCGCACGTGCCACTTCCCCCGACCACACCACCGCCCCTTCGCACGGTCAGTACTCTCCGGACAGCGAGAGGAGCGTGCCATGATCGCGCGATCGCCACAGCGCGACCCCGATGACGTACCGCTGCCGGAGAAGGATCTGCGAGTCATCCGTGCCGCGTTAGTCGTACCCGAGGACCGGGAGGCCTTCGACGCCGGGCTGAAGGCGGTACTGGACGAGGTCAGGCTCAAGCTTGATCTCGCGGTGCTGGACGCCTTCGTCCACCGTTGGTGGATCTCCGCGTGCGACTCGGTGCGTGACCCGGAGGGCCGCAGGCGGATGCACGCCTGCGCCGGACGACTCGCCGCCGGCGAACCCCTGTCCAGCGGGAGGACTTGGCGCGAGATCCTCGACGAGCGCCTCCAGGGCACCCCTGCCGACTGAGCGACGATTCTTAGTACTTCACCTCGCACCAGACAGTGCGACCGGTGTGATGCTCACCGACCCCCCAGCGGTGGGAGATCTCCTCGACCAGGAGCAGGCCGCGCCCGCCCTCGCGCCAGAGGTCGCCGGCGACGCGAGGACGGCGGTCCGCGCCGGCGTCGCGTACCAGGACGCGGATGGCGTCACCCCCGTCGAGCAGCGTGAGCGTGACCGTCCCGCCGCGCGACTCCGAGTGGACGACCGCGTTGGTGACCAGCTCTGATACGAGCAGCATCACGTCGTCGACGACTGGATGCGCTGCCCCCAGCGCCGTCCGGGCAAGTTTGCGCGCCGCTGCCACCGACGCCTCGGTCCCGATCAGGTCCCACGACCCGAGAAGCCTGTCCACCACCATGCCGAGCCCCGTTCTCGCGAAATGGCATCGGAAGCTCTCACACGACGAGGTGTCCGATGTTCGGTCGATCGTCAACCTCAGCCTGAAGGCATCGACTACAGTTCGCAGTTGAACGATTACACAAATGCCACACGGATGCGTGCTTCCCGGTAGCACGCAGGCGACGTGAAGGAGAACCCGTGCCGCAGCCACGAGAGTTGGATCCGGAGGCGTCCCCGCTGGCCAGATTCGGTTTCGAGGTTCGTCGGCGGCGCCTGGCCGCCGGGCTCACCCAGCGGCAACTGGCCGAACGGCTCCTCTTCTCCACCAGCATGATCGGCATGGTCGAACGAGCCGACCGCAAACCCGAGCAGGCTTTCGCAGAGAGATGCGATGAGCTCTTCGGCCTTACCGGTGTTCTCACCGAACTGTGGTCACGGGCGTACAGATGGAAGGACGCCGCTCCGCTCTGGTTTCGCGACGGCCTTCAAGCCGAGCAGCAGGCGACCACGCTGCGCACCTGGGATCCGCTTCTCGTCTTCGGCCTCATGCAGACCGAGGCCTACGCCAGACACGTGCTCGCGGGCGAGCCGGGGACCACTCGGGACTTACTCGAGGAGAGATTGGCGACCCGGCTGCAACGCCGGTCGATCCTGTCCCGGACCACCCCGCCCACCGTGCAGACGATCATCGATGAGGGCGTGCTACGTCGCCCTATCGGAGATCCGGCCGTCATGCGGCAACAGCTGGAACACCTCTTGATGATCGCTGAACATCCGAACGTGAAGATCCAGGTGCTTCCTTACTCCGCTGGATCAACATGCGGCCTGCTGAGCGCTTTCGTCATCACCGAACTCGCCGGTCACTGGACAACGGTCTGGGCGGAGTCTTCCATACAGGGAAAGGTGACGGACGCGCCGGAGATCGTACAGGCCGCCGGCAAGCGTTACGACGCGCTGCGGATGGAAGCGCTTCCGCACCACATGAGCATGGAACTGATCAAGAAGGAGATCGAACGATGGAACTGAGCGCCGCCGAATGGCGAAAGTCCTCTCACTCCGGATCGGACGGCGGTTCCTGCGTGGAAGTGGCGACGAACGTGCCGGGGCTGGTCGCCTTACGGGACAGCAAGATTCCGAATGGACCGACGATCACGGTTCGGCCGGAACACTGGCGAGGCTTTCTGCGGATGCTGGCCCATCGGCGTTGAATCCATACGGCGCCGGGTGGCGCAGGTCTTCATATTCGGGATCCAGCGGTGGCCAGTGCGTCGAAGTGACGATGGGCATGCCAGGGGCCGTCGGTATACGGGACAGCAAGGTGCCGGGTGGACCCGTCGTGACGGTCGACCCACACGAGTGGCTGCGTTTTCTGCGGGAGGTGGCGGGCCGGTGTTGTTGATGGTCATCCGGCCAGCGACCACCTCGCATCACCGATCCGCAGGACGAACGTGCGACCAGTCGTGGTGGCGGAAGCGTGACGCCGTCTCGGCTGTGATCGCTACGGCTGTCGGGAGTGGGAAACCTGGTGACCGAGGATGATCACGGCGAGGTGTCCGGCACTGGTGATCGCGTAGCTGTTTCTTGGGGCCTGGACGTACTCCAGCACGTCAAGGACTTCCATGGCCATATCGATGGGGCAAGGCTCTGGACGGTAGGCAGCGCCTCAAGGATTCGTTTGCCCTAGTGAACCGAGTGATGCGCTGCCGATTCCCAGCCGTTAGGGCTGCTTCAAGGGATCGGTCGATCGGAGGAGGAGCCACGGCGGCACACACCTCATCCCCCGTCTGCCTCCTCATGGGGGTTTGGGCAGGTGGAAGGTCAGACGGGATACCCGACCCGCCTGG
Organism: Sphaerisporangium rufum; assembly: GCF_016863395.1. Classification (GTDB taxonomy): domain Bacteria; phylum Actinomycetota; class Actinomycetes; order Streptosporangiales; family Streptosporangiaceae; genus Sphaerisporangium; species Sphaerisporangium rufum. Next base: position 134,607 of record NZ_BOOU01000024.1, on the reverse strand, counting down.
ATCACAGGCCCGTGTTGCACTCCTCCAGCGATCACATTGTGCACCGCTCTCAAGGGCCGAGACTCCGGCATATCCCCTGCTGTCAGCAGGCGTCGCAGGTCCTCGGCCAGGGCAGGCTCAGCCTTGAGCAAACTCTGCAGCCGGGCGCACCATACACCTTCCACAGCCGCCACGAGCTGCCCGTCACGTGATCCGCCAGCCTGCAGCAACTCAGTCCGAGAAACATCGAGGTCATACGCCACCTGTTCGGTCGCCCTTCCTCGGGCGAGCATCCGGGCGATGCCGTCCTTCACCTCCGTCCACGCATCGGAAACCATGAGGCCGACCAGCGTCGCCGCCCCCGAACTCGCCAGTGCCACCAGCTCAGCCTCCACCACTGGCCCCTTTCTGCTTGTTGCGGTCCATTGGCCGAATCATCGATCCGGCTCATCGTCCGGCGGGGCGGACGAAGGATCGAAGTCGTCGAAGAGAGAAGCCGTGGTGACGTCGAATCGATTGTTGAGCTCGTCGGCCACATCCTGCCTGCCGTGCTTGCGTAGGACGTCGGATATCTGCCGGGAAAGGAGCGCTCGTTCGGGATCGCCTTCTGAGAGGTCCATCGACAGAAGAAAGGCACCGAAGTGGTCGGCAGGCGTCCGGGGTGCCGATGTGGGTGTGCCCGCTTCCGCGTTCATCGAATAGGGCTCCGATTCGGTGACCCGCCCTCCGTTCACCGGCCCTGTGACCAGGTGCAGGAAGGGCTCGGGTACGTGCGCGTTATTCGCAGCAGAGGAAAGCTGAGCGAGCAACCCGATGTCCTTCACGGTCTTCTCAACGTGATCGTCGTTCTTGGCGAGCCACCAGACCACCGCGCTGCCAGGGTCCTTCAACACGTTCTCGCTCAGGTACGCACGTCTGCTCTGCTGATACCTCATCTCATGCTCCCAGACGGCGTTTTCCTTGCGCGTCGATGCAAGTTTGGCGAGCCGTTCGCGGTCGTCCTCTGAGAGCGTGAGGGTGACCGATTCAGCTATCACACGAAGGCAGCCTGTGTCGTCCAACTCCATCCGGCCCAACATCCCGCTGAGCTCGTGCTGAACGAGTGATGCGCGGCCAGGTGGTCTGTTCCCCGTGATCCTCCGCGCACGTGTCAGGATGGTCTCCATCGCGAGAGCCTCGGCGTTGAATGACTCGCCCGTTCCCATCCCTGTCGGCGACCAGCGGACCGTGGCGGAAAACACGAAATCGTAGTCGTCCCAGGCGCTTGGCAGGGCAACCTCGGCGATACGCTGCTCTCTGCGTTCCATGGGTGGGACCGGTGGAGCAAGGTACACCTCTGACGGCTCGGCATGACGGCGCATCATCTTCGCGATGGCCAAGGCGACTGCGCCCAGAGCCACGAACAGGAGAGCTCCGAGCCACAAGGGCTGAGGAGCGAAAAGAATGAGTGCGACGAGGATCAGTCCTGCGAATACGACAAGGTAAATCGTCGCGGTTGTACGGCCAGAGGTCATGGGGCGCCTTCCTACTTGCGCTGTCAGGCGGGCTGGGCTCATACGACCCGAGTACTTTGAGCGATGTCGATCTTTTGCAGCACGCGGTCACGGAACCGCACGTCGGAATCAGGACGAGTCAGGGAACGTTCCAGTTCGCAAGCCATGACGTAGAGCCGGCCCATGACCTTCGGACGGCAGACCCCGCCGTTGATCAGTACGTCAAGTAGCGCACCCTGATACGGCCCTCCCCTGCCGGCAGCGAGGAGCCATCGCCTAGCCGCAGGACTCCACACGCCCTCGGACCGTCGCCCGAAGACCATGTCCCAGCCGTTCGTCATCTGTTTTCGTACGGCTTCGTGAGTGATGAGACTCCTGCTCCGGCCCTCCGTAGCGGTCAACAGGTCCGGGTCGGCCAGCTCCAAGAAGAGGTCGGGATCGGCCTCGTATGTATTGTTGCCGCTGAACTGATAATCGAGCCGGTCGAACATCAGCCGGAGGAGACGCCGGTCCGTACGTACGAGCCGAGTGAGAGCGTCGTGCGCACATGTGGTCCCCTGACCTTCCCGCCTCGCCATGTGGTGCAGGCGGACCACCGCTTCATGGGGATGGTGCACAGCCATCACCTCGGTGCAGAGCGAGATGACCACCTGGGTGAGCGCGGCGGATAGATTGGTCCTGAGGGACCACTCATAAATTTGGCGCCGGAAGAACCAGCCCTGACGCTGGTCCTGCAGGCCTTTCGTCAGAAGCTGAACCGCTGCTCGTGTCCCGGCTCGTTTCGCCTCATTCTCCGTCCACGTGAGCACCAAGGGAACGAGCATCTGCCGGTAACGGTCCTGCAAGCACAACTCCGTGAAACGCTTGACCAGCTCGTCTCGATCCGCGTCTGTGAGCTCCGTCGACATGACGGTCGTCCCGACCCACTCACTTAGGCCGGCCCGCAGCTCCGGCAGCTGCGTCCAGGAGTATGTGCGGACGGCCCTGTCGAACTCCAGGACCTTGAACCGTACGCAGCCCTTCCCGTCCGGTTCTGCGCCGATCTCGCGGAGCCGCTCTATGAGACCCGTATGTTGCAGTACCGGGAGGTCTTCCTCCGGATGGCGCAACGTGGCCAGCAGCGAGACGGCCGCGTTGTGGACGGCGTCAGCGTGAGCACCATGCAGCATGGCGGTGGCGAGCAACAAAGCACGCAACGATCCATCCTGCAGTTTGCGTAGGCTATCTACTACTTCTGTCTCCCGCCCGCCCAAGGCGGTGTACGCCTCCTGGCACCAGGCGGCGTAATCCCCCGTGCCCCCGGCCTTCGCCGCTCGCGCGCCGACGATAAGACTCGCGAAGCGAGCAATGTCCTCCATCGGCGGGCGCCGCCCCAGGAACGCCGTAACCACAGCGGGCGCGGGCTGCTTGATCAATTCATGGGCAAGGCCGTTCAGGCGCAGGTAACGCCGCAGCACCGCCGACTCCTGCGGACGACCGATCACTACCCGGTACGGAACGAGCGCCGGCACCAGGCGTGCGGTCCTCTCGCATGGGAGCACGATGACGAGACGGGCTAGGTGCCTGTAGACCTCTGCCCGCACGGAATGAAGCTCTTCATGAGCCCTCACCCAGACTTTCTCCTCGACCTCGGACAGGTCGAGCAGCAACAGGCTGTCATCGGCGATGCCATCGAGAGCGAGAAGGGGCCTGCTCTCGTCATCGTTCAGAGGCAACTCCCGGAACGTGTCCTCGCCCGTGCGCAACTCGTGCAACAGCATCTGCGCGGCCGCCACCCGACCGCTGCCTGGTTCCCCACCGAGCAGAACGGTTCTCTGCGAGGCAAGAATTTCCCGTGCCTTGCCGAACCCGGGAGGAGGGACGAAGTTCCTGCGCAGCCACAGCAGATGATCCGCCGCGAAGCTCCTGAACGATTGACCTCCGCGGTCCGCGAGCGTCTCGAAGTAGTAATTATTAACGTGCTGATCCCCCGGGCCCATATTCATCTGCGTGTGACGGCTGTAGACGGAGTGCTGAAACCAGTCGCTCAACGCTCGTCCTCATTCTTGTCCGAGCCGCCGAACGTGTGACTAATTCCCCCCTCATTGCTCCCTTGCACGTAAGCCGCCCCCGGGCCGGAGAAGTGCGAGGAGTTGTTGTACTGGTTCCCCTTGCCCATGTGGATCGACCCCTGGTTCCCCTTCATGACCGTGCCCACGTCACCGTGGATGTTCCGGCCCTGCACGCCCGTGCCTTGCACGTCCCTCATCTGGTTGTGCACCGTGTCAGGGCCTTCGGCAGTAGTATGGTCGCGAAGCGTGGGCACCAGTTCGACCAGCGCTTTCGCGATCCGGGTCAGGCCTGACTCAGCATCCTGAAGATCGAGCCGGATGGACTGGTAATCAGCGAGCCAGCCGAGCTCCGGGGGGAGTTCCGACGACCTGAGCCGTTCGGTCCTGCGGCCGTCGAGGACGGGAATGACGGGAATGCCGTAGGCGAGTGCCTCCACAATCTCCCTGCGGACCCAATCGTTCTCATTCCGCAACGCGGGAGCACCGGCCCAATCCGGTCCGATCACGGCGACCAACGCGGAGCAGTTCCGGACATTGGCGAGCAATTCCGCAGGATAGGGCGATCCCGGCTTGATGGACTTGGACGCACGGAAGACCTTGTCCTCACCGAAGCGGTGCGACAACTCTCTGTCGATCACGGCCGCGGTCTTTTCTCCGTCTCCCGTTCGGTAATTGACGAACACCTCTGGCATTGTGAGTTCTCATTTCTAGGGCGTGACGATGCGCAGCGCGGTACTTAGCTCAGGGGATAGATCACGCACCTGAGCGTTGCGCGGGTGGCGATTCAACACACGGGCGAGTGAGCGGAGGTCAGCGGCGATGGTGGCGGAACTCACGGTGATGGCGCCGCCCAGCAGGTCGCGCGTCAAGGTGCAGGCATGATCCACCTCACCTGCGACGGCATAGGCGAGAGCGCGGCGCACCCCGTAGCGGACCTTGGTACGAACGGCCTGAGACCCTACCCGCGCGAACTCTCGGTCGAGGATCTCAGCGGCCTCGCGAGGACGCCCCAGATCGTGAAGGCACCAACCGGTGATCATGGCCACCGGCTCGGACAGGTTTGTCGTGCCGATGACTGGCCCGTCACCATCCTCGACCGGTGACGTCAACAACGTCTTGGCACGATCCAGCCCGCGCATGCACGCGTCGTAGTCGCCGCTGATCGCATGCCCTTGGGCCTCGCGCTGCGCAGCAAGACCTCGGATCCGCGGCGGAACCTGGTCTTCCTGTGCCTGCTGCGCCAGACCTATGGTCTGTGCGGCATCCTCCCGGTAGAGGGTGACCAGTGCGCGCCGCACCAGCGCATAGGCCGCCAGGTGCCGGTCACCGCCGGATGCGGCCAGTTCGACCGCCCGCCTGGTCCACCACAACGCGCCTTGCTCATTGCCCGTCTCTTGTACGAGCCAACCGACGTACTCGGCGTATCGCGAGCCCAGCTTGAGCAGACCCTGACGTGTGGCCGAATCGGTGGTGACGGCAGCTTCCCTGAGCATGTGCGTCTGCGAGATGAGCGCGGGAAGCAAAATCGCTGGATTGGTCACCTGTCCCAGTTGGCGGTACTGGTCGAACAGTGACCGAGACACCCTCAACAGTTCCTCGCTCCCTGCCTTTGAGCCGGTCTCGGTGCCGCCGATGCTCATACCGGCGATAGACGCGGCCCCGGCAGCGAGGAGCTGCCGTCGTCCCATTGGCTGGAACCGACTCTGACCGTCTGCGGATAACTGCATCAGCCACACCTCCTCATCGGCGTCCTCCGTTGCCCGTGCCTCAGTCACCTTGGGCCGCATTGCCGGCGTTAGTTTCACCAGGGCACCCCCGGCGTTGAGCGCGGCGTCGCAGAGGCGGGCAAGGTCCCGACTCGGCGCTTTGAGCCCTCGCTCCACCTTGCTAAGTTGACCCTTGCTGTAATGGATACGATTCGCGAGATCGGTCAAGGTGAGATTTGCGGCGATTCGCAGCTTCCGAAGCTCTTTCCCAAACTGGATCGGCTGTCGCACTGTCTGGACCTCCGTCACTTCCGGGCCGAACAGCCGACTCCTTAAGGTTGCGACAGGAGCGGCCGCTCAGACAAGGCCGGTACCGTTGTTTCCCGTTTCCACCCTTGCAGGCAACTGGATACAGCGCTATCTGGACGGGATGTGAGGGGCCAGGGGATTCCGGACAGCCGTCTTATGGGCGTAGCCTATGGGCCGTTTGGACCAAGAGGGACTGCAGCAAGATCTACACATCGAGCCCATTCCAACCGGATCTTGCAGGTCACAGCCTCGTTGCGGATCGCTGATCTGGCCTGAGACATAGAGAAACCCCTGTTAGAAGGGTTGTCAACCAAGATCAACCATTGCACCGGGGGCTCGTGTGCTTTTCTACCGTGCGGCGCTGCCGTTGTCACAACGGACGCTGACCTACCTGGCAGGTGTGATCCGGCGCCACCGGATCGCGATCGGCTCCACCTGGCGCCGGCTCAACCCGGCCCGGCAGGCGCTGCTGGTACTGGTCCGCCTGCGTAAAGGTGAAACGTTCGCCCAGTACTCCAGTGACACTTTGAGATCATGGCTGTGATCTGCGCTGGTAGTGGGCTCGGTGTGGTGACGGCGTCGCCACCATGACCAGCGCAGGATGGTGTGGATCGGCTGGAGGGCGGGAAAGGTCAGTGCGGCGAGAAGCCGCCGGATCTCCGGGACGGTCAGGGGGAGCTGTTTGTCGTCTGGGTCGGGTGTGCAGGTGGCGGCGGCCACGGCGAGGAAGGCCAGGGCGAGCGTCGCCAAGGTGATGTGACGATGCCAGCCGGTCCAGCCGCGGACCTGGTAATGATCCAGTCCGACCTGTCCTTTGGCGGCTTGGAAGGTCTCCTCGATGGTCCAGCGGGTCCCGGCCACTTTCACCAACGCCGCCAGCGGCTTGGGAGTGCGGGCAAAGCACCGGTAGAACGCCGGTTCACCGGTGGTGAGGTTGCGCCGGATCAGTAGCCATCGGTGGCCGGGCCGATCGGTGTCGATCCGCTTCCACGCCCAGGCGTACAAGCGTCGTCCTTTGGCGCCCTCGCCGGCGCTGTAGCGCTGCCAGGCCGGCACACCGGCCGCGATCTCGCTCACCGGACGTTCAGCGCCCTCGGAGCTGACCGGCGGTTGCCCGCGATCGCCAGCACATACCCCATGCCGCGGTTATGGCCGGTCCTCTTGCGCGACTTAGTAATCGGTACCGTATCGTTTATTAAGTGACCGACAGCGTACTGATCGTCGGCGCCGGCCCTACCGGGCTGGCCCTGGCGGTCCATCTGGCCCTGCACGACATCCCCGTGCGCGTCATCGACGCCGCGCCCGGCCCCGCCACCACCTCCAGAGCGCTCGGCCTGCAGCCGCGCGGCGTCGAGGTGCTGGAACGGATCGGCGCGCTCGGCGACCTGCCGCGACGCTCCCAGTCGTCCCTCACCATGTCCTACAACGACGGCCCGCGCACCGTGCTGCGGCTCAGCGTCGGCCAGGCCGTCGCCGACCAGCCCAAACAGGCCCTGCTGATCTCCCAGGCCGAGGTCGAGGGCACCCTGCGGGAGCGGCTGGCCGCGCTGGGCGGCACCGTCGAGTGGGACACCCGGCTGGTGGCCGCCGCGCAGGACGCCGGACACGTCACCGCCACGGTGCGGACCGCCGGCGGCGAGCACCACGTCCAAGCCCACTGGCTCATCGGCTGCGACGGCGCGCACAGCACGGTGCGCAAGCTCGCCGGCATCGGCTTCCCCGGCCGCAGGCTGCTGGAACGCCTGCTGATGGTCGACGTGCAGGCCCGGTGGCCGTTCGACCGGAACGGCAGCACGACCTGGATGGAGGCCGGCCACATGCTGTCGGTCACCGCGCTCCCCGGCGACACCTGGCGGGTGTTCACCGAACCACCGGCGGACCTGCCCGACCGGCTGTCCGAACAGGAGATCACCGATCGGGTGCTCGGCGAGTTCCACCGCCGCAGCGGCGTCGCCCTGGACACCGTGACCGCCGTCCGCTGGGCCTCGGAGTTCCGCATCCACCGCCGGCTCGCCGACGCCTACCGCCGCGGCCGGATCCTGCTGGCCGGAGACGCGGCGCACATCCAGAGCCCCACCGGCGGCCAGGGCCAGAACACCGGGCTCGGCGACGCGGAGAACTTGGCATGGAAGCTGGTGCTGGTCGCCCTCGGCCGGGCCGACCGGCGGCTGCTGGACACCTACGAAGGCGAACGGCGGCCGCTGGCCCGCAATGTCCTGCGCGCCACCAGCACCGCGGTGGAGATCATGCTGCCGCGCACCCGGTTCAGGCGCCTGGTCCGGGACCGGGTCGCGCTGCCGGTCCTGCGGGTGCCCGCCGTGCAGCGCCGGCTGTGGCTGGCCGCCTCCCAGCTCGGCATCGGCTACCGGGGCGGGCCGCTCGCCCGCGACTCCCGCCGGTGGGCGCCGGGCCTTCATCCGGGCGACCGGATGCCCGACCTGGCCTGCCGCCGCCTGGACGGCACCGGGACGACCCTGCACGCCGCCCTCGGGGGACGCTGGGCGGTACTGGCCGGCACCCCCGACCTCGCCGCCCGGCACGCCACGGCGGCCGAGGCGCTGCTCGGCGCTGGAATGGTCATCGCGCTGACCCCGGTCGAGCCGGACTCCTCCCGCACCGTGCTGATCCGCCCGGACGGGCACATCGGCTGGCGTGGCCGCCCGGCGCCGGACAGACTGGCGGCATGGCTGAACACGGTGCTGTGGCCGGCGTAGAACGCGGCGTCGAACGCCATGGCCGCCCGCGCGACCCGGGGAACGACGCCGCCATCCTGGACGCGGCGCTGGACCTGCTGATCGAGCGCGGCGCGACCGGCACCAGCATCGAGGCGGTCGCCCGGCGTGCCGGGGTGGCGAAGCTGACCGTCTACCGGCGCTGGCGCGCCAAGGACGACCTGCTGATGGCGGCGCTGGAGCACGCCCGCACCCCCGGCGCCGACGCGCCGCCGGCCGGACAGTCGATCGACCACCTGGTGGAGTCCATCGCCGCGCTCCTCGGTGACCCCCGGTTCCGGGCGTTGATGGCGCGGGTCATCGGCGCCTCGGTCGACCACCCGGAACTGGTGACCGCTTACACCCGGCGCCACCTGCGGCCCCGGCTGGACGCGCTGGCCGAGACGGCGCGGCAGGCCGTCGACGCCGGCCACTTCCCGCCCGGCACCGACCCCGCCGCCGTCCAGGACGTGCTGGCCGGCTCCATCGGCTCGGTCCTACTCGAGCCCGAGCAGGACGCGGCCCGGATCGCCGCCCGGCTACGCCTCCTGCTCCACCACATCGGCTACCGTCCTTGACCGCGCGGCTCAGAGCCCTGGGTGTCAGTCCAGTGGGAAGACCTCGGTGAGGGGGCGGCGGGGGGTGGCGGGGCGGTCGGGGGTGACGCCGAAGCGGACGATCATCTGCGGGGGCTCGCCGGAGCACAGCTCCTGGCGGATGAACTCGCGCAGGTGGAAGAACTCCAGCGGCTGGGTGTGGAAGGCGGCGCTGACGCCGTAGGCGGAGGCGAACAGCAGGGCCCGCTGCAGGCCGCAGCCCGCGGTGATCCAGTTCTCGCGGGAGTCGCCCGGCGTGGTGAGCAAGGTGACGACACCCGGCGAATCGTCGGCGGCACCGACCGAGTCGCGCCGGTAGCCCCAGGGGCGCCCGCGGGCGTAGTCGCGCCGGGCGAAGTCCTCGGCGGGCGCGCCGGCCGGCCGGGCCGGGTAGGCGCCGGCGGGCACGCCGTCCGGCCGGGTGCTCTCCGGCGCCCGCGACCAGCGCAGCAGTTCCAGCGAGAACGCGGTGTCCTGCGCCTGCACCTCCTGGGCTGCCCGGGTGAGGGCGGCCAGCGTCCGGACGGCCGGCTCGGCGCGCACCGGGGTGAGCCGGGCGCCTTCCGCCGCGGCCTCCCGGCTCAGCGCGTCCACGAACGGGCGCGGCAGCTCCAGATCGGCGAAGTCGGCGCGGTGGGTGTGGCGCCGCTCGATCTCCGCGTGCAGCAGCATGATGTGCTCGTCGCGGCCGACGGCGTCGCCGAGCCGCACGGTGGCCAGCACCGAGGGCCGGTCCGGGTCCGGCAGCACCCGGGTGACCGGCCGGTAGCCGAGAGCCAGCGCGGTGAGCCGCAGGTTGCACAGGGCCGCGCCGCAGCTGATCAGCAGCTCGCGCCCGGCCGGGTCGCCGGTCGGCAGCATGCGTTCGGCGTCGCCGCGCAGGATGATCTCCTCGCCCTGGGTGCCGAACGACCAGGGCTGGGTGTTGTGCACCGAGGGCGCGCGTACCGCCGCCTCGACCGCGGCGCGCACCGCGTACTGGATCTCTTCGCTGGTCCGCGTGCTCATCGCCGATCCTCCCGGCCCGTCTTCAGGATCCGTCCCGGCGCTCGGGCGGCAGCACCGGTTCCAGGTGGAAGAGTCCGGCCACCACCTCGGTGGCGCCGGGGGCGGGTACGCTGCGCCCGGCCACCGCGCGCAGCACATCGGTGGCGGTGACCAGCCCCTCCAGGCCGCCGGACGCCCCGATGACCGGCACCACGTCCATCCCGCAGTCGAGCATGGCCCCGGCGACCGCGGCCAGGCTGGTCTCGGGGGACGCGTGCGGGCACCGGCGGCCGGCCACCAGCCGGCCGACCGCGCCGGCGGACTGCTCGGCGGGCCCGCCGGACCAATGCTCGGCGATCTCCTCGCGCCGGATCACCCCGAGGACCCGGCAGGCGGCGTCGACCACGGGCAGGTGGTGCACGCCGCCGCGCCGCATCAGCTCCCAGGCCATCAGCGGGGACTCCTCGGGACCGACGGTGACGATCACCCGGCTCATCACGTCGGCCGCGGTCAGGGTCTCGGTGTCCATGGCCCCTCCTCGGTGCCCGGCGTGGCGGTGCCGGAGCCGTCCTGCCCTTCCATCCCACTACCGCCGGCCGGGCGCCGCACGAGCCGAACGTCACCGGGCGGCGGGACCTCCGCCCCGGCGCGTACCGGGCGGGAAGGACTTTGGTCCCGGCGACCAGGGACGACCGCGGGTGGACGCCCCGGGGGGACCGGCGCAGGATCGGAAGGCGGGCCCACCGGGCCCGGATCGCCGAGGGGGAGATGCCATGAAGGCCAAGGTCGGGGACCGGCTGGTCCTGGAGAGCGCGCAGCTCGGCAAGCCGCGCCGCATCGGGATCATCGTCGGCCTGCACCACGCGGACGGCTCGCCGCCCTACGACGTGCGCTGGCTGGACCAGGAACACCCGACCATGGTGTTCCCCGGTCCGGACGCCCGCGTCGAGCACCACCAGGACGTACCGGCCAAGAGCTCCTGAAACCGGGCAGCGCCCGGGCCGGGTGGTGGAGCCGCCCGCCGGCGACCGCCGGCCGCCCGGGAACAGGTGCCTTCCCATGCCCACCGGCCGGGAACGGCCCGCCGGTGGGTGTACGCGTGAGCAGGAAGGTCCAGCGGCCGGGCTTGGCCGGTCAGGCGCCGGCACGGCCGGCGTGGACCGCCGGCGCAGCCGCCGGTGAACGGTCCGCCGGATGTGGCCGGTCAGGCGCGCATGAGCAGGTCGTCCAGCGGCCGGTCGCCGTGCAGGCGCCCGATGGCGTCGGCGAGCAGCGGCGCGATGGACAGCACCTCGGCCGGCGGCGGGCCGCCGATCGGCGCGGCGCCTGACGATGTGATGCCTGACGACGCGACATCCATCTGGGCGACGCTGTCGGTGACCAGCAGGCCGCCGAGCGCGCATCCCGCCAGCCGGCCGGCGGCCGGTCCGGCGAACACGCCGTGCACGGCGGCCACCACGACGCCGGGCCGAGCACCGTAGGAGCGGAGCACGTTGACCGCCGCCTCGATGGTGCCGCCGGTGCTGATCATGTCGTCCACCATGACGGCCGGGCGGTCGCGCACATCGCCCACGAGTTCCTCGGCGACGACGCTGGTGCCGGTCAGCCTGGTCTTGCGTACCACGGCCACCGGCCGGCCGAGCGAGGTGGCGTAGTGCTCGGCGAGCTTGACCGCGCCGAGGTCGGGGGCCACGACCACCGCGTCGCCGGGCAGCCGCTCGCCGAGCGCGGCGGCCAGCACCGGGACCGCGGTGATCATCTCGGTCGGCACCGGGCACGCCGCCTCCAGGCCGGGCGTGTGCGGATCCACCACGACCAGCCGCTGCGCACCGGCCCCGGCCAGCGCGCCGGCGACCACCTGAGAGCCGATCGCCTCCCCCGGCCGGGTACGGCGGTCCTGCCGCGCGTACCCGAAGTAGGGGACGACGGCGGTGATCCGCCCGGCGCCGGCCCGCCGGCAGGCGTCCAGCAGGAGCAGCAGTTCGACGACGTGCTCGTTCACCGGCGGCCCGGTGGACTGCAGGACGTAGACGTCCGCGCCGCGCACCCCGCCGACGGCGGGCCGCAACTCGCCGTCGGGAAACCGCCGCACCGCCGGCTCGGCGGGGCCGGCGCCGAGCGCCGCGGCGACCCGGCCGGCCAGGGCGCGGGCCGCGGTCCCGGCGACGATCCGCAGGGTCATCCCCGCGCCGCCGGGACGGTGCCGGCCGCCGGCCCGGTCACGGGCTCGCGCAGATCATCTCCACGAAGTGCCCGACCCGCTCCTCCGGCAGGCTCCGGGCCAGGTCCGCCTCGCTGATCATGCCGACCAGCCGGCGGTTCTCCAGCACCGGCATCCGGCGGACGCGGTGGCCCTCCATCATCCGCAGCACCTCGTCGATCTCGACGTCCGCCTCCACGGTGACCGGCGTGCCCTGCGCCAGCTGCCCGGCGGTCGTCCGCCGCGGGTCGCCGCCCTCGGCGATGCACTTGCAGACGATGTCCCGGTCGGTGATGATGCCGTGCAGCCGGTCGTCCTCGCCGCACACCGGCAACGCCCCGACGTCCAGCTCGCGCATCATCCGCGCGGCCCGGTCCAGGGTCTCGTGTTCTCCGACGCACTTGACGCCGGGGTGCATGATGTCCCGTGCACTGGTCACGATCGGACTCCCCTCCCCCGAACGGTCTCGGTTCCTTCACCGTGCGCACGGCGCCGGCGGGCCAGGTAGGGCCGAAGGTCCTCACCCTGGCCGATCACCCGGCCGGGGGAGGTGGCGAACGGCCGGGCGGGCAGGGCCGGAAGTCCCTGGGCCGGGCGGCCCCCGCCGCCGGAGGGTGGGCAGTGCGAGCACTCTTGGCGGAGGTGAGCGACCATGCACCCGGACTCCGGTGTCTCGGCCGAGGAACTGCATCCGATGGAGAGCGAGATGGCGATGCTCAAGGCCCGCGTCGACCGCCTGGAACAGCAGGTGCGCACGCTCGCCGAGGCGACCGCCGTGCTGGCCCGTGGCCTTGAGTCCGGGCCGCTGGAGGAGGCGGGCGCGGCGCACTCGGCGCAGGCCGCGCGGCTGGCGCACGAGCTGCTGCTGGCCGCCGACCTGGTCCGGCCCCAGCGTGACCGAGGCTGACGCGGCGGCCGTGCCCTACGCGGGACTCGCCGAGACGCACAGCGCGGTCGTGGTGTTCCTCGGCGATCACGCCTACAAGGTCAAGAAACCGGTGGACCTGGGCTTCCTCGACTTCACCACCCGGGAGGCCCGGCGGGCGAACTGCCTGCGCGAGGTGGAGCTGAACCGGCGGCTGGCCCCGGACGTGTACGAGGGGGTGGCCGACGTGCTCGGCCCGGACGGCGAGGTCCGCGACCATCTGGTGGTCATGCGGCGGATGCCCGCCGCGCGGCGGCTGGCGACGCTGGTGCGGGCCGGCCGGCCGGTGGGCGACGACCTGCGGCGGGTGGCCCGGATGCTGGCGGGCCTGCACGCCCGGTCCGCGCACCGGCCGGAGATCGACCGGGAGGGCACCCGGGCCGCGCTGCGTGCCCGCTGGACGGCGGGCTTCGCGCAGCTGCGCGGCCTGCCGGCCGGCCCGCTGGACGCCGCGGCGACCGGCGAGACCGAGCGGCTGGCACTGGGCTTCCTGGCCGGCCGCGAGCCGCTGTTCGCCGCCCGGATCGCCGAGGGCCGGGTGGTGGACGGGCACGGCGACCTGCTGGCCGCCGACGTCTTCTGCCTGCCGGACGGGCCGCGGGTGCTGGACTGCCTGGAGTTCGACGACCGGCTGCGCTACCTGGACGGCCTGGACGACGCCGCGTTCCTCGCCATGGACCTGGAACGGCTGGGCGCCGCCGATCTCGCCGCGGCGTTCCTCGGCTGGTACACCGAGTTCTCCGGCGACCCGGCGCCGCCGTCGCTGTGGCACCACTACGTGGCCTACCGGGCCTTCGTCCGGGCCAAGGTGGCCTGCCTGCGGCACGCGCAGGGTGATCCGGCGGCGGCCGGCAAGGCCCGCGACCTGGCCGGCCTGGCCCTGGGACACCTGCGGGCCGGGACCGTCGCCCTCGTCCTGGTCGGCGGGCTGCCGGGCACCGGGAAGTCGACGCTCGCCGGGGCGCTGGCCGACCGGCTCGGGTACACCGTGCTGCGCAGCGACCGGGTCCGCAAGGAGCTCGCCGGCCGGCCGGCCGAGCAGCGGGCCGCGGCGCCGTTCGGCGCGGGGCTGTACCGGCCGGAGTGGACCGGCCGCACCTACGCCGAGCTGCTGTCCCGGGCCCGGCGGCTGCTCGGCCGGGGCGAGTCGGTGGTGATCGACGCGTCGTGGACCGGCGCGGAGCACCGGGCCGCCGCCGCCCGGCTGGCCGCGGAGACCGCGAGCGAGCTGGTGGCGCTGCGCTGCGCCGTCCCGGCGCCGGTGGCCGCCGGCCGGCTGGCCAGCCGCGCCGGCGGCATCTCCGACGCCGACCGCGAGGTGGCGGCCGCGATGGCGGACCGGGCCGACCCCTGGCCGGAGGCGGTGGAGATCGATACCGCCGGCCCGGCCGATGATTCGGCCGAGCAGGCGCTGGCCGCCGTGCACGCCATGCTGCCCGCCCCGGCGCGCCGCTTCCGCCGCCCCCGGCTGGAGCCGGGCTGACCGCCGGCCGCCGGGGTAGACCGGCATTATGACGACGGTGCGAGGTGAGCGGGTCGACCACCCGGTGATGTACCAGCGGTGGTCGGCGATGACGTTCCTGCACTTCCGGTACCCGCCGGAGGCCGTCCAGGCGTTCCTTCCGGACGGCCTGGTCACCGATACCTTCGACGGGCACGCCTACGTCGGTCTCACCCTGTTCCTGATGGAAGGGGTGCGCGCCCCGGGCGTGCCGGCGCTGCCGTGGCTGTCCAGCTTTCCCGAGACGAACGTGCGCACCTACGTGCGGGACGGGCGCGGCCGGGACGGGTTGTGGTTCTTCTCGCTGGACGCCGCCCGGCTGCCCGCCGTGGCGGCCGGGCGGGCCGGCTACCGGCTGCCCTACCACTGGTCGCGGATGGCGGTCACCGCCGCCGAAGACCGGGTCCGCTACCGGAGCCGGCGGCGGTGGCCGGGCCCGGCGGGCGCGCGCTGCGACGCCGACGTCGAGCTGGGCGCGCCGCTGGCGCCCGCCGAGCGGGACGGGTTCGCGGTCTTCCTGGTGGAGCGGTATCGATTGTTCACCCTGGCCGCCGGGCGCCTGGCCACCGCCGAGGTGGCGCACCCGCCCTGGCCGCTGCGGCACGCCCGGGTCACCCGGCTGGAGCAGGACCTGCTGGCCGCCGCGGGGCTGCCCGCGCCGGGCCACCCGCCGGTCGCGCACGCCTCGGCCGGAGTGGCGGTCCGGATCGGCTGGTGGCACCCGGTCTGAGGCCGCACGGCCGCACGGCCGCCTCAGCCGCCGGTGAGGCGGCCGTGCAGCAGCAGGGCCCAGGCGAGGCAGCCGAAGGCGGCGATGTTCAGCGCGGTCCGCACGGTGTTCCAGCGCACCCAGGGCCGCTCGAACTCGGCCCGCACCGCGGCCAGGTCGGCGATCGTGTCCGGGTCGCCGGCCCGGTCCAGCCGCTCGTTGCGCGGCACGTTGGCGGCGATGGTCACCGCGACCATCGCCACGTTCAGCACCAGGCCGGCCACCGCCCACGGCAGCACCGGCCGCCACGGCGCGCCTAGATGGGAGATCACCGCCACCAGGCTGAACAGCGGCGCCCCGGCGAAGCAGGCGGCGAACCAGGCGTTGAGGATCACCCGGTTGATGTGCTGCATCACGGTGACGAAGGCGTGGTCGCCGGTGCGGCGCAGTGCGGGCATGATCGCGTAGAAGAAGGCGTGGAACAGCCCGGCGGACAGGCCGGTGGCCAGCACCGCGGCGAGCAGCGAGATCTCGGGCACGGCGTCCGGCATGTCCTCTCCCCGGGGGTAGGGCCGGGCGGGCCGCCCGGCGCGTCTATCCAACCGGTAACGGCCCGGTCCGCGCCACGCTTCGGGCGGCCCGATTCCCCTGATTCGGCGATGCCGCCTCCCGTTCCGGACGGCGCGTTCCGGACGGCGGGTCACCACCGTCGAGCCGCCGCGGGCCCCGGTGCCGCGGCCGGCCCGGCCGGACTACCGGGTGCCGCCGCAGGACCTGCGTATCTCGCCAGGCCGGATCCCGGCCGGGATGGCGAGCGGCTTCGTGGTGACCGGGCCGGCGAGCGGCCGCCGCCGCCGGGTCCCCGGGGGCGCGCGGGCCGGCCGCCGCCCCTGTAGGCGGCCGGCCCGCGCGGCGGCCCGGCACCGGGTGGAGCCGGGCCGCCGGATGAACGCCGTACTGCCGGGCGGGCGGGGTGCTCATGACATGGGCCAAGAAGGTGAACCCCGCCGGCCGCCCGCCGGCCGCCCGCCGGGCCGGTGACCGACCTGGCCGCCGGCCGCCGGCCCGGCCGGTCGCGGACCCTGGCCACCGGCCTGGGGAGGTCAGCCGCCATGGTGGAACTCCGCCCGTGACGGCAGGTCGGCGCTGGAGGCCCCCACCTCCACGCCGTACCGGCCGGGTTCCACGGCCCAGGCCCCGGCGCCGGTGTCCCAGTGCGCGAAGGCGCGCCGGGGCAGTTCCACCCGGACGGTGACCTCCTCGCCCGGTCCGGCGTGCACCGTGCCGAAGCCGGCCAGCCAGCGCACCGGACGGTCGACCGAGCCGCCGGCCCGGTCGAGGTACACCTGGACCACCTGCCGGCCCGGCCGATCACCGGTGTTGCGCACCGGCACGCTCACCACCGCCCCTCCGCCCGGCGCGGCGGCCGCCGCGGCGGCGCCGAACGCCCAGGTGGTGTACCCCAGGCCGTGGCCGAACGGGTAGCGGCCGGTCCGGCCGTCCCGGTATCCCACCCGCAGCCCCTCGGCGTAGCGCAGCACCCCGTCCACCGGCACGGTGCCGGCCAGGCCTTGCTCGCCGGCCGGCCAGGTCATGGGCAGCCGGCCGCCCGGTTCGGCCCGGCCGGTCAGCACGTCGCCGAGCGCGTGGCCGAACTCCTGCCCGGGGAACCAGGTGAGCAGCACCGCGGCCACCTTCTCCGCCCAGGGCAGCAGCACCGGGGCGCCGGCGTTGACGACGGCGACGGTGCGCGGGTTGGCCGCCGCGACCCGCGCGACCAGCTCGTCCTGCCGGCCGGGCAGCGCCAGGGTGTCGCGGTCGAGCCCCTCGCACTCCAGTTCCTCGGTGGTGCCGACCACGACGACGGCCAGCTCGGCCGCCCGGGCCGCGGCGACCGCCCGCTCGATGGCCGCGTCATCGCCGTCGTCGGGGGTGGCCAGGTTCAACCCGAACACCGTGCCGGGGCCGCCGGCCGCCACGTCGTGCCGCAGCCGGACCTCCATCCGCTCGCCGGCGCCGAGGTGGACCCGGTGCCCGTGCTGCGGCGGGACCATCACCGCGCGGAGCATGTCGGTGCCCGGCGGGACCGCCAGCACGGTGTCGGCCACCTCGGCGCCGTTCACCGCCAGCCGGTAGCGGCCGAGGCCGGAGAAGCCCACCGTGTAGGTGCCGGCCGGCCCGGCCTGGACGAGCGTGGTGACCTCCACCGCGGCGACCTCCCGGTCCCGCGGGGTGCCGTAGTGGTTCAGCCAGGTGAACAGGCCGGTGTCCCGGTCCTCGGCGCCGAGCGCCGCGCCGGTGGCGGACAGGAAGCGGACGGTCGCCCCCGGCGCGCCGTCCGGGCGCCGCAGGTGCGGCGGGCCGGCCACCGGCAGCCGGTCCGACACCCGGACGCCGGCCTCGTGCACGATCTCCGCCCCGGGCAACGCGGCGCGCAGCCCGTCCAGCGGCGAGACGGTGTAGTGCGGGAAGACGGTGGCCGAGCCGCCGCCCAGCGCGCGCGGCGCCGCGGCGTGGGCGCCGAGCAGCGCCACCCGGCGCAGCGAGCCGGCCGGCAGCGGAAGCAGGCCGTCGTTGGCGGCCAGCACGAACGAGGCCGCCGCGGCCGCGCGCAGCGTCGCCGCCACCCGGGCCGGGCCGGGCACCGGGGGTGCGGGCGGCGCGGGGTGGCCGGCCAGCGCCCCGACCCGGGCGGCCAGCCGCAGCAGCCGGCGCACCTTGTCGTCCACCACGGCCTCGTGGATCGCGCCGGCCCGTACCGCCGCGGCCAGCGCCTCCCCCCACGGGCCGTGCGGTCCGGGCATCGCCAGGTCGAGGCCGGCCGCGGCGGTGGCCTCGGTGCTGCGGGTGGCGAACCAGTCCGACATGGTCAGCCCGTCGAAGCCCCACTCCCGCTGGAGCACCTCGCGCAGCAGCGGGCTCTCGGTCATCGGGTCGCCGTTGACCGAGTTGTAGGACGCCATCACCGCCCAGGCGCCCGCCTCCCGGACGATGACCTCGAAGGGCAGCAGGTAGACCTCGCGCAGCGTCCGCTCGTCGATGCGCGCGTCGTAGCCCATCCGGCCGGTCTCGGAGTCGTTGCCCACGAAGTGCTTGACGGTCGCCGCGACGCCGCCGGACTGCACGCCGCGGACCAGGGCGGCGCCCATCCGGGCGGTGAGCAGCGGGTCCTCGCTGAAGCACTCGAAGTGCCGCCCGCTGTAAGGGGAGCGCTGGATGTTCACCGCGGGCGCGAGCAGCACGTCCACGCCCTTGCGCCGCGCCTCGGCGGCCAGCAGCAGGCCGATCTCGGCGAGCCGCCCCTCGTCCCAGGTGGCGGCGAGCGCGGTCGGCGAGGGCACGTTGATCGACGGGTCGCGGTCGTCCCACCGCTCGCCGCGCACGCCGGCCGGGCCGTCCGACACCACCATCGGCCGCAGGCCGGCGGCCGGCTCGCCGTGCAGCCGCCACAGGTCGGCGCCGGTGAGCAGCCGGACCTTGCGGTCCAGGTCCAGCCGGGCCACCGGGTCGTCGATCGGCCGGGCGGCCGGCGCCTGCCGGTCGGCGGGCGCCGCCGCGCCGTCCCTGATC
Source organism: Sphaerisporangium rufum (assembly GCF_016863395.1). Lineage (GTDB taxonomy): Bacteria > Actinomycetota > Actinomycetes > Streptosporangiales > Streptosporangiaceae > Sphaerisporangium > Sphaerisporangium rufum. The sequence continues at coordinate 115,870 of NZ_BOOU01000024.1, read as the reverse complement.
ACCGCACCCCCCGCACCGGGGCGATGGCGGCCGAGCCGAGCATGGCGAGCAGCCCGGCCACCAGGAACAGGACGGGGTAGCTGCCGCCGGCGGCGGCCAGGATCACCGGGGCGATCGCCGGCGCCAGCGACTGCGGGAGCGCGGTGGCGATGTTGAGGACCCCCATGTTCCGGGCGGCGCCGGTCTCCCGGTCGGGCAGCACGTCGGCCACCAGGGCCAGGTCCACCGCCAGGTAGACGCCCTGGCCGAGCCCGGTGATCGCGGCGCCGGCCAGGAAGACGCCGAACGACGGCGCCGCGGCGATGACCAGCAGCCCGGCGCCGTACACCAGGGCCGAGACCAGCACAAAGATCTTGCGCCGCCCGGTGAGGTCGGAGACCCGGCCGGCGACCAGGCCGGCCAGGATGACCGCGGCGGACGTCACCAGGGTGGACCAGAAGATCAGCCGGGGCACCTCGGCGATGGACCGGCCGAGGTGGTCGACCAGGTAGAACGCCTGGAAGGTGGCCAGCAGGGCGATGCCCATGAACAGCAGGAACCGGCTCACCCAGGCCCAGGTGAAGTCCGGGTGCCGCCAGGGGCCCGACCAGGGCCGGCGGGCCGGGCGGCGCGGGCCGCCGGGGCGGGCGGGCGCCGGCCGGCGTTCCCGCAACACCGCGGCGAACACCACCGCGCCGGCGACGGCGAGCGCGGCGGGCGCCAGGAACATCCACGCGGTGGACCCGGCGGTCGCCTGGACCAGGAAGGTGCCGCAGACCAGCGCGACCGGCACCGTCACGCCCACCGCGCCGGAGACCGTGCCGCGCTGCCGGGCGGGCACCCGGTCGGCCAGCACCGCGGTGAGCGCGGCCAGCATGGCGTTGAAGCCGAGCTGGGCCAGGCACCAGCCGGCCAGCAGGCCGCCGACGCCCGGCGCGACCGCCACCACCGCCAGCCCGGCGGCGCCGGCCAGCGCGCCGGCCAGGACCCACGGGCGGCGCCGGCCGAACCGGGAGGTGGTGCGGTCGCTGAGCGCGCCGAAGACCGGGTTTGTGACCAGGGCGAGCACCGCGCCGGTGCCGAGGACCAGGCCCTGGGTGGCGGCGGCGTCCGGGCCGGCCAGCTGCTGGACGCGCACGGCCATGGTGACGACGATCGGGGTGAGCACCGCGATCCACAGGCCGGCGTGCGCGGCGGCGTAGGCGGCCACGAAGCCGGGGCCCACCGGGGGCGGCTCCCCGGCCGGGCCGCCGGCGGCGCGGGCCTCGTCCGGGGTGGAAAGCGTGTCGGTCATCGGGCTCCTCGGCTGCCGGACCACTAGCACGTGCTAGTACTAGCACGTGCTAGTAAGGTAACGGCGAGTACGAGCAACAGCAAGAGGAGCACCGAGATCACGTGTGCGGCAGACCACGGCGCGTGACGGCCACCGACGTCGCCAAGGCGACCGGCGTATCCCGCGCCACCGTCGGGTTCGTCCTGAACAACACCCCCGGCCAGAGCATCACCGCGGCGACCCGGGCCAAGGTGCTCGCCGCCGCCGAACGCCTCGGCTACACCCCCTACGCCCCGGCCCGCGCGCTGCGCAGCGGGCGCACCAGCATCGTGGTGATGCTGCTCTCCCAGTTGCCCGGCGGCCCGGTGGTCAACGCCGTCACCGAGCACCTCACCGCCCTGCTGGCCGAGGACGGCCTCACCCTCCTGGTGCACATGCACCCCGGGCGCGACGAACCGGTCTCCGCGCTGTGGGGGGTGGTCACCCCGGCCGCGGTGATCGCCTTCGACCGGGCCTGGGACGAGGAGCTGGCGCCGCTGCGCCGGGCCGGCATCCCGGTGGTCACCCCGTTCGTCGACCCGCCGGACGACCTGGACGGCGCCGTCCCGGTCATGATGCAGCGCATCGGGCGGCTCCAGGTCGACCACCTGGTGCTGGCCGGCCACACCCGGCTGGGCTTCGCGCTGCCCGACGACCCGCGGCTGGCGCCGATGGCCGGCGACCGGCTGGAAGGCGCCCGGTTCGCCTGCGCCGAGCTCGGCCTGGACCTCCCCCAGGTGGCCACCGTCCCGCTGGAGGTCGCCGCGGCCGCCGAGGCGGTGGCCGGCTGGCGGGCCGGGCCCGCCCCGGTCACCGCCGTCTGCGCCTACAACGACGAGGTGGCGATCGCCGTGCTGTCCGGCGCGCACCGCCTCGGCGTCGCGGTGCCCGGCGAGCTGGCGGTCATCGGGGTGGACGACGTCCCGCTGGCCGCCGCGGTCTCCCCGCCGCTGACCACCATCGCCACCCACCCGGCGACCCTCAGCCGCTACCTGTACGAAGCGCTGGCCGCCGCGCTGGCCGACGGACCGGTCCCGCACCGGCCGGCCACCGAGATGCTCGCCGTCACCGTCCGCGGCTCGGTGTGACCACCTGCGGCGGAGTCGTCCGCGCGCCCTGGCGGCCGGGACGCCCTGGCCGATCGGGCGCCCTGACCGCCGGGACGCGCCGTCCGATCACCGCCCGGCGCGCGGCAGCCGCCCGGAGGACGGGCACGACCCGGCCGCGACGGTAGGTTGGAGCGCTATGGAGGACCACACCCCGGCCGCCCGGCTCCGGCCGCACGCCACGCCGGCCGCCGCGCTGCTGGTCGCGGCCGTCCTGGCGACCGGCTGCGGCGGCGCGCCGGCCGCCGCGCCACCCTCGTCCGGCGGAGAGGGCGCCACCGGCACCACGGCCGCCACGTCCGCGCCGCCGTCGGCCACCCCGGCGGCGAGCACCACCGAGCAGGCCGGTCTTCCCGACCCGGAGGAGAAGATCCCGCAGGACCCGGCGAAGCTGGCCGCCGCGCTGAAGACCACCACCGCCCGGCTGTACCGGGCCATCGACGACTGGACCGGCGGCGACGGCGGCGCCAAGGGCCGCCCGCCGGAACCGGTGGTGCTGCTCGCCCTGTACCAGCAGCGCATCTACCGGCACGCCGCCTACCACCCCGAGCTCGCCCGCAAGGCGTTCGCCCGGCTGCCGGACCGGCTCGCCGCCGCGGCGAAGGACGACGTCACCGCCATCCGCGAGATCATCTCGCTGGCCCGCCCGGTCAAGAAGGGCGTCCCGTTCAAGACCCAGGAGCCGCCGCCCGCCGCCACCCTGCTCGGCCACTTCAAGAAGGCCGAGCGCCGGTTCGGCGTCGAGTGGGAGGTGCTGGCCGCGGTCATGTTCGACGAGACCAAGTTCGCCCGGGTGAAGTCCGCCAGCCACGCCGGCGCCCAGGGCCCCATGCAGTTCCTGCCCGCCACCTGGAAGGCCTACGGCCTCGGCGGTGACATCCACGACCCGGGCGACGCGGTGATGGGGGCCGCGAACTACCTGCGCGCCTCCGGCGCCCCGCGCGACTACCGGCGGGCGCTGCACGCCTACAACCCCTCCGACGCCTATGTGAACGCCATCCTGGCGCACGCCCGGCAGATCAAGCGGGACGTGCGCAACTACTACGCCTACTACAACTGGCAGGTCTTCGTCCTCACCACCACCGGCGAGCGCCGCCTCACCGGCCCCTGACCCGGACGCCCCGGCCACCGGGGGTTCCGCTCCTCCCGCGCTCGGCCACCGCGGGGAGCCGGACCGCCGCCCCGGCGCGTCCGCTGGAGGCCGCCGGGCCGTAGCTGGCAGAGTTCCGGTCCGAGGCGAAGGGGAATGAGGTGGCCGGCACCGCACGGCTGGCCGGCGCGGCGCTGTGCGCGGCCGCGCTGACCGGCCACGCTTCGGCTCCGCTCGCCGGACCGGCGAGCGCGGGCCCGCCGGCGGACCGCCCGCCGGCCGCCGGCCACGACCGGGTACCGCCGCCCCGGGCCACGACGCGCGCCGCCCACCCCGGCGATTCCCATGCCGGCCGGCCGGCCGCGCCGGCCGGTGACGCCCCCCGCCACCGACCGGCATCCCCCGCCCCACCGCCCGGCCCCCGCGCCGCGCCGCCCGCCCTGTCGCGCTACTGGGTCACCCTCGGCGTGAACGGCGGCGGCCTGGAATGGCCGCCGGTCTACGTCACCTACCTGAACTGCGATCCGGCCGTTCCCCCGGTCGCCCCGCGCGCCGCCTGCGCGAAACTCGGCGCGGTGCGCGGCGACATCGGCCTGCTGCCGGTACCGGCGAACCTCGTCTGCCCCGAAGATTACGATCCGTCCCGGGCGTGGGTCATGGGCCGGTGGGGCGGCAGACCGGTCAGCGGAGAACGCGTGTTCGGCAACCCCTGCCGGATGTACGCGATCATGAAAGACATCGTGCCTGCCCGGGAACTCCCCCTCCCCCGGCCGGCGGGCGGCTGACCCCGCCCCGGGCGGCACGACGCCGCTCGAGATCACCATCTGCTCCCCCGGTGGCGGCCGCCCGGACCGCCCCGGCCGGCGTGGACCGGCTCAAGATCACGCTCTGTTCCCGGGCGGCCGGGCACCAGGCTCACCACCGCTCCCGGACGGCGGCCGCGCCGGCTCTGGCCCGCCACAGCGGATCACCTACGGCGGGTCACGGCCGGCCCCTGGCCGCGCCGGGTACCCGACCGGCCGGGGCGGCCCTTCAGCCGGGCGGGGCGGGGCGGGTGAACCAGACCTCGACCGAGACCTTGGCCTGCCGGCGCTCGGACCGGGTGCGCTCGAAGGCGTTGCTCAGCTTCACCCCGGCGGACGCCGACTCCGGCCCGGCGGCCAGCTCCAGCCGGGCCGCCGCGTCCAGCAGGAAGGTCAGGTCCCGGTCCAGCTCGCTGAGGAAATCCACCCGCCGCGACCAGCGGTCGATCCGGTTCCCCGGCGCGGCACGCAGGTCGATCAGCTCGCGCAGGTCCCCGGCGACCGCGCCGGACCGGCCCTCGACCGCCGCGCGCGCCTCGGCGATGTCCGGCTCGCCGCCCGGCCACTCGCCGGCCGTCTCCAGCAGGTACACCAGCTCCTGCCGGACGTCCCGGGTGAAGGTGGCCGACACATCCCGGGTGAGCCCGGCCCGCACCCGCCCGGCGTCCGGCCCGGCCGCGGCGTCCTGCCCCGTTCCGGCGTGGAAGGTGTTCTTGGTGGAGTCCTTGCCCAGGTGCGACCCGGACTCCAGCGAGGTGACCTTCACCGCGCCGAGCAGCCCGCAGACCCGCAGGAACAGGTCGCCGTTCGCCCGGGCCTCCTGCTGGAACGCCTCGGCCAGCGTCAGGAACCGCCCCGGGTCGGCCGGGTCGCGCAGGTAGGCGCCGCCGGCGCCGAGCCGGGCGCCGCGCAGGCCGGCAAACTCGTGCCACCGGCCGAGCAGCGGGACCGGGACGATCGTGACGTGCTCGTCGTCCAGCGACGAGCCCCGGTCGTCCATCGCCCGCACGTAGTCCTCGCGGGACACCACGATCAGCCGGTCGGCGAGCCGGCGGGGAACGCGCATGTCAGTCTCCTCCCCCCAGGGCGGGACGCCGGCCGGCATCGCGAACCGCCGCGCGGAACCGGGCGAACCATCCGGCGAGCCGGCGGACGGGAAACGGGCGGGCCAGCTCGGCCCAGCTCCCCTCCAGGGCTTCGGCGAGCAGCCCCTCGTCGGCGTGGATGCCGGCGCCGGCCAGCAGCCGGCCGGCCCGCGCGGCGACCGGGGCGGCCCACCCGGCCCCGGCCCTGCTCCCGGCCCTGCTCCCGGCCCTGTTCCCGGCCCCGTCCCCGGCCCCGTCCCCGGCCCCGGACAGCACCAGCAGCACGCCCTGGTGGCCGCCATCGGCGTGCCGGACGCCCCAGGAGGTCTGCAGCAGCAGGTCGTCGTTGGTGCGCACCGCCGTCCCGTACCGGCCGCGCGCGGTGCGGTACCGCCCGGCGGTGGTGATCTTCCGCAGCAGGGACCGCTCCCCCGCCCGGGCGAAGTGCCCGACCAGCCGGTGCGCCGCCAGCTGCTCGCCCGGCGGCAGCTCGCGCCCGTCCAGCCAGGCGTACGGCGGCCGGCCGCTCTCGTACTCGGCGTAGACCAGCCGTAGCCGGGCGCCGCGCCCGCTCACAGCAGGCTCCGCACGACGCTCTCGGCCAGCTCCTCGGCGGCCGGCCGGGTGGCCAGGCTGCCCGCCACCACCCGGGTCCGGCCGGGGGCGCCGATCGCGTCGATCACCTCTTTGAGCTGCTGCCACACCTGCGCCTGGTACTCCTCCGGGCCGAGGGACGCGTGCCGGGGGTCCTGGTCGGTGTGCGTCACGACCAGCACCACCCGGTCCGCCTCCCGGCCGTAGCGCTTGATCCGGTAACCGTCGTCGATGATCCGCACCCACTCGTCGGCGTGCCCGTGCTCCGGCGGGCGCCGCTCCTCGGCGTACAGGTGGTTGGCGTCCACCAGGTAGATGATCGCCTTGGCCGCCTTGACGTCGGTGCGGAAGTTGAACATCGTCTCGTCGCGGCCGGAGATGTCCACGCCGTTGCGGAAGATGAACTTCTTGTTCACCAGCAGCGTCTTCTCCCCGGTCTCCACCTTGATCGTGCGGACCGTCTCGGGGTTGAGGCTGGTGCGCGGGAAGTTCGCCGACCAGTTGCCCATCCAGGTGTTGAGCAGCGTCGTCTTCCCGGTCAGCGCCTGCCCCAGCACGATGATCTTCATGGGCCGGCGGACCTTCCGCACGAACAGCGCGGTGCCGATCGCGCCCGCGCCCGCGACCACGGCCGCGGCGAGGATCCCATACACCGTCGGACTCCCTCCTTCGACCGGTGTGCGTGCCACCAGCCAACCCGCGCCGCCGCCGCGCCACCTCGTCGAAAGATGAGATTCCGGCCGGCCGCGCCCGGTGGATCCGGCCGGTCCGCCCGCCGCGTCCGTCCACCAGATGAGCGGGACGGATCCCCGCGTAGACCGCAGGCTCCAGGGCGGCGTGCCGGACCCGTGCGCCAGGTCCGTTCACCGGTCCCGGCGGGACCGGCCGGCGGGCCGGGGCAGCGGGCCTGGTCAGCGGGCCGGCGGCGCGGTGCTGGCCCGGACCACCAGGCCGCAGGCCAGCTCGACCCGGTCGTGCTCGGGCCGCTCCCCGGCGGCCATGGCCAGCACCAGACCGGCCGCGGCGGCGCCCATCTTCGCCAGCGGCTGCCGCACCGTGGTCATCGGCGGGTCGGCCCACCGCGCGAGCGACACGTCGTCGAAGCCCACCACGCTCAGGTCCTCCGGCACCCGCAGGCCGGCCCGCAGCGCCGCCTGGTAGGCGCCGAGCGCCTGCAGATCGTTCGCCGCGAACACCGCGGTCGGCGGGTCGGGCAGCGCCAGCAGCTCCACCGCCGCCGCCCGGCCGCCCTCCACGTAGAGCGGGCGGCGGCGCAGCAGCGCCGGCTCGACCGGGACGCCCGCGGCCTCCATCGCCGACCGGTAGCCGTCCTGCCGGGCCCGGCAGCACAGCAACTCTCCCGGTCCGTTGATCATGGCGATCCGGCGGTGGCCCAGCTCCAGCAGGTGGCGGGTGGCCAGCAGGCCGCCGTTCCAGTTGGTCGCGCCGACCGAGGGCATGTGATGGTCCGGCTCGCCGTACGGGTCGACGGCCACCACCGGGATGGCCCGGCTGGCCAGCCGCTCGTGGTCCCGCTCGCTCAGCATGGCCGACACCGCGATCACCCCGGCCGGGCGCCGGGTGAGCACCCGGTCCACCCACTCGCGGTTCGGGGTGTGCCCGCCGCGCATGTCGGTGAGCGCGACCGTCATGCCGGCCTCGCGCACCGTCTCCTCCACACCCTGGATGATCTCCAGGGCCCACAGGCTGTCCAGCGCCCGGAAGAGCAGCTCGACCATGGTCGCCGGCTCGGCCCGCTCCGGGCGCCGCTGCCAGCCGTGCTCCCTGATCAGCTCCTCGATCCGCCGCCGGGTCGCGGTGGACACCCCGGCATGGCCGTTGATCACCTTGGACACGGTGGGCGGGGAGACGCCGGCCATCTCGGCGATCCGGGCGACGGTGATATCGCGGCGGCGGCGGGCCGTCCGCGCGGTCGGGTCGGGGACGGTCACGGTGCGCAGTCTACGCAGACCCGCGAACCGTTCCTGAAATATTCAGAACCGTTCGTCCGGCGCACCGGGGTGAGCTGCGACGTTTCCCCGCCCGGTGTTCCGGGCCTGTCTCCGGCCGGTCGCGCGGCCCCATGATGCCGCCACCAGCAGACGTCGGAGGTTCACATCATGCAGTCACCAAGGCGGCCCCGCCGCCGCACGGTGGTGTCACTGGCGCTCGCCGTCGCCGCCGCATCGTTCGCGGTGGGCGCGGCGCACGGCGCCCAGGCCGCGGCCCGGCCGCCGCTCGGCCAGAACATCAAGGTCAACCAGGTCGCCTACGCCCCCGCCGAGGCCAAGCAGGCCACGGTGATCAGCAACAGCGGGTCCCCGCTGGCCTGGACCCTGCTGAACGGGTCCGACCAGGTGGTGGCCAGCGGCACCACCACCGTGTTCGGCCAGGACTCGCCGTCCGGCGACAGCGTCCACAAGATCGACTTCTCCGGGTACACCGGGACCGGCACCAACTACGTGCTCACCGTGGGCAACGAGTCCAGCCGGCCCTTCGACATCGGCACCGACGCCTGGAAGAAGCTGCCCTTCGACGCGCTGGCGTTCTTCTACCACCAGCGCAGCGGCATCGCGATCAGCTCGCAGTACGTGGGGAACCAGTACGCCCGGCCCGCCGGCCACGTGAACGTCTCGCCCAACCGCGGTGACAACAGCGTTCCCTGCCGGACCAGCTGCGGCTACACGCTGGACGTGCGCGGCGGCTGGTACGACGCCGGCGACCACGGCAAGTACGTCGTCAACGGCGGCATGTCCGCCTGGCAGCTCGTCAACATCTACGAGCGCGCCAAGTACGCGGCCGGGGCGAGCCCGGCGGCGTTCGGCGACGGCACCATGGCCATCCCCGAGCGGGCCAACGGCGTGCCCGACGTGCTGGACGAGGCCCGCTGGGAAATCGACTTCATGCTCAAGATGCAGGTGCCGGACGGCCGGCAGAACGCGGGCATGGTGCACACCAAGATCACCGACCAGGCGTGGACCGGGCTGCCGATGCGGCCCGAGCAGGACCCGCAGCCCCGGGTGCTGTCCACCCCGTCCACCGCCGCCACGCTGAACCTCGCAGCGTCCGCCGCGCAGTGCGCCCGGGTCTGGACCGGCATCGACGCGACGTTCGCGAACCGCTGCCTCACCGCGGCCGAGAAGGCCTACGCCGCGGCCAAGGCCAACCCGTCCATGATCGCGCCGGCCAACGACGACCAGGGCGGCGGCGCCTACTCCGACAACAAGCTCACCGACGAGTTCTACTGGGCCGCCGCCGAGCTGTACGCCACCACCGGCAAGCAGAACTACCGCACCGACCTCACCGGCTCGCCGCTCTACTACGGCAAGAGCTTCACCGGCGACGGCCCGTCCTGGCCGGAGGTCGCCCCGCTCGGCGACATCACCCTCGCCCTGGTGCCCAACGGCCTCACCTCGTCCATCGGCCCGGCGCTGCGCGACCGGTTCGTCAGCGCCGCCGACTCGCTGCTCAGCTCGATGCGCGGCCAGGGCTACCCGGTGCCGTACGCGCCGACCGGCGGCGGGTACGTCTGGGGCTCCAACAACGCGGTCATGAACAACGCGGTGGTGCTCGCCCTCGCCTACGACTTCTCCCAGCAGGCCCGGTTCCGTGCCGGGGTGTTCGAGACCATGGCCTACGCGCTGGGCCGCAACCCGCTCGGCCGCTCGTACGTCACCGGGTACGGCGACCTGCCCGCGCGCAACGTGCACCACCGGTTCTGGGCCAACCAGTCCGACGGCTCGCTGCCCATCGCCCCGCCCGGCGCGCTGGCCGGCGGCCCCAACAGCGCCCTGCAGGACCCGGTCGTCCAGGCCCAGCTGGGCGGCTGCCGGCCGCAGAAGTGCTACCTCGACGACATCGGCGCCTACTCGGTGAACGAGGTCGCGATCAACTGGAACGCGGCGCTGGCCTGGGTGAGCGCCTGGACCGCCGAGAAGGCCGGCGGCCCCACCCCCACGCCGACCCCCACCCCGACCCCGACGCCTACTCCCACGCCGACTCCGACTCCGACGCCTACTCCCACTCCCACTCCGACCCCCACGCCGACGCCGACCCCGACGCCCACGCCCACCCCGACCCCCGGTGACCAGGGGTGCACCGCCACCTACGCCGTCACCAGCCAGTGGCCGGGCGGCTTCGGCGCGACCGTCACGGTGAAGAACACCGGCTCGGCCCCCATCAACGGCTGGACGGTCACCTGGACCTTCCCCAGCGGCCAGACCATCACCCAGCTGTGGAACGCCTCGCACACCGTCAGCGGCGCCACCGTCCGGGCCACCAACCTGTCCTGGAACGGCTCGCTCGGCGCCGGGGCCACCGCCTCGTTCGGCTTCAACGGATCCTCGACCGGTAGCAACACCACCCCGTCCCCGGTCACCTGCACGGCCGGCTGAACCACCCGGGCGCGTGCTCCCGGGCACGCGAAGGAGGGCGCCGGACTTCCCCGGCGCCCTCCGCCGTTCCCGACCCGGAGCTCACCAGGTCCACCGCCGTGCGCTCGACCTTCCGCTCACCGGGTGCCGGCGGGATCCGGCGTCGTCGGCGCCGGGGCCGCGCGGGTGGTGCCGGGCCCGCGCGCCCCGGTGCCGGGCCTGTCAGGGCACGATGTCCGCGCCGCCGACCCCGGCGCCGGCGGCCGGCGGGGTGGCCGAGGCGGATCCGGCCGAGTAGCTGTACGACGGACGCGAGACCGAGCCGTCCGCGCGCAGCCAGTCGCTCATGGTGCTGCCGCTGGAGTTCGCCCGGGTGATCGTGGCGATGTTGTAGTAGTTGCTGGACGCCCAGGTCAGCCGGGTGTCACCGAAGTCCTCGGTGATGGTCTTGGCGCCCTTCACGTAGTTGCTCTCGGCGTAGATCCGGCCGCCGACGCCCAGGCCGAGGAAGTAGTCGGTGACGCTCACGTAGTTGGCGTACCCGTGCGCGTACCCGAACCGCACCCGGGGGTGCCGGGTGTTCGACCCGTCGAACCAGTTGTGGTGGTAAGTGACGTTCAGGTAGCCGGTGTCCTGCGCGGCGTTGCCGTCGCTGTGGCCGAGCAGCATCGACTTGTCGGTGCCGACGTACCGGTTGTAGGACACCGTGGCCAGGTCCGAGCCCCGCTTGATGTCCACCGAGCCGTCACCGGCCGGGTAGAAGGTGTTGTGGTCCACCCACACGTGGTGCGAGTAGCACTGCATGTTGACCGAGTCGTCCGGCGAGTTACGGAAACTCAGATTCCGGATGATCACGTTCTGCGTATGGGTGAACCGGTCCCGCTCCGCCGGATCGCAGATGTCACCGCCCCAGGCCACCTCGTCCGGTCCCCAGCCGTTCACGTCGAACCCGAATCCGCTGATCGTGGCGTTCGTACCTACCCCGATGATGGTCTTGTTCGACCCGACGTCCAGCATCTCGGCTCCGGTGCCGGTGATCGTGCCGGACACCTTGACGATCCGCGGCGCGTCGTCGGCGACCGCCGCCGCCAGCTGCGCGTAACTGGCGACGGTCACGGTCGGCCCGCCCGCCCCGCCGTTGGTGCCGGTCCGGCCGTACCCGCTCGTCGTGGCGAACCCGACCAGGCCGCTCGCGCTGCCCGGCGGGCTGGTCGGCGTGGACGTCGGCGTAGGTACCGGGGTGGGCGTCAGGTTCGGGCCGGTCGGGGTGGGCGTCGGCGTCGGCCCCGGGCCGCTCCCGGTCTCGAAGGCCCACAGCTTGCTGGTCACCGAGTCGCACGAGTTCTGCTGGAGCAGCGCTCCGGCCGCGGTGGAGCCGTCCTTGACGTTCAGGCACTTGCCGCCGTTGGCGTTCACCACCCGATACCGCTCCCCGGACGCGGTCAACGTCCAGGTCTGGGACGCGGCACCGGTGCAGGCCTCCTGCTGGACCGCCTTGCCCGCCGAGGTGCTGGCGTCCCTGACCCCGAGGCACCTGCCGCTGTGCGCGGCCACCAGCCGGTAGCCGCCGCTCACCGCGGCCAGGGTGAAGGTCTGCCCGGCGGCGCCGGAGCAGGCGTCCTGCACCAGCTGGACCGCGTCCCCGGTGCTGCCACCCGGCACCGCGGCGCACAGGCCGCTGGCCGCGTTGACCAGCCGGTAGCTCCCGCCGGCCACCGGCACCGCGGCGGACGCCGGCAAGGACGCCGCCACCGCTCCGGCGGCCAGCAGCACGCCACCGGCCAGCACCGCGCCGAACCGCGTGGCCGCCCTCCTGGTTCCTGCCATGGTCAGGGCTCCTCCTGTTCATGTATGTGAATCGCATTCATCCTCATGAACGTTGCCCGACCGTAGACACCACCTCTCCGCCCGTCAAGCGCCTTATCGCCCCGTCCCGACCTGTGGTGCGATCCCGCACCTCACCATCGGGGCGGCCCCCGCCATCGCGGGCCGCACCGGAAACTTTCAATCGATCAACCACCCGGCGCACCTGCCGCGGGCGCGGTCCCCCGGGATAGCCTTCCGACCATCACCCAGGCGAGGAGACCCAATGGCCGACGACTTGTCCGTCCCGCGCCCGGCGTCCGGCGGTGCCGGGCCGGTGGAGATCGACACCTCGGTGCCGCACTCGGCGCGGATCTGGAACTACATGCTCGGCGGCAAGGACAACTACCCCGCCGACCGGCAGGCCGGCGACCGGATCCGCGAGATCTTCCCCGGCATGGCCGACGTCGCGCTGCACTCCCGGCACATGCTGCGCCGCTGCGTGCGCCACCTGGCCGAGGAGGCGGGCATCCGGCAGTTTCTCGACATCGGCACCGGCCTGCCCACCGTCGACAACACCCACGAGGTAGCCCAGCGGGTGGCGCCCGAGTCGCGGATCGTCTACGTCGACAACGACCCGCTGGTGCTGGTGCACGCCCAGGCGCTGCTCACCAGCACCCCGCAGGGCGCGACCGACTACATCGAGGCCGACGTCCGCGACCCCGAGCTCATCCTGCGCGAGGCGGCCCGCACGCTGGACTTCACCCGGCCCACCGCGCTCATGCTGATGGGCATCCTCGGGCTCGTCCCCGACTACGACGAGGCGCGCTCGGTCGTGGACCGGCTGATGGCCGCGCTGCCGTCCGGCAGCTACCTGGCGCTGTACGACGGCAGCGACACCGACCCCGACTACGTCCAGGCCCTGAGCACGCACAACGCCCGCAAGGGCGTCACCCCCTACACCCCGCGCAGCCCGGAGCTGATCGCCGGCTACTTCACCGGCTTCGACCTGGTGGACCCCGGCGTCGTCCCGGTGACCCACTGGCGCCCCGACCCCTGGGACACCCCCCGCGACATCGCCTGCGCCGGCGGCCTCGCCCGCAAGCCCTAGCCCCGGACACCGAAACGGCCACCGCCCGCCCCGGCCGGCCTGACCCGGCGCGGCCGGCCGGCTGCGCACGCCCGGCCCGGCCAGGTGCGCGCCCGGTTCCGGCGCCGGATGCTCCGGCGCCGGAACCGCCCTGGGAGTCGGTGACGCGACGGGATCAGCGCGCGCCGGCGCCGCCCGTCACGACGGACTTCACGCTGGAAGCGCTGTCCAGCGTGTACGAGTACGGAATGGACGCGACGCTGCCGCCCGTGTCGCCGGCCCCGGAGTTCACCTTGTAGTTGTCCCGGGCCACCAGGCTGCCGCCCGGCGAGTCGCCCTCACCCCGGTGGTAGGGGTCCTTGACGTTCTCGAAGTAGTTACCCTCGACCAGCACGCCGGCCTCCATCGTGGACGCCACGCCGTACCCGCTGTTGTTGTAGTAGTAGTTGTTGAACACGTGCACCGGGTTGCCGAACCGCACCCGCGGGTGCCGCTGGGTGGTGCCGTCGAACCAGTTGTGGTGGTACGTCACCCGCAGGTGCCCGCGGTCCTCGCTACCGTTGCCGTCGTCGTGGCCGAGCAGCATCGTCTTGTTGTGGCTGAACACCTTGTTCCACGACACGGTGACGTAGTCGCTGCCGCGCTTGACGTCGACGGCGCCGTCGTACCCGTTGGACAGCGTGTTGTGGTCGATCCACACGTTCTTCGAGTACTGCACGTTGATCGCGTCGTCGTCCCAGTTCCGGAAGTTCAGGTTCCGGATGATGACGTTCGACGCCTGGTTCACGTTCAGCCCGCAGCCGACGATCGCCGCCCCGGAGGCGCCGACGATGGTCTTGTTCGACCCCACCTTCAGCATGCCCGAACACGAGATCGTGCCGGACACCTGCACCACCGAGGCGTTGGTCCCCTGGATGGCCGAGGTCAGCGCCGAGGCGTTGTTCACCGTCACGGTGCCGGCGCCGCCACCGCCGGTGGTCCCGCCGTTCTGCGTCGCCCAGCCGACCAGGCCGCTCGGCGGTGGCGGCGGGGTGGGACCGTGCGTGGGCGTCTGGGTGGGCGACTGGGTCGGGGACTGCGTCGGGCCGGGGCCGCCGACGTCACCGGTGCAGGCCACCCCGTTCAGGGTGAACGCCGCAGGCACCGGGTTGGCCGAGCTCCAGCTCCCTTGGAACCCGATCGACACGCTCGCACCGGTGCCGAGGGACCCGTTATAGGAGACGTTGGTGGCGGTCACCGCCGCGCCGCTCTGGGTGAAGCTCGCGTTCCAGCCGCTGGTCACCTGCTGCCCGGCGCCGAAGGACCAGCCCAGCCGCCAGCTCGACACCGCGTCCCCGAGATTTGTGATGTCGATGCTCGCGGTGAACCCGCCGGCCCACTGCGAGCCGATCGTGTACTTCACCGCGCAGCCCGCGGCGGCCGTCGCCGCCCCGGACGTCGCCGCCACGACCCCGGCCGTGGCCGCCACCATCGCGGCGGCCGCCGCCAGGATCGACCGGCCCTGCTTGCTCGATGCCATGCCTGACTCCCCTTCCAGGAGGGCATGCGGGACCGGACGGCACCGGACATTGCGGAGTCTCTCCGCCGGCCCCGGGACGGCGACCGATCGGCCTCGCGTAAGGATTCGCCACGAAAGTACGGGCATCTCCGGTTAACCGGTCAACAACGCCTTAACGTAAGAGCCGCGAACCCTTCAGCCGGGCAGCATTCGCCCTGGTAGCAGCCCGAGACCACCGAACCGCCATTTGTAAATTTCAGCCCCCGCCGCCGGTGCCCCGGCACGGCCGACCAGCCATGCCCTGCGGGACGCCCGCTTTCACGGGGTGTGCGTAATGCCCAACCATTCGGCGACGGTCAGCGTCAACGCCTCACGCGGCACCCGCAGGGGCAGAATGTGCGGGACGACGAGCAGGTTGTCGTCCGCGCCGACGTGCACGGACGCGACATCGGTCCGCCCGGAGCAGGTGTCCATCATGGTCCCCCATCCTGGCAGCCCTCACCGACAATTGGATCTAGCCAACGAGCCGGACGGCAGCAGAATTTTGACCCCTCGTAGGAGCGATGAAGACTGGAACATACTGCAGCCCAAGGGGACGCTCTGGAAGCTGCGACCCCTCGTAGGGGCGATGAGGACGCAGCTCAAGACGCGCGTCGCGGCCGGCGAGCTGTCGTAGTTGCGACCCCTCGTAGGGGCGATGAGGACCCGGACGCCGCGGTGGTCGACGGGCCCACCGTCACCGCGTTGCGACCCCTCGTAGGGGCGATGAGGACGACGAAACCCACATCTACCACGGCCAGCACATCGGTTGCGACCCCTCGTAGGGGCGATGAGGACGCAGGTCATCACTCATCGTCGGCGCCTCCCCAGCGCTGTTGCGACCCCTCGTAGGGGCGATGAGGACTGGACGTACTTCGCGACGGCCGGCACCCCGTACAGGCGTTGCGACCCCTCGTAGGGGCGATGAGGACCCCAGGGTAAAGAACCTGGTTGGGGCGCCTTGCGATGGGGTTGGGCGGCGGTGTTTTGCAGTGGACCTCCGGTTGTGCAGAATACCCCGGAGGTTCGCTGCAATTCCATAATCATAAAGGCGTCGCGACGGGCCTTACGTGTTCCTGTTGGTGTCCCTCCGACCCCGCTATGACGGTTCGCATGCCGCGGGCTCCGGACGGGAGGTCCGGCGGCGGGGTGTCGCCGAGGTCTGGGTCTCGGTCCAGTCGAGGCCGGCCTGGACGGCGAGGTGGACATGGGCCCGGACGAAGGTGGCGGCCTTCGCTTCGTCGTAGGAGAAGGTGCGCGCCGTCCACGGGACGACGCCCTCGCCGCCTCGGGTGTCGGCGGCGCAGATCCGTGTCAGGAGGGCGCGGTACACGGTGCCTTCCGAGCCCTGGATGAGCTTGGTGACGGCGTGACGGGCGTCGGACTGATCTTCCGCTTCGATCAGCAGCTCCTCTGGGGTCTGCGGAGGGTTGATGAGATCTCCGGTGGCGGCGTCCTTGTCGATGTGGACGGCGACGTTGGCGATGTAGAAGTCGCGGCGTACGGCGCGCAGCCGGTCGAAAGCCGCGCGCAGCAGTTGCCAGGCGGCCGGCAGGTCGAGGTCGTACTGGTCCAGCAGGCGGCGAGGGATGGCGTACGGGTCGGTCGCGCCGCACCGGAGACGCTCGATCGCGTCGATGAGCAGGTCCAGGGCGGCGGGGTTCTCCCGGAGCGGCGTGGCCCAGCGGCTGGCGGTGAGGTCGCGACGGGGGTGGGCCGCACCGCCGCGGCTGATGGCGTCGGCTCGCCGGGTCTCTGCCTCCAGCTTCTGCAACGGGTAGTAGACGAGCTGCGCGCGGGCGGCGCGCAGGCCGGCCGGTTCGCCGTCCACCGGCCGGTTGCGGAGCCGGCGAATGGATCGTTCCCAACCCGCCGGGTCGGCTACCAGCGAAGTCATCCAGCGCACGGCGGGCTCCATCTCGTGGACGGTCTCGCCGGTCCGGGTACGTGGTGGACGACCGTCAGTGGCCCGTCCGAGCCGCTCATAGCCGGCCAACATTCGGTCGTGAATGTCGGATACGCAGTCGTCACAGAGGTATCGCCGGTCGATGCCACCGCAGGGGGCTCCGTTGTGCCGGGCCCGCCGGAGGGGCACGCGTGCGGCGTCCCGCATGGCCGGGAACACCAGCGAGTAGTAGGCGCTGAAGGCGACAGGGTGCGACGCGGCGGCGAAGTTCATATCGGACCCCTCCGAGGCATGCGGAAGAACACCCTAATACTCCAGCCGCACGTGGAGATCTCGGGTTGATGGAGGCCGGGACGTGAGACGGCCACCGCTGTGATCATGTGGGTGTGTTGGAACCATATGACCGGTGGTGGCCGTGCCGTCCACTGTAGTGGAGATCGACCCGTCGGTTTGGGCCGATGGGCTGGAGGAGCTGTTCGCGCAGGTGGTGGCCTCCTGCTTCGGGAGGCGTGAGCCACGGCTGCGGGCTCGGGGCTATCTGGGGGGCCTGCTGAGCTCGCTGGAGCGCAAGAACGGCTGGTCGCTGGAGGAGTTCGCCGGTGATGCGACTCCGGACGGGATGCAGCGGCTGCTCAATCACGCCCGGTGGGACGCCGATGAGGCGCGGGACGCGTTTTGGGCCCAGGTCGCCGAGCGGATCGGTTCCCTTGCCGGTGTGCTGGTGGTCGACGATACCGGTTTTGAGAGGCAGGGCCGGGTTCGGCGGGGGTGCAGCGGCAGTACACCGGCACCGCCGGGAAGATCACCAACTGTCGGATCGGGGTGTTCTGCTCGTATGTGACCCCTGATCGGCAGCGGGTGCTGATCGACCGGGAGTTGTACCTGCCCGAGTCGTGGTTCGGTGCCCCTGATCGGCTGGCCGATGCGGGGGGTGGCGGCCGGGACGGAGTTCGCCACCAAGCCGGAGTTGGCATGGCGCATGATCGAGCGGGCCGCCGATGATCCGCTGCTGGTGTTCGGGTGGGTGACCGGGGATGAGGTACGGCGACAACCCCACGCCTCGTGCGCGCTGCCGGCGGCGGGGCCTGAATCACGTGTTCGCCGTCTCGCGGGCTCATCCGCTGGTGGTCGCGGGTGTCAAGACGCGAGCCGATCGTGCTTTCGCCGCGGTGGGAGCCGATGCCTGGCAGCGGTACTCCTGCGGGCCGGGGGCCAAGGGCGAGCGGTTGTACGACTGGGCGTGGATCGGGCTGGGCGTGCGGGAGTGGATGCTCGCCCGGCGGTCGATCACCGACCCCACCGATGTGGCCTTCTACCGCTGTTATGCGACGCGTCCGGTCGGCTTGCCCGAGTTGGTACGGGTCGCGGGGTCCAGATGGAGTGTGGAGGAGTGCTTCCAGGCAGCCAAGAACGAGGTCGGCCTGGATCACTACCAGGTCCGTAAGCACATCGCCTGGTATCGGCACGTCACCTTGGCGATGGTCGCCCACGCCCATCTGGCCTTCCTTGCCGCGGCGAGCCCACCTGCCACTTCGCGAGGTGATCATGGCTAGGTCCACGACGGCCCCGCCACACAGGGGGCCCAAGACGAACGGACAATCAGCAACCAACAGTGCGAACAAGGATGATCCCGGCGAGCTGATCCCGCTCACCGTCAACGAGATCCGCCGCCTGCACGCCCACCTGAACCGGCCCCGCCACCCTGCCGGGCACCGCATCCACTGGTCACACTGGCGAGGCCGCCACCAAGCACGTGCTCGCCGCTGCCACCACGACCGCCAGCGGCAACGCCTCATCGATCACTAAATGCGGCTGGAGTACTGATGGGGTGATCTTGCATAAGTCGGTCTCGGACGTTTCCGAGGCTTCTCAGACGGAGGACGACGACCGGCCATGGACCCGTCCACGGTCGAACCGGACGAGACGGCGATAGCCCTCGAACGCCGCGTCTCGTTGATACAGGATTCATCGCCTTGCCCGCGAGATCCTGCCACGGCCTGATCACGAGGTCATCGCCCCTCCGCGTCCATCCCTTGCTGCAACACGCCCCAGGACCGTACCGGCCGGTCAGATGCATCCTCCGGGCTTGAGGGGGGATCACGGGATGCGCCCGGCCTTGACACGGGCGAAGAACGCGGAGAGCGCCTTGTCCAGACGGCGCAGCGTGGCCTGCTAGGAGGAGAGCGATCAGCGGCCCTGCCCCTCGCTGCCCTCGGCGCGGATGTGCTTCAGATCGGCGAATGCTCACCTTACTTGATGCTCACCCTGGCCTTGCCATAGGCGATGCAGCGGTGCTCCAGCGCGGCTTACGGTCCAGATCTTGTCGCCAAGGCCTGCAATGCGCCGCTAGCAATGCCTATGATGTTGGCCGCGAGGCCAACTACCGCCAACACGGTGTTACTTGAATCAATAAGTAACAACGTTGCAAAGCAAACGACTCCCACCAGCGACACCATGGCAGTTATCCATAGAACTCGCCTCACATTAATGAGCTGTCGAACACTATTATGCACGGCGAGATCTCGCGCAAGCGGAGGATAGTCAAAAGCGCCAGGCGGCATCGCAAAATAGAGAGACCGCTCCGGGAATTCGCGATCAACCCGGTGTCGCAACTCAAAGGCGTAAACATGGAAACCGCCAACAAGACATACTAGCAGCACACGCGCCATAAGGATCTTCGGCAAACCTGTAACGTCCACGAAGAGTTTGGCTCGCCCCGTCTCCGCTACCTGCTTAGCTAATAGATCGGGTAACTCATCCAACGATACGACCTCAGTGGATCTTGAGTTCGATTTCAAGTTGGCAGCAAGTGTTGCATATTGCCCGGCAGTCCGAGCGTCGATCTCCACGCACCTTTTCTCATAGGTCCCGCTGGCTAGATCCTCCAGGGCCAGCACAATAGTCTCGACAAAACTTGTTTGCGGCCCTTCAATCATTGCACCAGTAACAAAAACGAATTTAAAGTCGGAGATATTGTGCTTGTCACTCAGATACGCTAGGGCATTAAGATAGGGCCCCACATCATTCGAGCAGACAAATATTAATGCAGCACTCATTAAAGTTCTCCCGAATCGGCGGCAATGACCCTGTCTTTGCCGGACGCCTTAGCGAGTTTAAGAGCAAAATAGGCATCTCGAAGCGTCCGACCATATCCGCCAGAGAATGTAAAGTCCGTTCCGTCTGTCGCATTCCGGATTATCCTTATTACGCTAGAGATCTCGGCCTTCGATAGCTCCAATAGGAGACTGTCACCACCGCGGAGTAGCGCAACGACAGACGAGCAGTCTTCGATATCTCGATAAATTTTATCAAGAACGACACCAAACGCTGACGCGAACGCCCTGAGGCCGTCGACGTTCTCCGTTAACATGCGTAGTTCTAGATGACGGCCGATGTCATCACCATCAAGGGCCAGGAACCACTTGTCCACCACCCTGCACATCTTGCCAGAAGACTGGCTCTGATAAAAGATTCGGCCTACGAGAGGCTGCCAACTTATAGCCCCCCCCCGCTGGGACGGTCCCCTCCCTCACCCGGTCTACGAAGGTTGCGGCGCGCGCACCGTATACGCACCTGGTACCGTGCTGCACATCGTCCGCAAAGCGCCGGGACAGATCGGGTTCGCGGTGATCGAACGGCGATGGGTCGTCGAACGATCCCTGGCATGGCTGACCAGCCACCGCCGCCTGGCCCGCGACTACGAACGCCACCCCTCCACCGCCGAGGCCATGATCCGCTGGGCCGCGATAAGCGGCATGGCACGCCGCCTCACCCGGGGAAGCGCCGCAGCCCGCCAGCAGCGTTTCACCCTTACTCATCCAGCAAAGTAGCCCTTCTCAAACATGTTCTTAGAGAGCGGACAGGCAGGGTGCCACAAGGGCCATTTTGGCATGATCGAATGGAGTGCTTAAGCGAGAGCTCATCTTTCCACTTGGTGTCCCGTGACAGCATGGCGCGTGCCGCGTTCTCGCTTACGATTCTCACCGCCGATTTGGTGTGCCCCGAGTTCCGTGGGGCTGAATTACTGGATCTCATGCCACGGTGGTGGGGTCGCGTCCGAGATGCGGTGTAAAAGAGAACGAGCGTAGGTTGCCGTGCTGAACCGACCAAAGTTCGCACAACGCAAGGACCTACGCTCGTGGCACGCACACTACCGCCCGTTCAGGCCATCCGCGCCGAGATCGACGCCCTGTTCGCCGAGGGCCGTGACCTGGTCGAGGTCATCGAAGACGTCGCCCGTCTCGGTGCCCGCCTGATCATCCAGACCGCCGTCGAAGCCGAGGTGGACGCCTTCCTCGGCCGCGCCCGATACCAACGGGCCACCGCTGCCGACGACGGCCGGCAGATCGTACGGCCCGGTCACCGCAACTGGCACTGCCCGACCACGATCAAGACCACCACCGGTCCGGTCACCATCGCGCGCCCGAAGTTGCGGGGCACCACCGAGAAGTTCACCTCCAGCCTGTTCGGCACCGGCGTGACCCGCACCAACGCGCTGGAGACACTGGTCATCGCCTCGTTCGTGCGCGGCTTGTCGGTACGCGACGTCGAGGGCGCCCTGGCCGACGCCCTCGGCCCGGAGGCCGCGCTGTCCAAGTCGACGGTCTCAGCCATCTGCCAGGCCATCGTCACCGAGTACGACGCCTGGTGCCACCGCGACCTGCGCGGCGTCGAGCTGGACTATCTCTTCTGCGACGCCTTGCACTTCAAGATGCACGATGGGCAGCGCGCCGAACCCATCCTGGCCGCCTGGGGCATCACCACCGACGGCAAACCCGTCTTCATCGACCTGGCCCCGGCCGCCGCGGAATCCACCGACGCCTGGCACGACTTCCTCACCGGCCTGGCCACACGCGGCCTGCGCCCGCCACTGCTGGTCATCTCCGACGGCGCACCCGGCCTCATTACCGCCGCCGAGCAGGTCTTCCCGGCCTCGCTGCGTCAGCGCTGCGTGATCCACAAATGCCGCAACGTCCTATCGAAGGTCAGCGCCGGCGATCAGGCCGAGGTCAAGGCCGCCTTCTGGGACATATTCGACACCAGCGGGCTGCAACAGGGCGATCAGGAGATCGAGCCGGGCCACGACCTGGTCACCTGGGTGCAACGGCGCATCGACGCCTTCGCCGATACCTGGGGAGGGCTCGCTACCCGGCGGCGGTCAAGAGCCTGCTGGCCGACCGCGCCTCGCTGACGACCTACCTGCGCTTCCCGCTTGAGCACCACAAGCGCATCCCGCCACTCCAACTTCATCGAGCGGACCTTCGGTGAGACCCGCCGCCGGGTCAAGGTCATCGGCCGCTTCCCCGGCGAGACCTCCTGCGTCAGCCTGGTGTGGGCGGTTCTCGACCGGGCAGCCCGCGGCTGGCGCGGCTTCACAATGACCTCCAAGGGCCTGCGCATCCTGCAGGACCTGCGTCGAGTCCTGCTTACCCCGCCCAGCCGGCTCCGCCCGGCAACCACCCCAGCCACCGACTCGACACCCGAAACGGCAGCCGCCTAAGATCAACCGACGGCACCTACCTCGTTGAGCTTTTACACCGCTCCGAGGACGCGACCCCGGGGCGATGAGGACGTGGGCTAGTTGCTGGGGAGCAGGATGGCCATGGGTTGCGACCCCTCGCAAGGGCGATGAGGACCCCACGGTAAAGGCGCAGGTGGGGAACGGCAAAAGCGACACGCTGGAGGAGGGTTTTGCAGTGAACCTCCGGTCGTGCAGAAAACCCGGGAGGTCTGCTGCAAAAACATGATCAACAACGTCCTCCACGAGGGTCAGCGTACGCCACTGAGACGGGCCGCTAAGCGCCCACTGGGGTACCGGATCAACGCGATACCGAGCCGCGAACTGCTCCAGAGACCCAGAGGCAGACGCGGAGAACCCCTTTCACTTGCCGCGCTCGCCACGGTGGATCATCCAGGCGAGGAGCAGGCAGGTGACGATCCACAGTCCGGCTATTGCCAGCGCGGTGTGGTGGCCGTGCACGAGGTGTCCTCCCGATTGTGGATCGCGGCCGGAGGGTGGTGGAGTGCTCTCCGCCGGAAGAATTACGAGCCAGAGGGGCAGGGGTGGTCGGCGTGGCGGTTCGGGGAGCAGCAGATGACGGCGGGGGTGGTGAAGTTCCCGCCACGGAGCCAGATCCCCCACTGCACATCGACACCGTCGGCAAGGTGCTGCTCGGCGAGTTCCAGCCGGAAGTCCAGCCCGACGCGGGCTTCACCGCCCGGGTGCAGGAACGAGGGCTCCGCCGCGCGGTAGCGTGCGGCGAGCCAGGTCAGCGCGTCGGGCACGGTGGCCGGCGAGGCCGCGATCCGGGTGCGCGGCTTGAGCAACCAGTCGCAGGTCCGCATCGGCGGCAGCGGTGACGCCATGAACCCCGGGTGCAGCGGGCGCCGCTCACCCTCGCGCGCCCGTTCCGCGCCGGGCCCGGTCCAGGTGTAGCAGTGCAGGTGCATGGCGACTCCCCCACTTCGTACAGTGGTAGGCGGTCCCTGCCTGTCGCTAGCGGGCAGGGGCCGCCTACCATGCGAATCGCTAGATGGTCATCCCGGCGGCGCGAAGCTCGTCACCGGTGAACCGCAGGGGCGCGGCGGCCGGGTTCTTGCTGTCGCGCAACGCGAAAGCGTCGGCGACACCGGGAATCGGCGCGACCTCCACGCAGGCCTCACCGCCCTCGGTCCCGTTGTTGCCGCCGCACCGGCGCTGGTATCGCGCACCGGTGAGGTCCTGCTGGTAGAGGTCCATCAGGACTCCTTTCGGACAGGTCCGGCGGTTCCGCCGGACAAGGTGGGCACCCTCCTCATGGAGGACGCCGGCCCGGTCGAAGGGCAGGGGGAAGTCTTCGACCCGGGAGTCTGCGGGGTCTATACGGCGTCGCCGAGCAGGACGCGCCGCCACAGCTCCCTGGCGTGGACATGACGCATCCGCTCGGTCTCGACCCGGCCACCCGGCCCGGTGCGCGCGATGTACATCTGGCCACCGGCCGCGATCAGGTAGTAGACCGTGCACCGGCACTGGCACGTCCAGCGCAGCACGCGCTGGCACCCCTGGTGCGGCCGAGGTGACTACCATCGGATGGACTCGGCCGTCGTGTTGGGGCGTGGGAAATGCGGTCCGTGTTCCGCGTGATCCGTGGGCGCGTTCATATCTGGGAGGCAGCGATGCTCTCCTGCTCAGAGATGGCG
Source organism: Sphaerisporangium rufum (assembly GCF_016863395.1). Classification (GTDB taxonomy): domain Bacteria; phylum Actinomycetota; class Actinomycetes; order Streptosporangiales; family Streptosporangiaceae; genus Sphaerisporangium; species Sphaerisporangium rufum. Next base: position 92,013 of record NZ_BOOU01000024.1, on the reverse strand, counting down.
CGCCGCACTTCAACCTCAGTGTCGCCGTCTACAGTCCGCGCGGCACCGTCACGCGCGGCCTGCGCATCGAAGGGACGGTCTCGGGTGGCCCACCAGCGGCCGTGGTCCGACCGCCAGATGTGCCATCCCTCCGTGAAGCCACGCAACACCGTGCGCAGAGCGGCCAGGCTGTCCGCGCGGTGCTGCTGATCCCCCTTGGTGGCCGTCCACCCGGCGGTCGCGTGGGTGAAGGACCATCCCGGAAACTCGTGTTTCGTCTCAGCAAGCAGACGGCCCATTACGGCGTCTTCCTCGTCGGTCAACATCATGACCGTGACCGTAGAGTGACTCACTGTCACTGAACCGAACAGCTAAGTACGAACTTTGAGTTCGTCACATGGCGATGCGATGACGGTCAGCGAGGTGGCGCACTTCGGATGCCCATGACGGGCGGGCGCGCAGCCCCAGGGAGCGGATCATGTCCCTCAGGCTGAGCTTGTAGTCCAGTTCCTCGGGGCACTCCCGCTCTATCCGCAGCAGGTACACCAGGCTGGCGGCGTCGTCCCCGGTGTCCTCGCAAGCGCGGGCGACGTGGCCAAGATGGGTGGTACGGCGCTCCAGCGACGGGCTGCGACTCACCTCAACGTCATCAGCGATTTGCAGCAGGGCCTCCGGCCGCCGCTGCTCGTACGCGACGCTGGCCATATGAATCGCCACGTTAGTCGGCCCGAAAGCAAATCCGCCGTAATTGACACGTTCGTCTACCCGGCGGGCCAGGGCCAGCGTGGGGCCGGACAGCAGCTCCCGCACCGCCTGTTCCTCGCCCGTGCGGGTCATGGCAATTGCAGAAAGCAGATGAAAGGCGCCGTAAACGGCCAAGTGTCGCTCGTCGCCGTCGTGCAGTTCCGGCTCCATGAACTCCATGCCTTTTCGGGCTACGTCCGCAGCGACCTCCGGCATATCGTCGGCGAGCACGGACTGCCCCAGGTTCCACAACGCGCCACCGATCATCAGCGGATCCTCCGCTTGCTCGGCATAGCGCATCGCACGGTCCGCGGCAAGGTGGGCCAGGTCAATGCGGCCGAAGTGCTTGAGCACGCCCCGGGCGAGAATGTAGGCATCGGCGGCGACGCCGCAGGCCCGCCGTTCGGCGTCGGGCCTGCCGCTGCTGTTCAGGATGAGCCGCTCAACATCGCTGATGAGCTTGGGTAGCTGGTTCATGAGGATGGAGTACCGGCGATGTGATCCCATCCAGGCCGCACGGGCGGCTGTAACGCTCTCGGCCAGTTGGTCGACGTCGGGCGGCTCGGCGTCATCGCTCAGCGTCTTGTAGGTGAACAGCGCGCGCTCGATAGGACCTACACCGACCCGGCCAGGCTCCTGACTCTCCCGCGGGCTCTCCCCGAGCAGCACGGCGGTACGGACGCCGAGCGCCTTGGCGATCTCACGGAGCAGGGGCAGCGAGGGGATTCTCTTGCCCTGCTCGATGAGCTCGATATGGCGAACGGTGCAGCCGGCCCGCGCGGCCAACGCGGTGGTGCTCATGCCCATCCGCTGCCGCTGAAGACGAATCATGTTGCCGGTGTTGTTGTCGCCCATAAGCCCCGCACCTCCTGAGACCTCGACACTCTCAGGCTAGGTGCAGGGCGTCTTGTTGTCTCGGGCCTTGGACATGCCATACGGCACGAGTGACCGAATAAGAAATACAGCCGATCGGGGACACGGCATTTGTCGGGTTGATTCACCGATAGGACCCGGGCAGGGGCGATGAAGACCTCCTCGCCATCAGCATCATCTCGTGAGGCGCTCGGTTGCGACCCCTCGTAGGGGCGATGAGGACCTTCGCATCGACTGGGCCGGCCACTTCCGTCCCGAGTTGCGACCCCTCGTAGGGGCGATGAGGACCGGGCTGCTGGTCATCGGCACGGTGGACGAAAAGATGTTGCGACCCCTCGTAGGGGCGATGAGGACCACCCCGGGCATCCAGACCTACACGGGGCTGTCGGCGTTGCGACCCCTCGTAGGGGCGATGAGGACACGACACCAGACGCCTGGGCAGGCTCCTCGGCATCACGTTGCGACCCCTCGTAGGGGCGATGAGGACCCCACGGTAAAGGCGCAGGTGGGGAACGGCAAGATGGACGCGGTAGAGCCGGTTTTGCAGTGAACCTCCGGTCGTGCGGAGAACCCGGGGGGTCTGCTGCAGAAACATGATCGTTCGCCCCGCTGTAGCCGTTAGATTATGTCGCTCGGGGCGGGTTGCGGGACGCCCCATTCCTGGCGTTCCGGGGTGGTGCCGGGTGGGAAGGTGAAGACGAGGACGCTGTCGTAGCCGGCGTCGATGACGCCTTCGACGCCGTGACGGAAGCGGCGTAGCTGGGCCGGGCTGAGGGCGCCCTCGAAGACACTGCGCTGCACGTGGTGAAGGTACTGGCGGCAGAGCCGCAGGATCGCGGCGTTGCGTTCGGCGAGGGTGTCGTAGACCACCACCACATACACCGACGATCACCACCAGATCTTGAAGGGCTTGTACGGGGTGCCTTCCAGGCAGGTGCGGGTGAGCTGGAGTGCCTCCAGGTACAGCAGCTCGTCGTAGGCGACGTTCCGGCCGAGGGTGCGGTGCTGGACGGTGACGGCCAGCTCGTCCCGGACGGTCTGCACGACGAGCTTGCGGCCGGACTCGCTCAGCATGGCCTGGTTCACCTCTACATCGAAGTGGGCCGGTTTGAGCTGGCCCCGGCCGGCCAGGCGGAGAAGTAATCGCTCGGCGAACATGGGCTTGAACACCTCGGCGAGATCCAGCACCAGCGAGTGGCGTTGCCGTTCCATGCTGCTGTGCAGGAAGGCGACGCCGGTGTGCAGCGGCGTCAGGCGGATCGCCGAAAGCACGCGGGCATAGATGATGCCGTTGACGTAGCTGACGAAAGCGTTGCCGGCGTTGAGCGGCGGGCGGCGGCTGCGGCCGCCGAGTCGCAGCCATTCGGGGAGGCGGGTGTCCAGCACCGCCCAGGCGGAGCGGCGGAAGGTGCCTTCGGCGCCCATGAGTTCCTCGCGGGTGGTGGCGCCGGCGACGGAGGTCTGCAGTACTTCCATCGGCCGGGTGAGCAGCTTGCGGTCGACCACCCGCCGGACGTTCGCTCCGGCGCTCAATACCAGCGAGCGGGCGACCGCGAGTGACGCCGCCGGGTCGCCGGCCAGCCTGGCCTGGGCGATGACGGTCTGCCCGGAAGTGCTGGTGTCGGAGGTCAGCAGCGAGCCGGCGTAGTCTCCGTACGCGCTGAGGAAGTGCACGTTGATGCGGTGCCGGTTGAGCAGGCCGATAACCGCGGTGTTGATGTCGACGGATTCGCACGCGACGATGTCCCGCACGTCGGTGACCGGAATGTGCACCGGGGAGCCGTCCACCCGTTCGATACGCAGTGACTGGTCCTTGCGGCGGATCCGGCAGGCGGTGGTGAGCCAGTAGGTCCTTGCGGCGGTGGGCATCTACTCGTTCCAGCAGTAGTCGAGGTAGGAGCACCCCTTGCACCGCGAGCGGGCGAGGAGGGGTGGGGAGGTGGCCGCGGACACGACGTCCAGGACCTCGGCGATGTCGGCTTCGGCCTGGGCGGCGGTCTCGGGCGTGTAGTGGACGCGTTCGGTGCGCCGCGTCTTGGGATAGTGCAGGATTCCGCCCTGCGCCGGCACGCCGATGGCGTGCAGCCGGTGGCAGTAGTGGATGGCCTGCGCGGTGTCCGCCCGGCTCGGCCGGGACGATGACTTGACCTCGTGTACCCAGGCGGCGCCGTCCAGGTGGTCCAGCTTGGCCGCCCCGAGGTCGACCGGTGAGCTGCGCGAGTAGGACGTCTCGTGGACCGCCTCGCCGAGTTCGACGGTGGCGTTGAGGTACTCGGGGCGGAACCCGCGCGCGTAGAGCCACAGCTGGCGGCGACAGTGGTAGAGGTACTTGACGTGCACTCCGCCCACGTCGTCGGCGTCGATCACAGCACGTCACCCGACTGACGGTTCGGCCGGCACCCTGGACAGATCACAGCACCTCGCCTGCCTCGTATCTCTGCGCGGCCGGGCCGTGTACCTGGCCGAGGCCGAGCCGCTCGTCGTAGTCGGCGTTGACGATGCGCGCACCGATCCGCTTCTCCCAGGTGGTGAGCGGCGTGGTCCAGTGCGGCATCGGGACCAGGTAGCGTTCGGCCAGCAACCGGCCGGCGGCCGCCGAGCCGTCAACCTGTCGCAACGCCGCCTGGTAGGCGTCACGGTCCTGTTCTAGGACGGCTTCGGTGCCATCGAACAGCTTGTCGAAGAGCTGCGCCAGGTCGTCCCGGGCGACGAAGGGGTGCGCGAAGCGCAGGAACGCGTCCTCGAATGTGACGCGGCTCCGGGTCACCTCCGCGTACCAGTCGTGGCCCCACGTGGAGTCGTACACCTCGTCCAGCCAGGTCCGGGCTTCTCCCTCATCGACGTCGGCCCCTTCGTGCCGGCCGAGGATGCGCCAGGTGATCTCAACCGGTGCTCCGAGGTAGACACCGTCGGCGTGCTCGGGACCACCGCCCTTACGGGGCGCGAAGGCGGCCGGGTGGACGATGACGTCGGCGGGTGGCCGGGCGGCGATCCGGTTCACCCGGCCGAACCGCTGGAGGAGCGCCTCCAGCGGCGCCGCCGAGGTGAACAGGACGTCGAAGTCCACGTCCAGGCTCACCTCCACCACCTGGGTGGCCACCACCAGCCCGCCGCGGCGCGGCCGGTCGACGCCGAAGCGCTCGGTGATGGCCTGCTCCAGCGCGGCCCGGTCCATCCGGCGGAAGCGCGAGTGCAGCAGGTAGGCGTCCTCGGGCTCGCGGCCGGAACCCTGGGTCAGCTCGGCGTACAGGTGCTGGGCGTCGGCCACGTTGTTGGCGACCACGAGCACCGCCCGCCCGGCGTCGAGCGACCGGCCGATCTCTTCGATCGTCGCGGGGTCGGTGAGATGCCGGTCGCGCAGCCGCAGCCGGTGGCGCCGCCGGGAATCCGTGGTGTCGGCTTCCACCAGCTGGACGTCGCCATGGAGGGTGTCGCGGAAGAGCGCGGTCAGCGCGTCCGGCAGGGTGGCGGACAGCACGGCGATCCGGCCGCCGAGCCGCTCCCACAGCCGGGCCGTGGCCAGGATGTAGCCGAGCCGCCGGGGGTCGTAGGCGTGCAGCTCGTCCAGGACGAAGACGGAGTTGGCCGCGTCCACCAGGATCCCCGCGTGGGCCGGTCCGGCCAGCGCGCCGCGCAGGATCTGGTACGGCGTGCCCACCCGGAGGGTCTCCTGGAACAGCCGGGTGGCGGCGGCCCGGGAGGCCGCCTTTCTGGCCGCCGTGGCCTCGGCCTCGTCGCCGTCCTGCGGGCAGATGGCGGTGGACAGGTGGTAGGACCCGGCCCGCGAGTGCATCACCCCGACCGCGCTCTCGTCACCGAGCAGCCGGCCCAGCCGGCCGGCCATGGCGTTGATCGAGGCCAGGTAGGGAAGGGTGAAGAAGACCCGCGGCACGCCGCCGACCCGGCCGGCGGTCGTGACGACCTGGGACGCCGCCCACAGCAACCCCGATTCGGTCTTGCCGGACCCGGTGGGCGCGCGCAGCAGCAGATGTCCATCGACCTCGGCCGCCCGCGCCTGGTGGGGGTACAGCGCCCGGCCCTGATCAGTGAACTTCTTCTCCAGCAGCGAGCGGAATCCGGCGCCGAGCGGCTGGCGGGTGTCGAGCCGTCCGTGGGCGGAGGAGACATGATCGGCCAGGGTGACGGCGCCCTGGAGTAGGACGGCGGTCAGCCCGGTGTCGGGATCGACCGGCAGCTCCCAGGTGTCGAGCAGGTGGTGGAACACCTGCCAGGATGCCTCGACCAGGTCACCGGCACCGGACGAGGCGGGAAGGACCGGCAGGCCGGCGGAGGCGGCGGTGCCGGCCAGCCAGGTCGTCAGCTCTGCCACCGCCTCCGGCGGGATGGGGTGCAGCCGCTCCCGCCACTCCTCGACCGGGACGGCGTAGAAGGGGGTGAGCGGTCCGCGGCCGCCTTCGAAGGACCGGTGGTGGGTGACCACCCCGGTGGCGACCCAGGTCAGCAGCGGTCCTTCCGCGATCAGCCGGGGAAGGAAGCCGAGGGACACGACCTCGTGGCGCTCCCCCCAGGACCGGATCCTTCCGGCGAGCATGGCCTGGAACCCGTCCGGTACCTTTCCGGCGTCGTGGCAGAGCGCGGCCAGCCGCACCGCCGTCCAGAAGATGGCGCCAGTGACCTGCTCCGCCACCGCGATGCGTCCAACGCGTTCTTCCAGCGCGCCGGCGCCGGCCAGGGTCGCCGCGAGGTGGCCGGTCAGCAGCTCCTTTGGTGAGCTCTTGGCCAGCATCCGGCCCAGCGTCGCCGTCATGCGATCCGGGCCGGATGCACCGGCGGCAGCAGCGCGACGGCGCGCCCCTCCTCGTCCGCCCAGTCGGCGGGCACGATCGTCGTCGCGGTGCCGGAGGCGTCGAAGCGGTAGGCGTCCCAGCGGGTCCGATCCCGGTGCGCGGACACCGCGGTCGGCAGCCGGAGCAGCGTGCCGGCCGCGGCTTGATCAGGTGCGGGCGAGTCCGGTTCGGGCAGCAGCGCCGCCGCCTGGCGGCCCGGTCCGGGACGCAGGGCGACCGGGCGGGTCGCGACGGCCACCAGATCCTGGCTGCGACCGAGCCGGAGGGGCCAGACCGGCCGGCGCAGCCGCCTGGACCATTCGGCGAGCCGGTCGAAGATCCACACGGTCAGCGTGACGTCCACCAGGAACCCTCGCTCCCGGGGGGTGGGGTCCGCCTTCTTCCCCGAGCCGTCCAGCGGGTGATAGGTCTCCAGGTCGACCCCCTGGCCGCGCGCGTGGAAGGCCATGGCGAACCGGAACTCCGGATCGACCGCCGGCCAGCCGCCCGCCGCCGCGGCCAGCATGCCGCCGACCGTCGACGGCGGCGGGCACGGCAAGGCCACCTGCACTCCCGCGTACAGCGGGTTGCGGAAGGAGGCGATCGGCGCGGTAACCGTCACCTCCAATGCCTCCAGGCGGGTCATTCCTTGGGGTCCTCGAACCAGCCGTCCCGCTCGCCGCGCTCGATCCGGGCGGCCAGGTCGCCGAGCAGGACCCGCGGATGGTCGATCACCAGGCTGCCCGCCTCGACGAGGTCGGCCAGGTCCGCCTTGACCTGGTCGCGCTGGTCACCGAGGAAGCCGGGCGCCCAGCCGAGCAGGACGGGGCCGTCCAGCTCGTCCGCCCAGGCCGCCATCTCCGCCCGCAGTACCTCGCCGTCGAACCGGGTGCGCTCGTTCCGCACGCCCAGCACGCGGGTGAATGGGTTCACCCCGCCCTTGACCGGAGCCAGCAGGACAAGTCCCGGCGTGCGGTCGCCGTAGTGCAACGCCTGCTTGGCGCCGCCACGGACGGCGGTAAGCGTCCGCAGCAGCAGCGCGGCCCGCCGGCGACGCTCGGCGATGTCCAACCGGAGCGCCGAGCAGCCGCGGAAGGTGAGCCGCTCCGCGCCGGCCGCCTGGACCTCCTCGGCGGCGGGCGCGGGCAACGCCACCTTCAAGCCGGCCCCGTCGACCTCGAACACCCCGATGCGGGGCAGGTCCAGCAGCACGTCCGCCGCCAGCTCGGCGCTGTAGAACTCGTGCTCGTGGATGACCGGGTTCTCCCCCGCCGCGAAACCGCGGCTCATCGTGCCGAAGTCCTTCTGCGGGGTGCGCGGGGCGACCGAGATCAGCGTCCCGGTGGCGAACACGGTGTCCCGCTGGCACGTCTTGGTCTTGTCGCCCTTGACCGCGACCATGTAGCCGAACAGGTCGTCGTCCACGTACTGGTCCGGCCGGCCGGCCGTGTACGCCTGCTGCTTCTGGCCGGTGCCGGCCCGGGTGACCAGGGAGACCGGTTCGCCGGGCGGCAGCGAGTCGCGCACCCAGCGGCGGAACGCCTGCGCCGACACGTACGGATGCACGGCGCGGCCGACCCGCAACTGCTTGACCCGGGCCACGTTGTCCTCGCCCAGCCCGTTGTTGGGCGCCCCGGCCACCACGTCCAGGGCCACCTTGCCCACCAGATAGGTCATCTACGACTCCTCGCCGTTCAGGAACGCCTTGTCTTCGGCACGCTCCAGGTCCTCGTCCTTGAGGGCCGCCGCGACCTCCGCACCGTCCGCCGGGCGGAAGTCCAACTCGTGCAGCCGCTGGACGACGGACACGGTCAGTAGCTGGCGGTGGAACCAGGCATGCTCCACCTCGGGGTCGAACAGCAGCCGGAACTGCTCCTCGGTGATCAGTGGGCCCTCGATCGGGCTCTTAGGGTCCAGCAGGGCGTCCAGGTTGCGACGCCTCAGCCAATGCTGCATCCGCGACTTGTCGCGCACGGTCGCGTTGAACTGCCGGAGCGCACCGGCCGAGTTCTCCGCCGCCACCCAGGCGGCCACCTGACGGCCGGCCGCCCTGATCTCGTCGGTCTCGTGCTGGTTCATGGTCAGTACCTCGGTGACTAGGGAGAAGCACAGTTCGGCCAGGTCGGCCGTGTCGTCCCGGACGACCCCACGGTCCAGGCCCGCGATGAGATACCGGGCGCATGCTCCGGCGATCCGGTCCGGGGAGCGGAAGGCGTTACGCGCCAGGCCGACGATCCCGGGCGTGCCGGGCCGGGCGTGTGCTCGTAGCAGCGCGGGGAAACCTCGCCGGCGGGGCGGCCGGGCCGACCGCCGCAGCCATTCGGCGAGCGGCTGCTCCATCGACTGGATCTCCAAGGTCTGGCCCCGGTTGTTGTTGCTGAAGACCATCAGCTCCACCCCGGCCGTCATCCGGTCCTCGTGCCCGCGAAGCGCTTGAAGCGCGACCACCTCACGGGCCGGGATGCCGCTGCTGTCGGGTTTCCCCAGGGCGATCAGCATCTTGTTGCGCTCGACCCGCCGCGACAGCGTCCGGGCCATGAACTTCTCATCCCAGCTGTACAGGGCGATGGACGGCCCGCCGGTCAACCGGCACCCGTACGGCAAGGCGTAGAAGGCGGACAGGCAGGGGTGGCAGAGCGCCATTCCAGCGTGGCCGCGTGGCGTGCTGTTGCGGTACAGGTCACTCTCGGCCAGCGGGACGTCCACCTTGCCGTAGAACCCGACTGCTCGGCGTCCGCACAGCACACAGGCCGCGTCCGGCCAGGATTCCGGCGCCGGGCACTTCCGCCACGTCTGGACCGCTTCGGTGACCGTCGCGTCGTCCTTCTTGGCGTTGCTGAGATGGTTCATCTTGGAGTTCGGGAAGAACGACATACTCGCCTTGAGCCAGAATCCGTTGTCCCGCTTGGTGTTCCGGACCAGCGCGGCGTGCAGCGCGTCTTTGGTCATGGTCTTCACGGCCTGGTCGAGCGCCTCCGGGGTCAGCCGGTCCGGCGTCGGCACCCCGCCGAGCACAGCCAACGCGTACGCGCCGACCCGCTGCAACGGGTGTGCGGTGAGCCGGACCGGTGATAGTGCGGCCTCGCGGTCCGTCACGCCGTGACCCAGCCGAAGCCGGCGGCGTTCGCCTGCCCCAGGCCCCAGCTCCAGATCGCCTGCAAGGTCTCCGGCGGGCCGGTCAGCTCGACCTCCACCGGGGCGCCCGGCTTGAGTCCGTGACCGACGGAGAACGAGCGCTTGGCGCCGATCCACGAGATGCGCGTCAGCGACACCTCCGGGTCCAAGCCCAGCGTCTCGGCCTTGCGGCGGAGGTTGCGCTGGAAGAACACCGGGAACTCGGTGTCCGCCGGCAACAGCCACGCCTGGCGGGTGGACCGGGCGCCCGTCTCGTCACGGCCGGTGCCCTTCATCACCACCGGGGTGGTCGTACGGAACCGAGCCCGGCCGGACGCGAACGACGGCGGCTCCACGATGGCCACGCTGAGCACCCGGAAGGCCGCCCCGCCCCAGTCGAGCAGTTCCCGCCGCTTGACGCCCTGGGCCAGCACGTTCACCACCTCGAACAGCGGGCTGCCCAGCTCCACCTGGCCGCGCCCGCCGACCGCGTACCTCCCCTTCGCCTTCGCGGCCCGAGGGAACACCGGGGCTCCGTGACCCAGCGGTACCATGCCGTACGGCCCTGCGCCCGCGGCGTGCAACTGCCGGCCGACCGCCGGCGCCTCCCGCGCCAGCAGGTCGTAGATGAGCGACCGCCCCGGTGCCAGGACCTTCGGCCACGGCAGCTCCGTAGCCGTGGTGCTGACCTCGACCCGCACCCGCATTCCGCCTCCCCTTTCCTTCGCCGTCACCCAACACAGACGGACGGAAGTCACCGGAGACGCGCTTCGACGCGTTTCCGCAGGTCTACGTGCATCCACCGGGATACGATCGAAGAGAGTCCGCCGCGAGCAGCCAGCTCGACACGCAGGAAGAGGATCATGAATTTGCAGCAGACCTCCCGGGTTTTCTGCACGACCGGAGGTTCGCTGCAAAACACCCCGCCAGCGCGTCCCTCTTGCCCTCCCCCACCAGCGCCTTTACCGTGGGGTCCTCATCGCCCCTACGAGGGGTCGCAACACCATCTACCTCGACACGCGCCCCCTGATCAGCAGTCCTCATCGCCCCTACGAGGGGTCGCAACCCGCGAGCTTCACCCCGCCGTTCCCCGGATTCCAGTCCTCATCGCCCCTACGAGGGGTCGCAACTTGTTGACGCTGTCGGACGACGAGCGGCTGCTGCCGTCCTCATCGCCCCTACGAGGGGTCGCAACCGCGTCAGCGAAGCGCGTGACTGACCGTTTCACGGTCCTCATCGCCCCTACGAGGGGTCGCAACGCGCCGTCCAGCTCGCCGTTGGGGGTGATGTACTCGTCCTCATCGCCCCTACGAGGGGTCGCAACGAGTACAGCCCCCCGAACAGGGTGTTGTCGAGGCTGGTCCTCATCGCCCCTACGAGGGGTCGCAACACGTCTGGCCGGCGCTGGTCCCGGTGACCGCCACGGTCCTCATCGCCCCTACGAGGGGTCGCAACCGCGTAGCGCGATCTTCTGTCCGGGGGCATCGAGTCCGGGTCCTCATCGCCCCTACGAGGGGTCGCAACTGCGATCCTCGCGACCTTGCCGGCGGTGCGTACGAGTCCTCATCGCCCCTACGAGGGGTCGCAACGCGAGCGACTGCGGCTGGACGGGAGTCGTCTGGGTGTCCTTATCGCCCCTACGAGGGGTCGCAACGCGCGGTGTCCTTCGCGGACGGCGTCGCCCGCGTCGTCCTCATCGCCCCTACGAGGGGTCGCAACGGTAGATCCTGCCGAGAATCCCGGTTGCCGTAGTCGTCCTCATCGCCCCTACGAGGGGTCGCAACCCAGACTTCCGCCCGCGCGCCACCTGCGACACGTAGTCCTCATCGCCCCTACGAGGGGTCGCAACAGAAACCGGCGCCGGCGCTGGCCGTAGGGATCGCCTGTCCTCATCGCCCCTACGAGGGGTCGCAACGAAAGTATTGGGAGGAGACCTCCGAGCTTCACAAGTCCTCATCGCCCCTACGAGGGGTCGCAACACCGGCGGCGCAAGCTCGTCAACGAGCGAGAGCAGCGCGGTCCTCATCGCCCCTACGAGGGGTCGCAACACCGTCCACCAGCCGGGGCCGCCGCTCAGGATGCCGGTCGTCCTCATCGCCCCTACGAGGGGTCGCAACCCGGGACCGCTCTTGCTGAGGGCGGGGGTCGTCCTCATCGCCCCTATGAGGGGTCGCAACGCGATGGTGGGGCGGCGGCCGCGGCCACCGGCCAGGGCGTGTCCTCATCGCCCCTACGAGGGGTCGCAACGCTTCCGTGACATTCTCCTCAGGCCACCACCTTTGTCCCGTCCTCATCGCCCCTACGAGGGGTCGCAACACGAACTCGACACGCTGGAACCGGCGTTCACGGCCGTCCTCATCGCCCCTATGAGGGGTCGCAACATCAGGACTGGGTCTCGCCCGAGGACCCCGCTGCCAGTCCTCATCGCTCCTACGAGGGGTCGCAACCTGCTGGTCCCACCCGGGACGGCCGTGACGGCGATCGTCCTCATCGCCCCTACGAGGGGTCGCAATGTGATGTCCTTCAGCTTCGCGCCGAGCTTGCCGCGCCGGGTCCTCATCGCCCCTACGAGGGGTCGCAACCATCCGGCGGCATGGCGCGCGGCGGCGTCGAGGCGGTTCTGCGAGAGGTGCGAGTGATCAACGGCGCGAGGATGGAGTGGCCGCCGGCCCTCGCCCTCATCGCTCCTACGCAATCGTCCTATGAGGTGACAATGTCACCGTTCACCATCATGCTGATCAGGGCCTGATAGAGAGGGCGAGGGCAGTCGCACTGCTGTTCCCCTGGAGGTCGCAACTGTCCACGTAATCCGCGAAGTCGGCGGCGTCCAGCGCGGCCGTAGCCGAAACGCTCGGGTAGTACTCCGCGATGCGCTCGGCCGGCACACCGTCGCGCAGCAGCTCAGCGATCTCGTCGTACGGAACCCGGGTTCCGTCGATCACCGGCATCCCGCCACGGATCGACGGGTCGACGGTGACGTGTTGCCGAGGGCGAAGCAGATCGGGGATGTGGCGCCCATCGCGATAAAAGGGCCGAAGGACGTCGACCAGTTCGTGGATGACGATGTTGGCCTTACGGTGCACCAGGTCGGTGACCTGCCCGCGCTCGAGCAGATAGATGGTCGAGCCATCGGCCACCAAGCGGTAGGCCGACAGATGGTCGCGTTCCTGGAGGTCGCCGCGGAGGGTGTCCAGCGCCCGGCGGATCTTCTGCAAGGACGCGTCGTTGCGCAGTTTCACGCAGGTCCGCAGGGCCACCACATCCCGGAACGAGTACAGCACCGGACGCACCGGCGAGATCTCCGGCACCAGCACCGCCCCGCGGCTCACGCCCGTTGTGCGCCAGTGCGCGAGCTGGCGAAGGGTGGCGCCAGACAATGCCGCCGCCAGCTTTGGGGTGTAGGACACCGGCTTCACCTCCTCCGATCCCACCGGCCCGCCCATCATCGCAAACATCGTCGCCGTTTACTTAAAGTCGCCGGATAAGGCCTCTGGGTAACGATCTCTGTCGCCTGGTCACGACGCCACCGGCGGCCATTGGTCATCAGGCACGCAGGGGCATCGGCGAGCGAGCGGCCGCGACTCCTCATCACCCCTGGGCGAAGTGGAAGCCGTCAGTCCGTTCGTTCACCGCTGCTCACACATGCGGAGTTTCTACTTAACGTCACCGATCCGATACCGAACGTTGGCAACCGGTCCGACGTGTGCAGCGTCTCCTATTGGTCTATCCCGGCAGTCTCAGGAGGCGCATATGTGGATCTCGGGTGGCCTTGGTCCGGTGCGACTAGGAGTCAGCAGCAGGGGCCGGGTGTCCGGCAGTATCGGTGTTGGCCCCATCCGCGTTGGGGGGTCCACGCGGTCGCGACGGCGATCCAAGGACGGTGAGGGCCTGGAGGCCGCGGTCCAGCTGCAAGCCCAGTGGGCTGGTGCCATCGAGCGGATGTGGAAGCGCCCGCTTTGGGGTCATGCGCTTCAGGGTGCGGTCGGGGCCGTCTTCCGCGTCATCTTCGGCACCCTCTGCATGGCCTGGCGTGTGACGAGCACGGTCCTGTTCGCCTGCTATTCGCTCGTGCTCATAGCAACAGTTCTCGCTCTGCTCCTACTGCTGGTGTCCGCCGGTCTCGGACTTCTCTACGCCGCCGGAAGCGTGATCTACACGCTGCTCACCTCCTGATCTCCAGGAAGTAGCAGCTCGGCTACGTGAGCCTTCCTCTCCAGCGCGGCCTTCTCTACCGTGTCCTCGGCCGCACCTCGTAGATGTCGGCCACAGCGCCGTCCTCGCACACCTCGAAGCGGCGCATCGGCACGCAGCTCGCGAAGACGTTGCTCTTCTCCTCTGCGGCGAGAAGCAGCAGGTGCGGAGGCTTGCTGATCCACAGGCCGCCCAGAGGTGCGGACAGGAGTCCGGGCGGCAGGTCGTCGGCGGCGCGCAGCACAATCCACTAGGCTGCGGGCCCGTCGCCGGCCCGGCGCGTGCCGTCGTACCGGACGGGAGAAGGGTTCGCCGGGTGGGCGACTGCTGGGACAGTGGTCCCATGACACGTGTCATTCTCATATCCCTGGGCCTCGCCATTCTGATCGTTGCCCTGGTGGTCGGCGGCCGTGCCTTACTAAGAGGACGAGAGTCCCCCGGCCCGTTCAGCCAGGCCGCGGCCGAGCAGGCTCTCCACCAAGGCGTGGCGCCTGACTTGATCTACGCGGTCGAAGTGAAGGGATTCGCCATCCAGAACATGTCCGTCGGCGCCATCGGTGACGAAGGGTTCGGCGCCCTCTATGCGTCCAACGATGGACGAACAGTGCAGTTGCGTATCGATCGCGGCGCGATGACGGACGCCACCTGCGCCGGTACTCCGGTGACAGGCACGGGACCAGGGGCGCCGGTGCGATGCGAACGCGACGAGGCCGGCTGGTACCGGGTGAGCGGCGAGCAGCACGAGTACGTCGCCGCGCACGGAGATCACCTGATTAGGCTGGCCGGCCGGCTGCAGGATGTGGACCGGGCCATTCTGAAGGCGGCCATCACCGGAGCGCGCCAGGTCACCGTGACGTCCTCCACCGGTACATCGCCCGGTACCGGCCCGGTGCCGAGAGGTGACCTGCCCACCACCGGCGACGGGGCTCCCATCCAGAACAACGGGCCAGGTGGCTGATGGACACCCTCGCGCCGACCGCCGGACCCGACAGGCACGGCCCGTTGCAAGGCCTCGACATGTCATCCACGCGCGAGCGGCCGAAGATGAACGTTGCGACCCCTCGTAAAGGCGATGATGACGCCGCCGCTGCGAGGGACTGTACGGTCTCGACTGGACATTCCCAGGACCGCTGGGCCCGCCGAACGTGAGCGGACCGGCCGGCGGGACGCCCATCCGTAATGCCAAGCCACTCGGCGACGGTCAGCGTCAACGCCTCGCGCGGCACCCGGAGGGGCAGGATGTGCGGGACGACGAACAGGTGGTCGTCAGCGCCTCGCTGAGAGGACGCGAGTCACCGGGCCTGGGGCTACAGCGGTTGCCGTCCGAACTGGTCACAGCCGGGCTGTTGTCGTCAGCGTGGCAGCGGTGAGCGCGGCGAGCAGGGCCCAGGCGGGAGCGAAGCTGTTGGTCATGTCCGTGAGGAGGCCGAGCATAGGGGGTGCCAGGATGACCGCCACCTGGTTGACGGCCATGGCCAGGCCGAGCGCGGATCCGGTGCGGTCCGGCGGCGCCGATTCGGCGGCGTAGGCGACCCAGGGGCCATACCAGCCGATCCCGAAGAAGCCGAGCCAGATGAAGAGCAGGCAGGCCGCGATGGTGGATCGGCCGATGGGGGTCGTCAACATCGTCATCCCGACGACCACGGCGGTCAAGCATGTCAGGACGCAGGCGTAGCGGCCAGATCTGTGGTGGTCGCTCCAGGTCGCCAGGAGGATGCGGCCCAGCGCACCGGCGCACTGGACCGCGACGTATACCAAGGCCACCGAGGCGGAGTCCATGGACGTCACCTCATGCAGGTACAGCACGGTGAGGACGCCCACGCCGCCGTGCACCGACACCATGCTCGCGCCGGATAAGATGATCTTCTTCATGTACGATTCGCGGAGCAGCTCCAGACTCACGCGGGATGTGGTCGGTACGGGGCGTTGGTCCGGCGGGTGCCGGTAGAAGGCCATGAAGGCGACGGCTCCTGACAGCGCGACAAGCGCACCGGCCATGAGCGTCGACCGCCAACCGCAGGCCGTTGCCAGTGCGGGAAGTGCGACGGCGGCGAGGACGCCCCCGAGCGGGAGCCCTGCCTGACGGATACCCATGGCCAAGCCACGCTGGGAGGCGTCGAACCAGGACGCCACAGACTTACTGCCACCCGGTTGAATAGTGCTGTACCCCGCACCGACGATCAGCAGAACGACGAGCAAGGAGACGTACCCTGGGGCCGCGCGTCCAGCGGCCAGCGCGAGGGCGACCACAAGAGCACCGGTCCCGACGATCCAGCGTTCGCCGTAGCGGTCCAGCAGCCTTCCCGCCACGAGTAACCCGGCCAGAGGAAGTAGCTGAGCCGCCGACAGCAGCAGCCCCAGCCGGGTCGTGTTCAGCTCCAGATCTCGTTGCAGATGGACACTCATCGCGCCGATGCCCTGCACGAAGAACGCGGCCGCGGCCTGAGTGAACGTCGCGATTCCCAGAATGACCCAGCGGTATCGCGATGTCGTCACGGCTTCCAGCACAGCAGGGGATCGGGATGGTCGGAGAAGCCGAGTCGGCGGTAGAGCGGTTCCGCCTCGTGGGAGGCGGTGAGGTCGACCCGTACGGCATTACAATCGCGGAACCAGTCGAGCAACCCGAGCATGATCGCCCGGCCGTACCCACGCCGCCGGTACGACGGGTCAGTGACCATGCCGATGACGTGGCCGATCCTCCCGTTGCGAGAGTGAGGTCCGGGAAACCACTGTTCGATCGTGCCGATCCCGCAGGCGGCCAGGCCGGTGTCGCCGTCCACGACGAGGATATGGCAATCGGGTTCGGTCAGCTTCTGCTGGAAAACCCGTGCGAGGGCGTCACGCCAGTCATCCCCGGCGTTCGAGGGGTTGAAGAAGTCGCCGCCGAGGTCATCGAAAAGCAGTGCCCGCAGGCGGACGAGTTCTGGAATGTCGTGCTGTGTTGCTGCTCGCGTCATGATGTACAGGCTGACGTAATGAGCTTGTGCATCTCAACCCTTACAGTCCGGACGTCATGAACTTCGCCGCGGAATCGGCGAACCGCCCGCCGGCGAGCGCCGATGAACCCGTCGACCGCCTGACGCGCGGCCGGTCAGGTACTGGAACGTCCCGCTCGTTCATGCCCCTACCTGAACCGGCCGGCGGTCGACCGTAGCTGACGTCGCGGGAGCCGGTCGTCACCCCTGCGAGGGGCATAGAAATGTGCGTGTCGTGCTCGCCGCCCGTCCAGAGTCCGTTCCTTCGCGCCAAGGCTCGGCACGATCTTTCAGTTGCCGGAGGCGAATAGTTCGGTCTGCACCAGGGGCGACGTGCCGAGGTCACCTTTGGTAAGACGGTCCTGCCGTGGGCACGGCGTTTGCGGGCAGGGCTTTGGGTAGTCGGGGGGTTGTCCGAACGAAGCGGATCGAAAGGAGACGTTGACAGTGCGGGATCTTTGGTCCTACGACGAGACCGTCACCGGCGCCGATCAGACCTTCGATGTGGTGGGTTACCACGTGGAAGCGACCGACGGCAAGATCGGCTCTGTGGACGATGCCACGCACGAGGTCGGCGAGAGCTACCTCATCGTGGACACGGGCCCGTGGATCTTCGGCAAGAAGGTGCTTTTGCCGGCGAGCACGGTGACCCGGATCGACCCGCAGGAGAAGAAGGTCTACCTGGCTCGTACCAAGCAGGAGATCAAGGACGCCCCGGAGTTCGATGAGGCGACCTTCAAGGAGCCGGAGTACCGCAACCAGATGGGCGAGTACTACGGCCGCTTCCCCCACGGGCCGGGCACGCTCTAGTTCCGCTGAGGTAGTAGAGCGTCCGATCGGAGGGCCGCGCCACCCGGCGCGGCCCTCCGCCGCGTCCATGGGCAGGCGATCATGCCGGCAAGGCCGGCGCCTGTCCCGCCATACGGATGACCGCGGACTGCCGGTGCGTGTCCCGCCGTACGGATGACCCCGCCGGCTCATGCCCCGCCGTACGGATACCGGCGGACACCCGGCGCATGTCCCGTCTTACGGGTTCCGCGTGGACGCGGTCGTTGCGGGCCGTGGTGATCGCGCCTGTCGGGTGCCGCGCCTGGCCTCGCCGCCAGGCCTCGCCGTTTCACCGGCGGCGTCCTCGCCCACGCCGGCCCAAGAACGGGTGCGCCCGCCCGCCGGGGCGGTGGCCGGCGGGCGGGCGTGGGTGCGCGGGGGTCAGGGCCAGGTGGTGTCGGGGTGGTCGCCGGGGGGTTTGGGGCAGGCGACGCCGAGGCGGTCCAGCAGGGTGAGGAAGGTGGAGGCGTACGGGGAGACGGAGGCGACGGCGGCGACCCGGTCCCAGTCGACCTGCTCGCGCAGCGCCCGTACCTGGGGCAGCATGGCGCCGTAGTTGCAGCTGTGCTCGGACATCGGCAGGATCCAGGAGATCACCAGGTCGGTGGCGTCCAGCACCGGCAGGCTGAGCGCCGCGGTGTTGATCAGGTCGGACCGGTCGATCATCTCGGCGGTGACGTCCCGCTCGTGGATGCGGAAGATCAGGTCGACCAGCCGGTCGCCCTCGTCGAACGCCTTGACCAGCCAGTCCTCCGGCGGCTTCTCGGTGCGGAAGCCGGCCTGGCGCAGCGTCTCCAGGGCGCGCGGCACGTCCTCCTCGACCAGCACGAAGTCGACGTCGTGCAGCGAGGGCGCGGCGCCTCTGGCGTAGGCCGCGCAGCCGCCGCAGAGCGCGAACCGGATGCCTTCCGCCTTCAGGGCGGACCCGGCGCGCTTGAGCGTGTCGATGATCGCGTCGGTGACCTCGTGCGAGTGGCTGCCCACCTGCCGACCCCCCTGCTGGACGATACGTTCCAACGATCTTCGCTACCCGCCGATATCCGGGTCTAACGCCGGGCATGGACGGGGGCTGCTCGGGTACTTCGCGCGCTATGACCAACGATTTCGTGGATTCATTGCGTAAGGAGGAACGCGCTTACGAGAACGGGACAGAACGGCCTCTCGGCTCCTATCTTCGCGTTCTTGGCGTCTATGGCGCCGCGGTGGCCGGCCTGTTCGCGGCGGGACGGGTCACCGGTGCCCGGCTCCCGAAGCGCATCTCCACCAAGGACCTCGTCCTCATGGGGTTGAGCACCCACAAGCTCTCCCGGACCATCACCAAGGATCCGGTGACGAGCCCGCTGCGTGCTCCCTTCACACGTTACGCCGGGGTGAGCGGCCCGGCCGAACTGCACGAGGAGGTGCGCGGGCACGGCATCAAGCACGCCGTCGGGGAGCTGATCACCTGCCCGTTCTGCGTGGCCCAGTGGGTCGCGACCGCGTACGCGGCGGGCATGGTCTTCGCGCCCAGGTTCACCCGGCTGGCCGGGGCCACCATGACGGCGGTCACGATGTCGGACTGGCTGCAGCTGGGCTATTCGCGTCTCATGCAGTCCGCCGAGGGAAAGGGGGATGACTCGTGACGGAGCTGTCGCTCGCGTCGCTGAAGGCTTTACAGCACAACCCGTACGGGAAGTGGGCGGGGTTCGCCCTGCTGGCCGTGCTGGCCTGCCCGTTGCTCGCCGTCGCGGCGGGCCAGGCCGGGTTGCTGTGGCTGACCGTTCTGCTCGGCGTAATGGCGTACGCCGCGCTGGCGGGGTCGCTGTTCTTGGTCCGACGGATGGTACGAACGCACCGGCGCCGTGCCGGGCGCAAAAGCAGGATGGATAGATGACAGTGAGTGACGTTTCCGCCCCCCACCCCCCATCGTCACCGGAAAAGACCACCGATCCCGGCCAGCAGGGCGAGACCTCCAAGGAGGACGCCTCCGCCCGGGAGACGGCGGTCCCTCCGCAACGGGCCGAGTCGCCCAGCTTCTTCGGGTTGCCGGACGAGAGCCCGCGTGATCCGGACGAGAGCCACAAGGAGCGGGTGGACCGCGAGCTGGGCGAACTGTTGCAGGGGCTGCGGGTGTCGGCCACCGGCGTGCAGGTGCTGTTCGCGTTCCTGCTGACGCTGCCGTTCGCCAGCGGGTTCGACAAGGTGGACGAGACCGGGCGCTGGCTGTTCTACGTGGCGATGCTGAGCGCGGCGGTGGCGTCGATCTGCTTCATCGCCCCGGCGACCCAGCACCGGATCCTGTTCCGCAGCGCGCTGAAGGAGCTGATGCTGCACCGGGCCAACCTGCTCGGCGTGGTCGGCGGGCTGTCGCTGGCGGTGTCACTGACCTGCTCGACGGGGTTGGTGGTGGAGGCGTTCCTCGGGGTGCTGCCCGCGGTGTTGCTGGCCGGCGCGGTGGCTTTCCTGAGCTGCTGGCTGTGGTTCCTGCTGCCGATGATCTCGCGTTACCGGCAGCGCAAGCGGGTCGCGAACGGCGAGGCCGGGTAACGGCCACCGAACGGCGTACGGCGCCTCCCGGGCGGTGAGCTCGGGAGGCGCCGTTGCGTTTTCCAGGGTCCTCCCGGCCGCCGCCTCCTATAGCGCGCCGTTCGGTTTCCCGAGGTCTTGACGCCATCTCCAGGCCGTCTCCCGGCCGCCGCCTTCCGTGTCGCGCGGTCACGTTTCCGAGGTCTTCCCGGCCTCCTTTCTCGGGCGTCTCCTCCTCCGGCCGGTCCGCCGTTCCCCTATGGCGGGTCGTTCCGTTCGCCGTTCCTTGATCGCGCTGTTACCGAAATGCGGCCTAATCCAGGGGAGAAGTTGGTTCGCCGACGCGTTAAGGCGTGATTTGTCAGGGCAGTGCATTGCCATGGCTACACTTCTTTGGATCATCGCCGTCGTACTGGTCATCGCCGGGATCTACGTCATCCTGGCCCGTCGCGATCTCCTATGGGGGATCGTCCTCATCGTCCTCGGGTTCCTCGTCGGCCCGGGCGGCGTCAGCATCTTCAATCCATAACCGGTAACGGTTCTCAAGACGAAGAGCGCTGCGGCACGCGGGACCGGCGGACCGGGATTGACCGGTCCGCCGTCCGCGCCACCTTCGGGTGACCGCCGTGTACGACCCGGCCTCGGCCCGATGGCCGGTCTCCACTGAATCCTCGACCTTGATTCCCACGACCACGAAGAAAGAGGCGGTCAGGGCGTACTGCCCGTGACCGCCTCTTCGTCGTCACCGGCCGCCGTTCAGCAGCTCTCCGGGTCCTCGCCGCCCAGGCAGTAGACGGCGTACGCCCTCCCGAGCACGGGCAGCGCGACGTTGCGCACCCGCACCCCGCCCGGGGTGACGCCCTTCTCGGTGCCGTGGTGGGCGTGCCCGTGCAGGAACAGGTCGGCGCCCTCGGCGTCGGCCGCCTCGGCGAGCAGGTAGCTGCCGAGGAACGGGTAGATCTCCAGCGGCTCACCGGCCAGGGTGTCCTTGGTGGGCGAGTAGTGGCTGAGCACGACCCGGTGGTCGACGTCGTCCAAGCCCTTCAGCGCCTTGTGCCACCGCTCGGCGATCTCCCGGGTGTGCCCGACGAACGACTTCATCTGCGGCTCGCCGAACTCGCTGGCGCACTTGCCGGCGAACCCGCCGCCGAAGCCCTTGCCGCCGGCCACGCCGAGGCGCGTACCGTCGTCCAGGGAGATCACGGTGGCGTCGTCCCGCAAGACGTGGATGCCCGCGTCGTCGAGCATCGCGCCGATCTCGTCCTCGGCGTCGGAGTGGTAGTCGTGGTTGCCGAGCACGGTGACGACCGGCACCGGCAGGCCGCCGAACTCCTCGGCGACGATGCGGCCCTCGGCGGGCGTGCCGTGCCGGGTGAGGTCGCCGGCGAGCAGCAGCACGTCGGCGTGCTCCTCGATGCCCTGGAGTTTCTCGCGGTAGCGCCCGCGGATGTCCTCGCCGAGGTGGACGTCCCCGACCGCCGCTACTCGGATCTTCACAGGGTCTCCTCCTCCCCCGGTCCTCTTACCTCCATCACGGTGACCTCGTTGTGCACCTTCAGCCCGGGGGCGTTCTCGCCGGCCACGTCGGTCATCCGGGCGCGGCGCTCGGCGCACTCCACCTGGCCGCGCAGGTAGAGATCGTCGCCGCGGACGTCCACCCGGACCCCCAGCTCGCTGGTCCGTTCGTCCTCGGCGAGCGCCTGCTGCACGCGGGCGGCGACGTAGTGGGGGGCGTCGTGGCTCGAGGCGGCCTGCTGCCTGGCCTCGTCTGACATGGTCATCCCTCCCGTCGGATACGTGATCTCGCCTGCCCGGGCGGGTCGCGGCGAAACCGGAGGGGTTTGATCCTTCTTCCCCAGGATAGGTGCGATGCCTGACGGAACCGCCCGCCGGCGACGAGCCATGCACCTTGACGCCCGTGCACCCGCCACGAGCCGGCACTCCGGCGGCCCGCCGTCGCCTTGCCCGCGTGGCCGCCGGTGAGCCGGCCGGTGCGCGGCATCGTTCGACGCGAGCCGCTCCGGCGTCCCGGGCGGTCTTCCTGGCTCCCTGCGCCCCGAGCCGGTGACCCGGCAGGACCGGTCGAGCCAGAGGAGACCAGTGAAGATCGCGATGGTGTCGGAGCACGCGAGCCCGCTCGCCACGCTCGGCGGGGTGGACGCGGGCGGGCAGAACGTGCACGTGGCCGCGCTGGCCCGCGGCCTGGCCGCCGCCGGGCACGAGGTCACGGTGTACACGCGGCGGGAGTCCCTCGACGCGCCGGAGGAGGTCGTGTTCGCTCCGGGGGTGTCGGTGGTGCACGTGCCGGCCGGGCCGCCGGCCCCGATCCCGAAGGACGACATCCTGCCGTGGGTGCCGGACTTCGCGCGATATCTGCGGCGCCGATGGGCTTTCCAGCCGCCGGACGTCGTGCACAGCCATTTCTGGATGAGCGGGCTGGCCGCGCTGGAGGCCGCGGCGGGCACCGGGGTGCCGGTGGTGCACACCTTCCACGCGCTGGGCGTGGTGAAGCGCCGCCACCAGGGGCGGGACGACACCAGCCCGCGGCAGCGGCCGGCGCTGGAGGCCGCGGTGGCCCGGGGCGCGGACCGGATCGTGGCGACCTGCGCGGACGAGGCGGCGGAGCTGGCCCGGATGGGCGCGCCGCGCAGCGCGGTGCGGGTGGTGCCGTGCGGGGTGGACGGCGCGGAGTTCCGGCCGGCCGGGCCGGTGGCGCCGCGGCCGCGCGGCCACCGGGTGCTGTCGCTGGGGCGGCTGGTGCCGCGCAAGGGGGTGGGCACGGTGATCGAGGCGATGCGGCTGGTGCCGGACGCCGAGCTGGTGGTGGCGGGCGGTCCGCCGCCGGGGGCGCTGGACGGTGACCCGGAGGTGGCGCGGCTGCGCGCGCTGGCCTCGACGGCGGGGGTGGCGGGCCGGGTGCGGTTCACCGGGCAGGTGGGCCGGGCGGACGTGGCGGCGCTGATGCGGTCGGCCGACGTGGCGGTGTGCGTGCCGTGGTACGAGCCGTTCGGGATGGTGGCGCTGGAGGCGATGGCCTGCGGGCTGCCGGTGGTGGCGTCGGCGGTCGGCGGGCAGCGGGAGACGGTGGTGAACGGGGTGACCGGGCTGCTGGTGCCGCCGCGCACGCCGCGCACGCTGGCCACCGCGGTGAACATGCTGCTGGAGGACCCGGATCTGCGGGCCTCCTACGGGCTGGCCGGGGCGGAGCGGGCCCGGGAGCGGTACGGCTGGCCGCGGATCGCCGCCCGGACGTGCGCGGTGTACGAGGAGGTGCTGGCCGAGCGGGGCGGGGTGCCGGCCGGCCGCCGGGCGTCGTGATCGGCTGCCGGCCGTCCGGTCAGGTTTGGCGGGCCGGGCGGGCGGTAGCTGGAGATGGATCGATGAGCACCACGGATGCGACGCGGGGCCCGGGCCGACGCTTGCCCGGTATTGGACATGGCGTGCGGTTCGCCGGGTAGGGGAAGCGTTCAGCGGAAAGGGGGCCCGATGACGTACGAGACACCGGAACAGCGGTCGGAGCGCGGCAGGCCCATGACCGCGGCCACGCCCCGGGATCTGATCCATGTCCGGCTGGGGTCGTTCGTGATCTTCTTGGCCTTCGCCGTCGGCGTGCTGTCACTGATCATGGGGCTGACGGTCGTGACGATCGTGGCGGCCGTGGTGGCGGTGGCGGCCGTCGTGGACGTGGTGCTCGCCGTGCGGCGCCAGCGCCGGCTGGGCACTGGGCCGCAATCCACCGGCTGACCGGAAGGAACCGAACATGTTGAGCGGCAAAGTCGTCGTGGTGACCGGCGCCAGCGGTGGCGTCGGGCGCGCGGTCGTCCGGATGCTGGGCGTGAAGGGGGCGAAGGTCGCCCTGATCGCCCGGGGGGAGACCGGGCTGGCGACCGCGGCCACCGAGGTGGGGGTCGAGGGCGGGACGGCCAAGGTCTTCCCGGCGGACATGGCCGACCACGAGCAGGTGGACGCGGCCGCCGACGCGATCGAGCGGGAGCTCGGCCCGATCGACGTGTGGATCAACGTCGCGTTCTCCTCGGTCTTCGCGCCGTTCCTGGAGGTGGAGCCGGCCGAGTTCGAGCGGACGACGGCGGTGACGTACCTGGGGTACGTGTGGGGCACCCGGGCGGCGCTGAAGCGGATGCGCGAGCGCGACCAGGGTGTCATCGTGCAGACCGGGTCGGCGCTGGCCTATCGCGGCATCCCGCTGCAGGCCGCGTACTGCGGGTCCAAGCACGCGATGAAGGGGTTCACCGAGTCGGTGCGCACCGAGCTGCTGCACCAGGGCAGCGGCATCAAGATCACTATGGTCCAGCTGCCGGCGGTGAACACCCCGCAGTTCGACTGGGTGCTGTCGCGGCTGGGCCGGCATCCGCAGCCGGTGCCGCCGATCTTCCAGCCGGAGGTCGCCGCCCAGGCGATCGTGTACGCGGCCGAGCATCCGGCCCGCCGGGAGTACTGGGTGGGCGGCAGCACGGCGGCCACGATCATCGGCCAGAAGTTCATCCCGGGGCTGATCGACCGCTACCTGGGCAAGACCGGCGTCGGGTCGCAGCAGACCGACGAGAAGCCGCCGACCGGGGTGGGCAACCTGTGGGAGCCGGCCGACGAGGACCGCGACTACGGGGCGCACGGCAGCTTCGACACCAAGTCCAAGGACCGCAGCGTGCAGGTCTGGCTGTCCCAGAACCGCAACAAGGTGGCGGCCGGGGCGGGTGCCGCGGCCGCGGCGCTGCTCGCGCTGCGGGCCGCCCGCCGCTGACGTCGCTTCGCACCGGCGCCGGCGTCCCTCCGGGGGCGCCGGCGCCGCCGTGTCCGGCACGTGCCGCCGGACGGGCAAAAGCGCGCCCGGCCGTCCGGAAGGGGCACGACAGCGCGCCAGGCGTCCGGGAGGGCGCGATGGCGCGTCAAGCGTCGTGCGCCGTGGAAGCGCCGGAAGGCGGGAGAACGCCCCGGGCCCAGAAAGGCCGGAAACGCTCAGGTATCTGGCAGGCGGGAGCACAGGCGGGCATTCGGAAGGCGTGAAGAAGGCCGGTGGGCGGCGGAGATGCTCCGCCGCCCACCGGCCTCCCGGGCTGCCGCCCGGCCGTCAGTCGCCCGGCCAGGTGCCGGTGGCGCTGTGCACGGTCTCGGCGCTGGCGCGATCGATCGCGGCCCTGACCACGCCGAAGATCGCGCCCTGCACGGCGGCCGCGACCAGCACCTCGCCCCAGCCGTACTCGGTGGAGGTGGCCTCCGGGGTGTCGTCCTTGCCGGCGACCAGCTTCCACACCTGCTTGAACACCAGACTCGACAGGTAGCCGCCGACCACACCGGACAGCAGGCCGACGGACCTGTAGGCCATCTTCTTCACGATTACTTCTTCCTCCGCAGCATCCGCAGCAGGAGCAGCACGCCGGCGACCGCCGCGGCGGCGGCCCACGGGCGGTTCCGCGCCTGGGCGACGGCCTTGTCGGTGAGGCCGCGCACCTCGTCGGGCAGGTTCTCGCGGGCCTTGCCGGCCAGCTCGCCGGTCTTGCCGCCGGCCTTGGCCGCCAGCACCTCGGCCTGCGCACCGACCTTGGCGGACAGCTCGCCGGCCTTGTCCCCGGCCTTGGCGGCGATCACGCTCGCGGTGTCGCCGGCCTTGGCCGCCAGCTCGCCGGCCTTGTCGCCCGCCTTGGCGGCCAGCACGCCCGCCTTGTCTCCTGCCTTCGCCGCCAGATCGCCGGCGTTCTTCTTCACGTCGGTCAACGTGTCCTGCGTACGGTTGGTGATGTCCGCCATCGCGCCCTCCTTTGCCGTGAAACCCCAGCTACCCGCAGGGACGGGCCTCTAACCGGTCCGGCCGGACCTGGTCCGCGCATGAAAAAGGCCGGCCCGTGGCCGGCGTCGTCCCGGGCTCCGGTCCGGCCGGACCGGAGCCCTCGCTGTCTGCCGGCGGGCCGGGCCCGCCGGTGCCTCCGGCGGGGCCCGCTCGCCGTCGAACGGGGCGGCCGTGCCGCCGCCGGGGAAACGCGCTTCCCCTGCCCCGCCATCCGGTGCCATGGCACCGGCTGTTCTTCCATGTTCTTCACACCTGCCCGGCGCCGTGCCGGGCCACCCGCCCGCCCTGCCGTCGGCGTGGCGGGTCAGACGATCGGGTCGTCGTAGCGGCGCTCCTCGTAGACCTGGGTCCGGGCGGTCTCGCCGGGGTACACCTGGCCGGCGGGCGCGACGCCGGTGCGGGTGGTCACGGCGGTCCGGCGGGCGTTGGTGAGCCGCCAGATGCCGAACAGCAGACCGGCGATGCCGCCGAGCATCAGGATGACGCCGACCACGTTGATGTCGACACCCGCGAGGTCGAACTCGACCGCCCATGTGAGGATGGCGCCGAGCATGATCAGGAAAATGCTGCCGGCTATGGTCATGGAATTGCCTCCTTCGTTCCTCGCCACCCCCTCTTTCCCGTACACGGATCTCAAACGTAAAGAAATGCGCACCTCTCCCTGAGCTGGGCCGGTGATGGTGGCGGATCGGCCGGCGGCGGGGTGATCGGATTGCCGCCGCCGGCGGCGGGTGGTAGCCATCTCCCATGGCTTTCGCCGACGAACCCCCCCTTATCGGCAGGCGGGTGGTACTACGGCCGGCCGGCCCTGCGGCCGTGCCAGGGCTGCCGGAACCGCGCGCCGGCGAGGGGCCGGCGCGCGGGGAGGGCGGGCGGTACGACGCCGTCCTGATGCCCGTTCTCGCCCCGGCACGGCCCCGGCGCCGGGGCCGGCCGGCCGGCTGATGGGCGTCGAGGCGTCGTTCTGGCGCGCCGTCGCGGTGTTCCGGGTCGCCTCGCTCGGCTACGCCGCGCTGCTGCTGGCCGGGGCGGACGGCTACCCGCACCCGGCGGCCGGCTGGCTGGTCATCGGCGTGATGGCCGGGTGGACGGCGGTCACCGGGATCGCCTACCCGGCGCGGCGCGCCCGGCCGCTGCTGGCCGCCGACCTGCTGGTCACCCTGGCCTGCCTGCTCGCCTCGCCGTACGTGCAGGGTCCCGCGGCGGGGTCGGCCGGGGTGATGCCGCTCACCGCCACCTGGGTGGCGGGCCCGGTGCTGGCCTGGGCGGTGCACGGCGGCCGCCGCGCCGGGATCGCCGCCGGCGTCGTGGTGGCCGCCGCGAACCTGTGGCTGCGCGGCCTGGCCGGCGCGCGCGGCCTGGACCTGTCTGCGCCGGCGAACGGAGCCGTGTTGCTGCTGCTGGCCGGTGCCGTGGTCGGGCACGTCTCCCGGCTCAGCCGGCGTGCCGAGGAGCGGATGCAGCGGGCCACCGAGATGGCGGCGGCCGGCCGGGAACGCGAGCGGCTGGCCCGCGGCATCCACGACTCGGTGCTGCAGGTGCTCGCCCTGGTGCAGCGGCGCGGCCTGGAGATCGGCGGCGAGGCGGCCGAGCTCGGGCGGCTGGCCGGCGAGCAGGAGGCGGTGCTGCGCGAGCTGGTCCGCGGTGGTCCGCCGCCCGCGGACCGGCCGGGCGGCGCCGGGCGGGCGGATCTGGCCGCGCTGCTGCGCGGGCACGGCTCGGCCTCGGTCACCGTGTCCACCCCGGCCGGCCCGCTGCTGGTGCCGGCCGCGGCCGCCCGCGAACTGGCCGCGGCCACCGCGGCGGCGCTGGACAACGTGGCGCGGCACTGCGGGCCGGACGCCCGGGCGTGGGTGCTGGCCGAGGAGGGGGACGGCGAGGTGACCGTGACGGTCCGCGACGATGGGCCGGGCATCGCGCCGGGCCGGCTGGCCGAGGCGGCGGCCGAGGGCCGGCTCGGGGTGGCGCAGTCCATCCGCGGCCGGGTCGCGGCGCTGGGCGGCCGGTCGCGCTTCGTCACCGTCCCGGGGCAGGGCACCGAGGTGGAGCTGACCGTCCCGGTGGATCCGCTCTAAGGTTGGCCCGTGAGCGGGCTGCGCGTGATGGTCGTGGACGACCACCCCATGTGGCGGGACGCGGTGGCCCGCGACCTGGCCGAGGCGGGATACGAGGTGGCCGCCGCCGTCGGCGAGGGCCGGCAGGCGCTTCGGGTGGCGGCGGCCGTCCGTCCGGACGTCGTGGTGCTGGACCTGCGGCTACCCGACCTGCCGGGCGCCGAGGTGGCCCGCGGGCTGGCCGCCCTGCCGGACCCGCCGCGGGTGCTGGTGCTGTCGGCGAGCGCCGAGCAGGACGATGTGCTGGAGGCGGTCAAGGCCGGCGCCTCCGGTTACCTGGTGAAGTCGGCGGGCCGGGCGGAGTTCCTGGACGCGGTGCGGCGGACGGCCGGCGGCGACCCGGTGTTCACCCCCGGCCTGGCCGGGCTGGTGCTCGGCGAGTACCGCCGGCTGGCCGGCCGGGCCGCGCCGGACGACGGCCCCCGGCTGACCGAGCGGGAGACCGAGGTGCTCCGGCTGGTGGCCAAGGGCCTGTCGTACAAGCAGATCGCCGAGCGGCTGGTGCTGTCGCACCGCACCGTGCAGAACCACGTGCAGAACACCCTCACCAAGCTGCGCCTGCACAACCGGGTGGAGCTGACCAGGTACGCGATCGAGCGCGGCCTGGATGACGCCTGACGGCCTCCGCCGCGCGGCGGCCATGGCCGAGATCCCGGCGGGGCCGGGGTGAGGGTCCCGCTCGGCCCGGTCGTGGCGGCCGGCCCGGACGGCACCGCGTACGAGCGGTTCTGGACGGGGCGCGACCCGTCCCGGCGTCCTGACCGGGCCGCCGGGACGGCGGCCGCCGTCAGGGGGTGTCGACCTTGAAGGGGTCGTGCTCGGAGAGCAGGCGGTCCAGCCGCGCCTGGTCGACGCGGCTGGACATGGTGGTGACCTCCTGCCGGTCGCGCACGCACTTGGCCAGCACGAAGGCCGAGGTCACCGTGTAGAGGACCGCCACGGCGAGAAAGGCGCGCACCCAGGGGCCGACCGGGAGGTAGGCGATGCCGAGGACCACGCTCACCAGCGAGAGCCCGAAGGACAGGACGCACTGCGCGTAGTAGGCGCCGGTCATGGTGTTGTGTATGGGACGGCTCATGGATCGATGGTGCGGCGCCGGCCGCCTCCGGCGCCTGAGTACGGCTACTCGGTCCGGGCGGGTACTTCACCCCGGCCGGGGCGCCGGCGGGCGGGGAGCAGGAAGATCAGCACCGCGCCGACCGCCAGGTGCAGGGCGAGCAGCACGACCATGGCGGCCGGGGTCGCGGCGGCGGTGACCGGGCCGGCCAGCGAGAGCACCAGCACGATGCCGGCCAGCGCGGTCCAGACGGTGCGGGCCCGCCGGGGGGCCGTCCGGTCCAGGATGGCGAGTGCCGCCCAGCCGGCCAGGCCGGCGGCCAGCGCCACCCCGGCGACGGCCGCCGGGCCGACCTCCGTGACGGCGCCGTTCTGGTGGACGTCCAGCCGGACGCCGGCGACGACCGCGACGGCCCAGATGGCGAGCGCGGCGGCGGCCGCGCCGGCCACGGCCAGGGCGCGGGCCCCGCGCCGGGTGGCCGCCGGGGTGCGCGGCGGGGAGGTGGTGGCGGACATGGGTGTCTCCTTACGGGTGGGCTTGCGGATCGGCCCTGGGGCCGGCGAACGGATCAGGGTGGCCCGGCGGCTTCGGGCCGCTCCAGGCTCAGGCGGCTTCGGGGTCACGGCAGGTTCGGGGTCCAGGGCGGGTTCGGGTCACGACAGGTTCGGGGTTCAGGACGGGTTCAGAGGCACGGCAGGTTCAGGGCTCAGGGCAGGTTCGGAGGCACGGCAGGTTCGGGGAACGGAGCGGCTCAAGGATCAGGGCGGGTTCAGCCGCCGGCCCGCTGCCGGGCGCGGAGCGGCTCGTACAGGCGGGACCACTGGTTGTAGACGCCGGAGGGCACCAGGTAGACGTTCATGACGACCTGCATGAGCAGCACGAACACCACGTACTGCGCGGCGGTCAGGCCGGGCACGGTGTCCAGCGGCAGGGTGTAGGCCATGACGACCCGCACCGCCGCGTCGGCCAGCAGCCCGATGCCCCACAGCACCGTGCAGACCCGCCAGATCCGGCGGAAGCGCGGCAGCTCCCACATGACCTCCCAGCGCGGCCGCCCGGGGCCGATCCGGCCCTCCAGCAGCAGGCGGGTGAACGGCACGGTCAGCGGTTGCCGGCTCCAGGCGCTGGCCAGCATCCACAGGCCGGTGACGCCGGTGAGCCAGCCCTCCTTGGCCAGCACGAAGCGGGGGTCGCCGTTCAGCAGGGACACCAGGGCGCTGCCGAGCATCATCACGGTCATGAAGACGGCCACCGCTTCCGGCCGCCGGCGGCGGACCAGCGCGGTGACCAGGTCGAGCCCGGGCACCAGCGAGCTGATCAGCGCCGCCGCGTGCACGTCCTGGCCGGCCAGCCGCAGCAGGTAGTACAGGGCGATCGGCCCGGCCAGGTCGACCAGCAGCAGCAACCGGTGCCGCCGCCGGCGAGTCATGGCTCGGCCCTGGTGGCCAGGTCGAACGTGGTGACCAGTTCCTCGGCGTAGGCGCCGATGTCCCGGCCGGGCTCGGCCTGGAGCAGGAACGGCAGGCCGTCCAGCGACCGCTGGATCGCGAAGGCCATCACCCTGGTGTCGAACGCGCGGAACTCCCCCGCGCGCTGCCCGCGGCGCAGGATCTCCTCGACCCCGTTGAGCACGTCGGCGTCGTCACCGGCGTCGTAGGAGCCCTCGCCGCTCTCGTCGCGGTGGTTGAGGAAGATCTCCATCAGCGCGGCCATCCGCGGCCGGTTGTCCGCGTTGTAGCCGATCACCGCCCGGATGTAGGCCCGCAGCGCCCCCGCGGCGGTGGGCTCCCGGCGCAGGCGCTCGGTGACGTGCCGGCCGATGTCGCCGACGACCGCGAGGACGACCTGGCGCATCAGTTCGTCCTTGCCGGCGAAGTGGTACGAGATGAGCCGGGTGCTGCTGAGGCCGGCCCGCTCGGCGATGCGGGCGAAGCTCGCCTGCCGGTAACCGAGCTCGGCGATGGTGTCGATGGCGGCCGCGACGATCTGCGCCCGCCGGGCCTCGCCGGTGAGGGTGCTCCGGCGACCCCCGTCAGTTACTCGCATGGGTAAAAATTACCTCGTCCGAGTAAATCAGGCAACACCCCCCCGCCGGCGATGGTGAGATTCAGGCCCCTCGCGGCGTTCGTCCGGATACGATCGTTTGCGGGCGGGTCCGGCATCTAGCACAGGTGGGCGGGCTATTGAAGCGCGGCAGCGGACAGGCCGGGTCACCGGGTCACGCACCTGGTGACGGCGGCCCCTGGGAGGTCGGCGGGTACCGGATCCTGCGCCGGCTGGGCGAGGGCGGCATGGGCGTCGTCTACCTGGCCGAGGGACGGTCCCGCCGGCAGGTGGCGATCAAGGTCATCCACCGGCACCTGGCGAGCGACCCCGATTTCCGGCGGCGGTTCCGCCGGGAGGTCGCGGCGACCCGCCGGGTCGCCCGGTTCTCCACCGCGCCGGTGCTGGACGCCGACGTGGACGGCGAGCTGGCCTACCTGGTCACCGAGTACGTCCCCGGGCCCACGCTGCTGGAGAAGGTGCACCGGGAGGGCCCGCTGTCGGGGTCCGCGCTGGACGGGCTCGCGATGAGCATGGCGACCGCGCTGCGGGCCGTGCACGCCGCCGAGGTGATCCACCGCGACCTCAAACCGTCGAACGTGCTGCTCTCCCCGGTCGGGCCCAAGGTGATCGACTTCGGTCTCGCCTCGCTGCCGGACGGCGCGACCCACTCGGTCACCATCATGGGGACGCCCGCCTACATGTCGCCCGAGCGGGTGCGCGGCCTGACGATCACCCCGGCCTCCGACGTCTTCTCCTGGGCGGGCGTGGTGGTCTTCGCCGCCTGCGGCCGGCCGCCGTTCGGCACCGGCGCCGGCCACGAGGTGCTGTACCGGGTGGTGCACGACCCGCCGGAGCTGCCGCCGCTGGACGGCGTGCTCGGCGAGCTGGTCGTCCGGGCGCTGGACAAGGACCCGGCGAGCCGGCCGACCCCGGCCGAACTGGTGGACGCGCTGGCCACCCGGGCCGGGGTGCCCGAGCCCAACGCCCCCACCGCGCCGGCCGACCCGGCGCCGCCCGCCGCCCCGCCGGCCCCGCGCCGCCGGGCACACCGGCTGCGCTGGGCCGGGGCGGGCACCGCGCTGGCCGTGCTGATCACCGCGGGGACCGTCGCCGCCACCCGCGCCGGCCTGGCCGAGCTGCCCATCCTGCCCGGCGTGCCCGCCGAGGCGGCCGGGCGAGCCCCGCTGGCACCGGACACCGGCACGACCGGCACCCCCGCCCCGACGGGGCGGCCCTTCCCGATCCGCGACGGGCGGGCCAACCCGTTGCGGGCCCGCAACGTGCGCTTCTACGTGCAGCCCGGCACCGACGCCGCCCGCCAGGCCGACACCTGGACGGCGCAGGGCCGGCCGGCCGACGCGGCGCTGATGCGGTCGCTGGCCGCGGTGCCGCAGGCCATGTGGCTGGACGGCGGCTCGCCGGACGACATGGCCCGCCGGGCCAGGGAGGCGACCACCGAGGCCGCCGCGCGGCACCAGGTGCCGGTCTTCGTCACCAACCACATCCCCGGCCGGGACTGCTGGAACGGCGGCGCGCCGGACAGCGGCGCCTACCGCGCCTGGATCGAGGGGGTGGCCCGCGGCATCGGCGACCGCCCGGCCGTCGTCGTGCTGGAACCGAACAGCCTGTCCCGGCCGCCCGGCACCGCCGAGTGCCCCAAGGGCGGCGAGGAGGCGGCCAGGCGCCGGTACGCCGACCTGTCCACCGCCGTGTCGGCGCTGGCCGGCCTGCGCCGCACGGCCGTCTACCTCGACGGCGGCCTGGCGGGCTGGCCGGAGCTCGACGAGATCGCCGACCGGCTGCTGGCCGCGGGGTTGCGCCGGGCCGACGGGTTCCATCTCAACATGACCGCCCACCGCGACACCCAGAGATCGCTGGCGCACGGCCGGGCGCTGGCCCGCTGCCTGTACCTGAAGGCGGGGGTGCCCGAGACGGGCTGCGCCCCCGAGGAGATCGCCGCCGTGCACGGGGACGCGCCCGGCCTGCCGCATTTCGTGGTGGACACCAGCCGCAACGGCGCCGGGGAGTGGACGCCGCCCAAGGGGCGGTTCCCGTCACCCGACGAGTGGTGCAACCCGCCCGGGCGCGGCGCCGGGCCGCGGCCGACCACCGGCACCGGCGACCCGGCGGCCGACGCGTTCCTGTGGCTGAACAGCCCCGGGTTCTCCAACGGGCAGTGCACCCGCGGCACCGCCGGCCCGGCCGATCCGGTGTACGGGTTCGTCACCCCGCAGGCCGGCCAGTGGTGGCCGGACCGGGCGCTGGAGATGGCGCGCAACGCGGTGCCGCCGCTGGCCGGCGGCCCGCGCTGACCGGAATCACGCCCCCCGGCGGCCCCGCGACGGCGGGAGGCCGCTCGCTGGACGGAGACCGCCCGCTGAGCGCGAGCGACAGACCGCGCGACGACCGGGCCGGCGCGCTGCGGAACGATGGCCGGCGCCGAACGGCGGCCGCGCGGAACGGTGGCCGCGCGGAACGGTGGCCGCGCGGAACGGTGGCCGCGCGGAACGGTGGCCGGCGGCCCGGGCCGCCGGCCGGCCCTCCGCGCCAGAGGGCCGGACGACGGCCGGGCGCCATCGGGCGCCGGGGGGGCGACGCCCGAGATCAGGGACGGACGGCGCCGACGAAGCGGCCCCGCCCGTAGGAGGCCAGGGTCACCACCTTGACGACGTCCCCGGTGCGCGGGGCGTGGATCATCTTGCCGTTTCCGGCGTAGATGCCCATGTGGCCGAGGCCGTTGCTGAAGATCAGGTCACCCGGCTGGAGCTTGTCCATCGGTACCCGGCGTTTGGCGCCCCACGCCCACTGCTGGTAGGTGGTGCGCGGCAGCTTCACCCCGGCCTTCGCCCACGCCGCCTGGGCGAAACCCGAGCAGTCGTAGGCGCCCGGGCCGGTGGCGCCGTAGCGGTAGGGCTTGCCGGCCTGCGCGAAGGCGAAGGTGAGCGCGGTGCGGGCGTTGCCGGACGCCGGGCCGTCGTACCTGATGCCGCGGCTGTTGGGGTCGCCGGCGTTGAACTGGTTGAGCCGGCGCAGCAGGCGCTCCTGCTCGCCGACGAGCTTCTCCACCCGCTTGCGTTCGTCGCCGACGTCGCCGAGCAGCTCGGCCACGTCGTCGTAGGCCGCCTTGGCCTTGGCGTGCCGGGCGCGCAGGCCGCGGGTGGCCGCCTCGAACGCGGCCATGGCGTTCGCCTGGCCCGCCGACATCTGGTCGGCGACGGCCAGGCCGGCGAGCACGCCGGATGGGTCCTGCCAGCTGAGCATGCCGGGCAGGCCGGTGGTCACCCCGTTGGACTGGTAGAGGTGCGCGGCGGTCGAGCCGATGTCGGCGCGCAGCGTGTCGACCTTGCCGCGCTCGCGGGACAGCTCCCGGTCCAGCGCGTCGTACCGTTTTTTCGCCCCCTTGTAGCGTTCGGCCACGGTGTTGTACCGCTCGACCGTCTTGTCGGCCTGGTCCTCCAGCTTGGCCAGCCGGGCGCGGGCCTGCGCGGCGGTGGGGCGCGGCTCGGCGGCCGCGCCCTGCTGCGCGACCAGCACCATGGCGGCGGCCAGCCCGGCGACCGCCGGAACGACTCTCTTCCGGACGCTGCGCACGGGCACGCGCACCCCTCCCCTGGCGAGGCCGGGCCGGCGGGCGGCGGGCCGGACGGCCGGCCCGCCCGCCGGCGGTTCGTGCCAGCAGGTACGCGCGGGGCGGGCGACCGGTTCACCCGACTTTGCGGCCGGTCGCGAAATCCCGGAGCCACGGCGGCACCGGGCGGCCGGGATTCGCGCTCAGGCCGGCCGGGTGCGGCGCGCGAGCGGGCCGGCGGGGATCGGGTGGCCGCACTCGCGCTCAGGCCGGGCAGGTGCGGCCGTCCAGCGTGGAGTCCGGCGGGCGGGCGCCCTCGACCGCCGGCAGGCCTTGGCGGGCCAGCGCCCCCTGGGCCACCACCGCGCAGGCCCGCCCGGTGAGGGTGATCCACACGTCCTTTCCGTCCGGGTAGGGGTCCAGCCGCAGGTCGGTCACGCCGCCGCAGATCCGCTCCTCCTGGGGCGTGTTGTTCTCCGCCGCCTTCATCACCTGGCGCACCGATTCGCCGTCGAGCCAGTACTCGCAGCCCGCGCCGTTGTAGGACAGCGTCAACCGGCCGGTGGCGGTGGTGTGCGGCCCGCCGGCCGAGACGGTCAGCCTGACGTCCGCCCGGCCGCCCGCCGAGTGGGCGAGCCGGCCGTGCCAGCTGCCGGCGGGCAGCGGCCGCTGGGCCCGCGCCGGCAGGGCCGGGAAGGCGATCACTCCCGCCAGGGTGGCCACCCCCAGCGTGAGCAGGCTGCCGACCAGCATGCCGGTCAGGCGGCGCAGCGGCGCCCGGCGGCCGGAGCCGTCCAGCGCCAGCATCACCAGGACGATCACCACACCGGCGGCGGCCAGCCCGGCCCGGGTCGGCCAGTCGACCGGCCGCACCTCCACCACTTTCATGATCGTCGCGGTGCGGGCGAAGACACCGGCGATGATCAGTCCCAGTCCCAGCATGGCCAGGCACGGCCGGACGCCGTCCATCAGCCCTCCCATGATGTGCGCGCCGGCTCGGGCCGGCCGGTCGATCCGCCGTCACCCGGCCGGTTGCCGGGCCCTGGCGCGTTCCTGCAGCCACTGGCCCACCGACTCGGTGAACGCGGGGTTGCGCATCCGCTGCGCGACCGCCTCCAGGTAGTCGGCCACGCAGACCTCGTACGGCTCGCCCCGGGCCGCGATGCGGGCCGCCCAGCGCTCGCCGTGCCGCCTGGTCCGCTGCTCGGCCAGGCTGACCAGGTCCGCGTCCCGCTTCCTGCGGCCCTCCAGCGCGGCGAGCGCCTTCTCCAGCCGGCGGCGCTGCCGCTGGATGTCGCCCAGCCGCGCGGCGTAAGGGTTCTCGCCGAGGAAGCCGAAGGTGAAGGTGACCGTGCCGCCGAGCAGCAGCAGCGCGGTGAACAGGATCGTCACCGGCACCCGGCCGACGCCGAGCGCGTCCGCCGTCGACCTGATCGCGGCGCCGGTCTCCGAATCGGTGCCCGGCGCGAAGAGCACCGAGGTGCGCAGGTGGGCGAGCAGGCCCACCCCGGCGAGCCAGGCCACTAGCACGGTCGCCGCGGCGGGCAGCCGCGGGGACCGCCATCCCATCACGCTCATGTGCTTGGTCCAGCCGCCGGCCAGGTGCGGCGCGATCAGCATGGCGGCCGCGGTGCCCAGCACGAACGCCCAGGTCATCGTGGGGCCCTCGTTGAAGTAGATGAACGTCGCGTACTGGATCGGCAGTTCCACCGCGGCGAACAGCGCGAGCACCGCCCAGCGCGCCGCCCGGACCAGCGCCTGCCGGCGCAGGCTCCGGGTGGGCTCGGCCCACCGCGCCGCCGGGTGCGGCGGCTCCTCTGGGCGCGGCGCGCCGTCCGATGCCGCCGCGGCGCGCACCCCGCCGAGCGCCTCCTGCAGCCGCCGCTCGTCGGCGGCGACCTGGTCCAGCTCCGCCCGGGTACGGGCGGCCCGTTCCTCGCAGGTCTGCAGGTCCTGCCGGGTGACCGCGATCCGGTCCTCCAGGCGCTGCAGGTCGCGCAGCTCGCGCACCTTCTCCTCCGCGACGGCCTCGTTCCGCATGGCCTCCAGGGTCACCAGGAACGGCGGGCGGCTGCCGGCGGCCAGGCTCCACTCGTCGTACATGCCGGATCCGCCGTCCCGCTCCCCGTTGCGCCGGGCCTCGGCGCGCAGCCGTTTCAGCTCCTTGGCCGGCGGCGGCCCACCGGGGATCGGGCCGCCGTAGGGGTCCTCCTCCATGTCCAGTTCCAGGTCGAGCGCGGCGTCGCCCCGGTCGCCGAGGTAGGGCTTGAGGCGCCACCACAGGGCGCGCCGCTGGTTCCTGCCCATCGGGTTCTCCTTCCGGAAAGGTCGGCGAGGCTAGGTGTAGGTGACGGCGAGCGCGCCGCAGCGGTCGAAGAGCAGGGTCCAGAACTCCTGGATGTGCTGCCGGCGGGCCGGGTCGCCGGTGAGGTGGATGCCGAACCCGACGACCTGGATCCGGGCGCCGGCCAGTTTCGGCAGCCGGTCGGCCACCCGGTCGACGTACCGGGCGCGCCGGTCGGGGGTGCTGAGGTCGTCGTGGTAGACGTCGAGTTCGGGGGTGCGCTGCCCCAGGTCGCTGAGGACGAGCAGCCGGCCGGAACGTTCCAGCGCGCCGAGCTGGTCGGTCAGGTAGCGGACGGCGCCGATGACGTCGGAGCCGGGGCGGAGCTGCTTTTCGGCCCGGGAACAGGCCAGCAGTCGCTTCATGGCCGCGATCGCGGTGCCCCGGCGGCCCGCCTCGACCTGCGCGGCGCGCTTGGGATTGTCGTTGGGGTTGTCCTTCGGACCGGCGACCAGGTCCAGCGGGGCCTGCCGGCAGTCGGTGGCGCCGGGCGAGCCGTTGACCACGCCGAATGCCACCTGGTCGCATTCGGCCAGGAACCGCGGCACCGCCTCGTCGATCTTCCGCTGCACGTCGGTGTTGCGGCTGAAGGAGGTGGCGTCGACGGCCATGCCGCACGGGCGGGCCGCGGCCGGCGGCGGCGGGGACGCCTGGCAGCCGGCGAGCAGGGTGACCGCCGCCAGCAGCACCAGTACCACCGGGAGCAGCAGGACGACCGTGCGGAAGGCTCTCACCCGGCACCTCCTTCGGGGATCGGGCGGCCGAGGTGACCGAGCGCCTCGTCGATCACTTCGCGCACCTTCGGCGGCAGCAGGGTGAGCAGGTCACCGGACAGGGCCAGCCGCTCCTCCTCGGAGTCGGCCCGGATGGGGGCCGGTTCCCAGCGAGGTAAGGACGTGCCCGGCGTGCTCTGGCGGGTCAGGTAGGCGTGGTCCAGCGACCGGCGGTAGCGGGCCACCAGCTGCCCGGCCCAGCTGTTCACCTCCTCGGCCTCGGCGCGCATCCGGCGGACCGCGCCCGCGTAGTCGGCCAGCCGGCCGGCCAGCGCCTGCCGGGCGGTGGCCAGCTCGGTCTCGGCGGACCGTCGCCGGTCGGCGGCGGTCCGGCGGGCCCGGGCGGCGGTCACCTCGGCCAGCGATCGCGGCTCCGGGGTGCCCGGCGGGTTCCCGGGGCCGGCCGGCGCCGGGTCGGTGGCCGCCGCCCGGCGGGCGAGGTCGTTGACCAGGCCGGCCGCCTGCAGCAGCGCGCTCTCCTGCCGGCCGGCCTCGCCGATGAACCGTTTGCGGACGCGCAGCCGGCGCTCGCGGGCCTGCTCGGCCACGGACGTGATGTAGTCGGTCCGCCGGTCGTCGGCCGGCCCGCCCGGGGACGCCCCGGCCGGCAGCCGGTCGTAGGGGACGCCGAGCCGGCCGTCCCGGCGGCCGGCTCGGGCGGCGGCGAGGCCGGCCAGGCCGCGGACGATCGGCGGGGGTAAACCGGGATTGCGAGTGATCTTCATGGGGGGCACCACCCTCTCGCACCAAAAGGGCCGTACATGGTGTGGAACGATCCTGCGGGTTCGCTTCTCTTTAGTCCACTACATTTCCTGCCTTCACAACGCAGCCCAATATGAGATCCGTTCCCGGGGATTCGGACATCACAGAAAGTCGGCAAGAACCGGGGAAAGCCGGGATCGCCGCCGCAGAAAATGCTGAATCGGCCACCAAAAAC
Organism: Sphaerisporangium rufum; assembly: GCF_016863395.1. GTDB lineage: Bacteria > Actinomycetota > Actinomycetes > Streptosporangiales > Streptosporangiaceae > Sphaerisporangium > Sphaerisporangium rufum. The sequence continues at coordinate 53,375 of NZ_BOOU01000024.1, read as the reverse complement.
CCGAAAAATCACTGTCGGTGACGTCAAGATCGCCGAGAGTACCGACTGCCGGGGCGGGGCAGCCGGGGCGGGGCAGGTGGCAGGGCAGGCGGGGCCGGGCAAGTGAGGCCGGGCAGGTGGCAGGGCAAGCGGGGCCGGCAGGCGGCCGGCCCCGGGGTCAGGCCGGCACGTCCTCCGTCACCTGGCCGGCGGCGACCCGCAGGTGGCGGGTAGTGCGCACCGCGGCCAGCATCCGCCGGTCGTGCGTGACGAGCAGCAGCGTCCCCGGGTAGGTGTCGAGGGCCGACTCCAGCTGCTCGATCGCGGGCAGGTCGAGGTGGTTGGTGGGCTCGTCGAGGACCAGCAGGTTGACCCCGCTCGCCTGCAGCAGCGCCAGCGCGGCCCGGGTGCGCTCCCCCGGCGAGAGGGTGACCGCCGCGCGCAGCACATGATCGGCCCGCAGCCCGAACTTGGCGAGCAGCGTGCGCACGTCGGCGGGCATCAGGCCGGGCGCCGCGGCGCCGAACGCGTCCAGCAGCGGCTCCTCGCCGAGGAACCGGCCGCGCGCCTGGTCGATCTCGCCGACCACCACGCCCGGGCCGAGCGCGGCGTGCCCCTCGTCCGGGGCCAGCCGGCCGAGCAGCGTGGCCAGCAGCGTCGACTTGCCCGAACCGTTGTCGCCGGTGATCGCCACCCGCTCGGCCCAGCCGATCTGCAGGTCGACCGGGCCCAGCACGAACGGGCCGCGCCGCACCACCGCGCCGCGCGCGGTGGCCACGACCGCCCCGGCCCGCGGCGCGGCGGCGATCTCCATCCGCAGCTCCCACTCCTTGCGGGGCTCCTCGACCACATCCAGCCGCTCGATCATGCGCTCGGTCTGCCGGGCCTTGGCCGCCTGCTTCTCGGTCGCCTCGGTGCGGAACTTCCGGCCGATCTTGTCGTTGTCCGGGGCCTTGCGCCGGGCGTTCTTCACGCCCTTCTCCATCCACGCCCGCTGGGTGCGCGCCCGGGCCCGCAGGTCGCCCAGCCGGTCGGCGTACTCCTCGTACTCCTCGCGGGCGTGCCGGCGGGCGACCTCCCGCTCGGCCAGGTAGGAGTCGTAGCCGCCGCCGTGCACCCGCACCTGCCGCTGGGCCAGGTCGAGCTCGACCACGCTGGTGATCGTGCGGGCCAGGAACTCGCGGTCGTGGCTCACCAGCACGGTGCCGGCGCGCAGCCCGGTGACGAACCGCTCCAGGCGGTCCAGCCCGTCCAGGTCGAGGTCGTTGGTGGGCTCGTCCAGCAGGAAGACGTCGTACCGGCTGAGCAGCAGCGCGGCCAGCCCGGCCCGGGCCGCCTGGCCGCCGGACAGCGACGTCATCGGCTGGGCCAGGTCCACCGCCAGGCCCAGGTCGGCGGCCACCTCGCCGGCCCGCTCGGCCAGGTCGGCACCGCCCAGGCCGAGCCAGCGCTCCAGCGCGGTGGAGTAGTCGTCGTCGGCGCCGGGCCGGCCGGCCACCAGCCCCTCGGTCGCGGCGTCCAGCTCGCGCTGCGCGGCGGTCACCCCGGTGCGCCGGGCCAGGTAATCGGCCACCGTCTCGCCGGGCCGGCGCTCCGGCTCCTGCGGCAGGTAGCCGACCGTCGCCGCCGGCGGGGTCAGCCGCACCGTGCCGTCGTCCGGCACGGCCAGGCCGGCCAGCAGGCGCAGCAGGGTGGACTTGCCCGCGCCGTTCACCCCGACCAGGCCGATCACATCCTGCGGGCCGACGACCAGGTCGAGCCCGGAGAACAACACCTTCTCCCCGTGCCCGGCGGCCAGGTCCTTGGCGACGATGGTGGCACTCATGCCGCAAACGCTATCCCGGGTGCGCTCCCGGCGCCGAACGGATAACCCGGGCGGGGGCCGGCGTCGCCGAGATCACCCGGCGAAAGAGCACCGCGAGGAGCAGGACGATCGCGACCAGGACGCCGCTCGCCCACAGCGGCCCGGCGGGACCGGCCGCGCTGTCCAAGGTGGCCGCGGCGACGACCGGCCCGGCGGCGGCGCCGACGTTGAGCGCGGCCGTCGCGTACGAGCCGGCCATGGTCGGCGCGTCCGCGGCCTCGTAAAGGACCCGGGCGATCAGCGTGCCGCCCAGCGCGAACGACAGCGTGCCTTGGACGAACACCAGGACGAGCAGCGCGGCCGGCAAGCCGGCCAGCAGGGCCAGCGCCGGCCAGCCGGCGAGCAGCAGCGGGCCGCCGACCATGATCACCGATCCGGGACGCCGGTCGGACAGCCGGCCGGCGACGGTGACCCCGGCCAGCGAGCCGCCGCCGAAGAGCATCAGCACCACCGGCACCCACCACTCGGCCAGCCCCGCGGTCCCCGTCACCACGGGGGCCAGGAAGGTGAAGCCGCCGAAGGTCGCGGCGTTCACCAGGGCCCCGAGCAGCATCACCAGGACCAGCCGCGGCCTCGCGAGCTGCGCGAGCTCCGCACGCAGGGCCGGGCGCCCGGCGCCGTCCGCGCCGTCCGCTGCGGCCCGGCGCGCCGGGATCCCGGCGAGGATGCCGGCCGCGGCGGGCAGGCAGAGCGCGGCCACCGCCCAGAAGGCGGCCCGCCAACCGAGCAGCGTGCCGAGCGCCGCCCCGCCGGGGACCCCGGCGATGGTCGCGACCGTGGTGCCCGACAGCAGCACGGCGAGCGCGCGGCCCTTGCGGTCGGCGGCGACCAGGGCGGCGGCGGTCGTCAGCGCCACCGCGAGGAACCCGGCGTTCGCGACGGCCGCGACCACCCGGGTCACCAGCAGGACCGGGAAACTCCCGGTGACGGCGCCCACGAGGTGCGCCGCCGCGAACGCCAGCACGAACCCGAGCAGGCTGGACCGCCGGGGCCAGCGGCGGGTCAGCGCGGCCGCCAGCGGGGCGCCGGCGACCATCCCGGCCGCGAAGGCCGAGGTGAGCAGGCCGGCCGTGCCGACCGGGACGCCGAGGTCGGCGGCGATGGCCGGCAGCAGGCCGGCGAGCATGAACTCCGAGGTGCCCATGGCGAAGACCGCCACGGCCAGCAGGTACAGGGGAAACGGCATCGAGTGACTCCGAGGCGATGAAACGGACGAGGAAGGCGTCTCGTCATCGCGGCCGGCACCCATGGCCACGCCCGTCCAGGCCGCACGCGCGGCGGGACGGCGAACTCAGGTGTTCCGGGGGCCGGCGGCGTGACCGCGGGCCCCCACCGTGTCCGCCTCAGGGCTCGACATGCCCCGCACCCTACCCACCCGCCCCGCGCCCCCGCACCCCGGTTTCGTTCGGCCGGCACCGCCTGGCCCGGTGGGGTCGGATCCGGCGGAGGTACGACCGGGGCGGCACCGGCCGCCGGCCGCCCGTTTCGCCGGGTTCGCGAAGGCATATGCCGACATGCGTATCGCACTCCTGATCGAGTTGGGACCGATTTCCAGAACTGGCGTACGGTAACCAGATCGTCATTTACAGTTACCAGCAGGTTGTTCCGCAGCCGACCCCGGGACAAGAGCCGATCCCCTCCGGCGATCTGCCGCTGATTCCGGACCACATCAGGAGGTGGAAAAGGCATGCCCGCACCACGGAAGAACCATGACCGATATAGGTCGATGGCCCACTATTTCGGGGCACTGGTCCGCGATCTCCGGGACAGCTATGAACTACGGGTCGGCCACCGGCTCACCGTCGACCTGCTCGGCGCCCGCACCGGCTATTCCGCCTCCATGCTGGGCTCCATCGAGCGCGGCGAATGCCTCCCGGAGTCCGGCACCCGCGTCCAGTCCCTCGACGACGCCCTCCGCGCAGGGGGCCAGCTGAAAATCCTGTGGCCGGTGGTACAAAGGCTCGGACATTGTCCATTGGACGACCTGGCCGCCGCGACAAACGCCGCAAAGCCGGGTTACCGTGAAAGCGGCAGTAACGCCCTTTTCCCGGGAGACGACGTGGAACGCCGAGAGCTATTCCAGCTGGCCGCGGCGGGCCTGCTGGCCCAGACGCCGCTGATCAATCACGGCGAGCCGATCCGCAACCTGGCCGAGCGGATGCTCGGCACCGCCGCGGGCAATTCGGTGGAGGACTGGGGGGTCACCTGCGCCGACCACATGCACGCGGTGCAGACCCAACCGCCTGCCACCATCCGTGACGACCTCGTCCTGGACTTCGCCACCGTCCAGCATTCGATCACCCGGGCGACCGCAGAGAAGCTCCCCGGCCTGCAGCGGATCAGCGCCTGGCTGTCCGTCATGCACGCGAACGTCCTCACGCGACTCGGCGAGCACGGCGCCGCCCGCCGCTGGTGGACCACCGCCCGCCACGCCGCCGACGCCTCCGGTGACCGCGACATGCGCGTATGGGTCCGCGGCTATGAGGCGGTGTTCGGCCTCTATACCCCTCGCTCCCCCGAGGCGCTGTTGATCCTCGCCCGGAACGCCCAGGACTTGGCAGGCGACCGCCTGTCTGCCGGGGTGTTGATAGCGGTGGCTGCCGAGGCCCAGGCACTGGCCGTACTCGGCCGGCAACCGGAGGCCTTCGATCGCGTCCGCCACCTCCGCGGGCTGGCGGACCGGTTCACGATGTCCGGTGAGAGCTACGGCTGGGGCACCTCCTCGACGGCCTTCACCAGCGCCTGGGTCCATGCCTTCGGCGGTGCGACGGAGGCCGCGCGAGAGGCCCGGGACCAGGCGCTGGCCGCCAACCCCAACTACCAGAACGCGGTGAACGTCCGCCTGCACGAAGCGATCAGCGTCGGCCGGAGTGGCGGCTACAACGAGGCGCTCCTGCTGGCCACGGCGGTCATGGCCGACCTCGATCCGGCATACCGCACCCACATGATGACCCATACCGCCCGCCGCGTCCTGGACACCGTCCCCCTCGACAAGCGCACCACCCTGCCTGCCCTCGGTGACTACCGGCTGGCCCTCAACGCCCCGATCCCGAACTGATCGAGCCGGCCGGCGTTGCCAGCGGCAATGGCAGGCCGACCGTAACGAGAACTCTGATGATCCATGGCGCCACGTCCCATCCTGACGACGCGGCGCCCGGCCAGCCGTTCGAGGCTGGAACGCGAACCGGCGGCATCCCGGGCAAGGTCGTCGCGAATACTCCTATTTGCCGGGAAGGGCACGTAGGAGTGCGCGCTACGCGGGCTCCTGCGTGATAGGTCGCCGGGCACGACCCGGCCCGAGGCCGAGACCAGCCGACCTGGTGAGGCCACGTCATCCCGGCAACGGCGACCCCCAGCCCTACGATGGGCCGGTGGCCAAGACAGTGCCTGCCCTGAGTGTTGACCTGTTTGAGGTTGATCGGCTCCGCTTGACGGAGGTCGAAGCGCCACGTCTGTCGTCCGATGACGCGGCGGCCAGGGACCGTGTGTGGGATGAGGCCGTCAGGGCGAATCCGAGTCTCTTCGATGGTCCAGTGGTGGCTTGCGCGGGGCTGGAGTGGGAGGGTCCGCGGAGTCTCGTCTTGCTGTGGGCGCGGGTGACTTACCGGCACTACGCGCTGCGTCGGGTCGCCGGCAACAGTTCCTGGTTGCCGTCGTTGTTCGTGAACGTTGTTCAGCCGACGGCAGACGCACGTGTGCTGGTGGGGCGAATGTCGCCTTCGACTGCCGCTCCGGGGCGTTGGCAGCTTCCAGGTGGTTCCGTCGAGCCGCCCGAGGAGGGTGCGGCACTCGATGAGGATGCGTTGCGGCGCCACGCTGCGCGGGAGTTGGCTGAGGAGACGGGTGTGGACCTGTCCTCGAGCGAGCTGGTCCTGTGGGCCGTAACTCGCGGCGAGCATCGGAGCATCGGTTTCACTTTTCTCGCCTCGCCGCGGCCGGCGTCGTTGCTGGGTGAGCGGTTCGAGGCGGTTACGCGCAGCGAGCACGCTCAGGGGCGTAAGCCGGAGCTGGACAGGTTCGCGTTCGTGGGTTCACCGGCCGAGCTTGCAGCTCTGGATGGTCCGCGCGTGGACTACTTGGATCCGATCGTGCGTCGTCACGCGAGGGAATCGCTTCGGCGGGACACCTGAGCCGGGTCGGCTGCCTGAATCGTGCGGTGCCGGCCGAGCGTGGGATCGGTCGTCAGGTCCCGGTGATGAAGTCGCGGGCCCTTTCATCGAGTTCGGCTGCGCACCGCAGGCCGCGGGCGCGGAAGCGGGCGAGGGCTGCACGCATACGGCGGATGGCTCTGAGGGTGCGCATGGACCGTACGCCGTCCATGTGATCGATGGCCTGGTGCCAGGTGGCGCACGCCTGCTCGATGCCGCCGTTTGTGAGGTGCATCTCGGCGCCCGCCACCAGGTCGAGAGCGACGACGCGGGCGTAAGTGCTGGGGCGGGACGCGGCGGCGAGTGCGTAGTGCTCGGCGGCTGCGCGGTGCTCGCCGAGGGTTTCGTGAACCTTGGCGGTGCGAGAGTACACCGAGGAGGCCGGGGGTCCCCAGGCCAAGGCCCAGTACGGTAGCTCATCGCCGGGGGCCGTCGTGAGCAGGTTACGGGCTTGCTCGACCTCGGTGAGGGGCCGCTCGGCGCTTGCCGGTCTTGGCAAGGGTATGGGCGTGAACAACGCGGAAGAGGGCCTCGGTCTGGGCATCAACACGGCCTTTTGCCCGATTCAGGCCGGTTTCGGCGAGGGCCCGGCAGTGTTCGGGGTGGTGGAGTTTGAGGCCCTGCATGGCCATGGTGCGCATGACGAACCCGTCGTGCCCGATGATCCCGGACTCGGCGGCCAGAGCGTAGGACTGAAGGTAGTGACGCTGAGCGAACCCCTGCTGTCCGGCGTCGTAGCTCTTCCAGCCGAGCAGGTGCACGCCACGGCTGGCGGCCGAGAGCATCTGCCGGCGAACCTCGTCGGTTCGGAATCGGGCTCGGCACATCGGGGCGACATCGTCGCGCAAATATGTGACCAGGGCGCTGCGGCCGTGCTGGCCACCGTGACGTTCGTCGATCTCAGAGAACGCGGTGATCATGTCGCGTACAGCGGTGACGTCGGCCATGCCGACGATGTGCCCGGTCCGGGCGGCGGTGGAGCGGGCAACGATCTCTTGAACGTGGGAGAGCGGCAGAGCGGCGGCGGCCACGGAGTAGGCGGAAGTCGTCAGGAAGTCGCGGCGGTCCTAGTCGTACCTCCACATCGGCAGTAGGACATCCAGCGGGTCGGCTCCGAGCGATAGCCCGATGGTGTCATTGGCCGGATCGTCCGTGTCCGGCAGGCCGAGGTCGACCAAGCTGAGGAGCCGGCCGAGACGTCGGGTTAGGGCGACGGCAAGGTAGCGGCCGGTGTCTCCTCGGGGTGCCGTTCCGGCGATCCAGTGTTCGACCGTGGATCTGTTGGTCCGTAACACGACGCCGCATTCGCCGGCGACAGCGCGGACTGCGGCGGCAAGCGCCTCATAGGTCAGTCCGGTTTCGGCGACCAGGTTGCGGAGCTTGTGGTTCGGCCTGCGCGTGGTCATGGGCACCTGCCCCCTGTATACGCGATATACCGCTTGACCTGCTCGTCACCGTACCGCCGCGGCGCCGCCTGGGTTTGACTATTCGTCAGACAAGGAGAAACCGGCGCGGTCGGCTCGCAGATGTTCGCTCTGCCGGGTTGCATCAGCAGGCGCGGCGACCTCGCCGCTCGATCTGCGCGCTCTTACTGGGATCTCCACCCACTGCACGATCTGGGGGGAAACGGTGTATGAGCAGAAACGGCGGTGGAATTCCGTCGCGACCGCGCTGCTCGCGGCAGAACGAACTCGGGTTCCGATGACACCGCTGACCACGCGGCCCGTTGGACTGACCATCGAGAACGCCTACCGCATTCAGGCTGCGGCCATCGCGCGCCGCACCGCTGGCGGCGCCCGCGTCGTCGGCCACAAGGTCGGGGCGACCTCCCGGGCCATGCAGGAGCAGATGGGTGTCGACGAACCGGACTCGGGCGTGCTCATGGGCGACATGGTGCTGCACAGCGGGAGTGAGCTGGTCAGGAGCGACTTGATGGCGCCGAGGGTGGAGGCGGAGATCGCGTTTCAGCTGGGCAATGACCTGCGAGGTCCCGGCCTCACCCTGGAGGCGGTCAAGGCCGCGGTGTCGCAGGTGTGCCTCGCCATCGAGGTGATCGACACCCGGTTCACCAGCTGGCGGATCGCCCTGGCGGACAGCATCGCGGACAACGCCTCGTGCGCGCGGGCCGTCATCGGGCCCATGGTCCCGCACGATCCCGCATGGGATCTGGCGGCCGAGCAGTTGATCCTCAGCATCGACGGCAGAACTGTCGCCTCGGGGAAGGGACGAGCCGTCCTCGGCGACCCGTTCCGGCCCTTGGTGTGGCTGGCAGATCGGTTGAGCCGCGTCGAGTCCTCGCGGACACTGCGGGCCGGTGATCTCGTCCTGGCCGGCGCCGTGCACGCCAGCATCCCCTTGAACGCGGGGGTCACGGTGCGGGTCCTGAGCCCCCATCTGCCGCCGGTCCACCTGCGAGTCACCTGACCTGGGTTCATGTCCGCGATCTATCAATCGTCCGTCGTGGGCGATCAACCGCCGACGGCGCACATTCTTTACACGAAAAGGAGGGCTCATGACCTATAGAAGGTCAAGCGTGGCAGTACTCGGATCCGGCCTGATCGGCGCCGACCTCGCCGGCAAGCTCCAGCGCTCGCTGACCCTGGACTGCCGTCTGGTGGCGGGCCGGAATCAGGAGAGCCTGGGACTGAGGCGTGCGGCTGAGATGGGGTGCCCGACGTCCGACCGCGGACTGGCCGCCCTACTGGAGTCCGGGCCCTTCGACGTCGTCTTCGACGCCTCCAATGCCGATGATCACGCCGCGCAGCCGAAATCAAGCCGACAAACGCCGAGGGCGAGGCCGCCCTCACCCGCAGGCAACTCGCCGCCTGGTACGCGGGCGGCTACCGAACTCTCGCCTCGGCCCGCATAGCAGGCCTCCGCGCGACCTCCGACAAGGCACTCGCGATACTGATCCGTAGCACGACAGACCTCGAACCATGGCTGCCCGACCATTTCTAGGAGGCGGCTCATTGGTCAGCCCCACAAGATCCATCTGCCGAGCGTTATTCCGGCAATCGACAGACGGCGCCCAGTCGCTCCCGGCCCAGCAGGTCGCTCGATAACCGTTGTCATCCGGCTAGATGACAATCCGAGCCGGGCGGGGGACCAGGGCGGCGATCTTTTGTGGGCGGGGGCGGCGCGGTTACGATCGTCGGGTGATTATGGGCGGTACGGCTCCGGGCAGGTTGATGGCCGTCAGCGACCTCCATGTCGCCTATCCCGCCAACCGGGCGATCGTCGAGGAGCTGCGGCCGGAGTCGCCGGACGACTGGTTGCTGGTGGCCGGGGACGTCGGCGAGTTCGTCGCGGACATCGAGTGGGCGCTCGGCCTGCTGGCCGGGCGGTTCGCCACCGTGGTGTGGACGCCGGGCAACCACGAGCTGTGGACGCCGAAGGACGACCCGGTGCGGCTGCGCGGCGAGGAGCGCTACCGCCACCTGGTGGAGATCTGCCGCCGCCTGGGCGTGCTCACCCCGGAGGATCCGTACGCGGTGTGGACCGGGCACGGCGGCCCGGTGACGATCGCGCCGCTGTTCGTGCTGTACGACTACACCTTCCGGCCGCCGAACACCACCAAGGAGGAGTCGCTGGCCTGGGCGCACCGCAGCGGCGTGGTGTGCACCGACGAGTTCATGCTGCACCCCGATCCCTATCCCAGCCGGGACGCCTGGTGCCGGGCCCGGCTGCGCGAGACCGAGCGGCGGCTGGCCGAGCGCGACCCGGCCATCCCGACCGTGCTGGTCAACCACTTCCCGCTGGTGCGCGAGCCGACCGACGTGCTGCGCCATCCGCAGTTCGCCCAGTGGTGCGGCACGGTGGAGACCGCCGACTGGCACCTGCGCTACAACGCGGCGGCCGTGGTCTACGGGCACCTGCACATCCCGCGCACCACCCGGTACGACGGGGTGCGCTTCGAGGAGGTGTCGCTCGGCTACCCGCGCGAGCGGCAGATGTACGGGATGGACGGCGCGAAGGCGATGCGGCCGGTCTTCCCCGAGGAGCCCGCTCCTTGATCGAGGCCATCCTGCCCGCGGGCGTGGTGTCGGCCGAGCTGTTCGACGACCCGGTGGACGCGGTCCTGTTCCCCGAGGAGGAGCAGGCGGTCGAGCTCGCGGTGGACAAGCGGCGCCGGGAGTTCACGACGGCGCGGGTGTGCGCGCGGCGGGCGATGGCCGCGCTCGGTGTCCCGGCCGCGCCGGTGGTGCCCGGGCCGCGCGGCGAGCCGCGGTGGCCGGCCGGGATCGTCGGCAGCATGACGCACTGCGCCGGGTACCGCGGCGCCGTGCTGGCCCGGGCGGCGGAGGTGACGGCGATCGGCATCGACGCCGAGCCGGACCAGGAGCTGCCGGAGGGGGTGCTGGACGTGATCGCCCGGCCGGAGGAGCACGGGCTGCTGCGCGAGCTGCGCGGCCACCCGGCCGGGGTGTCGTGGGAGCGCCTGCTGTTCTGCGCCAAGGAGGCGGTGTACAAGGCGTGGTTCCCGCTGGCCGGGCGGTGGCTCGGTTTCGAGGAGGCCTCGCTGTCGATCGATCCGGACGCGGGCGCCTTCTCCGCCCGGTTGCTGGTGCCCGGCCCGCGGGTGGCCGGCCGGGAGGTCACCGGGTTCACCGGCCGCTGGACGGCCGGGGACGGCCTCATCCTGACCGCCATCGTGATCCCGGCCGGCCACCCCGCCGGCTAATAATCAGGAAAAATCCGCTAATTTCCCGTTAAGTCGCCGTTCGCCGCTTTTGTCAGCGGGTATCGACCTCTGTTGGACGGCGCCGGACCCCCGGCCGGCCGGAATGGAGGGGGTTCGAATGCTCAGCTGTGGTGCGCTGGTCCGGGTGCACGCCCGCCCCGGCAAGGAACACGAGGTCGAACGCCTCCTGCGCGACGCGGTGCGCATGGTCAACGAGGAGACCTGGACCGAGACCTGGTTCGGCCTGCGGATCGACTGCGTGACCTTCGGGATGTTCGACGCCTTCGACGATCCCGCCGCGCGGCGGGCGAACCTGTCCGGCGCGATGGTGGGCCGGCTGCTCGCCCGGTCCGACGAGCTGTTCGTCCGCCCGCCGACGGTCGAGAAGGTGGACGTGCTGGCCGCCAAGCTGCCGGCGCGGATCGACCGGTTCTGACCTGCGGAAAGGAAATCAGTCACCGGACGGATGTTCATCGCGCGCGCTGTGGGGCATCGAGCGTTGCGGATCACATGTCGTTGGGGCGGGCAGTGCGGCCGACGGTCCCGTGCGGGGGGCGCCATATCTCCGGGCGTCTCCGCGGCCCGCTCCGGTCGTCGCCGCGTCGCGACAGAGGCGAGGTCGAGTTGAGGGTCGTAGGTATCGCGGGCAGCCTGCTTCCGGGAGCGCACATCCGGAGGCTGCTGGAGGCGGTGGGACGGGAACTCCCGCCGCCGGCGGAGTTCGAGATCTGGGAGCGGCTGGCCGAGGTGCCGCCGCTGGAGGACCGGGCGATGCCCGCATGCGTGGCGGACCTGTGCCAGACGCTGGCCGGGGCGGACGGGCTGCTGGTCGCGGCGCCCGCGCACAGCGTGATGCCCGCCCAGCTCGGCCACGCCCTCGACTGGCTGGCCTCCCAGCACGGCGGGACCGCGCTGCTCGGCAAGCCGGTGGCCGTGGTCACCGCCTGTGCCAGCCCGCACGAGTCGATGTGGGCGCAGATCCAGTTGCGGCGGGCGCTCGGCGCGGCCGGCGCCGCCGTCCAGGGGGCCGACCTCGCCACCCCGCCGGGGACCGTGCCGCTGGACGCCGACGGCCGGATCGGCGACCCGATGGCCCGGGAACGGCTCCAGTCCGTGGTGGCGCACCTGCGGTCGCCGTCGCTGGCCAGGTTCCTGGCCTGAGATCCACGGGTTCCCTGCCCAGGGAGCCGGTGGACCCGGGGACGACGATCATCCGATCTCCGCCAGGTTTCCCGCCGATTTCCCTGGGCATGGCCTGCCACCTCGCCCGCCGGTATCCCCACAGGCCGGATGCCAGGTGAGAAATAGGTAGGCTGGTGGGATCCCCTGCGGAAGGTCCGGTAATGACAGAGACACGGCCGACGGCCGGCGCGGTGCGCCCGGCCGGGGTGTCGCGGACCGGGCAGGCGGGCAAGACCCCGCCCGTACCAGACCCTGCGCTGCTGCATGCCATCATCGAGGCCAGCACTGAGGGCGTGGTGCTGTGCGACGCCGACGGCCGGTTCGTCATGGTCAACTCGGCCGCCGCCCGGCTGGTGCCCGAGCTCGCGGCCGGCGACCCGCCGGCCGCCGCCCGCTCCCTGTTCGACCGGACCTGCCCGGTCGGCGAGACGCGGCACACCGCGCACGGCGACCGCCTGCTGCAGGTGCGCCGGGAGAGGTTCAGCCTCGTCCACCACGCGTGGTACCTGCGCGACGTCACCGGTGACTCCGCGCGCACCGACGCGCTGCTGGAGGAGCGCCGCCGCAACGAGTTCCTGGTGGAGGCGAGCCGGCGGCTGTCGGCCTCGCTCAACACCCGCCGCTGCGCCCGCGCCACCGCCGAGCTGGCCGCCTCCTTCCTCACCGACGCCGCCATGGTCGTCCTCCCCCCGACGGGCCGGCACGCGTCCTGGCTGCGCGCCCTGCCGGACGGCACCCTCCAAGAGGGCACCATCGCCCTTGGCGACACCGCCGCGGTGCCCGGCCTGAGCGAGGCGCTCGCGGGTTTCCCGCCGGTGCCGAGCCGCTGGCTGGACCCGGCGCAGGCACCCGCCTGGCTGATGCCCGAGGGCTTCGGGCAGGCCGGCCACCTGCTGGTCACCCCGCTCCCCGGCAACGGGGTGCCCGCCGGCGCGCTGGTGCTCGCCCGCCGCGAGGACGGCCCCGCGTTCGACGAGGCGGACGAGATCCTGGTGCGGGTCTTCGCCGCCCGGGCCGGCGCGGCGATCTCGGCCGCGGTGCTGTACCAGGAGCAGAGCGCCACCAACGCGACCCTGACCGGCGACCTGCTGCCGCCCGCGCTGCCGCCGGTGCCCGGCGTGGAGATCGCCGGCTCGCTGCGCGCGTCCCAGCAGACCGGGCTGATCGGCGGCGACTTCTACGACGTTTACCTGCCCGACGCGGTGACCGCCGCCGCCGACCCCGGCCGCCGGCCGCTGCTGACGCTCGGCGACGTCTGCGGCAAGGGCACCGGGGCCGCCGTTCTGGCCGGCCAGGTCCGCCAGTGCCTGCGCGCCCTGCTGCTGCTGGAGGGTGAGCCGGAGCGGCTGGTCCCGCTGATCAACCGGTCGCTGCTCGCCTCGCCGGCCCGCAATGCCTACGTCACGCTGGTGCTCGGCGCGCTGCGTCCCGAGCCCAGTGGGCACACCCAGGTGGAGCTGGCCGTGGCCGGGCATCCCGCGCCGCTGGTGCTGCGCGCGGACGGCACCGTCGAGGAGCTCGCCTCCTACGGGTCCATGCTCGGCGTGCTCAAGCAGATCGTGGTCACCATCGTCACGGTGGACCTCGCCCCCGGCGACGTGCTGCTGCTGTACAGCGACGGCATCACCGAGGCCTTCGGCGGCCCCGCCGGGCGGGAGATGTTCGGCGCCGAGCGGCTGAAGGCGGCGCTGGCCACCTGTGCCGGGATGCCGGTGGCCGCCGTGGTGGAGCGGCTGGAGCAGATCAGCACCGAGTGGCTGGCCCACGGCGAGCACGACGACCGCGCGCTGCTCGCCGTCCAGGCGGTCCGGCCCGCGCCGCGGGCCCGCGACCGGGAGAGGGCCGCCCGATGACCGGCCTCACCGTCGCGACCGCCCGCTACGTGGAACTCATCGGCGAGGCCGACGAGTACGGCGCCATCGACCTGGTGCTGGACATGATCGACGCCGGGGTACCGGCCGAGCGGGTGCTGCTCGACATGATCGCGCCGGCCCAGCGCCGGGTCGGCGAGCTGTGGGCGGCCAACGACTGGTCGGTGGCCCGCGAGCACGCCGCCACCGCGATCAGCGAGCGCGCGGTCGCCGCGGTGGCCGGCAAGGTGCGGGTGCCGCCCGGCCGGGGCCGGGTCACCGTGGCCTGCACCGACGGCGAGTACCACGCGCTGCCCACCCGGCTGCTGGCCGAGGTGCTGCGGCTGCGCGGCTGGCAGGTCGACTTCCTGGGCGCCAGCGTCCCCGGCCCGCACCTGATCACCCACCTGCACCAGCGCGGGCCGGACGCCGTCGCGCTGAGCTGCGCGCTGCCCACCCGCCTGCCGCGCGCGCACGCCACGATCACCGCCTGCCAGGCGGTCGGCATCCCGGTGCTGGCCGGCGGGCGCGGATTCGGGGAGGACGGCCGGTTCGCCCGCCTGCTCGGCGCGGACGGGTGGGCGCCGACCGCCGACGCCGCCGCCGACCACCTGGCGAGCGGGCGGCTGCCGCATTTCCCCGCGCCGATCGACGCGCTCGCCCATCTGGCCGACGAGGAGTACACCCAGCTGGCCCGGCGCCGGGCCGATCTGCTTACCACCGTGATGGGCACGCTGATGGGCGCCTTCCCGCCGATGGCGACCTACTCCCAGCAGCAGCTGGAGGCCACCACCGAGGATCTCGCGCACATCGCCGACTTCCTGGCCGCCGCGCTGTACGTCGACGACACGCGACTGTTCACCGACTTCGTCGGCTGGACGTGCCAGGTCCTGCGGGCACGCGGCGTGCCCGCCGCCTCCGTCGCCCTGGGGCTGCGCGTCTTCCACGACGAGCTCGCGGAGTTCCCCCGGGCCCGCCGCATGCTGGCGGCGGGTGCGAAGGCGGCGCGGACCGCCGATGATCGAGCCGACGACGGAGCCGGTGACACGGCCGTCGAAGGAGCCGGTGACAGGGCCGGTGACAGGGCGGGTGATCGGGCCGGCGCGTCCGCGCCCGCCGACGCGTACTCGGAGACCGGACACTAGATGCAGGAGAAGACGCAGTTGAACGTCGAGGTCGTGCCCGCCGGGCCGGGCGTGACGCGTCTGGTCATGACCGGGGACCTGGATTACCACACCGCCGGTGACCTCAGCGCGCTGCTGCCGGGGCTGTTCGGGGCGCAGGCGGGCCAGGGCACCGTGATGGAGGCGGACCTGTCCGGCCTGGAGTTCATCGACTCCTCCGGGGTGGCCGCGCTGATCCACCTGTACCAGGCGTGCGAGCAGCATGAGATGGCGCTGCGGATCGTCGCGCTGACCTCCTACCTGCGGCACCTGTTCCAGGTCACCGCGCTGGACCGGCTGTTCGACCTGCCGACCCTGTGACGCCTGAGCCGGCCGGTCAGGCCGGCCCTTCGTAGCCGGGCGGCGGGCCGGGCTCCGGGTGGTCCGGCAGCCCCGGCGGCCGCCCGGCCAGGAACTCCTCGATCGCCGCGACCACCTCCGCCGGACGGTCGATGTGCAGGTCGTGGCCCGCGCCGGGCAGGTACACCAGCCGGGAGGCGGGCAGCAGGCGGCGGTACTCGGCCGCCGAGCGCCACGACAGGTAGTCGCAGGATCCCTTGAAGACCAGCGCCGGGACGCGCACCCCGGCCAGCCCCGGCCGCAGGTCGCGGGGCCGCGGCGCGGACGCCGACTGGGGGTACTGCGCCGCGTAGAAGCCGGTGCCGCGGGCCGGCGGCGGAGCCGGCGCGCCATGGCAGTGCAGCGCCGGCCCGGCCAGGGTGAGCACCCGGTCGTTGCGGGCGTCGGCCTCGGCGTCCGGCAGGAAGGCGTGCGCCGCGGCCGGGTTCACCTGGAGCAGCAAGTACCCGAGCATCGGGCGCGGCGCGCCCACCTCCGCGTACACCCGCAGCCGGCGCGCGGTGTCCAGCCGGCTCTGTGCCAGGTCGCCGCTGCGGTCGGCGGGGTCGGGCGGGCCGGGCGAGGTGAGCACCAGCCGCGCCACCCGGCCGGGGTGCTCGGTCAGGTACTGCGCGGCGACCGTGGCGCCGTAGGAGTGGCCGAGCAGCACCATCCGGTCGAGGCCCAGCCGGGCGCGCAGCGCCTCCAGGTCGGCCACGTCCCGCTCCCGGGAGTACCCGCGCGGGTCGGCCGACCGGGTGGACGCCCCGGTGCCGGCCTCCGCGTACAGATAGACGTCGCGGCCGCGCTCGGCCAGCCGGCCGTAGGTGCGGCCGAGCTGGGCGAGGTCCGGCACGCCGGGGCCGCCGTGCACCACGACCACCGGCGGGCCGCCGCCGGCCGCGCGGGCCGGGACGCGCACCACCTCCAGCGTGCTGCCGGTGGCGACCCTGACCAGGCGCGCGCCGGGGAAGGCGGCGGGCGGCGGGACCGGCGGCGGGACCAGCGCGGTCCAGGCGAACAGCGCGAGCAGCGGGACGGCGGTCCAGGCGGACAGCCGCCACCGCGCGGCACGCCGGCGGGCCGGCGGCGACCGGCGGGCCACCAGCGCCATCCCGGCGACGTCCAGCAGGACGAAGGTGACGATCCCGGCCGCCACGAAGACCGCCGGTACCGCGGTCAGCGCGGCCACGGCGAGCAGCGCGGCGATGCCGCCCAGCGCCGCGGCCAGGACCACCCCGGCCACGGCCAGGACGGTCACCGCCCGCGAACGGGGCCGGCCGATCACGGGGGCCGGCTCGGTCTGCACGATCATGGCGACCAGTAAAGCGTTCTCGCGGATCCGGCGACTCGGGGAGGTCCCGGATATCGCCCCGGACGCCTCCCCGGGACGTCAGCCGAGCGTCTCCCACCAGCCGTCCACCGCCGGCGCCGCGCCGGCGTCGACGCGCTCGCCCGGCCGGGGCACCACGATGCGGACGTCGCGCGCCTTGGCCTCGCGCCACAGCCGGTCCACCGGCTCGCCCCAGGAGTGCAGGGCCAGCGAGAACGTCGCCCAGTGCACCGGCAGCATCAGCCGCCCGCCCAGGTCGAGATGGGCGTTGACCGCCTCCTCGGGGTTCATGTGGATGTCCGGCCAGGACGGGCTGTAGGCGCCGACGGGCATCAGCGTCAGGTCGAACGGCCCGTGTGCGGCGCCGATGCCGGCGTACCCGGCGAAGTACCCGGAGTCGCCCGCGTAGAAGACCCGGTGCCGGGGGCCGGCCACCGACCAGGAGCCCCAGAGGGTGTCGTTGCGGCGCAGCGTGCGCCCGGAGAAGTGCCGGGCCGCGGTCGCGGTGAACCGCAGGCCGGCGACCTCGGCCTCCTCCTCCCAGTCCAGCTCGATGATCCGGTCGGCCGGCACGCCCCACCGCTCCAGGTGGGCGCCGATGCCGAGCGGCACCAGGAACGGCGCCGACTGCCGCACGGTGAGCGCGCGGACGGTGGCCCGGTCCAGGTGGTCGTAGTGGTCGTGGGAGATCGCCACCGCGTCCACGGCGGGCAGCGCGTCCAGCGGCACCGGCACCGGGTGCAGCCGGCGCGGGCCGGCCAGCTGGGACGGCGAGACCCGCTCGCTCCACACCGGGTCGAACAGCACCCGCCGCCCGTCGATCTCGACCAGCGTCGAGGCGTGCCCGTACCAGACGACGCCGAGCCCGTCCGCGGCCTGCCCGGCCGGCGGGGTGCGCAGCGGGACCGGCCCGGCGGGGCGGCGGCGGTCGCGGTCGGTGACGAACTCGCGCAGCAGGCCGGCCGGCGGGCCGTCCAGCACCTCGGTGTGTTCCGGCATGGGGTTGAAGAACGCGCCGTCCCGGAACTGCGGTGACCGCCGCACCCGGTCGGCCCGCGACGGGCCGCTGGAGAGCGGCCGGACGCCCAGCTCCGCCGGGATGTCGCGCAGCGCCCACCCCGCGGCGGCCGCGATCAGCCCGCCGGTCAGCAACCGGCGCGCGGTGCGGATCCCCGCCATGATCTACCTCCCTGGATCGGTTCCATCCTCGGCAACTCCACGGCGGCCCGCGGCGTTCCCGATTCCGGGAGATATATCGATGACATATCCGTAACACCTGGTCAGTCGGCCGGCGGATTTTCACCGCCCCTCCCCGGTGGCCCCGCGGGCCGCCCACGCTCTCCGGTAACCGGTCAGTAGCCGCGCTCGCGGTCGAACCGGTTGTGCAGCGGGCGGCCGGCCAGCCAGCGGCGCAGGTTGTCGGTGAAGATCTCGGTGACCAGCCCGTTCTCCGCCGGCACCGTCGCGGCGGAGTGCGGTGACACGATCACGTTGTCCATCGCCCACAGCGGTGATCCGGCGGGCAGCGGCTCCTCGGCGAACACGTCCAGGCACGCGCCGGCCAGGTGCCCGCTCGCCAGCGCCTCGACCAGGGCCGGCTCGTCCACCACCGGCCCGCGGGCCACGTTGACCACGACCGCGCCCGGGGCCAGCGCGTGCAGCCGGGCGGCGTCGATCAGCCCTTCGGTCTCCGCGGTGAGCGGGCAGGCGAGCACCAGCGCGTCCGCGCCGGCCAGCGCCGCGTCGATCTCCGGATAGGGATAGGTCTCGGCCAGCGCGGGGATGGCGTAGGAGCGGCCCGGCCGGCCGACGCCGGTGACCCGGACGCCGAGGGCGGCGAACGCCTCGGCCACCCGGCGTCCGATGCCGCCCAGCCCGACCACGACCAGCCGCGAGCCGGCCAGCCGGCGGCCGGCGTGCCGTTCCCAGCGCCGCGCGGCCTGCGACCGGCGCAGCCCGGGGACGTCCTTGACGAAGTGCAGCACGCCCATGACGGCGAACTCGGCGAGCGGCACCCCGTGCGCGCCGGCCGCGGTGGTGACCACCAGGTCGGCGTCGATCAGCCCGGTGCGGCGCAGGAACTGGCCGACCCCGGCGCTGGTGCTCTGCACCCAGCGCAGCTCCGGGCAGTTGGCCGGCATCGCGGCCGGGTCCCACCAGTCGAAGTCGAGGCTCACCTGGGCCCGCCGCAGCATCTCGCGCCACCGCCGCAGGCCGGCCGCCGGCAGGTCCCGGGGCGTGCCGGCGTGGTCGGCCGGGAAGCGCGGGACCGGCAGCAGGTCCGGCTCGTACAGCACCTCCAGCCGCGGATCGACCGCCTCGATGGCCCGCACATGCTCGGCCTCCAGCGGTGAGGCCACCAGCACTGGGATCGCCACTCTTCCTCCAAGGACCGCCGCGACCGGTGAATAGGTAGAAATACCTGATACCTCACTAATTACGCGCCGGTCGGGTCAGGAACCCGGGTACCGGGTTATCTTCGCGGTGAGCGCACGGGGCGGCGCTGGGCCGCGACAGGAGGGACCGCTTTGTTACCGGCACAGGACCTGGAGGCGGACGGGATCCGCCAGGACCGCGAATCGCTGCTGCGGGCCGGAGAGCGGGCGCTGTCGGAGGAGGGGGACCTGCGCGCCGCCCGGCGATCGTTCGACGCGGCCTACCGGGCCGCCGAGGACGCGGGCGACCACGAGGCGCTGGCCCGGGCCGCGCTCGGCCTCGGCGGGCTGTGGGTGAACGAGCACCGCACGGCCGCGGACGCGCTGCCGGTCCAGGCCCGCCAGCGCGGGGCGCTGCACGCCCTCGACCCCCGCTCCCCCCTGGCGCTGCGGCTGCGCGCCCGGATCGCCGCCGAGGCCGACTACCGGGCGGGCCGGCACGACTCGGTGCTGGCCGTCCTGGCCGACGTGCGGCAGGCCGGCGACCCGGTCGCGCTGGCCGAGGCGCTGAGCCTGGCCCACCACTGCGTCCTCGGCCCCGGCCACGAGCGGTTGCGGCTGCGGCTGGCCGAGGACCTCACCCGCGAGGCCGCCCGGACCGGCCGCCGGGGCGATCTGCTCATGGGCCTGCTGTGGCGGACGGTCGACCTCTTCCTGGCCGGCGACCCGCACGCCGAGCGCTGCCTGTCGGAACTGCGCGAGCTGCTCGCCCGCCGGGACCACCTGGCGATCGGCTACGTGGTCAGCGCGATGGAGGTGATGCTCGCCATCCGGACCGGCCGCTTCGGCCACGCCGAGGCACTCGCCACCGGCTGCGCCGAGCGCGGCGAGCGGGCCGGCGACCGGGACGTCCCCGCCTGGTACGGGGTACAGATGCTGACGATCCGCTGGTACCAGGGCCGGGTGGCGGAGATGGTCCCCGCGCTGTCGGAGCTGGTGACGTCGCCGATGCTCGGCACGATCGACAACTCGTACTTCGCCGGGCTGGCGGTGGCCGCCGCCGCGGCCGGCGACCGCCGCCGCGCGGCCGGCGCGCTGGCCCGGCTGGGCGGCCGCGATCTCGCCGCGCTGCCCCGCTCGCGCACCTGGCTGGTCTCGATGTACGGCGTGGTGGAGACGGCCCACCTGCTCGGGGACACCGATCGAGCGGCACAGGCGTACGAACTGCTCGTTCCCTGCGCGCGACTGCCGGTCGTCGCCAGCCTCGGGGTCACCTGCCTCGGATCGGTCCAGCACGTCCTGGGCACGGCCATGCTGACCTGCGGCGACCTGGACCGCGCGGTCGAGCACCTGCGGGCCGCGGTCGAGGAGGACCTGGCGCTCGGGCACTGGCCGGCCGCCGCGCTGGCCCGCCGGCGGCTCGCCCGGGCGCTGGCGCTGCGCGACGGGCCGCACGACGCCACCGCGCGGCGCGAACTCGCCCTGGCCGACCAGGAGATGGCCGAACTCGGCATGGCGCCGCCACCCGAGCCGGAGCCCGGTCCAGGGCACCCGGCCCGCCCCGAACCGCGCGCGGTGACCTGCCGGCGCAGCGGCCGACAGTGGCGGCTGGAGTCGGGCGGGCGGGCCGTGCTGGTCGACCACAGCGTGGGCATGCGGTATCTGGCGGTGTTGCTGGCCAACCCCGGGCATGAGATCCCCGCCGCGGACCTGGCGGCCGGTCCGGCGCATCCCGGTGCGGCGCTCGCGGACCCGGCGCTCCCGCACGCCGGCGGCGGCTCGGTCCAGCCGGTGCTGGACGAGGTGGCCCGGCGCGAGTACCGGGAGCGGCTCGCCCGGCTGCGCGCGGAGATCGACCGGCTGGCGGACGCCGGACGGCTCCAGCAGGCCGCGGCCGTCCAGGCGGAACGCGACTGGCTGATCTCCGAGCTGGCCGCGGCCACCGGCATGGGCGGGCGCCCGCGCCGGTTCGGCGGCGAGGACGAGCGGGCGCGCGTCTCGGTGGGCAAGGCGATCCGGCGGGCGCTGGCCCGCGTCACCGAGGCCGACCCGGACATCGGCGAGCACCTGCGCGCCACCGTGCACACCGGCCTCTACTGCTGCTACCGCCCCGGCTGACCCCCGTCCCGCGCCGGTGGAACGGCGATGGCACGAGACGGCACGAGATGGCACGGCTTGGCACGCCCCTACTGATGAGCCGGTCGAAGGTCGACCGGCGGGGCCGCTGACCGCCCCGGCGCAGCGTGGCACCGTCCGTGCCGCGTCCGGGCGGCCCGGCGGCCGTCCCGGGCCGGTGCCGCCGGGACGGCCGCTCCGGATGAGGAAAAGCCCGGAAGAGGAAGAGAAGAAATGCTGACCGACGTGCACGACCACCGGCTGGCGGGCGTCTCCCCCGAGTGCCGGCAGATGCTGTACACCGCCGCCGTACTCGGCCCCGAGATCGTCCCCGATCTGCTCGCCCAGATGCTCGGCCGGACCACCGCCGCCCTGCTCCCGGTCTGGGAGGAGGCGCTGGGCGGCGGGCTGCTGGTGTCCGCGGGCGGCGAGCTGCGGTTCGCCCGGGAGACGCTGCGCCAGGCGGTGGCCGGGTCGCTGCCGGCCGCCATCCGCGACGCGCTGGCCCGGCAGCACGCGGCCCTGGGCCACGCCGGGAACGCGGCCCTGGGCCAGACCGGGAACGCGGCCTTGGGCCACGCCGGGAACGCGGCCTCGGGCCTGGCCGGGAACGCGGCCGCCGAACCGCACCGGGCCGGTGTCGCCGGCGACGGCCCGGTGCGGCCCACCGCCCGCGAGCGCACGGTGCTGTCGCTGCTCGCCCGCGGCCGGAGCAACCACCAGATCGCCCGCGAGCTCGGGATCTCCGACCACGCGGTGAAGCGGCACGTGTCCAACCTGATGCTGAAGTTCGGCTGCGCCAACCGCACCGAGGTCGCCCTGCTGGCCGTCCGGCGAAGGTGGCACGAGCCACCCGCCGCACCGACCGATCCGGTCGCGGCCGGTAGGGGCATGACCGCCGTGCCACCCGATCCGGTCACGGCCGGGGGCACGATGACCGCCGCGCCGGGCGGCCCGGTCACGGCCGGGGGGCGGGCATGACGCCGGCGGCGGCAGGTACGGCCATCCGCCGGCGCTTCGACGACCTGCCCGCGGCGGTCCGGCACGGCGTCGAGGAGCTGCTCGGCGCCCCGGTGGCCGCGGCCGCCGACCAGAGCGGCGGCTTCACCCACGGGACGGCCGCCCGGCTGGCGCTGGCGGACGGCAGGCGGGTGTTCGCCAAGGCCATCCGGAGCGACGACGGGCTGGCCGGCGCCTACCGCGCCGAGGCGGCGTGCGCGGCCGCGCTGCCGCCCGCCACCCCCGCGCCGCGGCTGCGGCTGGACGCGGAGCTCGCCGGCTGGCTGGTGCTGGTGTTCGACGACGTCGCGGGCCGGCATCCGGACGTCACCGTGCCCGCCGAGCTGGACGCGCTGCTCGGCGCGGTGACCCGGCTCGGCCGGGCGCTGACGCCGAACCCGCTGGCCGGGGCCGCCCCGGCCGGGCGGGAACTGGCCCCGCTGATGTCGGGCTGGCGCCGGTTCGCCGCCGCCGGCCCGCCGGCCGACCTCTCCCCCTGGTGCCGGCGCCACCTCGACCGGCTGGCCGCGCTGGAAGAGGGCTGGGCGGCGGCGGTCGCCGGCGACACGCTGCTGCACGCGGACCTGCGCCCGGACAACACCCTGCTCACCGCGGCCGGCGAGGTCGTGGTGGTGGACTGGGCCTGCGCCTGCGTGGGCGCCGCCTGGGCGGACCTGGTCATCCTGCTGGCCTCCGTCCCGGGCATCGACGCGGAGGCGATCACCCGCTCGCACCCGCTCACCCACGACGTGCCGGCCGGCGCGATCGACGCCTTCCTGTGCGCGCTGGCCGGCTGCTGGGCGTACGAGTCCCGGCAGCCGCCGCTGCCGGCCGCCCCGGCGCTGCGGCCCTTCCAGGCACGTAACGCCGCCCACACCGAGGCCTGGCTGGCCCGCCGCACCGGCTGGCGATGACCCGGCCGGCCGGTCCGCCGGCGGCGGGCTTTCAGCGACGTCCGCCGCCCGCGGGCCGGCGGCGGACGGGCCGGGCGCGCTAGCCCGGCCAGGGCCCGCCCAAGGGGACGCCCTCCAGAGAAACGCCGCCCACGGGGGCACCATCCACAAGGGCGCCGCCGTCCACGGGGGCGGCGTCCACAGGGGCGGCGTCCACAGGGGCGGCGTCCACAGGGGCGGCGTCCACAGGGGCGGCGTCCAGGCGGGCGCGGGCGAGGGCGTAGGCGCCGCGCAGGTCCCGGCCGGTGTAGCGGGCGAAGGCGCGGGCGGCCAGCGCGGCGTCGGCGTTGACCGCCACCCCGCCGCCGAGCGCCTCGAACAGCGGCAGGTCGGACCGGGAGTCGCCGTAGGCGACGCACCGGCCGGCCGGTAGGCCGTGCCCGGCCAGCAGGGCGCGGGTGATCCGCACCTTGCACTCGGGGGTGAGGATGCCGGCCGGGTCCACCGGGCCGGCCATCGGCGGCGGCGGGAAGGCCGACGCCGCGACGTGGCCGAACCCGAACCCGCGCAGCAGCCCGGCGAAGAAGTCCGGCGACAGCGTGATCACCGCCGCGTGCTCGCCCCGCGCCCGGATGTCGGCGCACACCTCGGCGATGCCGTCCAGCCACGGGCCCGCGCGGAACGCGCGGGCCACCACCTCGGGGGTGAGCGCGCGCCACAGGTCGTGCACGCCGGCCGCGAACCGGCGGGTGGTCAGCCGTCCCGCCGCGAACTCGCGTTCCAGCTCGGCCACGCCGGCCCGGCAGCCGAGCGCCGCGGAGATCTCCAGGCCGGCGGTGGACGCGAGCAGCGTGCCGTCCATGTCGAACACGTGCAGCGCACTCATCCCGGCCTGCCGTCCTGGGTGAGCGGGTGGCGGGCCGCCGTTCCGGAGCCGGACACCGGACCGTCATCCGGCCGCCCGGCCGGGGCGACCGGGTAGCGGGTCGCGCCGGCCGGCGGCGCCGCCGACAGCAGGTGCGCGGTGGCCGGGAACAGCGGGCCGGGCGGCTCCTCGGGCGGGAACCACCGCCAGGCCGCGAACACGTGCGGCTCGGTGACGGCCGGCGCGGCGGCGCCCGCGGCCACCGCGACGCCGGCGGTGACCCGGACCGTGGCCGGTCCCGGGCGGTCCAGCACCACCGCCACCGTCCGGGCGCCGGTCACGTCGGTGATGCCGGTCTCCTCGGCCAGCTCGCGCAGCGCCGCCTGCTCGAAGGTCTCCCCCGGCTCCACCGCCCCGCCGGGCAGGCACCAGCAGGGCTCCTCGCCGGCCTTCACCCGGTGACCGAGCAGGATCCGTCCCGCCGGGTCGGTGACCAGCACGCCGACGCCGATCACCCGGTCCGGTACCTCGGGCGTGCCGGTCACCGCGCCTCCTTCAGGGCCGCGGCCAGGGTGCCCGCGGCGTAGTGCCCGCTGATCATGGCGGCGATGATGCCACGGAACAGCCCGCACGCGTCCCCGGCCACCCAGGCCGGCACGTCGGACAGCCGCAGGTCGCCGTCGACCCGCGGATAGCGGCCGACGCCCTCCAGGGTCGGGCCGATCAGCGTGGTCCCCTCCCCGGCGATGGCCGGGAACTTCGCGATCAGCCGCTGCAGCCCGTCGTGCAGCAGGTGCCACAGGTCGGCGCCGTACACCGCCTCCAGCCGCGCCCGGGCCGCCCGGTCACCGCCGCGCACCGCCGCCAGCGGGATCGCGAAGTGGCAGCCGGGGTCGGCCAGCGAGGCGAGGAACGGGGCCAGCAGCTTCTCGGCGAGCGCCTCGTCCAGGACCCGCACGTTGAAGCCGGTGTTGGACCGGCCGGTGGGCGGGCAGTCCGACCGCCCGGACACCGTCCACAGCCCGCCGGTCTCGGTGGCGACCGTCTCACCCGACCGGCAGACGCAGAACGTCCGCCATTCGGCCTGCCGGCCGGCGTCGCGGAACCGCAGCTTGGGGTCGAGCTGCGGCATGCCGGCGAAGAACGCCTGCCGCTCCGGCTGCTCGACGCGGACGCCGGCCTCCATCCGGTGGAAGTCCCAGGCGCCGGTGAGCCCGTCCAGCGCGAGCGGGCCGAACCGGCCGGTGGCGACCAGCAGGCGGCGCGCGTGCAGGGTCACCCGCCGCCGGTCGTGCTCCATCGTGACGGTGAACGCGTCCGACAGCGGGTCGTAGGCCGTCGCGGTGACCTGGTGGCCGGTGAGCACGGTGGCGTCCACCCCTGCCACCATTCCCTCGGTCAGCGCCAGCCGGGCGGGCAGCGACAGGTAGTCGCTGGGGTAGTCCTTAAGCACCCAGGCGCCGTCGCCGAAGGCGTAGGCCTCCGGCCGGTCCGGGAACGGCGGGCAGGCCAGCCCGGCGGCGGTCAGCACGCCGGTCGTCCAGTCGTAGGCGGCGCGCAGCTCGGCCGCGCGCGGCAGGCTCCACAGCGCGGTCGCCGACGGGTAGAAGGAGAACTTCCCGTCGGAGAACAGGCCGGCGCCGCCGTGCCCGCGGGTCGCCTGGTGCGGGTCGTGGCGGTCGCGGTCCCCGACCCGCGGGCCGGCGTCGATGAGCGCGACGCGGTACCCGCCGCCGGTGAGGCGGGCGGCGGCGGCCAGCCCGGCCGGGCCGGCGCCGACGATGGCCACGTCCACGGCGGCGCCCGCCGGGCCGCCCGGGGCGGCGCCGGCGACGATGTCCGCGGCGGTGGGTGATGCGGTGATGAACGGCATGACAGAACTCCTCGAAGGTGTGCGGATAGCGGCACGCGGGCGCGTGCCGGGGCCGGCCGGCGGCCATCGCCGGCCGGGCGGGAACCCGCCAGGGAACCCGGGACGGGACCCGGCGGGGAACAGCGCGCGGCTACCGCCCGGACGCGGCGGTCCGCGCCGCCGGGACGGCCGGGGCCGCCACCGGGCCGGCCGCGTCGTGGCCGCGGGGGAAGACCAGGCCGCCGGGCGACGCCAGCACGGCCTCCGCGCCGAACGGCACCGTCCAGGACGGGCACAGGTGGCTGAGATCGGCGTTCGCCAGCACCGGGAAGTCGGCCCACGGCAGGTGGCGGTCGAGCAGGCCGGCCACCGTGGCCGCCCACTCCCCGTCCGGCACCAGCGGGTGGGCGCCGACGACCATGCCGGCCAGCCGGCCCAGGTCGGCGCTCTCGCAGAGCTTCTCGAACAGCGGCGGCACCGGGAGCCGGTGGTAGGAGACGTCCCAGAACAGCACCGCGCCGTCCAGCGACATCCCGAAGGAGCGGACCAGCTCGGGGATCAGGGTGATCTCGCCGCCGAGGAACGGGCCCCGGCCGGCGCCGGGGCGCAGCCAGGTCCAGCCGCCGGGCAGCCGGCGGCGCGGCCGGGACTCGCGCTCCGGGACGTACCAGTCGATCACCTCGCCGGTACGGGACGGCATCGGCGGGCAGGCCAGCGGCCCGGCCCCTGACAGCGCCCGGCCGAGGTGGTCCAGCGTCTCCGGGTACGCCCCGCCGGCCTCGCCCAGGTGCACCATCAGCGTGCACCCGTACAGGGAGCCGATTCCGGCGACCGAGGCCAGGTACTGGTTCAGGAAGACGTTGTCGCAGTACCCGATGAACGGTTTGGGGTTGGCGGCGATCGTCGCCGCGTCCAGCCGGTCGAGGATGTCGCGGGTGCCGAGGCCGGCGTCCGCGGCCAGGATCGCGTCGACCGAGGGGTCGGCGAACGCCGCCATCACGTCGGCGGCGCGCTGCGCCGGGGTGCCCGCGGTGATGCCGTCCGCCGCCACCTGGAAGGCGTTTGCCCCGTAGCTGAAGGTGTATCCCGCCGCGGTGAGCGCCCGCTCGGCCCGGCGTACCCGGTCCGGCAGGTAGGACAGGGTCGGCATGGCGGGACTGACGATCCTGAGATGAAGGCCGGCGCCGTCCGGTCCCACGGTGGCCGGCGAAACGCCCGGCGCCGTACCCGGCGAGATGCCGTTCCGGGTTCCCGGCACGCCGTCCGGCACGGCGACCGACGGCGAGCCGGGGACCGTGATCGACGGGGTCATCGGGGGCTCCGGGCGAGCAGGCGCCCGGAGAGCGCGCCGATGGTCTGGCAGGCGTACAGGTCCTGGATGGTGACCTCGTGCCGGGGCAGGTCGCGGCGCAGGCTGGCCGCCACCCGCAGCAGCCGCAGCGAGTCGCCGCCGACGTCGAAGAAGCGCTCGTCGGCGCCGAACCCGGCGGCGCCCAGCGCCTCCTGCCAGGCCCGCGCGATGACCCCCGCGATCTCCTCCCCCGCCGCCACACCCCCGGCCGGGACCGGGCCACCGCTCGGGATCAGGTCGCCGGCCCGCTCCGGGGCGCCGGCCTGGGCGGGCGGGCGGGTGAGGGCGAGCTCGCGGAGCCGGGCGGCGTCCACCTTGCCGTTGCGGGTGACCGGCAGCTCGGCGACCACCGCCCACAGCGAGGGCACCTCGTGGCCGGGCAGCCGCCGCGCGGCGGCCTCCCTGACCCGCTCCAGTGCGACCGCACCGCCACCGTCCACCGGGGCGGCGCCGCCAGTGATCGCGGGCCCGCCCATGGCACCCGGTCCATCCGTCGCGACGTGTCCGGCCAGGGCGGGTACGGATGGGGCGGGTACGGACGGAGTGGGTACGGGCGGCGCGGGCAGGGACGGGGCGGCTACGGCGGGGGCGGCCAGGACGAGGGCGGCCAGCAGGCGGCGGTCGGCGCCGGTGCCGGTGACGACGACCGCGGCGTCCCGGATGCCCGGGCACTCGCGCAGCACGCGCGCCACCGCGTCCGGCTCGATCCGGAAGCCGCGGATCTTCACCTGGCCGTCGGCGCGGCCCAGGAAGCGCAGCCGTCCGGCACCGTCCCAACGCACCAGGTCGCCGGTGCGGTACAGCAGGCGATCCGACCCGGCCTGGAAGCGCCCGAACGCGCGGGCGGTCGCGGCGGGCGCCCCGGCGTACCCGAGGGCCAGCCCGTCACCGAAGGTGTACAGCTCGCCGATGCCGCCGGGCGGAACCAGGCCGCCGTCCGCGTCCAGCACCACCACTCCGGTGCCCTGGATCGGGCGGCCGATGGGCAGCGGGTCGGTCACCTCGGCAGGGTCGTCCACGTGGTGCACCGTGGTGAACGTGGTGTTCTCCGTCGGGCCGTAACCGTTGGTGACGCGCAACCCCGGGCAGGCCCGCAGCACCCTGGACACCTGGGCCGGCGGCACGACGTCCCCGCCGGTGAGGAGCTGGCGCAACCCCTGGAAGGCGTCCGGCCGGTAGTCGGCGACCAGGCGGAACAGCCCGGCGGTCAGCCACAGCCCGGTGCTGCCCCGCTCGCGCAGGAAGCCGGCCAGCCCGTCCGGCGTGACGTGATCGTCGGGGAAGACGTCCACGGTGCCGCCGGCCAGCAGCGGCGCGAAGATCTCCAGGGTGGAGGCGTCGAAGGCCAGCGGCGCCAGCCGGACGAACCGGCCGGCCGCGCCCGGCCGCAGGAAGTCCGGGCCGGCCGCCAGCCGCACCACCCCGCGGTGCGGGATCAGCGTGGCCTTGGCCGTGCCGGTGGAGCCTGAGGTGAAGGCCACGTACGCGACCCGGGCCGGGTCGGGCCCGGCCGCCGCGGGCACCGCCACGCCGCCCGGCGCCGCCGAGCTCGCCGGGTCCACCGGATCCACCGGCACCGCAGGGTCCACCGGATCCACCAGCGCCGCCGGGTCCGCCGGGTCCGTTCCGGGCACCGGTGTGCCGTCCGGCGCCGCCGGGGGCGATGCGGGCAGCAGCCGCCGGCCGTGGCCGGCCTCGCCCAGCGCGGCCAGCCGGTCGGCGTCTCCGAGCACCACGGCCACCCCGGCCGCGTCCAGCATGGACGCGGCCGCGGCCGGCGGCACGTCCCGCTCGATGCCGACGTAGGCGGCGCCGAGCCGCAGCACCGCGAGCACCGCGACGATCTCGCGGGCCGACCGGCGGACGGCGAGCGCCACCCGGTCACCGCATCGCACCCCGGCGGCGGCCAGCCGCGCCGACTCCGCCTCGGCGGCGCGCAGCAGTCCCCGGTAGCTCAGCGTGCCGCCGGCGTCCGCCACCGCGACGGCCGCCGGGCTCCGGTGCGCGGCCGCCGCGAAGAGCTGCCACAGCCCGGCGCCGGCGTCCACGTCCGGACCGCTCCGCGGCCCGGCGGCCCGCCCGGAGGTGATCGTCCGGACCTCGGCGAGCGGCCGGTCCGGCGCGGCGGCCATCTCCACCAGGGCCCGGTCCACCGCGCCGGCCAGCTCGGCGGCCTCGTCCGGGCGCAGCACGGTGGTGGCGTACTCCAGTGCCAGCCGCGGCCGCGTCCCCCAGCGCTGCACGTAGAGCACCGCGTCGTACCCGGTGCCGCCGCAGTGCCCCTCGTGGATCTCCATGCTCAGCCCCCCGGCGCGCAGCGCGCCGGGGACCAGCTCGTCGTGGGCGGCGAACGCGACCTGGACCAGCGGGTTGCGGGCGTCGTCGCCGCCGAGTCCCAGCGCGGCGACAACGTCCTCGAACGGCACCTCGGTGGCCGACAGCGCGTCGCGCACCGCGGCGGCGGTCCGGGCCAGGTGGCCGGTGACCGGGCCGGAGCCGTCGATCTCGCAGGCGACCGGCAGCAGTTTCATGCAGGGGCCGACGATCTCCATGGTCTCCGCCGAGGTGCGGGCGGCGGAGACCATGCCCATCACCAGCCGCGAGGTGGCCGCCCGCCGGGCCACCACCAGCGACCAGGCGGCGATCAGCACCATGTTGCGGGTCACCCCGGCGGTGCGGGCCAGGCTCTCGCAACCGGCCCGGGCCTCGGCGGTGAGGCCGAACACCAGCCGGGTGCCGGTCCGGGCCTGCCGCGCGGGGCGGTCCAGGTCGCCGGGCAGGCTCACCGTGGCCGGCCAGCCGGCCAGCTCCCCCGCCCGCCGCGCGGCGGCCCGGCGCACCTCGGCCGACCGCTCCCGGGCGACCACCGGATCCAGATCGGCCGCCGGGCCGCGATCGGCCGGTTCCGGGCCGAGCTCGGCGGCCAGCTCGCGCCAGAGCAGGCCGACGCTCCAGCCGTCCACGACCGCGTGGTGCGCGACCATGGACAGCACCGCGCGCCGCTCCCCGGCCCGGCTCAGCACGAAGACGACCGGCGGCCGCTCGTACGGCCGCAGCAGGCCGGCGCCGGCCGCGCCGAGCTGCGCGTGCACCGCGGCCACCGGGTCGCCGATCCCGGCCGGCAGCGCCTGCTCGACGAGGACCGGTTCCCATCGGGACAGCACCCGCCGCCCCGGTGACCCGCCGCCCGCGTCCCGGACGAAGACGGTGCGCAGCCCCGGGTGCCGGCGGGTCAGCCGGTCGAGCGCGGCCCGCAGCGCCGCCGCGTCCAGCGGTCCGCGGATGTCGGCGCTGAACAGCAGGTGGAAGGCGGTGCCGCCGTAGAGGTCGTCGCTGAACAGCATCGCCTGCTGGACCTGGGTCAGTTCGCCGGATCCCGTCCCGGTTTCGCCCGCGTCACGAGCTTCCCCCGCGTCACGGGCTTCGCGGGCGTCAGGCGCTTCGCCGGTGTCGAGAGCTCCACGGGTTCCGGCGGCGCCGGGGGTGCCCGGCGCGGCGGCCGCCGGCGGGGCGGCGGCGACCACGGCGGCCAGCGGGCGCGGGCCGAGCAGCGCCGCCACGTCCACCGCCCGGTCGCAGCGCCGGGCCAGCACGGCGGCGAGCTCGACGGCCCGCAGCGACGTGCCGCCCAGCCGGGTGAACGAGGTGCCGGCGGCCAGGTGCCGGAGGTCGCCGATGTCACGTTCCAGAATCTCGGCCGCCACTGTGATCCAGTCGGCGGCCACCAGTCGAAGGTCGTTCACGTCCGAGTCCCTTGTCCGTCGGTGGCGGCGCGCGGCGGCGACCCGTGCGGGAGCGGTGCCGGCCGGCCGGTGACGGTCCCCGTACGGAGCCGCCGGCCCGATCTCCCCCCGGGCCGCGGCGGCCGCCGCGTCATGATGCGGGCACGGCCCGCACGTTCGATTCACACCATGGTCGAGGGCGCCGGGCCGCCGGCCAATGCACCTATGGCGCCCCTTAGGCGCGCCCGATCGGGCACCCGATCAGGCACCCCGGCCGCCGGCCGAGGGCGGGACGGCACCGGCGGCCGGACCCGCCGGGGCGGCTGTTACGGTAGGCGCGGTGAGCAGGGAAGGGCGATCGGCGGCCGGCCGCACCGGCCGGAACGCACGGCGCCGGACGGGCGGCGGGCCACGGCCGGGCGGTGGTGGACGGTGCCGTTAATGGTGCGAGGAATGCGCAGAGGCGCGCCCGCGGAGAAGTTCCGCCATCCGGCGCAGGTCGTCGCGATCGGCTTCGGCACCGCCGGGCTGGTGGGCACCGGGTTGCTGTCCACCCCGATGGCCGCCGCCTCCGGAGTCCCGTCCGACTGGACGACCGCGCTGTTCACCGCGACCTCCGCGGTGAGCCTGACCGGCCTGGCGGTCGTGGACACCGGCGCCCACTGGTCGGTGTTCGGCGAGGTCGTCATCGCGGCGCTGTTCCAGATCGGCGGCCTCGGCATCATGACCTTGGCCACGCTGTTCACCGTGCTGCTGTCCGGCCGCCTCGGGCTGCGCGCCCGGCTGCTCGCGCAGGCGGAGACCAAGGTGCTCGGCATGGCCGGCCTGCGGCGGGTGGTGCGCAACGTCGTGCTGTTCAGCCTGCTGTGCGAGGCGGTGACCGCCGCGGTGCTCACCGGCCGCATGATGGTGGGCTACGACGAGTCGCTCGGCCGGGCGCTCTACATCGGCGTCTTCCACTCGGTGTCGGCGTTCAACAACGCCGGGTTCGCGCTCTGGCCGGACAGCCTGACCCGGTTCGCCACCGACCCGTGGATCTGCCTGCCGATCGCCCTGGCGGTCATCGTGGGCGGGCTGGGCTTCCCGGTGGTGTTCGAGCTGCTGCGCTCCTGGCGGCGCCCGCGCACCTGGACGGTGCTCACCCGGATCACCCTGGTGATGACCGTCGTGCTGCTCGCCGGGGGCACCCTGGTGTTCCTGGCGACCGAGTGGCGCAATCCGCGCACGCTCGGCGCGCTGGACGACCCGGGCAAGCTGCTGGCCGGCTTCTTCACCGCCGTCATGCCGCGCAGCGGCGGCTTCAACTCCATCGACATCGGCGCGATGTACCCGTCCAGCTGGCTGGTCACCGACCTGCTGATGTTCATCGGCGGCGGCAGCGCCAGCACGGCCGGCGGCATCAAGGTCACGACCGTCGGGTTGCTGGCCTTCGTCATCTGGGCCGAGTTGCGCGGCGAACCCAGCGTGAACGCCGGGCACCGCCGGCTGGCCTCCTCCACCCAGCGGCAGGCGGTGGCCATCGTCTTCATCAGCGGCACGCTCGTCGCGCTGTCCACCTACGTGCTGCTGGTGCTGACCCCGCACAGCCTGGACCAGGTACTGTTCGAAGTGCTGTCCGCGACCGCGACCGTCGGCGTGTCCGCCGGCATCACTCCCGAGGTGCCCCCGGCCGGGCGGCTGCTGCTGGTGGTGCTCATGTTCGTGGGCCGGATCGGCCCGCTCACCCTCGGCTCGGCGCTCGCGTTGCGCGAGCGGGCCCGCCGGTACGAACTCCCCGAGGAGCGGATGATCGTTGGCTGACAGGAGAAACGACCCGGTGGTGGTGATCGGCCTGGGCCGGTTCGGCACCTCGATCGCGCTCGAACTGGCCCGCCGGGGCACCGAGGTGCTGGCGATCGACAGCCGCGCCAAGACGGTCCAGGCGCTGTCCGGGCAGATCACCCACATCGCCACCGCGGACGCCACCGACATCGAGGCGCTGCGCCAGCTCGGCGTCCAGGACTTCTACCGGGCGGTCGTCGCCATCGGCAGCGACCTGGAGGCGAGCATCCTGACCGCGTCGCTGCTGGTCGAGCTGGAGATCGACGACATCTGGGCCAAGGCGGTCAGCCAGCAGCACGGCCGCATCCTGAGCCGGCTCGGCGTGCACCATGTGGTGCTGCCCGAGCACGACATGGGCGAGCGGGTGGCGCACCTGGTGAGCGGGCGGATGCTCGACTACCTGGAGGTGGACGAGAACTTCGCCCTGATCAAGACGCGCCCGCCGAAGGAGATCGTCGGGATGCCGCTCGGCCGGACCGGGCTGCGCCGCAAGTACGGCGTCACCGTGGTGGCGGTCAAGAGCGAGGGCGAGGAGTTCACCTACGCCAGCGCCGAGACCGAGCTGATGTACGGCGACATCATCGTCGTGGCCGGCCCGACCGACCGCGTCGAGCGGTTCGCCGAGCTCGGCTTCACCTGATCGTCCTTCCCCGCGCGACCCCTCCCGGGCGGCCCGGCGCCCCGGGCGGCCGGCGGCGGGCGGTACGCTCCGGCGGGAGCACGAGATCGTCCAGGGAGGCCGGATGACCGGAACCGGGGAACAGGCGGGCACCGGCGCGGACGACGGAGCGCTGTCGCGGCGGGTGCTGGGCCAGGTGGCCGGGCCGGATCCGCGGACGAACGAGATCGTGGCCGCGCTGGTGCGGCACCTGCACGCCTTCGTCGCGGAGATCCGGCCCACCGAGCGGGAATGGGCCGCCGGGCTGGACTTCCTGGTGCGCACCGGGCGGCTGTGCACGGCCGAGCGCGACGAGTTCATCCTGCTGTCCGACATGCTCGGCCTGACCACCGCGGTCGACGACGTCAATCACGCGGGGCCGGCCGGCATGACGCCGTCGTCGGTGGAGGGGCCGTTCCACTCGCCGGCCCCGCCCCGCGCGCCGGGCGACTGGATCAGCGCGGGCCCGGAGCGAGAGCGCGGGGTCGCGACGGTCGTGCACGGCCGGGTGCTGGACTGCGACGGCACCCCGCTGCCCGGCGCGACCGTCGACCTGTGGCAGGCCGACGACGCCGGGCGGTACGACACCCAGGACCGGGAGCAGCCGGCCGGGAACCTGCGCGGCCTGTTCACCACGGACGCCGCCGGCCGGTACTGGTTCCGCACCGTGCGGCCGGCCAGCTACCCGGTGCCCACCGACGGCACCGCCGGGGAGCTGCTGCGGGCGATCGGGCGGCATCCGATGCGGCCGGCCCACCTGCACTACCGGGTCACCGCGGCCGGATACCGCCCGCTGACCACGCACGTGTTCCTGGCCGGGGATCCCTACCTGGACTCCGACGCGGCGTACGCGGTCAAGGACGAGCTGGTGCGCGCGCCGGTCCCCCGGCCGAAGGGCGACGAGCGGTGGGGCATGCCCGGGCCGCACGAGGAGATCGAGTTCGACGTGCGGCTGGTACCGCTCGGCTGGACGCCGGACGGCGAAGGCCGGCCCCGACCCGGTGCCGGGCGGTGACGCACCGGGCCAGGGGGCTCATGCCGCCGGCCCGCCGGTTCAGCTCGCCGACACCGAGAAGCCGTTGGTGGTGAAGTTCATGCCGCCGGCGGAGGAGGTGATCTCGTACCCGAACTGCACGTCGCCCAGGGTGACGTCACCGAACCAGTTCTTGCCGCGTAGCCAGTTCAGCACGGCCTTGATGTCCACCGTGCCGGAGTTGACGTTGCCCTGCCGCACGAACGAGAACACCTGGTTGGAGCCGTTGGAGCCGCGGTAGACGTCCCAGTTGTGGCCGCCGACCGACGCGCTGGTCTGCCGGGAGCCGATCGGCCCCACCGGGCCGTACTTGTTCATCCACAGCATGATCTCGTAGGTGTGCCCGTCGCACCAGATGTCGTAGGCGGTGGTGTAGGCGCCGCCGTTCGGCACCGAGACGTTGAAGCTGCTGCTGGCGCTGCCCAGCTGGCTGATCCGCCGGTTCACGTTCCTGGTGGCGTTGGGGTAGGACTTCACCCCGCCGGTGTTGGGGTGGTTCGCCCACACTCCCCAGTTGCTGTAGGAGTTCGCCCAGATGGTCTGCGGTCCGGCGCCGCCGCCCCAGATGTTGTTGTAGAGGGTGTAGCCGCCGTTGGTCCAGGTGCCCCACTGGGCGGAGGAGGACCAGGTGGCCGCGTGCGCCGGCGCGGCGAACAGCCCGACGAACACCATGAGCATGGAGACCGGGAGCAGGAGACGGAGTGTCCGGAGCATTGATCTTCCCTTCTCGCCGTCGTGGCGGGTACCCCGGCCGTCGAAGCGCCGTCGAAGCGCTTCGACGGTGTTTCGACATGATCGGCGGTGGTTCCCGCGCGGAGTCCGGTCACGGTAGGTTCAGCGCGCCAGGGACGCAACGCGGACCCTGACGGATTTCCACCGCGCCAGGTCAACCCGGCGGCGGGCCCGGCGGCCGGTGAAACTTCCAGCGGGGTCAGCCGCCGGCGCGGCGGTGCCGGCCGGCCGCCGGCCGGCGCCGGGCGAGCGCGAGCAGCGACAGCAGCACCGCGGCGGTGACGCCGGTGGCCGACGCCGCCCCGACCAGGATCTGCTCGGGACCCAGCGCGCCGCCGACCGGCGCGGCGGCGGCCATCGCCCCGGCGGCGGCGCCGCGGGCCCCGTCACCGCCCGCGGCGGCGAGCGAGGTGGCCGCGGCCTGGTTCTCCTGGACCTTGCGCGGCAGGCCGTACCCGACCACCTTGTCCTCGTCACGGACCTTGCGTTTGAGCCATTTGCCGTCCACGTTGGCCTCGATGGTGTGCAGCCGGGCCCCCTCGACCCGCTCGACCACCCCGACGTGGTCGATCTTGCGGATGTCCTTGCTGCCCGACCAGTCGTAGAACACCAGGGCACCCGGCTCCGGGGTGTCGGACCAGGCGCCCTGCCGCTCGAACCACCGGGCGTGCGACGGCGTCCAGGCGAACGAGCCGACGTAGTCGGTCACCCCGGCCCGGTCGGCCGCCCAGGAGATGAACATGTCGCACCAGGGCGCCTTCTTGTACTTGGGGTCGCCGACGCTGCGCGCGTACCACTCACCGAACTTGGTGAGCTGGTCGGCTTTCTCCTTGTAGCCCAGCTCCGCGCGGATCGCGCCGAGCAGGTCTTCGGCCACCTGGTCCACCACGCCTTGACAACTCCTCTACTCCATCGGGGAGACGGCGCGCCGGCGGGAACGGTCCACCACCAGGCACGCCGCGGCCGGGCATGGCGTGGCACGGCATGGCACTGGATGGTCCGCTCCGGCCCCGTGGCCGCGTCCCGGGCCCGCACCCCCCGCGGTCCCGACGATGAACAGTAATCGATCAGAATCGGCGCCCGATCCAGAAAGCGGACGAACCCTACTATCTCCCGCGCCACTCTGTTGATCCCTGCCACCGGTCAGAAGGAGCCCGTCCCGTCCCCGGGCAGCGGGCCGGACGGCGGCAGGTCGAGCGGAGCCGGCCGCCCGGCCCAGGGCACCGCCACCCGGACCGCGGTGTTCCCGGGAAACCCGACCACGTAGCCCTTGAGCTGGTACGGAAGCACGGCCCACCAGGTACGCAGGCCGCGGGGGACCAGGGCCCCCGCGGCCCTGCTCTCTCCGACGCCCACATAGAGCATGTTGAGCCCGCCGCCCATCGCGGCCGTGGTCGCCATCTCCCGGGCCGTCTGCGGCCCCGGCTTGCCCTCGACCCGGTCGTTGACGAACGTGGCGGCGGCGCCCGCGCTCGCGCCCTGTACCAGGTTCCGCTTCCAGGGCTTCATGCCCTCGAAGACCGCCATGCCGGCGGTGCCGCCGACCACCCCGGAGATGATGGCGGAGTTGCTCGCCTCGGCGAAGGACAGCAGCGACCGGTCCAGCGGGCCGCGCCCGTGCGGCAGGCCGGCCACCGCGTTGATCAGCAGGTTGCCGCCCATCCCCCAGCGGTAGAGCCGCCAGTAGGTGTGCCAGGACTTGTGGGCGGCCTGCCAGAAGGCCGCCGTCCCGCCCTCGGTCTTGGTGCCCAGGGCGGTGACGAGCCGCGACCGCCCGGCAAGGATCGTGCCGTTGCGGAGCAGGGCGGCGAGCGTCCGGTACACCAGCCGCAGCCGGCCCATGATCTGCGCCGTCGCGGCGGCGGTCTCGCCGGTCAGCTGCGCGGTGCGGGCCCAGGCCGCCAGGCTGCCCAGCCCCGCGGTCGCCGCCGAGGTGAGCATGGCCACGGCGACCGCGGCGAGCAGGCTCTTCAGCAGTTCGGCGAGCGCCCTTTTGGTCTCGGCGGACACCTCGGCCGCCGTGTGGAGCACCTGGGCCGCCTGGTCGAGCCGGGCCACGGCGTCCGCCAGGTGGCGGTCGTCGAACCACCGCGCCCAGCTCTCCCGGTAGGCGTCGGCGTCCCTGCCCACCCAGTCCGGGATGCGCAGGTCCACCGCGTCGAGTTCGTGCCGGGCCTGCCGCAGGTCCGCCCCGACCTGCCGGCAGCAGGCCTCCATGCTCCTCAGCCGGACGACATCCTGGTCGTCGCCGATCCGGCGGATCGCGTTGGCCAGGACGGTGACCAGTTGCAGGGGAGCGTCGTACCACTCGGACACATGATCACCGGCCGCCGCTCCGCCGGACGGCGTCCGCGGTCAGCTCCTCGGTCCGCTCGATCCGGTCCGCGGCGGCGGCCAGTACGGTCGCCGCCGTCTCCAGGCCGGAGGACAGGGCGCCAAGGAAGTCGCCCACCTCGGTGTGGAAGTCGCGGTAGTGCCCGGCGAGCTCGTCGGAGGCGCCCTCCACCAGCCCGAAACAGCGGGCGGTCGGCGCCGCGTTCCACCGGAAGAGGTCGTCCGTGCAGACCAGCGCCTCGCCGGCCGCCGTGCAGGCCGCCGCGGCGGCCCGCAGCCGCCGCGGCGTCACATCGATATGGCCGCTCACCCCGCACCCCCGGCCGTCGCGATCGCTCCGCGGAGCATCTCACCTTGATCATCGAGTATGCCAGCACGGCTTACGCATTTGGGCAAACCGGAGAAATAATTCGTCGCGTCCGAAATCGCGATCGCTCGGCCGGATCCGCCCCTCGGGGACGGTCCCGCAGCACCGCGACGCCGGACGGCGGCAGGTGGAGGGTGCCGACCGGCTCGCCGGACGGGCCGAGCGCGTCGTACCACATCCCCGGCAGGGTGACCTCGTGCCGGTCGGCGGAGTGGTTGAGCAGGATGAGAAAGGCCAGGCCGTCACCGGTGCGGACGCTCGCCTGGACGCCGGGCGGCAGGCCGGCGACGGCCGGGGCCACCCCGGCCTCCCGCAGGGCCCGGCCGAGGACGGCCCGCATGGTGGCCTCGTCCAGCCGGGTGGACAGGTAGCGGGCGACCCCCCGGCCGTGGGCGTGCCGGGTCGCGGCCGGCCAGGCCGGCTCGCCGGGCGCGTCGAAGACGAACTCCGCCTCAGCGCCGCAGAGCCGCAGATCCTCCCGCCACAGGTCGGCGACGCCCCTGGCCGCCGCGAACGGGCCGCACCCGCGCACCGGGAAGGTCTCGCGCTCGGCCGCCGGCCAGAACTCCTCGACCCGCACCCCGAGGACGTCCCGCAGCGGCGCGGGATACCCGCCCAGGTGGACACGGTCGTACTCGTCCACGATGCCGCTGAAGAACGAGACCACCAGCGCCCCGCCCCCGGCGACGTAGCCGTCCAGCCGCCGGGCGTCGGCGGCGGAGAGCAGGTACAGGCTGGGCACCACGACCAGCGCGTACTCCGACAGGTCGGCCCACGGCGGCAGCACATCGACGCCGGCCCCGAGGTCGGCCAGCGGCGCGTAGTGGTCGATCATGCGGTCCAGCTGTCGCACGCCGTCGGAGGGGTGGGAGTCCAGCTCCAGCGCCCACCAGCTGTGCCAGTCGAGCAGCATCGCGACCTGGTTGCGGACCCGGGTGCCGGCCAGATCCGGCACCGCGGCCAGCTCGCGGCCGAGCTCGACGATCTCGCGGAAGACCCTGCTGTCCGGGCCGGCGTGCGGCACCATCCCCGAGTGGTACTTCTCGGCGCCGCCGCGGGACTGCCGCCACTGGAAGAACATGACCGCGTCGGCGCCGTGCGCGACGGCCTGCCAGCTCCACAGCCGCATCTGCCCGGGCCGCTTCACGGCGTTCTTGGCCCGCCAGTTCACCGCGCTCGGCGCCTGCTCCATCAGGATCCACGGCGCCCCGCCGCCGGCGCCGCGCATCGTGTCGTACGTCAGCCCGGGCCACAGGTGCGGGCGCGCCTGCTGGGGGTCGGGGTAGGAGTCGACGGCGACGACGTCCATCTCCGGCGCCCAGCCGAAGACGTCCACCGACTTCAGCCCGCTCAGGAAGTTCGTAGTGACCGGCACGCCGGGAGTGATCCGCCGCAGGATGTCCGCTTCGACGGTGAAGCACTCGCGCAGCGCGTCGTCGCTGAAGCGCAGGTGGTCCAGTCGCTGGGCCGGGTTGGGGAACGCCGGAGCCGCCCGGGGCGGCAGGACGTGGTCGAACGTCGCGTAGCGCTGCGACCAGAAGTCGGTCGACCAGGCGTCGTTGAGCAGCTCGATGTCATCGTCGTACCGCGCCCGCAGCCAGCGCCGGAAGTCCGCCGCCGACACCTCGCAGTAACAGGCCGCGACGTGGCAGCCGTACTCGTTGCCGACATGCCACATGCCGAGGGCGGGATGGTCGCGGTAGTGCTCGGCCAGCCGCTCGACCAGCATCGCGGCCCGCTCGCGGTAGACCGGGCCGGAGGGGCAGAAGTGCTGGCGCGCGCCGGGGCCGAGCACGGTGCCCTCCGCGGTGACCGGCAGGATCTCCGGGTGCTCGTGCACCAGCCACGGCGGCGGCGAGGCGGTCATGGTGGCGAGGTCGGCGGTGATCCTGTGGGCGTGCAGGTCGTCCATGACCTGGTCGAAGAACGAGAAGTCGTACGCCCCGCGCGCCGGTTCCACCCGGGCCCAGGCGAAGACGCCGACGGTGACCAGGTTGACCCCGGCCTCGGTCATCAGGCGCATGTCCTCGGCCCGGGTCTCGGCCGGCCACTGCTCGGGGTTGTAGTCGCCGCCGAAGGCGATGCCGCCGAGCCGGCGCCACAGCCGGTCCCGCGGGGACTCGGCCGGCCGCGGGGGGCGGGAACGGCGAATGCGGTCACGGGGGTCGGCGTTCATCGTCGGCGCGGTCCGCCCCGGCGTGCCGGAGCGGGCCGCTCCTCCCTTCGGGTGGATCGCGGTGCGTTGGGGCCGGCCGGGTGGCACGGCGTGCCGGGCGTTCACACCGGCCGGCTCAGCGGCGGCCGGCGGGCGGCGGCGCCCCGGTGCTGGCCCGGACGATCAGCCGGGGGGCGACGAAGGCGGTCGCGGACGGGGCCTCGCCCGTCTCGATCTGGCCGAGCATCAGCGAGACGATCTGCTCGGCCAGCACGTCGAAGTCCTGGCGGACCGTGGTGAGCGGCGGGGAGAAGAAGCCGGACTCGTCGATGTCGTCGAAGCCGGCGATGCTGATCTCGCCCGGTATGTGCCGGCCGGCCTCGGTCAGGGCGCGCATCACCCCAAGGGCCATCTGGTCGTTCCCGGCGAACACCGCGGTCACCTCGGGCCGGTTGAGCAGGTGCCGGCCGGCCTCGTACCCGCTGGCGGCGCTCCAGTCACCGAACAGCACCGGGGGCACCGGCGCGCCGGCCTCTTTGAGCGTGTCGTGCCAGGACGCGGTGCGCCGCCGCGCCGCGTAGGAGTCCTCGGGGCCGGCCACGTGCCAGACCGTCCGGTGGCCGAGTTCGAGCAGGTGGCGGGTGACCAGCCGGGCACCGAGCGCCTGGTCGGTGTCGACCGTGGGATGGCGGTGGCTGACGTCGCCGTCGGCCATCACCACCGGGACGCCGGGCGGCAGGCGGAGCGCCGGGGTGTCCAGGGTCTGCGCCTCGACCAGCACGATCCCGTCCACGGCCTGCAGCCTGAGCTGGTCGAACGCGTCGTGGACCGCCCGCTCGGTCTGCGACTCGATGGAGATCATGTTGACGGTGTAACCGGCGCGCTGCGCGACCTTGATGACCGCGTCGACCGTACGGGCGTTGCCGAAGCGGCTGAACCCGAAACTGATCAGGCCGAGGGTGCGGAACTGGCCGGTGACCAGCGCGCGGGCGGCGGTGTTGGGCCGGTAGCCGAGGACGCGCATGGCCGACAGCACGCGCCGGCGGGTCTCCGCCTCGACGTTGCTGCGGTTGTTGGCCACCCGGGAGACGGTCTGGCTGGACACCCCGGCCATCGCCGCGACGTCCGCCATGGAAGGCCTGCGCGGCGGCCGCCGCCCGGCCGTGCTCCGCGTCTGCTGGGTCGCCCCGTCCACCGCCACCACCCGTCGTCCGATGGCCGCCCAGAAGGCCCGCCCGTCGTGGGCGGGCCCGCTGTCCGGGCGGGCTGCTGCCCTGATGTTTACGTAAACACAAGGATCCGTCAACAGGACGAGCCGGATCCGCTCCGGCTGGCAGTCATGGCCTGAAACGGCACGGTTGTTACGTTCGAGGGAACCATTGACACGCTCTGGTGGCCGGGACAAACTACTGGACACCTTCCCTCATGTTCACGTGAACACGGCCCCGAGCGTCATGGCGACCATCCTCCCCACCCGGCAGGCGACGGCCGAGGTGGCGGCGTCGGCGGCCGGCCGCGACGCCCGACAAGGAGAGTTCTGTGCCACTCCTCATGGCAACGCGAACATCACCGGCCCGGAGCGCGGGGTGACGGCGCCGAGCGCGCGGCCCGGCACCGGTCACGTGCTGCTCCGCCAGCACCTGGCCGGGTACGCCTTCTTCCTGCCGTTCCTGGTGGTCTTCCTGGTCGCGATCGTCGCGCCGCTGGCGTACGCCGTCTACCTCAGCCTCTTCCAGGACCGCATGATCGGCGGCACGGTCTTCGTCGGCCTGGCCAACTACGCGCGGGCCATCGGTGACGCGGTGTTCGGCACCGGCCTGCTGCGCGTCGCGCTCTTCCTCGCCGTCCAGGTGCCGATCATGCTGGGACTCGCGCTGTTCTGCGCCCTGGCGATCGACAGCGGCCGGCTCCGCTGGCCCCGGCTGTTCCGCATCACGATCTTCATGCCGTACGCGGTCCCCGCGGTCGTGGCCGCGCTGATGTGGGGATACATGTACGGCGACCAGTTCGGCCTGACCGGGCAGATCGGCCGAGCCCTCGGCCTCGATCTTCCCGACCTGATGTCCCGCTCGTGGATGCTCGCCGCGATCGGCAACATGGTCACCTGGGAGTTCGTCGGCTACAACATGATCCTGCTGTACGCGGCGCTGCGGGCCGTCCCCGGAGAGCTCTACGAGGCCGCCGAGGTGGACGGCGCCGGCGCCGTCCGGATCGCCTGGAGCATCAAGCTCCCCGCCCTGCGCCCGGCCCTGCTGGTGGCGACGATCTTCTCGATCATCGGCAGCTTCCAGCTGTTCAACGAGCCGAACATCCTGCAGAAGCTCGCCCCCGCCGTCGTCACCACCGGTTACACGCCCAACATGTACGCCTACAACCTGGCGTTCAACGGCCAGCAGATCAACTACTCGGCCGCGATCGCCGTGGTCCTCGGCCTGGTCACCGTCGTGGTGGCGTACACGGTCCAGCTCGCCACCGCGAGAAGGGAGCGCGCGCTGTGACCGCCGCCACCGAGACCCCGGCCGCGACCGGGCGCCACACCGCGACCAGGCCGGCGCGGAGCCGCCGGCGGGGCGCCAGGAGCCCCGCGCTCACCGTGGCCATGCTGCTGATGTTCGGTTACACCGTGCTGCCGCTGCTGTGGCTGCTGATGAACGCCGGCAAGAGCGACGGGGACCTGTTCTCGACGTTCGGGCTGTGGTTCGGCGACGACTGGCAGCTGTTCACCAACATCGGTGCCACGTTCCGCTACGGCGACGGCATCTTCCTGCGCTGGTTCGGCAACACCGTGCTCTACTCGGTGGTCGGCGCGGGCGGCGCGGCCGTCCTGGCGACCCTGGGCGGCTACGCTCTGGCGAAGTACCGGTTCCCGGGCCGCAGGCTGCTGTTCGCGCTGGTGATCGGGGCCATCTCCATCCCCGGCACCGCCCTCGCCGTACCGACCTACCTGCTGTTCAGCCGGATCGGCATCGTCGACTCGCCCTGGGCGGTGCTCATCCCGTCGCTGGTCAGCCCGTTCGGGCTCTACCTGATGCGGGTGTACGCGGCCGACGCGGTGCCCGACTCGATCCTCGAATCGGCCCGCATCGACGGGGCCGGCGAGCTGCGCATCCTGCGCACCATCGCGCTGCGCCTGCTGGCCCCCGGCTTCGTCACCGTCCTGCTGTTCTCGCTGGTCGCGACGTGGAACAACTACTTCCTGCCGCTGATCGTGCTGAACACCCCCGAGTGGTTCCCGCTGACCGTCGGGCTCGCCCAGTGGAACGCCCAGGCCAACAGCGGCTCCGCCGGTCTCGGCGAGGCCACCTACTCGATCATCCTGACCGGCAGCCTGCTCTCCATCGTGCCGCTGATCATCGCGTTCCTGCTGCTCCAGCGGTTCTGGCAGTCGGGGCTCGCCACCGGAAGCGTCAAGCAGTAGTCCTCCAATGAAGAAGGAAACGCCATGAAGACGATCGCCACCCGGCGCGGCGCGCTGACCGCCGGCGTCGCCGCAGCCCTGTCGCTCGCACTCGCCGCGTGCGGTGGCGGCGGCGACGGCGCCACGGACGGCACCGGGTCGGGCGCCGCCGCCCCCGGCGCCTCGGCCGCCGCGCAGGACGCGCTGAGCAAGCCCGCCGAGCTGACCTTCTGGACCTGGGTGGCCGGCATCGAGAAGACCGTCGACAAGTTCCAGCAGAAGTACCCCAACATCAAGGTCAAGGTGGTCAACGCCGGCCAGTCCGCCGACCAGTACACCAAGCTGCAGACCGTTATGAAGGCCGGCACCGGCGCGCCGGACGTCGCGCAGATCGAGTACTTCGCCCTCCCGCAGTTCGCGCTGTCCAAGCAGGTGGTGAACCTCGCCGAGCACGGCGCCGACAAGGTGAAGGACCGGTTCAGCCCGTCGGCGTGGGGCCAGGTCTCCATCAACGGCGGCGTCTTCGGCATCCCGCAGGACACCGGCCCCATGGCGATGTTCTACCGCAAGGACATCTTCGACAAGCTCGACCTGAAGCCGCCGGCGACCTGGGCCGAGTTCGTGGAGACCGCCCGGAAGGTCAAGAAGGCCGAGCCGGACACGTTCATGGCCTCGATCGACCCCGGGGACGCCGGCGGCGTCGACAGCATGATCTGGCAGGCGGGCGGCGTACCGTTCAAGTCGACCGGCGCCACCGACGTCAGCGTCACCCTCGCCACCGACCCGGGCGTCAAGCGCTGGGTGGACACCTGGACCCCCCTGCTCACCGAGAAGCTCGTCGACGTGCAGCCCGGCTGGACCGACGAGTGGTGGAAGAGCATGGAGTCCGGCAAGTACGCCACCTGGCTGGCCGGGGCCTGGGCCCCGTCCCCGCTGACGTCCTCCATCCCCAAGTCCAAGGGCAAGTGGGCGGTGGCCCCCATGCCGCAGTACGACGCGGCCGCCCCGGCCAACTCCGAGAACGGCGGCTCCTCGGTCGCGGTCACCACCCAGAGCAAGAACATCCCGGCCGCGGTGGCCTTCGCCGAGTGGCTGAACTCCGACCCCGAGGCCGTCCGGTCGCTGAACACCGAGGTCGGGCTGTTCCCGGCCACCAGGACGCTGCTCGACGACCAGGCCTGGCGGGGCACCGCGTTCGACTACTTCGACGGGCAGCAGGCCAACGAGGTGCTGAGCGCCGCGTCCAGCGCCGTCCGGACCGACTGGCAGTACCTGCCCTTCCAGGTCTACGCCAACAGCATCTTCAAGGACACCGTCGGGCAGGCCATCGACGGCGGCGACCTGGCCGCCGGCCTGAAGACCTGGCAGGACCGCATCACCGCCTTCGGCAACGAGCAGGGCTTCACCGTCACCAACGGCTGACCCTCACGGATGTGTGGGCCCCGTAGGAGTGGGCGGGGCCCACACATCCGCCGGCCCTACCATCCGGACGTCGCCGACACCGCGCTGAGCGCGGCGCTCAACAGCGGGGTAATGCCCATGATCGGGCCAGCCGATCGGCTGCTCGGCGTTTCCGCCGCACGCAGGTGCGGCACCACCCCAGCGTGCCGGGGTGACCATGAGCGGACAACTTCGATCAACGAGAAGACGTCAGAATCTCGTCAAGCTACCGTGCAAGAGGGGGCACACTCGCTAGTCAGGACGAAGGACCCTGGATGACACAGCACTCGTTGTTCGGCCCTGATCTCGG
Source organism: Sphaerisporangium rufum (assembly GCF_016863395.1). Classification (GTDB taxonomy): domain Bacteria; phylum Actinomycetota; class Actinomycetes; order Streptosporangiales; family Streptosporangiaceae; genus Sphaerisporangium; species Sphaerisporangium rufum. The sequence goes on along the minus strand of NZ_BOOU01000024.1, from coordinate 8,417 downwards.
AACGCTCCAATCCAAGCCTCGCGGGTCTCGTCCACAGCAGATGAGGGTATTGATCACCGTCAAGGCAGCGCCCAACCCGTCCGCCACCTACGGCGAAACCGTCTGCGTCGCCGGACTCAGCCTGGACATCAACAATCCCGGTTGGATCCGCCTCTACCCCATCAACCACCGCGAGCTCGAAGGCGACAGCAAGTTCAAGAAGTACGACATCGTCACCCTGGAAGCCCAACCCAACGAGCGCGACCCACGAGTCGAGAGCTGGCGGCCAGGCGCGGACCGCTTCGAGGTCGTCAGACACCTCAAGACCTGGGACAAACGCATGCCGTACCTCGACGACTACGTCGAAGAATCGATGTGCGACCTGCTCAACGACGTACGCGAATACGCCGGAGCCCGATCCCTGGCGGCCGTCCGCCCGCAGGAAGTCCTTGGCCTGGACATCGAACCCCACCCAGGCTGGACTCCGGACGAACAGGCGAAGATCAATCTCTATGTGAACCAATGCGCCCTATGGGACTCCGGCCCGCGATCAACCCTGCAGGCTCCACGCTTCAAGGCCTGGTACCGCTACCGCTGCCACAGCCCAGCCTGCAAAGGACACCGCCAGGGCATCATCGACTGGGAACTCGTCGGCCTCCAGCGCAGCGTCCACGATCGCGAGGACGCCGGCGTCGTCGAAGCGATTCGCGACAAGTTCTGGGACCTGATGTGCGCCCCAGACCGCGACACCATCTTCTACGTGGGCAACCAGCAGGCCCACCCCAGAAGCTTCCTCGTGCTAGGCGTCGTCTACCCCCGGCGGCCTACGCCGAGATCGCGAAGCTGAACCGCTCGCGGACAGCCTCCAACACCAGGTCGCGGTGGCAGCGGTGTTCGTCAGCCTCGAAGCACATCACCGCCACCTTCCCCTCCCGACCAGCAGCGATGATCCGCTCCACACAGTCCCGGGCCTCATCGCCGTCGAGAAACCCGGCGTAGATCCCGCGTGCAGCGCCCAGTTCGGCCGGGCTGCCACCGAATCCGGCGCGGTTCCACTTCGGGTTACCCAGTTCACGCATGTGCTCGTAGCCGATACCCGCCTCGGCCAGCGCCGTCGCCAAGGCCGTCTTGCTGAATCCCCGCTTACGCGAGATCGGGTTCAAGCGCACGTCAATCAGCAAGGTGATGCCCTCACGGCGTAGATGACACACGAAGCCGTCGAGGTCGTATCCCTCATAGCCGACGCCGGTCACGGCTGGCTGATTGATCGTCAACATGCCCTGCACCCTTTCACGAGAAGATGTACCCGTCACCCCGTTCCACAACAGGTGACTCCGAATCGTTGCCATACACTCACGATGCGTCATCACCGATGGGCGCGGCTACGTGCGAGCACACCCACGAGCGCGACGGAGCGGTTGCGTCCACGGAGGTGGTGTACGAGTTTCCGCTGGTAGTCAGCGTGGCGTCGTGAAATGAGAACGGCCATCGCGTGATCCTTCGAGTGCATGATCAAGAGCGAAGGAGGACAGGATGGCCGTCAACGACAGTGTGGACGCTGCGGACTGGCTGGCGAAGCAGATCGAGCAGGGCGACCCGGATCTGTTGCGATCCATGGTGAAGACCATGGCCGAGACGTTGATGTCGGCCGACGCCGACGGGCTGTGCGGCGCCGGGTACGGCACCCGCAGCAGCGAGCGGACCAACCGGCGCAACGGGTACCGGACCCGTGAGTGGGACACCCGCGCAGGGACGGTGGAGCTGGCGATCCCCAAGCTGCGGCAGGGGTCCTACTTCCCCGACTGGCTGCTGGAGCGGCGCCGCCGGGCCGAGCAGGCGCTGATCAGCGTGGTGGCCACCAGCTACCTGCTGGGAGTGTCGACCCGGCGGGTGGACAAACTGGTGGAGCAGCTGGGCATCAAGCACATCTCCAAAAGCCAGGTCTCGCAGATGGCCGGCGTGCTGGACGAGCAGGTGGAGGCCTTCCGCACCCGCGCCTTGGACGCCGGCCCCTACACCTTCCTGTGGCTGGACGCCCTCACCCAGAAGGTCCGCGAGGGCGGGCGGACCATCAACGTGCACGTGCTGGTGGCCACCGCGGTCAACGCCGACGGCCGCCGGGAGATCCTCGGCCTTGAAGTCAGCTCGGCCGAGGACGGTGCCGGATGGCTGACCTTCCTGCGCGGCCTGGTCGCCCGCGGCCTGTCGGGCGTCCAGTTGGTCATCTCCGACGCCCACACCGGGCTGGTCGGCGCGGTGGCCGCCGCCCTGCCCGGGGCGTGCTGGCAGCGGTGTCGCACCCACTACCTGCGCAATCTGCTCACCGTCGTCCCCAAATCCGCCCAGCCCTGGGTGGCCACCCTGGTGCGCACCATCTTCGACCAGCCCACCGCCGAGCAGGTGCGCACCCAGCACGCCTGGGTCATCGACGCGCTGTCGGCGAAATACCCCGCCGCCTGCGACCATCTGGACGCCGCCGCCGACGACCTGCTCGCCTTCGCCGCCTTCCCCCGCGAGATCTGGAAACAGATCTGGTCCAACAACCCCCAGGAACGACTGAACAAGGAGATCCGCCGCCGCACCGACGTGGTCGGCATCTTCCCCGACCGCCCGGCGATCATCCGCCTCATCGGCGCGGTCCTGGCCGAACAGACCGACGAATGGACCGAAGCCCGCCGCTACATGGGCCCCGACATCCTGGCCAAGACCCGACTCCGCGTCATTTCCAGCGACACACCACAACCAAACCCGACCCCCCAGACACTCACCGCTTAACCTGCAGAAACAGGATCACGCGGAGATCAACTCATACACCACTCCGCTGGACGTGACCGACGGAGCTCGGCAAGCCCTCAGATGGACGTACATGGCTAGACGTCAAACAAAGAAACCCCAGCTCAAACGCTTGAGCTGGGGTTTCTCGCTGTGCGCCGCCAGGGACTCGAACCCCGGACCCGCTGATTAAGAGTCAGCTGCTCTAACCAACTGAGCTAGCGGCGCTTGGCTATGGCGACTCTAGCAGCCCCGGACGCGGCACGCACATCGGCCGGGAGGGCCGGCGGCGCCGGTGGAACCGCATGAACGACGAGACCCGGATCGGCGGGAGCATGGGCGATCCGGGCGGGGACGGGGAGACGCGCTCTCCCCGGGGAGGGCGGACGCGGTCAGTCGTGCGCCTCGGCGAGCACCGTCGTCGGTTTGGCCGGGCTCGAGTCGAAGACCCGCCAGGCACCGTTGGAGAACGGCACCGGGCGGTTCTTGCGGCCCGGGCCCTTACCCCACTTGGTGATCACGTAGTCCACCTTGATGTGGCCGGAGCCGAACCCGGTGACCGTGAGGTTGCTGTCGTTGAACCTTCCCCCGGTCAGCTCGGCGAAGGTCTTGCCGTCGATGTCCAGCATGATGCCGCGCTCGGACGGGATGCCCGGCCCGCGGTCGCCAATGAAGAACGGGGCCTTCTTACCGTTGTAGACGACGTAGCCCTCGGTGCCGAGCGGCCAGCTGGGGCTGGCGAACATGCCCTTCTGCATGGGCTTGCCGCTGGCGGGCAGGCCGGTGTCGCCCATCCGGCCGGAGGAGTCGTCCCAGAAGTAGGAGGCCGTGGTCGACCCCTTGAGCATGACCCGCTTGGTGGCCGGGGCCTTATCAGCCTTATCAGCCTTATCAGCCTTGTCGGCCTCGTCCTCCTCGGCGTCCGCGCGCTCGTCGCGCTCGGCGCTCCGGTCGTCCTCGGTGCTCTCGGCGGCGGCCGCCGGGGGGGCGGCGTCGTCGCGCGTCTCGTCCGCGGCGGCGGACGTCTCGTCCACGGCGACCGCGGCGGTCTCATCGTCCTGCGAGGTCAGGTCGGTGGCGGCGAAGGCGGTGGTGCCGATGATGGCGGTACAGGCCACACCCGAGGCCAGCCAGCACTTGGGGGTGTTGGAGAAGAACGGCATGGGGGTAGGTCCTTCATCAGGAGACAGGGCGGTCCGCGCTCCGGGGGATCGACGGAATGTCGAAGAAACCTCGGTACGGGACGGTGCGCTCGTCAGGGGCCGCCGGACGCGAAAACAGGGAAGGCGTCAAGGGCACGGCGCTGTCAGGGGATGTCGCTACGGTCGTGGCATGCCGCCACGTGGTGGGTCGGGCGCGGGCCGCGGGTCACGCGGCGATCAAGGCCGCGCCGTCCGCCGCTACCTGCGGCGAGAGCCGGGACTTATGGTCGCCCGGGGGACGCACAGGGCGGGGTGGGGTGCTCCACTCGTGGTCTCCTCTCCATGGACGTCTACCGGGTTAGCTGACGGGTTCGGGCGTGGAGTTCGCCCTACCGCTGGCGCGGATTCACCCCAATGAGATTGGGTCCCCGGCTCCTGGACCGATACGGCCCTGGGACTCGACGACCGGCTGGCGGCCTTCCGGCTGAAGACCAGGTCACCACCCGGTCCCAGCAACATACCCACCAAGTGATGACAAAGCCAACCGAACGTCTACAACCAGCTAGAAAATCTACCTTTCACCCCAAAACCCCTTAAATAGCGCCATTCTCGCTGAAAATGGGCCAGCGATCAGCGCGCCAGTGTGACAAGGCGAGCCTCTGGTGACTCAAGAGGTTTGCCGTCCCTTTACCCGCCCCTTCGAACGATCAGTAAAACGCACCCCGACCCCTCCCCCGGCAATACTCTGCGCGTTAACAAAGTTACCCAACGTATCGCCGATCTCCCACAACCTGCCCCATCCGGCCACCACCCCACCCCCCGAGAGACCACCACCCCGCTCGCCCGCGCCCCAGAGCCCAAGATCACCCCAATCGGGACCCCACCCCTCGCGAGTCCAAAAGATCACCCCAACACCCACCCCACAGAGCCGGCGACGACCCCGCCGCTTCCCACCCCCGTGGAGCTCGCACTGACCCCGCCGCTGCCCCACCCCGGCGTTCGGGCGCGCCGGTGTTGTGAGGAGGAGGGAGTAAGCCTGAGGAACGAAGGCTTGCGAGCGACGCTCGAAGAACGCCGGCTGAAGGCGCCCGAACGCAGCGCGCGCGAAGCGCGCGCCGGCAAACACAGCGGGGCCGGGCAGTCCCCCGCCTGCCCGGCCCCGCGATAACGGTCCTGCGCCGATGTCTTCCCCCAAAAACACCGGTGCGGGTCCCGTTGATCGGACGCGTTCCCCCACCGCGTCCTTCTGGTGAAAAGCTTGTGCGTCGCCCTCGCGGGCGCGGTCGCATCCCTCTTGACCTGCCTTAACACTACATACCGGGTCCTGAGGTACTCGTCATCGCACGGTATAGATTCGGTCTAAGCCTGCGGGATGACCAGATACCGCGACGGCGCTCCGGGGCCGCCGCTAATCCGGTAGTTCGACGATCACCTGTGTGCCCTTCTCCAGCGAGCGGCTGACGGTGCAGTGCCGCTCGTGGACCCGGTGGGCCACGGCCCGGAAGACCTCGTCCGCCTTGGGGTCGCCTTCCGGGAGCTCCACCTCGTAGGTCACCGTGACCGGGCCGAGCAGGGTGGGCTCGACCTTCTCGGCGGCCACGGTCATCGCCAGCCGCACCAGCCGGTGACCGCGCTGGGCGGTCAGCGGCTCCACGGTGACGATGTTGCAGCCGCCGACCGCGGCGAGCAGCAGCTCCACCGGGGTGAATGCGCCCTGCTCGTCACCGCTGCCCATCTTCACCTCGGCTCCGCGGGCGTTGCGCGCCACGAAGCCGTCGTCCGTACGTTCCACGTTCACCGATGCCATTCATCGAGCGTAGAACGGCCCGCGGCCCGGTCAGGCGTCCGGGTGCTCGGCAAGGTAGGCGATGTACATGGGGCGCAGCGCCTCGCCGAGTTCGCCTTCGCCCGAGGCGATCGCGTCACTGAGCAGCGCCGAGACCCGGGTGAGGTCGTTGGCGGCCTCCTGCCCGTGGCCGCCGGCCGCCTCGGCGGCGGGGATGGCCTTGAGCAGCCTCCACAGGAAGCCGAAGTCACCGTGCGTGACCGCGTAGCGTACCGCGCGGTCGTGCAGCTCATCGGCCGGCAGCAACTCCAGCTGATCCTGGTTCATTGCCTCACACCTCCTGGTATGCACCTTTCCCGAGGATCAGCCGGATATGCCACTACGCCAGCTTGACGATCATCTTCCCGCGGTTCTCGCCGCGGAGCATGCCGAGGAACGCCTCCGGCGCGTTCTCGATGCCCTCGACCACGGTCTCGTCGAACCGGATGGCGCCGGTCCGCAGCCAGTCGCCCATCTCGTTGATCATGTCGGGCATCCGTGCGGCGTGGTCGCCCACGATGAAACCCCGCAACGTCAGCCGCTTGGTGACGATCTTGAAGAGGTTGCCCGGGCCGGGCGGCTGCTCGGTCTCGTTGTAACCGGAGATGGCCCCGCACAGCGCGGCCCGGCCGTGGTCGTGGAGGCAGTCGATCGCGGCGGCCAGGTGATCTCCGCCCACGTTGTCGAAGTAGACGTCGATGCCATCGGGCGCGGCAGACCGCAGCTGCTCGGTCAGCGGACGGTCCGTCTTGTAGTTGAACGCCGCGTCGAACCCGAGCTGCTCGGTGAGGTAGCGGACCTTCTCTTCAGAGCCCGCGCTGCCCACGACCCGGGAGGCGCCGCGCAGCCGGGCGATCTGGCCCACCAGGCTCCCGACCGCCCCCGCGGCGCCGGACACGAACACCGCGTCGCCCTCCTGGAAGCCGGCCACGTCGAGCAGCCCGACATAGGCCGTCAGCCCGGGCATGCCGAGCACGCCGAGATAGGCGGACGGCGAGATCCCCTCGGGCGGCCGGACGGCGCGTGCCCGCGCGGCGTCCACCACGGCCTCCTCCCGCCAGCCCCGGTCGTGCAGCACCAGCTCGCCGACCGGCAGGCCGTCCGCGCGGCTCTCCACCACCTCGCCGACGGCGCCGCCGTCCAGCAGCTCGCCCACCTGGAACGGCGGCACGTACGACTTACCCTCGTTCATCCGGCCGCGCATGTACGGATCGACGGACATGAACAGGTTCCGTACCCGGACCTGGCCTGCGTCGAGCGGGGTGACCGGCAGCTCGGCGAGCTCGAAAACGCCGGCGTCCGGCCAGCCCACCGGGCGGGAGCGTAGTTTGATGCCACGTGTCATGGTTTGCTTAGTTTCCTGGCGACCAGCGGATATTCACCGGCGAGCGGCGAGTTGCGTCACACCTCGCCCCGCGCCAGCCCCGCCCGGCGCGCGCGCAGGAATTCCCGTTCGACCTCGTTCCCGGTGCGCTCGATCGCCGCGGTGAAGGCCGCCGCGGCCTCGGCGGTCCGGCCCAGCCGGCGCAGCAGGTCGGCCCGCACCGCGTGCATGATGTGGTAGCCGGGCAGGTCCAGGCCGTCCACCAGGTCGAGCGCGGCGGCCGGCCCGGCCACCTCCGCCACCGCCACCGCCCGGTTCAGCGCCACCACCGGGCCGGGGGCCACGGCCATCTGCCGGTCGTACAGTGCCACGATCTGGGCCCAGTCGGTGGCCCCGGCGTCGGCCGCGTCCGCGTGCACCGCGTTGATCGCCGCCTGGATCTGGTACGGGCCGGGGCGATCCCGCCGCAGGCAGCGGCGGACCAGGTCCTGCCCCTCGGCGATCAGCTCCCGGTCCCAGCGGCGCCGGTCCTGGTCGGCCAGCGGCACCAGGCTGCCGCCCGGACCGGTCCGGGCGTCCTGGCGGGAGCGCAGCAGCAGCATCAGCGCCAGCAGGCCGAGCACCTCCGGCTCGTCCGGCATCAGCTCGGCCAGCAGCCGGGCCAGCCGGACGGCCTCGGCGCACAACTCGTCGCGGACCAGCCGGTCACCCGAGCCGGCCGCGTAACCCTCGTTGAAGATCAGCAGCAGCACCGCCAGCACCGGCCGGAGGCGGCCGGGCAGGTCGGCCTCCCGGGGCACCCGGTACGGGATGCCGGCCGCGCGGATCTTGGCCTTGGCGCGGACCAGCCGCTGGGCCATCGTCGTCTCGGGCACCAGGAACGCGCGCGCGATCTCCGTCGTGGTGAGCCCGCCGATCAGCCGCAACGTCAGCGCGACCTGGGCCGGCACGGCCAGCGCCGGGTGGCAGCAGGTGAAGATCAATCGCAGTCGGTCGTCGGGCACGGCCCCCTCCTCGATCGGGTCGTCGCCGCCGTGCAGCCGGACCGCCTCGGCCTGCCGGTCCGCGCGGGACGCCTCGCGGCGCAGCCGGTCGATCGCCCGGTTACGAGCGGTCGTGATGATCCAGCCCGCCGGGCTGGGCGGCGGGCCGGTGACCGGCCACAGCCGCACCGCCTCCAAGAACGCCTCCTGGATGCACTCTTCGGCCAGGTCGATATCACCGAACCGGCGCACCAGCGCGGCGACCGCCCGGCCGTACTCCCGGCGGAAGACCTCGGCGAGTTCCCTGGCACTCGCTCCGCTCGCGCTGCGTTCTGGCGCCTTCAGCCGGCGTTCTTCGAGCGTCGCTCGCAAGCCTTCGTCCCTCAGGCTTA